>DASZVY010000114.1:0-13765 GCA_035546855.1 Nitrobacter sp. | reverse complement strand
CTTGCCACCCCTGTTGCGCTGCGCTAAGCCTCAGAACAATTCCAATGTGGCGCGAATCCGCGGGGGACAAGAAACCGCGGGATGGGGATCGCCAATGAACGGCATTTTGCAGAACTATCTGCCACTTGTGGTGTTTATCGGGGTAGCCGCCATTATCGGCGCCGTGTTGCTGATTGCACCCTTCATCGTGGCTTACCAGCAGCCCGATCCGGAGAAGCTTTCAGCTTATGAATGCGGTTTCAACGCATTCGACGACGCGCGCATGAAGTTCGATGTGCGGTTTTATCTGGTCGCGATTCTCTTCATCATCTTCGATCTGGAGGTCGCGTTCCTGTTCCCGTGGGCGGTCGCTTTCGGAAAGCTTGGCGTCACCGGTTTCTGGTCGATGATTGTATTCCTTGGCGTGCTGACCGTCGGGTTCGCCTACGAATGGAAGAAAGGCGCGCTTGAATGGGATTGAGCCCAACTCCAACCCGGCCGACGACCGGTCCGCTGGTCGCGCCGGCCGCGACAGGCGTTCTTGATCCGCGTACCGGGCAGCCGGTCGGCGCCAACGATCCCTATTTCCTCGAGGTCAACCACGAACTCTCCGACAAGGGCTTCTTCGTGGCCGCGGCCGACGACCTTATCACATGGGCGCGCACCGGCTCGCTGATGTGGATGACGTTCGGCCTCGCCTGCTGCGCCGTCGAGATGATGCAGGTTTCGATGCCTCGCTACGACGTCGAGCGCTTCGGCTTCGCGCCGCGCGCCTCGCCCCGCCAGTCGGACGTGATGATCGTTGCGGGCACCCTGACCAACAAGATGGCGCCGGCGCTACGCAAGGTTTACGACCAGATGCCTGAACCGCGCTACGTCATCTCGATGGGATCGTGCGCCAACGGCGGCGGCTACTACCACTACTCGTACTCGGTGGTTCGTGGCTGCGATCGCATTGTGCCGATCGACATCTACGTGCCGGGCTGCCCGCCGACGGCAGAGGCGCTGCTCTACGGCGTGCTCTTGCTGCAGAAGAAAATCCGGCGAACCGGAACCATCGAACGTTAAGGCTGAACGCATGGACGACAGCAGGCTCGATGCCTTGGGTCAGACGATCGTTGCCGCGCTCCCGGGCGCGGCGACCGGTCATACCGTGGCCTTCGGTCAATTGACCGTTGCCGTCGATGTTTCGAAAATTGTCGAGATGGCGCGCTTCCTCCGCGACGATCCCGGTTGCCGGTTCGTCAACATCACGGACATCACGGCGGTCGATTATCCCGGTCGCGAGAAGCGGTTCGACGTGGTCTATCACTTCCTGTCGCCGACCCTGAACACGCGGATTCGGCTGCGCGGCCAGGCTTCGGAAACGACCCAGGTGCCGTCGCTGATTTCGGAATTTCCCGGCGCCGATTGGTTCGAGCGCGAGACCTACGACCTCTACGGTGTGATCTTCGTCGGACACCCCGACATGCGCCGCCTGCTGACGGACTATGGTTTCGACGGCCACCCTCTGCGCAAGGACTTCCCCCTCACGGGATTTGTCGAAGTTCGCTACGACGATGCCGAGAAACGCGTGATCTACGAGCCGGTGCGACTCAATCAGGAATTCCGCAAGTTCGATTTTCTCTCGCCGTGGGAAGGCGCGGACTATCCGCTGCCGGGCGATGAGAAGGCGACCAGCGAAAAGGCGGGTGGCTGATGACCGAAGCAGCAGTTGGCACCGAAACGCCCGGCATGCGTAACTTCACGATCAATTTCGGCCCGCAGCATCCGGCCGCGCACGGCGTGCTGCGTCTCGTGCTGGAGCTCGACGGCGAGGTGGTCGAGCGCGTCGATCCGCATATCGGCCTGCTTCATCGCGGCACCGAGAAGCTGATCGAGCAGAAGACCTATCTGCAGGCAATTCCGTACTTCGACCGGCTCGACTACGTCGCGCCGATGAACCAGGAGCATGCATTCTGCCTCGCGGCGGAAAAGCTGCTCGGCATCGAGGTGCCGCGCCGCGGCCAGTTGATCCGCGTGCTCTATTGCGAGATCGGCCGTATTCTCTCGCATCTTCTCAACGTGACCACGCAGGCGATGGACGTCGGCGCGCTGACGCCGCCGCTGTGGGGCTTCGAGGAACGCGAGAAGCTGATGGTGTTCTACGAGCGCGCCTCGGGCTCGCGCATGCACGCAGCCTTCTTCCGCGTCGGCGGCGTGCATCAGGACCTGCCGCCGAAGCTGATCGACGACATCGAGGCGTGGTGCGATCCGTTCCTGCAGGTGGTCGCCGACCTCGACCGGCTCCTGACCGGCAACCGCATCTTCAAGCAGCGCAACGTCGACATCGGCGTGGTGTCGCTCGCGGACGCCTGGAAGTGGGGCTTTTCGGGCGTCATGGTGCGCGGCTCGGGCGCCGCGTGGGATTTGCGCAAGGCGCAGCCCTACGAATGCTACGCCGAAATGGATTTCGATATTCCGGTCGGCAAGAACGGCGACTGTTACGACCGCTATCTCATCCGCATGGAGGAGATGCGCCAGTCGGTCCGCATCATGAAGCAGTGCATCAAGAAGCTGCGCGAGCCAGCGGCGCAAGGGCCGGTGGTCGTGGAGGACAACAAGATCGCGCCGCCGCGCCGTGGCGAGATGAAGCGCTCGATGGAAGCGCTGATCCATCACTTCAAGCTCTATACCGAAGGCGTTCATGTGCCGGCGGGCGAAGTCTATGCCGCCGTCGAGGCGCCGAAAGGCGAATTCGGCGTCTATCTCGTCTCTGATGGCAGCAACAAGCCCTACAAATGCAAGATCCGGGCGCCGGGCTTTGCCCATTTGCAGGCCATGGATTTTATGTGCCGAGGACACCTGCTGGCCGACGTCTCCGCCATTCTCGGATCGCTTGATATCGTGTTCGGCGAGGTGGATCGGTGAGCAGCGCGCCGCCCATCCAGTTTGACCGGGCTTCCGGCGTCCTCGAGGGAGCAAATCCCTGGGAGCGTGCGGCGGCGCTGGCGCTGGTGGCGGGGTCGAAGGTGTCGTCGCTGTTTGCCCATCGCGGCTACAACATGTGCGCCAATCTGCTGCGCAAAACGCTGCCCGAGCGCGATATCGTCATCAAGCTCAACCCGGATGCGGTCTTTGCGTTTCCCTATGGCGACGGCTACTGGAGCAAGCTGCTCGATCGCTCGTTCAAGTACGAGGACGAGCTGGAATTGCTGTTTCGCGGCTCCGCCGATGTCGATTACACGCTGCTCGATTGCGGCGCGAATTATGGCTACTGGTCGGTGCTGGTGTCGAGCAAGCCGTTCGGCGCGCGCAAGGCGATCGCGATCGAGCCGTCGTCAAAGAATTTTTCCAAGCTGGCGAACAACGCGCGCCTCAACGGCAATCGTTTCGAAGTCGTGCAGAATGCGATCGGCGTGACACGTGGCACGGCACGTCTGTCGGGCACCAAGCATGAGGCGTTCAGCATCGCGGGCAGTATCGATGCCGGCGGTGAGGAGGTGCCGGTGCTGTCGCTCGACAATCTGCTCGACGACGGCAGGATTTCGCCGACCGGCAAATATCTCATCAAGCTCGACGTCGAAGGCGTCGAGATCGAAGCGATCAAGGGCGGAACGCGCGTGCTTCAGGGCGATGCCGTCATTCTCTGCGAAGAGCATGGCAACGATCCGCATCATACCGTGTCGCGCTACATCCTCGACGAGACGCCGTTGAAGCTGATCGTGCATGATCCGGTCAGCGGCCGTTTCGAGACCCTGACCGAATTATCCATGCTCGACCGCATCAAGGTCGCCTCGCACGTCGGTTACAACGTGTTCGGCACCGCGAGCGCCTTCTGGCAAGACCGATTCAACCGCCTGAACGCGACGGCGTCACGGCGCGTACACTGAGAGATTGAAGCACAATGTCCGTCCGTCGTCTGGCTCCGAAAGAATTGCAGCCCGCGAGCTTCGCGTTCAGCGAGGAGAACCTCGCGTTCGCGAAAAAGGAAATCGCGAAGTATCCGCCGGGCCGCCAGCCCTCGGCGGCGATCGCGATCCTGTGGCGCGCGCAGGAGCAGAACGGCGGCTGGATCTCCGAGGCTGCAATCCGGTATGTCGCCGACATGCTCGATATGCCGCACATCCGCATGCTCGAGATCGCGACGTTCTACACGATGTTCCAGCTCTCGCCGGTCGGGAAGAAAGCCCATGTTCAGGTCTGCGGCACCACGCCCTGCAAGCTGCGCGGCGCAGCCGACCTGATCGATGTCTGCCAGCACCGCATTCATCACGATCCTTTCCACTTGTCGGCCGACGGCGACTTTTCGTGGGAAGAGGTCGAGTGCCTCGGCGCCTGCGTCAACGCGCCGATGGTGATGATCTGGAAGGACACCTATGAGGACCTGACCAAGGACAGCTTTGGCAAGGTGCTGGACGGCTTCGCCGCCGGCAATCCCCCGAAGCCGGGCCCGCAAATCGATCGTCAGTTCGCCGCTCCCGTCGGTGGCCCGCGCGTGCTGAAGGATGGCGGCGGACCGGCCGCAGCCGGGCCGGGCGCGGCGAAGGAGCCGGTGCTTGCCGACGCCGAGCCGAAGAAGCAGACCGAGTCCGCGAATTTTCAGGAGCGGCCCGCGCCGAAGCCGCCGGCGGACGACGCCACCAGGAAGGGCAACGTGTGATGCTCGAGGACAAGGACCGCATCTTCCGCAATCTTTACGGCCTCGACGACTGGAGCCTCGAAGGCGCGCGCCGGCGCGGTGCCTGGGACGGCACCAAGGCGATCATCGAGAAGGGCCGCGACTGGATCGTCAACGAGATGAAGGCGTCGGGCCTGCGCGGCCGCGGCGGCGCGGGATTCCCGACCGGCATGAAATGGTCGTTCATGCCGAAAGACAATTCCGACGGCCGCCCGAGTTATCTCGTCGTCAATGCCGATGAATCCGAGCCCGGCACCTGCAAGGATCGCGAGATCATGCGGCACGATCCGCATCTGCTCGTGGAAGGATGCCTGCTGGCGAGCTTCGCCATGGGCGCGCACGCCTGTTACATCTATGTGCGGGGCGAGTTCATCCGCGAGCGCGAGCATCTGCAGGCGGCGATCGACCAGGCCTACGAGGCCAAGCTGATCGGCAAGGACAACATCAACGGCTGGCCGTTCGATCTGTATGTCGCCCACGGCGCCGGGGCCTATATCTGCGGCGAAGAGACCGCGCTGCTGGAAAGCCTCGAGGGCAAAAAGGGCCAACCGCGTCTGAAGCCGCCGTTTCCGGCCAACGTCGGCCTGTTCGGCTGTCCGACCACGGTCAACAACGTCGAGTCGATCGCGGTTGCGCCCGACATCCTGCGGCGCGGTGCGGCGTGGTTCGCTTCGATCGGCCGCCCGAACAACGTCGGCACCAAGCTGTACGGTCTCTCCGGACACGTCAACACGCCCTGCGTCGTCGAAGAGGCGATGAGCATTCCGTTCCGCGAACTGATCGAAAAGCATGGCGGCGGCATTCGCGGCGGCTGGGACAACCTGCTCGCGATCATTCCCGGCGGTGCTTCGTGCCCGCTGATTCCGGCGCACGATTGCGAAGACCTCATCATGGATTTCGACGGCACTCGCGCGGTGAAATCCAGCTTCGGCACGGCCGGGGTGATCGTCATGGACAAGTCCACCGACGTTGTCGCGGCGATCGCGCGCATCAGCTACTTCTTCAAGCATGAAAGCTGCGGTCAGTGCACGCCGTGCCGCGAAGGCACCGGCTGGATGTGGCGGGTGCTGAGCCGCATGGTCGAGGGCCGCGCGCACAAGCGCGAGATCGACATGCTGCTGGAAGTCACCAAGCAGGTTGAGGGCCATACGATCTGTGCGCTCGGCGACGCCGCCGCATGGCCGATTCAGGGATTGATCCGCGCCTTCCGCCCGGAGATCGAGCGGCGCATCGACGACTTCACGAACAGGGCCACGCTCGACGATCAGGGCATTCTCGATCCTGCTCACATGGTTGCGGCGGAGTAGGGGCAATGACGAAGCTCATCATCGACGGCAAAGAGATCGACGTCCCTGCGGACTATACGCTGCTGCAGGCGTGCGAAGCGGCGGGGGCGGAAATCCCGCGCTTCTGCTACCACGAGCGTCTCTCCATCGCCGGCAACTGCCGCATGTGTCTCGTCGAGGTGAAGGGCGGCCCGAAGCCGGTCGCGAGCTGTGCGTGGGGCGTGCGCGACTGCCGTCCCGGACCGAAGGACGAGCCGCCGGAAATTTCCACGCGCTCGCCGATGGTGCGCAAGGCGCGCGAAGGCGTGATGGAATTTCTGCTGATCAACCATCCGCTCGATTGCCCGATCTGCGATCAAGGCGGCGAGTGCGACCTGCAGGACCAGGCGATGGGCTACGGCGTCGACACCTCGCGCTTCGCCGAGAACAAGCGCGCGGTGGAAGACAAGTATCTCGGCGCGCTGGTCAAGACCTCGATGAACCGCTGCATCCAGTGCACCCGTTGCGTGCGCTTCTCGGCCGAGGTCTGCGGCGCGCCGGAAATGGGCGCGACCGGCCGCGGCGAGGACATGGAAATCACCACCTACCTCGAGCACGCACTGACATCGGAACTGCAGGGCAACCTCGTCGATATCTGCCCCGTCGGCGCGCTGACCTCTAAGCCGTACGCGTTTGCCGCCCGGCCGTGGGAACTCGGCAAGACTCAGTCGATCGATGTGATGGATGCGGTCGGCTCGGCGATCCGCGTCGATACGCGCGGGCGCGAGGTGATGCGCATTCTGCCGCGCGTCAACGACGCGGTGAACGAGGAGTGGATTTCCGACAAGACGCGCCACATCGTCGATGGCCTGCGCACGCAACGTCTCGATCGACCCTATCTCCGCGAAAACGGCAGGCTGCGCGAAGCGTCATGGCAGGAGGCGTTTGCCGCGATCGCCGCCAAGACCGCGCGGGTGGATGGCAAGCGGATCGGCGCCATCGCCGGCGATCTCGCCGCGGTGGAAGAGATGTTCGCGCTGAAAGACCTGATGTCGAAGTTCGGCTCGGCCAACGTGGCGGTGCAGGGCGGCGATGCCTTCGATCCGAAATTGGGTCGTGGTTCCTACATTTTCAATCCGACGATCGCCGGGATCGAGCAGGCCGACGCGCTGCTCATCATCGGATCGAATCCGCGCAAGGAGGCGGCGCTGATCAACGCGCGCATCCGCAAGCGCTGGCGCACCGGTCAGCTCAAGGTTGGCGTGATCGGCCCCAAGGCCGACCTGACCTACGACTATGATTACATCGGCGCCGGGCCCGACTCGCTGGCCGATCTCGCGGCAGGCAAGCATTCGTTCGCGGACGTGCTGAAGGGCGCGAAGGCCCCGATCGTGCTGGTCGGCCTTGGCGCGACACAACGCCCGGACGGCGCGGCCGTGCTGGCCGCCGCGGCAAAGCTCGCGGTCGATGCCGGCGCGCTGAAGGACGGCTGGAACGGGTTTGCGGTGTTGCAGGGCGCGGCCTCATGCGCGGGCGCGCTCGACATCGGCTGCGCGCCGGAAGGCGGCGGCTTGAATGCTGGCCGGATGACGACGGCGGGTGCGCTGGACGTGCTGTTCCTGCTTGGCGCCGATGAAACCAAGGTGCCGGACGGCGCGTTTGTCGTTTATATCGGCACCCATGGCGATGCCGGCGCGCACCGTGCCGATGTGATCCTGCCGGGCGCGGCCTATACGGAAAAAGCCGGAATTTACGTCAACACCGAAGGCCGCGTGCAGATGGCGAACCGCGCCGGGTTCCCGCCGGGCGAGGCGCGCGAGGACTGGGCGATCCTCCGCGCGCTGTCGGATGTGCTCGGCAAGAAGCTCGGCTACGACTCGCTGGCGGCGCTGCGGCAGGTGATCTTCAAGGCAGTGCCACACCTGATGCGGATCGACCAGATCGAGGCGGGCGACAGCGCCGTGGCCGTTCGGGCCTTGGCGGGCAAGGGCGGCAAGCTCGACAAAGCGCCGTTCAAGGCCGCGATCGAGGATTTCTATCTGACCAATCCGATCGCGCGGGCCTCGGCCGTGATGGCCGAATGCTCGCGGCTTGCGAACGGTCGGATGCTGACGGCAGCGGAGTGAGCGTGATCTGATGGCTGAATTCTTCGCAAGCTCGTTCTGGACCGGCTTTCTGTGGCCGCTGATCGTGATGGTGGCGCAGAGCGTGCTGCTGCTCGTCGTGCTGCTGATCGCGATCGCCTACATCCTGCTGGCCGACCGCAAGATCTGGGCGGCGGTGCAGATCCGCCGCGGCCCCAACGTGGTGGGACCGTTCGGATTGTTCCAGTCGTTCGCGGATCTGCTCAAGTTCGTGCTGAAGGAACCGACCATTCCGGCAGGCTCCAACAAGGGCGTGTTCCTGCTGGCGCCGCTGGTGTCCTGCGTTCTGGCGCTGGCCGCCTGGGCGGTAATCCCAGTGAACGTGAACTGGGTGATCTCCGACATCAATGTCGGCATCCTCTATATCTTCGCGATCTCGTCGCTGTCGATCTACGGCATCATCATGGCCGGCTGGTCGTCAAACTCGAAGTATCCGTTCCTGGCGGCGTTGCGCTCCGCTGCGCAGATGGTGTCGTATGAAGTCTCGATCGGCTTCGTCATCATCACGGTGCTGCTCTGCGTCGGTTCGCTGAATCTCTCGGCCATCGTCGAGGCGCAGCATACGCGTGGGCTTGCCAGCCTGATCGGCTTGCCGTGGCTGACGATCCTGAACTGGTACTGGCTCCCGCTGCTGCCGATGTTCGTGGTGTTCTATGTCTCGGCGCTGGCCGAGACCAACCGTCCGCCGTTCGATCTGGTCGAGGCGGAGTCCGAACTGGTGGCCGGCTTCATGGTCGAATACGGCTCGACGCCGTATCTGCTGTTCATGCTCGGCGAGTACGTCGCCATCACCACCATGTGCGCGCTCGGCGCGATCCTGTTCATGGGGGGCTGGCTGCCGCCGGTCGATCTGCCGCCGTTCAACTGGGTCCCCGGCATCATCTGGTTCGCACTTAAGCTCCTGTTCATGTTCTTCCTGTTCGCGATGGCGAAGGCGATCGTGCCGCGCTACCGCTACGATCAATTGATGCGGCTGGGCTGGAAGGTCTTTTTGCCGCTGTCGTTGGCGATGGTGGTGATCGTTGCGGGTGTCCTGCAGTTCGCCCACATCGCGCCGAAGTGAGGTTGTCATGGGTATCAACGCAACAGCCCGCTCGCTTCTGCTGACCGAGTTCGTATCGGCGTTCTTTCTGACGATGCGTTACTTCTTCCAGCCGAAGCCGACGCTGAACTATCCCTTCGAGAAGGGACCGATCTCGCCGCGTTTCCGGGGCGAGCACGCGCTGCGTCGTTATCCGAACGGCGAGGAGCGCTGCATTGCCTGCAAGCTCTGCGAGGCGATCTGTCCGGCGCAGGCGATCACCATCGAGGCCGGTCCGCGCCGCAACGACGGCACCCGCCGCACGGTGCGCTACGACATCGACATGGTGAAGTGCATCTATTGCGGATTGTGCCAGGAGGCCTGTCCGGTCGACGCCATCGTCGAGGGACCGAATTTCGAATTCGCGACCGAGACCCGCGAGGAGCTCTATTATGACAAGGCCAAGCTGCTCGCCAACGGCGATCGCTGGGAGCGCGAGATCGCCAAGGCGATCGAGCTCGACGCGCCGTACCGGTGAGGTGAAGGCATGATGTCCGGTTCATCAACTGATACAGCAAATGTCCTTCTTCACCTCTCCCCGTTTACGGGGAGAGGTCGATCGGCGCTTGCCGATCGGGTGAGGGTATCGTTTTCCATGTCCGCCCCTTACCCCGACCCACTCCCCACAGGCGGGGAGAGGGAGGAGGCGTCTAGATGATCCTTCCCGCACTGTTCTTTTATCTGTTCGCCGGCATTTGTGTTGCATCGGCTGTCATGGTGATTGTCTCACGCAATCCCGTGCATTCGGTGCTGTTCCTGATCCTGGCCTTCGTCAACGCATCCGGCCTGTTCATCCTGCTGGGCGCGGAATTCCTCGCGATGATTTTGGTCGTCGTTTACGTCGGCGCGGTCGCGGTGCTGTTCCTGTTCGTCATCATGATGCTGGATGTCGATTTCACCGAACTCCGCGAAGGATTTCTCGAATACCTGCCGTTCGGCCTCATCATCGGGGGGATTTTCCTTCTGGAATTGCTGCTCGTCGTCGGCGGCTGGGTGATCCGGCCCGATATCTCGAAATCGATCGCGGCGGCCATTCCCGGAAACGTCAGCAACACCGAGGCGCTCGGCCTCGTGCTCTATACGAAGTACATCCATTACTTCCAGCTCGCGGGCCTCGTGCTGCTGGTCGCGATGATCGGCGCCATCGTGCTGACCCTGCGGCACAAGCCGAACGTCAAGCGTCAGGACATCAACGTCCAGAACGCACGGACACCGGAGATCGCGATGCACGTGCGCAAGGTCGCATCGGGGCAGGGATTGCAGGACGCGGACGCGGCGGAGTGGGTGAAATGACCATTGGGCTCGGACACTATCTCGCGGTCGCGGCGATCCTGTTCACGCTGGGCATCCTCGGTATCTTTCTCAACCGCAAGAACATCATCATCATCCTGATGTCGGTCGAGCTGATCCTGCTGGCCGTGAATATCAACCTCGTGGCGTTCTCGACCTTCCTCGGCGACATCGTCGGGCAGGTTTTTGCGTTGCTGGTGCTGACGGTCGCGGCCGCTGAAGCCGCGATCGGCCTCGCGATTCTCGTAGTTTATTACCGCAATCGCGGCTCGATCGCGGTTCAAGACGTCAATCTGATGAAGGGCTGAAGCATGACCCGGAAAAGTGGAGACCGGTTTTCCGACAAGGTCATGCTCTGTGAGGTAGGCGCATGATCCAGGCAATTGTCTTTCTGCCGCTGATCGGCGCGATCCTCGCCGGGTTGATCGCATTGGCGGGCGCCCATGCGCGCAACCCCAGCGGCGACACCGTGGAAGGTCACGGCGATGGTCATGATCACGGCCATGCGCACGCATCCGATGCCCATAACGATCATGGGCACGACGATCACGGACACGGCCCGGTCGAGCCGGCTGCGGCTGGTTCGCGCGCGGCGGAGCTGATCACGACCGGCTTGCTGATCGTTTCGGCGGCGCTGTCATGGATCAATTTTGTCGATGTCGGCTTCATGCATCACGACATTCGTATCGCGCTGATGCCGTGGATCAACTCCGGCGACCTTCAGGTCGCGTGGTCGCTGCGGGTCGATACGCTGACAGCCGTGATGCTCGTCGTGGTCACTACGGTGTCGTCGCTCGTCCACTTCTATTCCATCGGCTACATGGACGAAGATCCGAACCGGCCGCGCTTCTTCGGCTATCTGTCGCTTTTCACCTTCGCGATGCTGATGCTGGTGACTTCGGACAACCTAGTGCAGCTATTCTTCGGCTGGGAGGGTGTCGGTCTCGCGAGCTATCTGCTGATCGGGTTCTGGTACCAGAAACCAACGGCGAATGCGGCGGCGATCAAGGCCTTCGTGGTCAACCGCGTCGGCGACTTCGGTTTCTCGCTCGGCATCTTCGCGGTGTTCATGCTGATCGGCTCGACCGATTTCGACACCATTTTCAGCGCGGCTCCTGGCCTCACCGGCAAGACCATTCACTTCCTGTTCTGGAACGTCGATGCCCTGACGTTGACCTGCCTGTTGCTGTTCATGGGCGCGATGGGCAAATCGGCCCAGTTCCTGCTGCACACCTGGTTGCCGGACGCGATGGAAGGCCCGACGCCGGTGTCGGCGCTGATCCATGCCGCGACCATGGTAACCGCTGGTGTCTTCATGGTGGCGCGGCTGTCGCCCTTGTTCGAGCTTGCACCCAACGCGCAAGCCTTCGTGATGTTCATCGGCGCGACCACCGCGTTCTTCGCAGCGACCATCGGTCTCGTGCAGAACGACATCAAGCGCATCGTCGCGTATTCGACCTGCTCGCAGCTCGGCTACATGTTCGTGGCGATGGGGGCGGGGGCCTAGTCTGTCGGCATGTTCCACCTGTTCACGCACGCGTTCTTCAAGGCGTTGCTGTTTCTGGGCTCCGGCTCGGTGATCTACGCGATGCATCACGAGCAGGACATCCGCAACATGGGTGGATTGAAGGACAAGATCCCCTACACCTACATCGTGATGGTGATCGGCACGCTGGCGCTGACCGGATTCCCGCTGACCGCCGGCTATTTCTCCAAGGATGCGATCATCGAATCCGCGTTCGTGTCGCACAATCCCTTCGCATTCTACGGCTTCCTGATGACGGTGGTCGCGGCAGGTCTGACGTCGTTCTATTCGTGGCGCCTGATCTTCAAGACGTTCCACGGCGAGCCGCATGACCGCAAGCATTACGAGGCCGCCCACGAGAGCCCGATCTGGATGCTGATCCCGATCGGAGTCCTCGCGGCTGGTTCGATCCTCGCGGGCTTCCCGTTCAAGGAGTTGTTCGCAGGCCACGGCATCGAGGAGTTCTTCCGGGAGTCCGTGAAGATGCACCCCGGAATTATCGAGGAGATGCATCATATTCCCGAGTGGATCGGCTTCATGCCGACGGCGATGATGATTTTGGGATTTGTGATCGCGTGGCTGTTCTACATCCGCCGGCCGTATCTGCCGGTCGAGCTCGCACGTCAGCACCAGATGCTCTACCAGTTCCTGCTCAACAAATGGTATTTCGACGAGCTCTACGACCTGATCTTCGTGCGGCCCGCCAAGTGGATCGGCCGCTTCCTATGGAAGAAGGGCGATGGCTTCGTCATCGATGGTTTCGGTCCCGACGGCGTCTCGGCGCGGGTGCTGGCTGTCACCCGCAATGTCGTCAAGCTGCAGACCGGCTACCTCTATCACTATGCCTTCGCGATGCTGATTGGCGTCGCCGGCTTGATCACCTGGTTCATGTTCGGCGTGGGAGGCCAGTAAGATGACGACCTGGCCAATTCTTTCCGTCGTCACGTTCCTGCCACTGCTCGGGGCGCTCTTGGTCTGGCTGCTGGCGCGCGGCGGCGACGAAGCCGCTAACCGCACCGCGCGCTGGATCGCGCTGTGGACCACCATCGTCACCTTTGCGGTGTCGCTGATCCTGATCGCGCGCTTCGATCCCGCCAGCACCGACTTCCAGTTCGTCGAAAAGACAAACTGGCTCGCGGCCGGCATTCGCTATCACATGGGCGTCGACGGCATCTCGCTGCCTTTCGTGATCCTGACGACGGCGTTGTTGCCGTTCTGCATCATCGCGAGCTGGAAGGCGATCACACAGCGCGTGCCGGAATACATGATGGCGTTCCTCGTGCTGGAAACGCTGATGGTCGGCACCTTCTCGGCGCTCGATCTGGTGCTGTTCTATCTCTTCTTCGAGGGCGGCTTGATCCCGATGTTCCTGATCATCGGTGTCTGGGGCGGCCCGCGCCGGGTCTATGCGAGCTTCAAGTTTTTCCTCTACACGCTGCTTGGCTCGGTGCTGATGCTGCTGGCGATCATGGCGCTCTACTGGAATGCCGGCACCACCGACATTCCGACGCTGATGCATACGGCGGTGCCGCGCAACTTGCAGACTTGGGCATGGCTGGCGTTCTTTGCGTCCTTCGCCGTAAAGATGCCGATGTGGCCCGTCCACACCTGGCTGCCGGACGCGCACGTGGAGGCGCCGACCGCGGGATCGGTCATTCTCGCGGCGATCCTCCTGAAGATGGGCGGCTACGGCTTCCTGCGCTTCTCGCTGCCGATGTTCCCCTTAGCGTCGCACGATTTCGCGCCGCTGATCTTCACCCTCTCGACCATCGCCATCGTCTACACCTCGCTGGTGGCGCTGATGCAGGAGGATATGAAGAA
>DASZVY010000113.1:0-18395 GCA_035546855.1 Nitrobacter sp. | reverse complement strand
CGGGATCTGGTTGTTGACCGGGCAGCCGGGCGTGCCGGGTGCGACCGAACCGGTGCCATGGCAAAACGGCACGCCGCAGTTCATGCACCGCGCGGCCTGATCGCGCAGCTCTTTCTCCGACAGCGGAACGACGAACTCGTTGAAGTTCTTCACACGCTCCGCGACCGGCTGATAGCTGCGGTCGCGACGATCGAATTCAAGAAACCCCGTGATCTTACCCATAGTAACCTAACGCCCCGATCCATTCAGTCATTCCGGGATGTGCCAACGGCGCAGACCCGGAATCTTGATCCTACGTTTGCGAGATTCCGGATCGGCCGCCGTGCGGCCGCCCGGAATGACGCGTTGAACCCTATGCACCCATCGCGATGGGGCGCTCGGCTTCCCTCTTTGCCTTGATCTCGCGCAGGGCGCGGCGGTACTCGACCGGCATCACCTTGCGGAACATCGGCAGGTACTTCTTCCAGTTCGCCAGAATCTCGGCGGCGCGCTTCGATCCGGCATACTTGGCGTGACGCTCGATCAGCACGCGCAGGCGCTTGATGTCGTCGGCGAGAAGGTCCTCGAACACATCGACGCGACCGTGCGCTTCGAGATCCTCGTGCATGTGGTACTCGCTCTCGGCGATCATCTCCTCGGAGAGCACCGGCTCGAGCTCGACCATCGCCATGTTGCAGCGCTTGGCGAAGGTGTTGTCCTCGTCGAGCACATAGGCGACGCCGCCGGACATGCCCGCCGCGAAGTTGCGGCCGGTCTTGCCCAGCACGACGACGATGCCGCCGGTCATGTATTCGCAGCAGTGATCGCCAGCGCCCTCGACCACGGCGATGGCGCCCGAATTACGCACCGCGAAGCGCTCGCCGGCGACGCCGCGGAAGTAGCACTCGCCGTCGATCGCGCCGTACATCACGGTGTTGCCGACGATGATCGACTCTTCCGGCACGATGCCGGAGTTGGCGGGCGGGCGCACGATGATGCGGCCGCCTGAGAGGCCTTTTCCGACATAGTCGTTACCCTCGCCTTCGAGATCGAAGGTGATGCCGCGGCCAAGCCACGCGCCGAACGCCTGTCCCGCCGTGCCTTTGAGGTGGACGTGGATGGTGTCGAGCGGCAGGCCGGCGTGGCCGTAGATCTTGGCCACCGCGCCGGACAGCATCGCGCCGGCGGAACGGTCGGTGTTGTTGATCTCGGCTTCGATCCTGACCGGCGCGCCGCGGTCGAGCGCCGGCTTTGCCTGCGCGATCAGCGTGCGGTCCAGCACCTTCTCCAGGTGATGGTTCTGCGGCTCGGCGTGATAGATCTTCTGCCCCGGCGCTTCCTTCTGCCGGTAGAACAGCTTCGAGAAGTCGAGCCCCTTGGCTTTCCAGTGCGAGACCAGCGCGGTGTGATCGAGCATCTGCACCTGGCCGATCATCTCGTTGAAGGTGCGATAGCCGAGTTGCGCCATGATCTCGCGCACTTCCTCTGCGACGAAGAAGAAGTAGTTGATGACGTGCTCGGGCTGGCCGGTGAAGCGCTTGCGCAGCACCGGATCCTGGGTCGCGACGCCGACCGGACAGGTGTTGAGATGGCACTTGCGCATCATGATGCAGCCGGCCGCAATCAAGGGCGCGGTGGCGAAGCCGAATTCGTCGGCCCCGAGCAGCGCGCCGATCACGACGTCGCGGCCGGTGCGGAAGCCGCCGTCGACCTGCACCGCGATCCGCGAGCGCAGCCGCTCGCGCACCAGCGTCTGGTGGGTTTCGGCAAGGCCGATTTCCCATGGGCTGCCGGCGTGCTTGATCGAGGTGAGGGGGCTCGCGCCGGTGCCGCCCTCGAAGCCGGAAATGGTGACATGGTCTGCGCGGGCCTTGGCAACACCCGCCGCGACCGTGCCGACGCCGACTTCGGAGACCAGTTTCACCGAAACCAGGCCGTCCGGATTGACGTTCTTCAGGTCGTAGATGAGCTGCGCGAGGTCTTCGATCGAATAGATGTCATGATGCGGCGGCGGCGAGATCAGGCCGACGCCGGGCGTCGAGTGGCGCACCTTGGCGATCGTCGCATCGACCTTGTGGCCGGGCAACTGGCCGCCTTCGCCGGGCTTCGCGCCCTGCGCCATCTTGATCTGCATCATGTCGGAGTTGACGAGGTACTCCGTGGTGACGCCGAAGCGGCCCGACGCCACCTGCTTGATTGCCGAGCGCATGGAGTCGCCGTTCGGCATCGGCTTGAAGCGGTCGGCTTCCTCGCCGCCCTCGCCGGTGTTCGACTTGCCGCCGATCCGGTTCATGGCAATGGCGAGCGTCGTGTGCGCCTCCCGCGAAATGGAGCCGAACGACATGGCGCCGGTGGCGAAACGCTTGACGATCTCCTTGGCGGGCTCGACGTCGGCGAGCGGAACCGGCTTGCGCTTCTCGTCCTCGGCGCTCCTGATCTTGAACAGGCCGCGCAGCGTCAGCAGCCGCTCGGACTGTTCGTTGAGGATCTTCGCGAACGCACGATAGCGCTCCTGCGAGTTGCCGCGCACGGCGTGCTGCAGGTTGGCGACCGACTCCGCGGTCCAGGCATGGTCCTCGCCGCGGGTGCGGTAGGCATATTCGCCGCCGACATCCAGCGCGGTCTTGTAAATCTGCGCGTCGCCGAACGCGTCTGCATGGCGGCGCGTGGTTTCCTCGGCGATCTCGGTCAGCCCGACGCCCTCGATCCGGGTATGCGTGCCGGCAAAATATTTTGCGACAAAATCGGCCTTGAGTCCGACGGCGTCGAAGATCTGCGCGCCGCAATAGGACTGGTAGGTCGAGATGCCCATCTTCGACATCACCTTCAGAAGGCCCTTGCCGATCGACTTGATGTAACGCTTGACGATTTCCTTGTCATCGAGCGCGCCCGGCAGCTTGTCCTTCATCGCGATGATGGTCTCGAACGCGAGGTAGGGGTTGATGGCTTCGGCGCCATAGCCTGCGAGACAGGCGAAGTGATGCACTTCACGGGGCTCGCCGGATTCCACGACGAGACCGACCGAGGTGCGCAGCCCCACGCGGATCAGGTGGTGGTGCACGGCGGCGCAGGCGAGCAGCGAGGGGATCGGAATCCGGTCGGTGCCGGCCATGCGGTCGGACAGGATGATGATGTTGACGCCTTCGCGCACCGCGGCTTCCGCGCGCGCGCAGAGTTCGTCGAGCACCTGCTCCATTCCGGCCGCGCCGAAGCCGGCGTGGAAGGTGGTGTCGAGGGTGCGCGAGACGAAGTGCGAGTCCGCGACGTCCGAGATCGAGCGGATCTTCTCGAGGTCGGCGTCGGTGAGGATCGGCTGATGCACCTCGAGCCGCTTGGTGGCGGCGAGGCCCTCGAGATCGAACAGGTTCGGCCGCGGGCCGATGATCGAGACGAGGCTCATCACCAGCTCTTCACGGATGGGATCGATCGGCGGGTTCGTCACCTGCGCAAAGTTCTGCTTGAAGTAGGTGAAGAGCTGCTTCGGCCGGTCCGACAGCGCCGAAATCGGCGTATCGGTGCCCATCGAGCCCGCGGCTTCCTCGCCGGTCGCCGCCATCGGCGTCATCAGGATGTTGATGTCTTCCTGCGAATAGCCGAACGCCTGCTGCCGGTCGAGCAGCGGCAGGTTCGAGCGCGTGGCCTTGGCCGGCGCGTCCGGCAGGTTCTCGACCTGGATCTGGGTGCGGCCAAGCCACTCCTGATAGGGATGGCTGTTGGCCAACTCTGCCTTGATCTCGTCGTCGGGGATAAGGCGTCCCTGCGCGAGGTCGACCAGCAGCATCTTGCCGGGCTGCAGCCGCCACTTGGTGATGATCTGATCCTCCGGAATCTTCAGCACGCCCATCTCGGACGCCATCACGATGCGGTCGTCCTTGGTGACGAGGTAGCGCGCCGGACGCAGGCCGTTGCGGTCGAGCGTCGCGCCGATCTGGCGGCCGTCGGTGAAGGCGATCGCGGCGGGGCCGTCCCACGGCTCCATCAGCGCCGCGTGATACTCGTAGAAGGCGCGGCGCTTCTCGTCCATCAGCGGATTGCCGGCCCACGCCTCCGGAATCATCATCATCACGGCATGCGCGAGCGAATAGCCGCCCTGCACCAGGAATTCGAGACTGTTGTCGAAGCAGGCGGTGTCGGACTGGCCTTCATAGGAAATCGGCCACAGCCGGCTGATGTCCTTGCCGTACGCTTCCGAATGCACCGACGCCTGGCGCGCCGCCATCCAGTTGACGTTGCCGCGCAGCGTGTTGATCTCGCCGTTGTGCGCGATCATGCGATAGGGATGCGCCAGCGACCAGGTCGGGAAGGTGTTGGTCGAGAAGCGTTGATGCACCAGCGCCAGCGCGCTCTCGAAATCCGGCTCGTGCAGGTCGGGATAGTAGCTGCCGAGCTGGTCGGCGAGGAACATGCCCTTGTAGATCACCGTGCGGCACGACATCGAACAGGGATAATAGCCCGACAGGCCACGCTCGCGGCGCTGGTAGATCGCCTGCGAGATCGACTTGCGCAGGATGTAGAGTCGCCGCTCGAAGTCGTCCTCGGTCCTTGCCGCGCCGTTGCGGCCGATGAACACCTGCATGTGGTGCGGTTCGGTCGGCTTCACGGTGACACCCAGCGACGCATTGTCGGTCGGCACGTCGCGCCAGCCGAGCAGCGTCAGACCCTCGGCCTTGATCTGATCGGCGATGATGCTCTGGATCACTTTCCGCCACGCCGTATCGCGCGGCATGAACAGCGCGCCGACGGCGTATTCGCCGGGCGCGGGCAGGGTGAAGCCGAGCTCCTTCGCCTTGCGGGCGAAGAAGCCGTGTGGAATCTGCACCAGGATGCCGGCGCCGTCGCCGGCGCGCGGATCGGCGCCGACCGCGCCGCGATGCTCGAGGTTGCAGAGGATGCTGATCGCATCGGAGACGATCTGGTGGGACTTCTGCCCCTTGATGTTGGCGATGAAGCCGACGCCGCAGGAGTCCTTTTCCTGCGAGAGGTCGTAGAGACCTTCCGCCGGCGGGCGCCAGGTATGCTCAGGCTTGGTCGGGGTCTCAGCGGGTGCGAACGGTTTCGTGGCCGAATCCGCCGACAGCGCATTCGTCCCGATGATGTCCCGTTCGAAGCTTGACCCGCTCATCTCAATCCAGTCCTCTCCAGTCCGCCGAGGCACAGGGGTGCCGAGGCCCATTATATCCACGCTCGCTGGCGCACCTTGGACGGTCGCGGCACCCTCCGGTTTGCAACCCTGGGGCCACCGCTCGCACGTCGCGAGCCGAACTTTTAAGAATTCAAACCTGGTGTCCAACGTCCCCGGTGGACAACCGGCTTGCCATGCTCATAATCGGACGTCAGACGCCCGCATTTCGCGGCAAGCCCCATGCCAGGCCGGCCGTCAAAATTAAGACAACTTTGCTGTCCTAACCATGACACTGCCAAATTTTTCTCTATCACACAAGCGCGTGGGAGTCCCCGCTCGTGTGAGGTTTTGCCCGGTCTGAATCTCCTCCCGCGCTGCCCCGGATTTGAAGCAAACACGCCCCGTTCCGGCCCAAGGACTGCCGGATTCAGCCCCGAGCCTCTCGCTCGCGCAACGAAGTTGCGCGGCGGGCGGCAACGAATTCGCCCAGACAGGACAGGCGAGCATGGGCGAGACAGGAGCAAAGCGATGAAACGGTTCGCGGGATGGATGATGGCGTCGGCCGTGGCGATCATGGCCGGGCGCGCGCATGCACAGGTGCCGGCGCCTTACGAGATCGGTCGGCCGGCGGTCGTTGTTTCCGATCTGAGCGGACCGTATGCGGCGATGGCGCCGGAGGCCGGACCCGACTACGGCGGTCCGCGGCTTGTGCCGAGACGCGACGTCTATGCCGTGGCGCGGGACGGCGGCTTCTCGCCGCTCAGCGCCCCGCAGCAGCGCGGCTTCGTCTACACCATTGCGGTCATCAATCCCGACGGCGACGACGGCCGGCTAGTGATCGATGCCCACGACGGGCGCATCCTCCGCTTCATGCCGGCCGAGTGGACGCGCGACAGCAACGACGACCTGACCGCGACTTACGGGCCGGTCGGGCCGCCGCCGGTGGTCATCGAGGCCCGGCGCGGGCCGCGCCCGCCGGCCCCGATTCGGCGTCACTATGCCAGCCGCTCGCCGTCATATGTGCCGCTACCGAAGGCGGCGCCGCATGCTGTCGTGGCGCCGAATCACGTCGTGGCCAAGCCGAAGCCGGCCGCCGCGCCAGCGCAGCAGTCCGCGGCCGTCGAGACCAAGCCGAAGTCGGAGCCTGCCGCGCCAGCAGCGGACAAACCCGCTGTCACGATCGAGCCGACCAGGGACATGCCGCCGGTGCAGGGCTTCAACTGAAGCGCGACGTACCCGGTTGATCCGCCATGCCCGGCTTTATGCCGGCCATGACGGCGGCGGACTCGATGCTATCGCCGCGATGTGAACACGCCGGCAAAAAAAAGCGCCCCAAGGCACCGGGGCGCTCTTCTTATTTGGAGGTTTGGCCGCGCCGATCAGGCCGCAGCCTTATCCGCGTCCGCGCTGTTCTCGATCACGGGCGCGCTCGGCGCAGAGGTCGTGATTGGAATGCTGCGGGGCTTCTTGGCCTCCGGAATCTCGCGGACGAGATCGACATGGAGCAGGCCGTTCTCAAGCGAGGCGTTCTTCACCTGCACGAAATCGGCAAGCTGGAACACACGTTCGAAGGCGCGGGCCGCGATGCCGCGATACAGCACCTCGGACGTTTCCTTGCTGTTCTCGTTGGCGACCTTTTCGCCCTTGATCGTCAGCGTGTTTTCCTTCGCGACGATGGAGAGCTCGTTCTGCGCAAAGCCGGAGACGGCAACGCTGATGCGGTAGGCGTTCTCGCCGGTGCGCTCGATGTTGTAGGGCGGATAGCCCGGCGCATCGCCGTTGGCCTGGTCAAGCAGGTTGAAGAGGCGATCGAAGCCGACGGTGGAACGATAGAACGGGGTGAGATCGAAAGTACGCATAGGTAGTCCTCCATTGAGCGACCAGCGCGTTTTCTGCAAACCGGTTAACACCCTTCGCCACATGCGTAGCTTCCGGGCGATCCAGACTTGCGAGCACAACGCGCCGCTCTTTTGCCAAAGAGCAGACAACCCGCCATTGGGCCGGGTTTTCGTTCTGCGTGCCGCCTAGAGAGGCCGGCACGGAGGTGATATGGGTGGGGTGAAATCGGCTTCAAGAGGGTTGCAATCCGACTGAATTGAAATTTTTTCGCCATGGCCGGGAGCCGTCCGGAGGGGCGGCGTCGCATCGCTTGCCTATCCCGGCGATCCACCTCCCAGCGACCTAACCGAAAAAACGTGGATGCCCGGCACAGGGTCGGGCATGACGGAAATGCCAGATTTATGTTGTCTGCAATTTTCATGGTTCCTGCATGACCCTCGTTTCGATCCCCGCCAATCCGGTTCCGGAAGACTGCGTCAGCGGCACCATCAAGACGTCCGATGGAATTGACCTCCGGTTCGCGCGCTGGGCGCCGCCGCCCGGCCGCAAGGGGACGGTCTGCGTGTTCACCGGCCGCAGCGAGCAGATCGAAAAGTATTTCGAGACGGTGCGCGATCTGCGCGACCGCGGCTTCGCGGTGGCTGCCATCGATTGGCGCGGGCAGGGCCACTCGCAGCACCAGTTGCGGGATCTGCGCAAGGGCTACGTGCGCCGCTTCTCCGACTACGAGATCGACGTCGAGGCGTTCGTCGAGCAGGTGGTGCTGCCGGATTGCCCGCCTCCCTATTTCGCGCTGGCGCATTCTATGGGCGGCGCGGTGCTGCTGCGGATAGCGCATTCCGGCAGGCGATGGTTCGACCGCATCGTGCTGTCGGCGCCGATGATCGACCTGCCGGGCAAGCGGACATCGTTTCCGGCCCGCGCGCTGCTGCGCACGTTGCGCTGGCTCGGGCAGGGCGGAAACTACGTTCCCGGCGGCAGCGATCAACTGACGGGCGCCACCGATTTCATCAACAACCCCTTCACCAGCGATCCCGTGCGCTTCGCGCGCAATGCCGCGATCCTCGAGGAAGATCCGACGCTCGGCCTTGCTGCGCCGACGGTGGCCTGGGCCGATGCGGCCTTTACGGCAATCAACGAATTTCGCGGCCTGCACTATCCTTCCAAGATTCGTCAGCCGTTGCTGATGATCGCCGCCGGCAGTGACACCATTGTCTCGACCGCGGCAATCGAGGAATTCGCCTATCATCTGCGCGGCGGCTCGCATCTCGTGATCGCCGGATCGAAGCATGAAATCCTGCAGGAGCAGGACCGCTATCGCGCGCAATTCTGGGCGGCGTTCGATGCCTTCGTGCCGGGAACGCCGTTGTTCTGACAAGGATTTGGCGTGCACGCCGCCCAGAACCGAGAGGTCGTCATATCCCGCGGAAGCGGGATATCCAGTAGTCGCTGACGACTGCGGTTACTGGATCACCTGCTTCCGCGGGGTATGACGGTATTCAATATTGCGTCGTTCGATGTGACTCAGGCTTTGATAAGAAACATGCTCGGCATTCACGATATCTGGTTGTTCATTCTCGCGGGCCTCGTGCTGAACGTCACGCCGGGACCCGATACCGCTTATATCCTCGGCCGCAGCCTGCAATCCGGATGGCGTGGCGGCGCTGCGGCCGCGCTCGGGATCGGCGGCGGATGCCTTGTGCATGTCACCGGCGCGGCGATCGGCTTGTCGGCATTGCTTGCGGCATCGGCGGCGCTCTTCACGCTCGTGAAACTCGCGGGCGCGGCCTACCTCATCTATATCGGGGCGCGCATGCTGCTGTCGCGCCAGTCCAGCCTCGCCATCGAGGCGGCCGGCGGCGCGCGCACGATGCGCCACATCTTCTGGCAGGGCGCGCTCACCAACATCCTCAATCCGAAAGTGGCGTTGTTCTTCCTGGCCTTCCTGCCGCAGTTCGTGGCGGCGGATTCCACGCACAAGAGCCTTGCCTTCCTGCTGCTTGGCGGCATCTTCGTGATGAACGGAACGCTGTGGTGTCTCGGCATTGCCGCCTTCGCCGCGCGGGCGGCGGGCCGCATCCGTCAGTCCGGCCGGGCGCTGCTCTGGATCAACCGGGCGCTCGGCAGCCTGTTCGTTGCGCTCGGCCTGCGCATGGCACTGCTCGAGGCGCGCTAAAATCAGGCGGTGGCGTGGGCGAGCGTCGCCCCGGCGAGATAGATGCCGAGCATGAGCATCGCGACCAGGAACCAGCGGCGGAAGGTCTCTCCGTCCATGCGCGTGCGGACCGCCTGTCCGAGCGCCATGCCGGTGAACGCGGTCGCCATCGCCACGGCGCCCGGAATCAGCGTGGATTTGTCGAGCAGGCCGGCGCTCGTCAGGTTGTAGGCCAGCGCAAGGGTCGCGGTGGTGAAGAACACGCCGAGCGCCTGCACCAGTTCATCCTTTTCCATGCCGATCGCTTGCATGAAGGGCATCGAGGGAATGACCTGCACGCCGGTGGCGGCGGAGAACACGCCGGTGATGAGGCCGACAATGCCGCCGATCCAGTGTTCATGGGCCGGCGCGACGTGGAAACGGACCCTGCGCAGCCCGATGACGGCATAGGCCACCAGCACGATGCCGAGAATGATGGTGCCGAAATGCGCGTACGGGCCCGTCATCAAGCCCGAGCCGGCGTGAATGCCGATCACGGTGCCCAGCATCAGGGGCCACAGCCTGCGGAGAATGTCGCGCAGATAGGGGCCGCCGAATGTCTGCCAGATGTTGGTCAGGATTGCCGGTACGATGACGATGGCGAGCGCATGCGCCGGCGGCATTGCCACCGCCAGCAGGCCGACCGAGACGGTCGGCAGGCCGAGTCCGATCACGCCCTTGACGAAGCCCGCGAGCATGAAGACGCAGCCGGTGATGATGAACATGGCGATCGACATGGCGCGGAACATTGACCGATCCGGGCTTCCGGCACAATCTGGAGGTTACGGAGCAAGCCTTCGGGTATAACGAAGGCTTGTGGCCGGAGATAAAGCCATGCGGTTCGACCTGGTCGACCTTCAGTTGTTTCTGGCGGTGGCGGAAACTCGCAGCATCACCGCCGGCGCCGCGCGCGCCAATCTCGCGCTGGCCTCGGCGAGCGCCCGGATCAAGGGTCTCGAGGAGGCCCTGGGCGTCGCTTTGCTGACGCGCGGCCGGCGCGGCGTGACTTTGACCGCCCCCGGCGAAAGCCTGTTCGCCCACGCCCGCATCGTGCTGCAGGATGTCGAAACCATGCGCGGCGATCTCGCCGCCTTTGCCAGCGGCGCCAAGGCCAGCGTCCACATGCTCGCCAACACGGTCGGCCTTTCCGAGCATCTGCCGAAGGCGCTGGCCGCATTCCTGCGCGAGCATCCCCGCATCAATCTCGACATCGAGGAACGGGAGAGCGCCGATATCGCTCAGGCGATTGCTGGCGGGATCGCCGATCTCGGCTTCGCGGCCGAGCATACGCTGCCGGACAACATGGAGCGGTTCGCGTTCAGCGAGGACCGGCTGGTGCTCGTGACCACGCCGCGCAGTTCGTTCGCCAGTCAGCGCCAGATCGATTTCCGCGAAATCGTGAATGAGGATTTCGTCGGGCTGACCAGCACGAGCGCGCTGCAGAGCCATGTCGGCAAGTACGCGGCGCGGCTCGGCGCGCGGCTGCATTTCCGGGCGCGGCTGCGGGATTTCGATGCAATGTGCCGGATGGTGGCGGCCGGCGTCGGGATCGCGGTGATTTCGGAGGTGGCGGCACGACGATGTGCGCGATCGATGCCGATTGCGATCGTCCGGCTGCGCGATCCCTGGGCCAACCGCAAGCTCGCGATCTGCTTCCGCAGCCAGCGTATGCTCCCGCGGCCGGCACGCCTGCTGGTGGAGCACCTGCGCAAGGCGGCGCAGTGTTGAGTCCGGACGACACGCCGGTCAGCAGATCGCAGGCATCGCCGGCGTTTACTTCGGCGGCTTGAGTTCGCTGGATTCGGCGTAACGCTGCACATTCACCGCTGCTCTGAGCCGGCCGGCTTCCTTGAGCGCGGCATTTCGCGCGGGACCCGGCTTCATTCTGCGCGCATTGTCCAGCGCCTCAGTGGCGCGCGCATCCCGATCCCGATCGAAGACTTCGATAATCCGTGGTGCCATCGCAAGACCTCCCCTGCAAGGAGGTTAGACCAGGCCGGTTCCGGCGTCGGTCCGATAGTGCACACAAGCGGGGATCAAGTCAGTCCGGGGATGCTGACCCAGTTCAGGTGCCGTTGAGAATCTTCAGCGCCGCCTCGTGCACGCGCGGGTCGCCGGCAGCAATGATACGTCCGCCGCCCTGCGCCGGCTTGCCCTCCCACGTGGTGATGATGCCGCCCGCACCGGCGATGATCGGAATCAGGGCCGCAATGTCGTAGGGTTTCAGTTCGGTCTCGATGACGAGATCGAGATGGCCGGCGGCCAGCATGCAATAAGAGTAGCAGTCGCCGCCGTAGCGCGTCAGCCGCACCTCGGCCTCGACGCGCCCGAAGGCGGCGCGGTCCTCGGAATTCATCAGAAGCGGGCTGGTGGTGAACGAGGTTGCTTCCTGCAGCGATGCGCAGCGCCGGACGGCCAGCTTGCGTTCTCCGGACGGACCCTTGTAATGCGCCGAACCGTTGTCGCCGCTGAACCGTTCGCCGATATAGGGCTGATGCATCATGCCGAACACCGGCGTGCCGCGGTGAAGCAGCGCAATTAGCGTGCCCCAGATCGGGAAGCCCGAGATGAACGACTTGGTGCCGTCGATTGGGTCCAACACCCAGATGTAATCGGCATCGGGCCGCTCCGTGCCGAACTCCTCGCCGACAATGCCGTGCTGGGGAAAGTTGGCCTTGATCAGCCGCCGCATCACTGCTTCCGCGGCGCGGTCGGCTTCCGTCACCGGATCGAAATCGCGGCCGCCGCCCTTGTTCTCGACACCGAGCAGCGAGGTCCGGAAGAACGGCAGAATGGTTTCGCCCGATGTGGTGGCGAGGCGGCCAATGAAGGCAGTGAAATCTATGACCGTCACGGCTGCTCCTTATGGGCGGTGCTCGAAAGCGGACATCCGGAGGCGACCCGGTTGGCGCGCGCAGGATGTCTCCTATACATGGAGGCACGGTCGGCCGCACCGATTGGAACGGGTGCCAACGGATTTCTTCCGCTTTCGAATCGTCCCGCGCGTCGCGCGTTGCCGGTCAATAAACGCTTCTTTTGAATGCTGGCCCGCGCAGCCGTGCATGACAGGCAGAGAGCCGGGGACGAGGCTGGCCGGCTAAGCACCTGAACCACATATGAAACCCGATATGAGTATTGACATACCAGAGAGCGAAGCCATGCAAAAATGCATGGGAAAACTCCTAAAAACCCTTGCGCTTTGTGCAGTGCGGCCGCATATTGTTGCGGTGCGGTGGCGCCTCGCGCCATCGCTGCCCTCCTTGGGCGTTTCCTCCCTAGACTTGGGCCGCTTGTTTTTACAAGCGGCCTTTTTTTCTTGGTGTTTTCACCCTGGGTGTCGTGGGCCGGGACAGGGCGATTGGGCCGAGATGGGTGACCGTGACCGCGCTTATTCGGCCGCGGCCTGAAAGGGACCGAGATCGTCAAGCGGGATTGCTGCGAGCGCATCGGCCAGGGTGACGAAATCGGCGGCGATCTGCCGGAATCGCCCGGTTCGCTCCCGCCGCCGCTCGTCCATATAGATTGCCCGGTTCAGTTCGAGCTGGATGGTGTGCAGCCCGCTCGCCGGATTGCCGTAGTGCTCGGTGATGAAGCCGCCGGCATAGGGCTTGTTGCGCACGACCGAATAACCGAGCCCGCGCATGACGTTCTCGACGGCATCCGGCAGCGGCGGCGCGCAACTTGTGCCGTAGCGGTCGCCGATCACGAGATCCGGGCGTCGCGGTTCTTCGCGGGACATGCCGACGGACGGCATCGAATGGCAGTCCACGAGGATCACGGTGCCAAAACTCTGGTGCGCCTTGTTGATCAACCGGCGCAGCGCGCGGTGATAGGGCTTGTAGAGCGTCTCGATCCGCATCAGCGCATCGTCGACGCTCAGCCGCTCGCGATAGATCTCCTGGCCGTCGCCGACCACGCGCGGAATGGTGCCGAGGCCGCCGGCCACCCGCATCGAACGGGTGTTGGCGAAACTCGGCAGGCGCCCGCTGAACATGCGCGGATCGAGCTCATAGGGCTCGCGATTCACATCGACATAAGAGCGGGGAAAATGCACCCGCACCACCGGAAAGCCGTGACCGGCGAGGTCGCCGATCAGGTCGTCCATGAAGGAATCTTCCGAGCGGCGCAGGCCGGCCAGATCGATTCGCGAGGCGGCGAGGAAATCCGGCGGATAGACCGAGCCGGAATGCGGGGAATTGAAGATGATCGGCGCACGCCAGGCAGCCGGCTCGGCGATCTCGAAAGGAGGCGACAGGTCGCCGTCAAACTGGGTCATCGCCGGGCGTCGTCCCTGAATACCGTCATTGCCGGCCCAGGATAGCGACCGGCCGACTGCACTTTATGAGCTTGCATTGTTGATAATCGCGGCCATTCTGCCAAGTCAAAGTTCGCTTTCACCCCAAATTTACCAGCCGTCAGGCTTAGTAGGCGAACTCATCCTCCAAGCCGGCCTGATTCAACCGCCATGCACAAAATTCTCCTCGCCGAAGACGACAACGACATGCGCCGATTCCTGGTCAAGGCGCTGGAAAATGCCGGTTTCAAGGTCTCGTCCTTCGATAACGGCCTGTCAGCCTATCAGAGACTGCGCGAGGAGCCGTTTGAAATGCTTCTAACGGACATCGTGATGCCGGAAATGGACGGAATCGAGCTGGCGCGGCGGGCGTCGGAACTCGATCCCGACATGAAAATCATGTTCATCACCGGCTTCGCCGCCGTCGCGCTGAATTCCGACTCGGAAGCGCCGAAAAACGCCAAGGTTCTGGCCAAGCCGATCCATCTTCGCGAATTGGTCAGCGAAGTGAACAAGATGCTGGCCGCCTGATTCGCCGGTCCGGTGCCTTGCCTGCACGCACCGGAGCCGTTATAGGACGGCCACCCAGCCGGACGGTTTCCGGGCGCGTAGCTCAGCGGGAGAGCACTTCCTTGACATGGAAGGGGTCACAGGTTCGATCCCTGTCGCGCCCACCACCCAGCATACAGGGATCAAACCTCCGATCCCTGGCTGCGATTTTGCCCGCAAATTAGGGGCTTTTTTGTAATCAGTGGCGTCTCTGCTTCCGTCTGGACGCCAAATTCACGCCAAAAGCCACGTTGTCTCTGGGCGGAAAAATCCCGTTCCTGGGCGAGCGGCGGAGACGGGTTCGCTAACTGAGTGGGCGACCACCTCTCACCGGAGCTAATCTCTGACCCCCCGAGCGTTATGCGTTTGCAGTTTCATTCTCAATCAATTTCACCGGTCGGCCTGAGTCAGCAGACGCTTCTAACCAGCGATAAGCCGTCGAATGAATTGGAATTCTCGGTCACGCCCGGCTACGCGGTCACGCTGGCGTTGCAGCAAAATTTCGCGCAAACGCCAGCAATTCACGGGGACGAGTCCGATGTGCAACACGGCCACCGGGATAAGATCAAGGCCAATGCCATAGGTCAGAAAGGCGACATTTGCGCACAGCCCCATCACGCGTAGCCACACTATGCTCCGCATGTAAAACGTCGCGAACACAAGGCTGCTGGCCGTATAGCCGACGAGATCGAGTTTGCTCATGACGATGCTCCCTTATGTGAGCGACGCGATTCAAAACAGTAGCCGAGGCTCGAGAGGGCCCGCAGTCCGTTACTGGATTTTCAGACCCATCTTCTGGATCATGCCGTTCCAATAGTGCGACTCGCCTGCAATGACGGTCGCGAATTGCTTAGGGGAATTGCCGACGACCTCCATGCCGAGTTCGTTCAGGGTTTTGACAAAAGCCGGCTCGGAAACAAGTTTCGCGATCTCCTCGTGCAAGCGTGTGACGATCGATGGCGGCGTGCCTGCGGGTGCGACCAAACCGAACCAAGCGTCGGCATGGAAACCTTTGAATCCGGCTTCTTCCATGGTGGGAAGATCGGGAGCTGACGCTGAGCGCTTCTGCGAGGTAATGGCAAGGGCTCTGAGCTTGCCATCCCGTACGAGCGGGAGCGTTGTGGCAATGTTACAAAAGCAAACTTGCACGCGGCCGCTGACCAGATCGAGCAGCGCGGTATTGCCGCCTCGGTAGTACACGCTGCGAATCTTGATCCCGGCCATTTGCTTGAAGAGTTCGGCGCCAAGCTGCTGCGACGTGCCGGGGCCGACATGTGCGTAAGCTAAGGCGTCGGGTTGGGAACGCGCCAAACTCACCAATTCCTGAACCGTTTTGGCCGGTACGTCCCGATGCACGACAAGGATGTTGGGTGTGATCGCAATCTGGCTGATGGGTACAAACTTTGTGGGGTCAAAAGGAAGGTTCTGGTAGAGGCTCTGGTTCACAACGAGCGTTGCGTTCCCCGCCATCAGTAATGTGTCCCCATCGGGTGCAGCCTTGGCGAGGCGATCTGCGGCTATATTGCCGCTGGCGCCAACTGCGGTCTCAATGATGACGGGTTGGCCGAGCGTTTGATGGAGCCGATCTGCCACCAGGCGCGCTAGTGTGTCGGGTGCAGTACCGGCGGGGAAGCCGACCAGAATCTTTACGGACCGCGTTGGGTACTGTGTTTGGGCGTGGGCATCACTCCCGGGTGACAGAACGGTCAATCCGCCGATCATCATGAGAGTTGCTGCTCTGAGCGCCAGCTTGCCCACTGCGTTAAGATTCTGATCCCGCAGGAAAAGTGCGCGCGTGATCGCCGTGGAACGAGACATGATGTTCTCCGATATTTGGTCATAGATGTCGCTTTCGTATAGGGGGATGACTAACGGGCTGGTTTTATCCCCGTGTTCGCGGACCTGATTGGTGGACGGAGATCGGTTTCACGACATCGCCCTCTGCGTTTGCGCAGAAGGCGGGCTGCAGATCGACAATGTCGTATCCGGCAGGGCACGCTCGAGACGGGACAGCCGGGGTCTGCCGAGGGCCGGCAAGCGCGGTAACGTCGAGCGCCAGGAAGAGTATACAGGCTGAGCCAAAGGTGAAGCGCGAAACGCAGCGGATGGAGCATGCGAGGCGGGGATCGGTCATGGCGAAGGTCTCGGTCGGTTAAGGGGTGTGATCTGACAAGGCTGAAGCTATGATGGCGCGCGACGGAATTGTGTGAAAGGCGCGATACTTCTTCGCCAAAAGCCGCGATGTCGCGGAAAAACGGTGTGAAAAGTCTGTGAAAACTGCAGAACTGGGCGTCTCGCGCCCTTCATCCTGCGTGACGAGACAGGTCTTGTTATGAGCCGGGCAGACCAGATTGCGCGTAGCCCATCGACGGTACGCTCGTCGAGCACGCCGGGCGACCGCCTCGCTGATCGGAGATTGCGTGTCCACATGCTCGGACCGTTTGAGCTACGCCGCGGCGAGGAGACAATCCGGATGCCCGGCAAGGCGCAGGCGCTTCTTGCCTACCTCGCTGTCAATCGCGACAAACCAATTCCGAAAGATGCTCTTGCTACGCTGTTATGGAGCCGCTCCGGAACGGAGCAGGCGCGCGCCAGCCTACGGCAGGGTATCGTCGCGCTTCGGAAGGCCCTCGGGGAGCAAGCAGGATTGCTCGTCGCAGACACGGCAACGCTCAGACTCGCCGATGCAACCAGCCTCGAAATCGACGCTGAGGACTTTCGTGTCTGGTCGCGCTCGGATGATCTCACGGTTTTGCAGAAAGCCGATGCGCTTTGGCGCGATGAATTTCTTGCCGGCATGCATGTTCCTGTCGATTCGTTCGAACGCTGGCTTGCGATCGAGCGTCAGCGCTTTGAATCCGAGCGTCTGAATGTGCTGCTTCGGATGGCTCAAGGGTACGCGGCCGCTGGCGATGCAGGCTCGGCGGACTCCGCTTGCCGGCATCTTCTCGCACTCGATCCTCTGCGAGAGGAGGGGCACCGTTTGCTGATGACCGTGCTGGCCGACGCCGGCAACCGCGGCAGCGCGCTGTTGCAATACGAACGCTGCGTTGAAATCCTCAGGGACGAACTTGGTGTCGAGCCCGATCCGGAAACGGCGAGCCTTGCGGAGTCGATTCGACGCGGTGTCCTGCGGCAGGATGGCCAGATTTTGCCGTTTGCCCCTTCAGCGAAAGAAGCGACCGGCTCTGCAAGATCTCCAGCAGGGACGGGATCCGCCGATCTTCCGCTGCCGGAAAAGCCCTCGGTCGCAGTCTTCCCATTCGTTAACTTGAGCGGAGAGGCTTCCCAGGACTATTTCGTGCGCGGTTTGGTCGATGATTTGACCGTTGCGCTGGGGAGAGAGAGATGGCTGTTCGTGAGCGCCAGCTCGTCCGCTTATGCCATAGAAAGTGGAGGGATCGATCTGCGCGAGGCGGCCGCGAGGCTCGGCGTTCAGTACATTTTAAAGGGCAGCGTTCGCCTGGACGACGGCCAGCTACTTTTCGTCGTCCAGTTGATCGATGGTGGGCGTGGGACCCATGTTTGGTCGGGACGTTTCCAGGACCGAATGGACAATTTATTCGCCCTGCAGGACAGAGTCACTACCAATGTGGCGGCGGCCATTGCGCCGGCGTTGATGTCGGTCGAAGTGGAGCGTGCCCTTCATAAACCTACGGAAAGCCTGACGGCATTCGATCTGTATTTGCGCGCTCTGCCACGCTTTCGCGCCAGTAAGAGGGACAATGAGGAGGCCTTGGCACTGCTCGATCGCGCCATCGCGCTCGATCCGTCCTACGCGTCAGCGCATGCGCTCGTGGCACGGTGCTACCAGTTCCAACTCATGTTCGACTGGCGATCGCCCGGCGATCCTGGTTTTGATACTGGCATCCGACGCGGCCATGAGGCAGCCGCCGCTGGTCGCAATGACCCTGAAGCCTTGTGGATGGCAGGTCTGGCGCTCGTTCATCTTTCGGGGGAACTCGATTTTGCCCAAGCGCTCCTCGAGAGATCCCTTACTCTCAATCCAAACTCGGCGAATGCCTGGATCGCCAGTTGTCTGCTGAACAGCTATCTCGGCAACACGGACGCAGCTATCGAGAATTTTCAGCGGGCACAACGACTCAATCCTTTGGATCTGTCGCAGCATTTGCAGTGGAACACTGTCGCATGGGCGTATCTTGGCGCAGGCCGCGATGAGGAGGCCGCGGATGCAGCAGAGCGGACCTTACGCATCCAGCCCGATTATCCGCCCGGCTTGCGCCTTAAAGCCGTCACCTGCGCTTTGCTCGGCAGAATTGAGGAGGCACGAACAGCGACGGCTCGGTTGTTGGCCAAGCAGCCGACTACCACTATTGGCTGGATGCGGGCGTTCCTTCAACCGCCCCTGCAGCGCAATCGGAAGGCGCTGGATCGGTACATCGAGGGTGCGCGACTGG
>DASZVY010000112.1:0-6805 GCA_035546855.1 Nitrobacter sp. | reverse complement strand
TTTTCAAGACCGGTGCCTTAAACCACTCGGCCACCCTTCCGTTCCGAACGCCGCGACTTACCAAACGCGGCCGGGCATTGAAAGAGCCTCGGCCGCATTTGGCGATGGTGTCAGGGAAGGCGATGCAGCACGCAGAGCTTGTTGCCGTCGGGATCGCGGAGGTACGCTAGATAAAGCTTCACCGCGCCGTTGTCGCGGATCCCCGGCGGGTCTTCACAGGTCGTTCCGCCGTTGGCGACGCCGGTTGCATGCCAGGCGTCCGCTTCTTCCTTCGATTGCGCCAGGAAACCGATCGTTCCGCCGTTGGCGGGCGTCGCAGGCTTGCCGTCGATCGGCTTCGACACCGAGAACGTGCCGGTCTTTGTGCGATAGAAGATGCGGTGGCGGTCGACGACCGCCGGAGCAACGCCGAGCGTGCCAAGAAGCTTGTCGTAAAACGCCTTGGCCTTCTCAAGATCGTTGGTGCCGACCATAACGTGGGAAAACATCGCGCTTCGTCCCTCTGATTTTCAGGAGTTACGGAGAACACCTAGAGGAAATCGGGTGGTTTGGCGAGATCGCCAGACCGGCCCGGCAGCGCCATTTTTTTGGCGACAGGCAACGCGTCAATCGGCCATCCGGACCAGCGTCGCCTCGAAAGGAATATCCGGCGCCTGTTTCGCCCGTCCGAAGCAGAAGGCGGTCAACGCCACCGTCGAGCGGCCCGATAGTTCGAGATCGACCTCGTCAATTCCGAATACCGAAGCCTCGCCATTCGTATGGCGCCACGTTTTGATCCTGGCTGTAAACCGGTCGCCGTCCTGCACATAGGATCCGCTGTAGTCGATAAGGGTATCGCGACCGGTGACACGCCCATCCCTGAGCAGCAGAGTCCCCATTCCTTCGCCTTGAGGCGTGCGAAACCACGCAGTGTACCGGCCGTTTCTCAGCAAGTGTCCGTCTCCGGAATCACATCAGTCGGGGCGTCGCTGCGGCCCCATGAGGCATTGCGTCGGCCCGCATTCGCCGACATTTATACCACAACTTGTCGTTGTTGTCCGCTGCCAAAACCACGCCCGGAGTGCAGAAGGGACGTCCGCGACGATGAAGCGTTAGCGTTTGGTAAACCCGTTCGATGTCCGGGCCGTTGGCACTTCGTTAGTCGGCGGCGATTATGATAACCGACCTGTTTTCCCGGATTGCGACTCCCGAATGGAAGAGCGGCGGAAACATCCACGGGTCGAGGCCGACGAGGCCGCCTATATCTCGGCAGGCGGCTGGAGCACGCGCTGCCGGATCGTCAACGTCGCGGCCGGAGGCCTCGCAATCGAGGTGGTGGACCCAAGCTACGTGCCGCCGCGCTTTCAGCTCATGACCGAAAAGGACCGCCTTGTCCGCAATTGCCGCCTGATCTGGACGAACCAAAATCGCATCGGCGTCATGTTCGAGTAGAGCAGAGCCAGCTAAGCCGCTCGATTCCTCAATCGGCGTTCGCACTCGATCGGGCCATCCCCGGCAGCGCCACGAGTACCGGCAACCTTTGGTTCACCACGTCCGGCTCTCCGCATTTTCGTCGCGTTCTCCCCATTTCTGCCGTGTTCGCAATAAGATATATTTACGACTTGGTGCCGATATGGGTGTCGCATCAAGGATTCGGTCTCGAGATGCCTGTTCGCAGGTGCCGGACCGCGGGGATGGTACTGGGGCGCATGGGGATTTTCCAATCTGAGACAGCCGGCCGGACGGCGAGGGCGATCACGGTCGCCGGTGCGTGCCTGGCGCTGGCCAACTGCGCGTCCTCCGGGAAATTCGCCAGCCGTATCGATCCCCGCTACGGCGTTTCCAGCAGCCCGCGCGTTGTCGCCATGGGCGAGCCGGTCCCCAAGGGGGGCGGCACCTATCGCGTCGGCAAGCCCTACGTCGTCGGTGGACGGCTCTATGTCCCCCAGGAAAATACCCATTATCGCGCGGAGGGCCTCGCGTCCTGGTACGGCGACGATTTCCATGGCCGGCTCACCGCCAACGGCGAAGTGTTCGACATGGCCTCGCTGTCGGCGGCGCATCCGACGCTTCCCCTGCCGTGCTATGCGCGCGTCACCAACCTCGGCAACGGCCGGTCGCTGATCGTCCGTGTCAACGACCGCGGCCCCTATCATGGCAACCGTCTGATCGACGTCTCCAATCGTGCCGCCGAACTGCTCGAATTCAAGAAAAACGGCGTTGCCCGCGTGCGGGTCGAATATGTCGGGCGCGCGCCGCTCGAAGGCTCGGACGACCGCATGCTGATGGCGACCCTGCGCACCGGCGAGCCGGCGCCGGCACCCTCCACGGTGAGGATCGCGTCGGCCCGACCGTTCGTTCCGGAGTTTCCGTCGTCCGGCCATGCCATTCGCGGAAATATTCCGATTCCCGATGGACGACCTTACACCTTGGGGAATACATCCCCGGATGTCGCCTCGATCAACGCGACATCCGAAATGTCCGCCGCAGGACGCATGCGTCCGCATAGGCAACCGATCGAAAATGCGCGCGCCGTCTCCTACGACGAGAATGGCCGCTATCAATCCGCTGAGGCAACCCGGCCGGTGGTGGCCTATGCACCCGCTGATTCGCGTGGACCGAGCGAGCTTCTGGCGGGACGCGGCCTTTACTGACGCGCCTCGGTCTTTCGGGCCGTCCCGGTCAGACGAGCTTGAGAAACCGGAGCAGCGCTGCGTTCACCTCCGCCGGACGCTCCTGCTGAATCCAGTGGCCGGCTCCTTCGATAATCAGCTTTTCCCTGAGATTGGGCAGAACCCGTTCCATGTCGTCGACCCGCTTGGCTCCGATCAGGCCGGTGATAACCGCGTCCCCCGACCCCGCGATAAAGAGCGAGGGTTGATGGATCTGCGCACCGTGCCACGGCGCGGTCAGCTCCCAGTTGCGGTCGATATTGCGATACCAGTTGAACCCGCCCCCGAAACCAGACATCCGGTAGGCCGCAACGAACTCGGACAGGTCGGTGTCGCTGATCCAGTCGGGTAATTGGCGCGGTATCGCGGGGTCGCCAAGAAAACCTTTACCGTCCTCGACGAACAGCGATGCGGCCGGATCGGTGAATCCGCGACCGAGGATCGCGCGCATCGAGAATTCGACATCGCGTTCGAACTCGCTTTCCGCGACGCCGGGCGCCTGAAAATACTGCCAATAAAAATTGGTGATGCCGTTCTTGCGCAGCGTCTCCAAGGGCCGTTCGCGTCCGCGCAGGGGAGGCGGAACGCTCAGGCCCGCAACTGCCTTGAAAATATCCGGACGAAACATGGCGCTGTACCAGGCCACCGGCGCGCCCCAATCGTGACCGACGATGACGGCCTGCTTTTCACCGAGCGCACCGACCAGCGCGACCATGTCGCCGGCGGTGTCGAAGATGGTGTAGGCCGCGATATCGTGCGGCCGGCTGGTGCGGCCGAAGCCGCGCATGTCCGGGGCCACGACATGAAAGCCCGCATCGGCGATGGCCGGGATCTGGTGACGCCACGAATAGGACAGTTCCGGCCAGCCATGGCAGAGGATGACCAGCGGTCCCTGTCCCTGCTCGCGAATGAAAAGATCGATCCCGTTGGCGGCAACGGTCCGTGTCGACTGCATGGGCGCTCCGCCTCGTTTCTGATAACCGCAAGCCGATGGACAGGATAGGCGGCAGCGCGATCGGCGGCAATCGCGGGAGTATCCCGCCGCTCCGGTCACGGCGCGAGTTGTTCGCCATGCCCGCAACTGTTATAGCGGTCGACGTGGACGGGCACCGGCTTGGCGCAAGGAAAGGGCGCCAAAACAATATCTTGGCACTTGTTTTGGCACCCATGGCCTTGGCGTCCCGAAGGCTCCGCATTACGTCATCGGAATGTCTTGCATGACAGCCAGATTCTCAGCGCGCGGAAGACGATGGCGGGGCCTGATCGTGGCGCTGCTGGCTGGCGTGATCGGGCTCGGTGGCATCGCCCACGCCGCGAACAACAGCATTCAGGGCGCCAAGAAGGAAGATGTCTATGAGACCGACGCGCCGACCGCAATCCTGATCGAGGCCAACAGCGGCGCGGTGCTGTTCGAGAAGAACGCCGACGAATTGCGCGCGCCATCCAGCATGATGAAGCTGATGACCGTCGAGCTCGTGTTCAATGCGATCAAGAAGGGCGACGTCAAGCTCACTGACGAATACGTCATCAGCGAGAACACCTGGCGCAAGGGCGGGGCGCCCGCCGGAGGGTCGACCATGTTCGCGGCGATCCATAGCCGGGTTTCGGTCGACGATCTCCTGCACGGCGCGATCATCCAGAGCGGCAACGACTCCTGCATGGCGCTCGCGGAGGGAATGGCCGGCAGCGAGAGCGCATTCGCGGAAAAGATGACGGCGCGGGCCCGTGAACTGGGGATGACCCGTTCGACGTTTGGGAACGCGACCGGATTGCCCGACCCCCGCAACAAGATGACCGTGCGCGAGCTCGCCATGCTCGCGCGCCATATCATCCTGACCTATCCGGACTTCTACAAGTTGTTCGGCGAGAAGGAATTCACCTGGAACAAGATTCGGCAGTTCAATCGCAACCCGTTGCTGTCTGCGATGGACGGCGCCGATGGGTTAAAGACCGGCTACACCAAGGAAGGCGGCTACGGCATGGTCGGCTCCGCCGTGCAAAATGGCACCCGCCTGATCGTTGTCGTCAATGGTCTCGAAAGTTCGGAGGACCGCGCCTCGAGCGCGAAGAAACTGCTGGAATGGGGCTTCCGCAATTTCGAGGTCCGCACCATCTTCGCCGCAAAGCAGCCTATCGGCTATGCCAAGGTTTTTGGCGGAGATCGGGGTTCGGTTCCCGTTGCAGCGTCGCAGCCGGTCCAGTTGATGGTGCAGAAGAACGGCAACGACAAGCTGCTCGCACGCCTCGTCTATAATGGACCCGTGCATGCACCGATCGCGGCCGGCCAGCAGATCGGCGTCGTCAGAGTCTGGAGAGGCAGCGAGATGGCGGTCGAGACACCGGTTCATGCCACGGAAGCGGTCGGTACCGGCACGACCATGCAGCGCGCCCTCGACGGGGCGCTTCAGCTCGTCATCGGCGCGGTCCGCACAGGCGTCGAGAAGCTCTGATGGCCGAAACCGCTGCAAAAAAAGCCGCTCCGTCGCGCGGCCGGTTCATCACCTTTGAAGGCGGTGAAGGTTCCGGAAAATCCACCCAGATCGCGATTCTCGCCGAGCGCCTCAACAGCACAGGTCTCCGTGCCCTCGTCACCCGCGAACCCGGCGGATCGCCCGGCGCCGAAATCATCCGCCATCTCGTCCTGTCAGGCATGGGCAAGCTGCTCGGCGCCGACGCCGAAACCCTGCTGTTCGCGGCTGCACGCGACGATCATGTTCACACCGTGATTGCACCGGCGCTGGAGCAGGGCATATGGGTGCTCTGCGATCGCTTCTCGGACTCCACCCGCGTCTATCAGGGCAAGCTCGGAGAAGTCCTGCCCGGCTTGTTGAACGCAATGGAGCGGGTCACGATCGGCGACCTGAAGCCGGATCTGACCATCATCCTCGACGTCCCCGTCGAAGTCGGGATGCAGCGCGCATCGGCGCGGCGCGGCGCGGCGGCGCCCGACCGATTTGAGGCAGAGGACATCGCGTTTCACCAACGGCTCCGAGACGCCTATCGGCAGATCGCCGTGGACGATCCGGCGCGTTGCGTATTGATCGATGCCGCCACGGACGCGAATACGGTTGCCGCGCAGATCTGGACGGCATTGCGCGATCGCGTGCTGGCGCCCGCACCCACCAGAGAGGCAACACGGGCATGAGTGGCCGGGCGAACGCCCCTGAGCGCACAATTCCGCACCCGCGCGAAACCACGGCGCTGTTCGGACATAGCGAGGCTGAGCAATTGCTGCTCAACGCTTATCGCAGCGGCCGCATTCCGCATGCGTGGCTGATCGGCGGCGCCGCGGGCATCGGGAAGGCGACGCTGGCCTATCGCATGGCCCGCTTTGTGCTCGCCCACGGCGATCCGGGGCGTCCCCAGGTGCAGGCGGCCACGACGCTCGACGTCGATCCGGCCAACCCCGTCGTTCGCCACGTGGCGGCCGACAGCCATGGCGGACTGCTGACGCTGGAGCGGACCCCAAACGAGAAAGGCGTCATGCGCACGGTCATCAGTGTAGAGCAGACGCGCGAGACCATCGGATTTTTCGGTTCGACGGCCGCCGCCGGCTGGCGGGTCTGCATCGTCGATACGGTGGACGAACTCAATCCCAACGCCGCCAACGCGCTGCTCAAGGTGCTCGAGGAGCCGCCGCGTCAGTCGCTGTTCCTGCTGGTGAGCCGTTCGCCGGCAAGGGTGCTGCCCACCATCCAGTCGCGCTGCCGCAAGCTGTTGCTGCGGCCGCTCTCCGTTGCCGACGTGACCCGCGCGGCCGCGCTCGCGGCGCAAGTGGACGAGACCGATGCCGGATTGGCGGACGCTGCCGCCGCGGCCGAGGGCAGCGTGTCACGCGCCCTGATGCTGCTCGGGGGCGATGCCTTGAAGCTGCAACGGAACACCGCGGCGTTGCTGGATGCCTTGCCCCACGTCGATCCGCGCGAACTGCATGCGCTCGGCGACGCGCTCGGCGGAAGCGACCGCGCCGAACTTGGCGCGTTCGTCGACAGCATCGATCGATGGATCGCCAGCCAGTTACGCATCGACGACGCAAGAGCCAATGCCGAACTTCCCCGCCTTGCACGGCTGGCGGAGGTATGGGAAAAGATCGCGCGCGCCGCACGCGAGACGGAAACCTACAACCTCGAACGTAAACCGCTGGTTTTTTCGGT
>DASZVY010000111.1:0-12219 GCA_035546855.1 Nitrobacter sp. | reverse complement strand
GCCGCCTGGCTTTCCAGCGGCATAAAGGTCAGGGCAGCAAGGCCCACAAGCAACGCACTGACAACGTGCGACCGGTTCTCGATCAGCATGACGACGCCCCGTATTGTCCGGGATCGTCGGTCGGCGTTCGGCCGATCCTCGTCCCGTGTTTGTGGGACGAGCATTAGTCGGGCGCGGCTAGGACCACGTTAAATTCGCCTTGCGCCTCAAGTCTTTCGCGGAACGCGGCGAAGAAGAAGCAACCGGATTTCGTCAGATTTGAATCAATCGCCGGTAACGAACCGTTAGCCATGAGGGAGCGTTAGCGGCGGTGTCCACATCGGTTGCTGCGAAGGTTGCCGCGTCCGGATCGTGAGGCGCCGGGAGTCGAAGCGCGGTCATGGTCATGGCCGCGCCTCCGTATCATCGAGAACGGCGTTAGTGTTCGCGCAGCGCTTCCTCGCGCAGCAGGCGGGCAGGGCGGATCAGATAGTCGAGCACCGACTTGTGGCCTGTCATGATCTCGACGGTCGCCACCATGCCGGGAATGATCGGCAGCGGGGTCTCGGCGGTGCCAAGATGGTTTTTGGCGGTGCGCACGATCACACGATAGTACGTTTCCTTTTCGCCGGCGCGATCGGGCTTGTCGTCGGTGATGGCGTCGGCGCTGACGCGCTCGACCTTGCCTTTCAAGGTGCCATAAACCGACGAGTCGTAGGCCGTGATCTTTACGACCGCATCCTGTCCGGCGCGGATGAACGCGATGTCCTGCGGACGAATTCGGCCCTCCACGAGCAGGTTGTCGTCGAGCGGAACGATGTCCATCAGGTTGGCGCCGGGCTGCACCACCGCGCCGATCGTGGTCACGTTGATCTTGTTGACGATGCCGTGGACCGGCGATTTCATCTCGGCCCGGAACACGCGATCCTTGGCTGACTTGATGTTCTCCTCAAGCACGGCCAGGTCGCCGCGCGATTTGGCGAGATCGTCGTCGGCCTGCGCGCGCAAGGTGTCCTTGGCGTTCTGGAGCCGGGACTGCGCTTCCTGAATGCCGGCATTGGCCTTTGTGATCGACGCCTTTGCGACTTCAAGCTGGCCGCGCATGTCGGTCGCCTGTCGCTGCACGCGCAGCAACTCGATTTCGGGAACGACCCGCTGCTGATAAAGCTTCTGGGTCAGGTCGACCTCGCGCTGCAGAAGTTGCAGGGTGTCGGTGAGCTTGACGACAGTCGCCTTGTATTCCGCAAGCTCGCTGCGGCGCTGGGTTTCCTGCTGCTGGATGACATCGATGTCCTGCGCGAGCTTGCGTGCGCGGGCCTGAAACAGGCTTTTCTCCGCCGCCACGGCGTCGGGCGCCACCTTCTCGAGTTCCGGCGGAAACACCGGCGCGGACTTGCCGGCAGCTTCCGCTTCGAGGCGAGCCACCCGGGCGGCCATCGCATTGCGACGCTCGCGGACTTCGCCGAGTTCGGAAGCGAATTTGGTGTCCTCGATGCGCATCAGGGTTTGGCCCTTTTCAACCATCGCGCCTTCCTGAACCAGGATCGCGCCGACGATGCCGCCTTCGAGGGATTGCACCACCTGCATCTGCTGTGTCGGAATCACGCGGCCGCTGCCTCGCTTCACTTCGTCGAGCACGGCGAAATGCGCCCACACGACGCCGACAAAAATCAGGGCGAGGGTGGAGAACAGAATCATCCGCGAGGTCCGGGGCGTGCGCAGCTCGGCGGCGGCCCGGACGTCGTTTGCGAAAGCAAAATCAGACGGCTGCATTGGACTTCATCGCGGGGTCGAATTTGACGGTTTCAGCGCTGCGCTTGGCATTGGCCTGAGCGGTGGCCTGCAGCGTCGCCAGGATGGTTTCACGCGGCCCGTCAGCAACGAGTTTCCCGCGCTCGAAAACAAGAATGCGGTTGACAAGCGACAGCAGGGACGGCCGGTGCGTCGAGACGATAATCGTCATGTCGGTCTTGGCGAGCGCCTTCAGCCGCTCCAGGAATTCGGCCTCGCTCCTGACATCGAAATGAGCGGTGGGCTCATCCATGAAAATGATCTTCGGCTTCCGGATCATGGCCCGGGCGAGGCCGATGGCCTGCTTCTGTCCGCCGGACAGGCTCCGTCCGCCTTCTGAAATCGGCATATCGTAACCCAGCGGATGGCCGGCGATGAACTGCTCGACGCCGGACAAGCGCGCCACTTCGATCACTTCCTCGTCGGTCGCCTCGGGTTTTCCGATGGTGATGTTCTCGCGCAACTTGCCGAAGAACAGGTCGGTGTCCTGCATGACGAAGCCGACACCCGTTCGCAGATCGGCCGGATCGTATTGCCGGGAATCGATGCCGTCGATGGAAATGCCGCCTTCGCGCGGATCATAGAATCCGGTCAGAAGACGGCCGATCGTGGTCTTGCCGGAGCCTACGCGCCCGATGATGGCGACGCGCTCACCTGGGGCGATCTTGAAGGAGACGTTTTCGACCGCGCTCTCCTTGCTTCCCGGATAGGAGAAGCTGACGTTGTCGAACGAGATCGCGCCCTGCTCGATCTTCCGGGATACGTAGGAGCGTCCCGGCGGCCGTTCGCGCTCGAGTTTCATCAGTCGGTCGATCGCGCGCAACGACGTAACGGTCTGGGTCGCGCGCGTGATGACGGAGGCAATACTCGAAATCGGCGCAAGCACGCGGCCCGACAGCATGTTCGCGCCGATCAGCGCGCCCATGCTCAGTTTGCCGTCGAGGATCAGGAACACGCCGACCACCACCAGCAGCATGCTGGTGAGTTGTTGGGCGGAACTGGAGATGGTGAGCGCGAGCGATGACCAGAAATGAACGTCCTCGCTCGAACGCGCCGATGCCGCAACCGAACGCTCCCAGGCGGTTTGCATGCGGGATTCGGCGCCGGTGGCACGGATGGTCTCGATGCCGGAGAGCGACTCGACGAGAACGCCGTGCCGGGCCGCAGACTCGGCCTGGAGCCGATTGATCGCGCGATCCAGCGGCCGTTGCAGAATGATCCCGGCGCCGATGACGATCGGCAACATCAGAAGCGGAATGAACGCCAGCGGACCCGCGATCAGGAAGAGGACGCCAATGAAAATGATCGCGAAGAAAAGATCGGTCGCGGCGACCACGGTGCCCGACGTGAAGAATTCGCGAACCGAGTCGAAATCGCGCATCTGGTTGGCGAGAATGCCGACGGACGTCGGCCTGTTCGCCATCTTGAGCGCGAGAATGTGTTCGAAGATGTCTGATGCGAGGACGACGTCGATCTTCTTGCCGGTGAGATCGATGATCCGCGCCCGAACGATCCGGATGATGAAATCGAAGATGATCGCAAGTCCGAGACCGATGGCGAGTGCGATGAGCGAGGGGATCGCGCCGTTCGGGACGACGCGGTCATAGACGTTCATCGTGAACAGGGGGGCCGCGAGCGCCAGCGTGTTGACGAGAAATGCCGCCAACGCGACGTGGCTGTAGTTCGAACCGAACTTGCGTACGACACTCCAGAACCAATGCGCTCGTGGCACATCGCCCGCAGCCGCAATGCGGGCGTCACCGGACGTCATCGGTTTGACGAAGAAGGTGTAGCCCGAATAGGCCGAAGTCAGCTCTGAAATCTTGCAGATCTCGCGTTGGCCGGGACGTGTCGTATCGATGACCGTTGCGCTTCCTTCGGGATCGTTGAGCCCCACCAGGATCAGCGGCGGGCGGGTTTTCATGATCAGGATCGCGGGCAGAACCAGCGCGGGAATTTCAGTGATCGCGCGTTCGACCGGTTTGACTTCAAGTCCGGCCCGCAGCCCCGCGCGCTCGACAAGCGCGGCGGTCAGCCGTCCATCGGTCGTCGGCAATCCCGCAATCAGGGCTTGACGGCTGATCGCACGGCCGTGATGAGCCGCGAGGTAAAGCAGGGCCTCTGCGAGGTAGTCCTGTTGGGTATCCATACTCTCGAACTCGTCCAGCATCGGAGGCTGGCGGCTGGCTAAAGCACCGGGGGTCACTGATCGCTATCCTTGGGCCGACTTGATAGGGCCCATCATAAGCGGGATCAGGGCGTCCGATCACAAAACCTTAAAACAAAGCTAATTTGCGTCCAGTTGCCTTAAGGTCGGAGCAATGGTCCTGGAGGCGGCGGGGAAGACATTCCCGTCGCGCCCCTCTCACTCACTTCGCGGAAGAAGCCGTCGCGTTCGCAAAGGTTTCGTGCGCCGATGAGCGCCAGTTCGCGGCAGCCTGGATCAGTTCGCCGACCGGACTGAGCGCATTCCAGCGCTCGGAGAATACCGGGCTTTTATCGTGTGCCGTGTCGCGCACGCCGGTCGGCGCATAGTTAAGCGCGGTAATTGGTGCGGACACGCCCTCGGCCTTCAGAGGCTCGGGGCCCGAGACCGGCGCGTGGAAAAGGACCGGCGGCAGCTTCGGGGCGATAAGTCCGAACGGCTTGATCGGCAGCGGCGAGGCGTCGGCCGGCGGGGGCGCCTTGACGTACTCGATCAGTCCGCCCATCGCCGCAAGCAATTGATAATCGGCGAACACGGCGACGCCTTGCGTCGAGATCAGCGACACCAGGCCATTGAACAACTGGTTCTGGCCGTTCAGCAGGTCGACCAGGGAGCGTTGGCCGAGTTCATATTCCTTCTGGTAGGCCACGATGACCTTGCGGTCGGAGGCAATCTGACGGGTGAGCGAGTTGATCCGGTCGGCAGTCAGGGTGCGGGCCGCCCATGCCTTGTCGATGGACTCCACGGCATCGCGCTGGAGGCGGGCGTGCGCCATCGTTCCCTCGATATAGCGCTCAGCCATTTCCTTGCGCTTCCAGCTATCCTGGCCGCCCCGGAAAATGTCCCAGCTCACCACAACCTTGCCGCTGACATCGTCGCGATGGCCGACATAGGTATCGGAGTCGACGCCCGTCGAGGCGCGGCCCTCGAGATAGACGTTCGGCACGAATGCACCGGCAGTGCTGTCGAAAGCATATTTGGCCGCACGGGCGTCTTCCGCTGCGGCCTTGATGGTCGGATTGAACTGCAGCGCGCGGGCGAGAGCTTCGTCCTTGGTCCTCGGCAACCCGCCGAGCCGGCCCGGCGTCCGAAGATTGATCGGCTCAAGGCCAACGGACTTGCGATACTTGGCGCGTGCCTCGTCGAGGCTCTGGCGGAAACCTGCCAATGCCGCTTCGGCAGCCTCGACGCGTTCGCGGGTCTGTTCGAGGTCGCCTTCGCCCGCGCGCCCGCCGTTGAAGCGTTGCTGTACGATATTGAACAGGTTGCGGTGAACGCGCAGGTTGTCTTCGGCGATGGCGATCAGCCGGGTGTAGCGCGTGATGTCGATGTAAGCTTCGGCCGCATCGAGGGCCAGCAGTTCAGTGCGTTCGTGAACACGGGCAGCGGCAGCGTTCACCCGGGCTGTCTGCCGCCAGATCTCGTTGATCGACGTAAAGCCATCGAACAGGAGCTGACGAACCACGACCGAGGCGACGCGTCCGTTGAGCCACGCGCCGTTTCCGGCCGGCGCGGGAACAATGTCTTGGTTAAAGCGCTCCGGACCCCAACGGCTCTCGAGCCGAACTTGCGGCAGCAAGGTTCCCTGCTGTTGTCGCAATTCAGATTCAGTTGCACGCCGGTTCGCCGCGGCTTCGCCTACGCCTGGGTTGGTCGTAATCGCCTGTTTCAGCGCATCATTGATGGTAAAGCCCTGCGCGTGCGCGGCAAGCGGCAGTCCGGCAACGGCAACGCCCGCAATGATTCGTGCAAAAACCTGAAATCGCATTGCAAATCCTTAATAAAAGGTAACGGCAAGGCAGTTCCCTCTTGATATCACAATCGGGTTCCACCGAACTGAATTTGGCCGGGTAACCGGCCGATATAGGGCTTTTTGTGGGCAACTGTGGCGCAAATGCATCAAGGAGCAAGGCCTTAAAAGGTAATATAAGACCATCTAAATCATGATTATTTGGGGGTCTGTCGCGCCGGACCGTCGTTGGCAGTTGCCACGGGTCCGACTACGGTGCGGGCGAGCAGGAGGAATGTGCATGAAGGATTTTGCCGGCAAGATCGCTGTCGTGACCGGTGGTGGAACGGGGATGGGGCGGGAGTTGGTGCGCCAACTGGCCGCCGAAGGGTGCAATGTGGCGATGTGCGACGTGTCGGCCCAGGAGATGGCCGAAACGAAGCGTCTCTGCGAAGCGGAGGCGCGACCGCAGAGGGTCCGGATCACCACGCACCTGGCCGACGTGGCGGATGAATCTCAAATGCTTCGCTTCCGCGATGAAGTCGCCGGTCAGCAGGCCACGGATCAAATTCATCTGCTGTTCAACAACGCCGGCATCGGAGGCGGAGGCAGCCTGTTCACGAACACCCGGGAGCAGTGGGAGCGCACCTTCAACATCTGCTGGGGCGGCGTCTATCTGGGAACCCGCACCTTCCTGCCGATGCTGCAGAAGGCCGATGCCGCGCACATCGTGAACACTTCCAGCGTCAACGGTTTCTGGGCATCCGTCGGACTCGGCGTGGCGCATACCGCCTACAGTGCTGCGAAGTTCGCGGTGAAGGGCTTTACTGAAGCCCTGATGACCGATCTGCGGCTGAACGCTCCGCACATCAAATGCTCGGTCGTCATGCCCGGCCACATCGGCACCTCGATCGTTTCGAACTCGCGGAAAATCCAGAACGGCACCGAGTCCGATCAACTGTCGCCGAACGAAGTCGCCCAGGCGCGCCAGCGTCTCGACGGAATGGGGATCGACACCGCGCAAATGTCGGATGCCGACATCCAGCAGATCGCGCTCGACCGCGCGCGCACGTTCCGGGACGAGGCGCCGATGACGGCCGCCGCCGCGGCGGCGGTGATCCTCGAGGGGGTCAAGGCGGAGCGCTGGCGTATCCTTGTCGGCGACGATGCGCACAAACTCGATGCGCGGGTCCGCGCGACGCCGGAACGCGCTTACGAGCCGGAATTCTACAGGAGTTTCGCGGAGGAGGTCGGCTGGCGGCTTGGCTGAGCGGGTCTCAATGCAATCCTTTCGACCCTTGGAGACGTTTCATGAAACTGGAAGGCGGATGTTATTGCGGCGAGGTGCGTTATGTCGCGGAGGGCAAGCCGATGCTGAAGGCGCAGTGCTACTGCCGGGCCTGCCAGCATATCACCGGCGGCGCGCCCAACATGTTCATGCTGATGCCGCCCGAAGGCTTCCGATACACCAGGGGGACGCCGAAACAATTCAAGCGCGCCGATCTCGCCAACGCAGTCACGCGAGAATTCTGTGCCGCGTGCGGAACGCACATGGTGACGCGTCGGCCGGGCCTGGCGGCCGTGGTTCTCAAGATCGGCACCCTCGATGATCCCGGTCTCTACGGAGCGCCGAAGATGGCAATCTTCACCGAGGACAAGCAACCTTTCCATGTCATTCCGGATGGCCTGCCGGCGTTCGAGAAACTGCCGCCCTCGTAGCGCGACTAGCCGTGGACGATCGCCTTCTCGATCATGCAATGAATGCCCTTTGATCCGTTGACGGTCTGGGTCACGCGGAGATCGGCCGCAAGGCTGCAAAGCGTATAGGCGTCCTCGCGCGACAGTTCGCGTTTTTCGCCGAGCAGCGCGATCATATCGCGCAAGGCCTTGACCGCGCATTGATCGAGATCGGGGTCCATCGCCATCGTCATGTAGTGCGTGGGCGTCTCCGCGCGGGGATAACCGAGCCGCATATCTTTGCGCACAGTCAGGCGAAAGCGGCCTTGCAACGCGGTCTCGATCGCGGTGACGCAGACCTCGCCGTCGCCCTGAACGCCGTGCCCGTCGCCGCAGGAAAACAGCGCGCCGGCCACAAACACAGGCAGATACAGTTTGGCGCCGGGCGTCAGCTCCTTGTTGTCGAGGTTGCCGCCCATGGCGCGCGGGATCAGTGACGAAATGCGGCCCCAGGCCGGCGGCGGCGCGACACCCATGACTCCGAAGAACGGTTTCAGCGGCAGGTCGAGGCCCCACGGCATGCGGCCGACCATGCGGGTCGCATCGAGCGGAATGTTCAGGAGCCGCATCTCGTGGAAGTCGTCGGGCAGGGTGCCGGCGAGCGGCCTGATCATATTCCAGCCCCAGTCCTGCCGAAGCTTGATATCGAGAATATCGATTTCCAGCATGTCGCCGGGCTCCGCGCCCTCGACTGCGATCGGGCCTGTGAGAATGTGGCCCGGCAGCATCCGCTCGTTGCGGGCGTGGACCTCCGCCATTTCGGGCGGAATGTGAAAGCGGTTTTTGTCCGGCAGCATCTCCGGTCCGCCGCTGATGGTGTCGACCGTCACCTCGTCGCCGCTGGCGACGGTGAGCACCGGCTTCAGTTTGGCTTCGAAGAAGCCCCAGTGGCAGGTTTCGGAACTGGCGCGCAGGTGATGATGGGTCATGCGGGGATATCTCGCGGAGGCGTTGCGGGAGCCAGACTGCCCCATCCCGTGCCGTCTGCGAAGTCCATTCGCGGGGATCGTCGCCGCGAGAACCGGGCTCGCGGTGGGCGATCAGGACAGCTAGGATGCACACGAAATATCGACCGCAGAATCGGGAGAGCAGACATGCCGCAAGGGATCGCATCGCAAGGCATCGCCAAACAGGAACCGCTCGATACGGTCGCGCTGGTCAACGATTTGAACAGCCTGTTGCGTCTCAAGACGACGGTGATCGGCATGAAGATGTTCGCGAGCGCGGCCGAGATGGAAGCGATCCCCAAAATCCGGCGGCCCGCTGCGGTTCATACCACCGACCAGATCGTCAGCATGGCGTCGCGGCTCGGCTGGACCGTCGGCATCACCGCGAGCGATCTCGTCGGCGCCCAGTGCCGCGCGGTGATCGGCCTCACGCCGCAGGACGACAAGTGGCTGGCGGGCGAGTCCTATGTCGGCGTCTGGCACGGCACGGCGGAGGACGCGCGGGCGCGGCAGGAGGCCCTCACCGTGGTGCCCTATGGCCGCTACGAGGCGATGGCCGTGAGCCCGCTCGCCAGCGGGCGCCTCAATCCGCCGGACATCTGCCTGGTCTATGCCACGCCGGGCCAGATGATCATTCTCATCAACGGCCTGCAATACACCGGCTACAAAAAGTTCGACTGGAGCGTGGTGGGGGAGACCGCCTGCGCGGATTCCTGGGGACGCGCGCTGAAGACCGGCGAGCCCAGCCTGTCGCTGCCGTGCTTCGCCGAGCGGCGCTACGGCGGCGTGCCGGACGAGGAGATGCTGATGGCGCTGTCGCCGGCGCATCTCGCCAAGGCCGTCGTCGGCATGAAGGCGCTGGCCAAGAACGGCCTGCGCTATCCGATCGCGCCTTACGGCATCCAGAGCGATGTCCGCGCCGGCATGGGCGTGTCCTATGCCAAGAAATAATCGCGGGTAGGCAGAGCGGCGCGGGCAGGCTAAGCAGGCTGCCGCTCTCAGGGAATCTCACATGACGTCTTCGGCCGAATTCGATATCGTCGTCTATGGGGCAAGCGGGTTCACCGGCCGGCTTGTCGCGGAATATCTTGTTGCGGAATACGGCCGCGGCGATCTGAAATGGGCGATGGCCGGCCGCAATCTCGACAAGCTCGCGGCTGTGCGGGACGCCATCGGCGCGCCGCGCGGCCTGCCGCTGATCGTGGCGGATGGCGGCGACCCCGCATCGCTGAAGGCGATGGTGGAGCGGACCGCGTCGGTGCTGACGACCGTCGGGCCCTATCAACTCTACGGCACGGATCTCGTCGCGGCCTGCGCGGCAAGCGGCACCGATTATCTCGATCTGTGCGGCGAGCCGGTGTGGATGCGGCAGATGATCGATGCCCACGACGCCGAGGCGCGCAGGAGCGGGGCGCGGATCATGTTCTCGTGCGGTTATGATTCCCTGCCGTTCGAGCTTGGCGTCTGGTTTCTGCAGGAAACGGCGAAGAAGCAACTCGGCGCGACCGTTCCGCGCGTCAAAGGCCGCGTGCGCAAGATGAAGGGGACGTTTTCGGGTGGCACCGCGGCCAGCATGAAGGCGATCTTCGCCGCGGCGGCCAGCGATCCGACCCTGATACCGAAACTGCGCGATCCCTTCGTGCTGACGCCGGGATTCGAGGGGCCGAAGCAGCCGCCCGGCAACAAGCCGTTGTTCGATGAGGATCTCGGCCTCTGGATGGCCCCGTTCGTCATGGCGAACATCAACACGCGCAACGTTCACCGCTCCAATTTCCTGCTCGGATTTCCTTACGGGAAAGACTTCATCTACGACGAGATGATGGTCGCGGGTCCGAAAGAGACCGGCGAGGCGACCGCGAAAGCCATCATCGCCGCCAACAACAAGCTCGGCGCGCAAGGCGGTCCGAAGCCGGGCGAAGGCCCGTCGAAGGAGGAGCGCGAAAACGGCTATTTCGATCTGCTGTTCGTCGGCTTCGCGCCGGATGGCCGGCAGGTCAGGGTCGCGGTGACGGGAAATCGCGATCCCGGCTACGGATCGACGTCGAAGATGATCGCGGAATGCGCGATCTGCCTGCGCCGCGACACGCCCGATGTCCCGGGCGGCATCTGGACGCCGGGCGTCGCGATGCAGGCTGCGCTGATCAAACGACTTATCGATCACGCCGGGATGAGGTTCGAGGTCGAGAGCTAGTCTGAGAGACTGTTTGAAAAGTCGCAGGGCACCTTCCCGGTCGTTCCCCGGACGCAGCGCAGCGTGAAACGGTGCGCTGCTGAGCCGGGGTCTTTGCGATCTTGACCGCAACGATCCCGGTTTTGCGCAGCGTCACTCGGTGCCACAGCGCGCCCGGGACACCCAGGAAACAAACTTTTCAAAAAAGCTCTAGGCCGAAGGCGGCTGCATGGCGCGCGGAACCTGTCGCCGCGCATCGGCCATGTATTGGTGAGCCGCGGCGAACATGCCCCACATCATCCCGAGCATCATCCAGAAATGCCGCCAGTGGTCGGTGTCGATGATGAAGCTTTCGCCCACGGTCCCGAGGAACGCCGCGAAGATCGCAAGATAGGTTCGCTGCCAGGGGACGCGGACGAAGATATACTTGAAGCCCATGACGACGGTGGTGAAGACCAGCGCAGGATAGCAGATCCCTGAAATCCAGCCGCCGGACATGAATGCGTTCAGATACGAGTTGTGGGTGTCTTCCGGAAAAAAGTTCCGAAACTGCAGCGGGCCGATGCCGAGCGGCAGGTTGAGCGCCATCTGGAAGCCGAGGATGTGCCGCCCGAACCGTCCGAAGCGGCCCTCGTCGTAGCTTTGGTCGAAGCTCGCGCGCTGCTTGAACAGGCTGTCGATCGAGTCGAACGACAGCAGCACAATCAGCAGAAGCGTCAGCACCACAGCCGCGATCACTGCGGTCGTGACCAGCCGGGAGCGTTGCTTCGTGGACGAAGTGGTGAGGAACATCAGCGCCAGCATGAATGCCGATGTCAGGACGAATTGCCCCCAGGCTGCGCGCGAGAAAGCCAGCAGCAGGGCGAGCCCGATGACGCCGAGCACGATAGCGCCGCGGAATGCCTTCCCAAATCTGTCGGCGACCACGCTTTGCAAGGCAAACAGCGAAGGCAGGATCAGGAATGCGGACAGCACGTTCGGATCCTTGAAGGTGCCGCGTGCGCGGCCGTACAGAGTCAGCAGGTCGTGCTCGCCCGGGACGAGGTGAAAATAGCCGGCGATTCCGGCGAGCGAGGCGATGACCGCGCCAAAAATCAGGCCGCGCCGCAACAGGTCGAGGCGGGCGGTTGTGTCCTCCGCGAACACCATCGCGAAGAAGATGACCGTGATCGCCATGTACCACGACGTAAGGATCCAGTTCAGGATCTCGCTTTTGTCCATCAGGTCGGCCGCGCAAACGGTGTAGCCGACGTTGAGAAGGAACAGCAGGATCAGCAGCGGAAGAAACGCCACCCGCATCCGCAAGCCCGTGGCGAAGAACACGACCATCGCCGCGAAGGTTGCGAATTCGTAGGGGCTCGGCTCGATGAAGACGATGGCGCCGCCGGCTCCGACCAGCCACAGAAGCGCGCGCTGCAACGCCGCCACGCCCGGGACGGCGGGGGGAGGCAGAAGCGTGTTCCGGGCCGCGACGCTATACGCCATTACAACTCACAACGGTTACGCACATCGCACGACGCTAGTGTGGTGGTTCAGAAGTTCGCTTCATTTTCTCGGCGAGTCCTTCAAGCGAACTACTGAACCTAAACCACACTAGAATCAAAGGTCTTCTAGTGTCCTTTCGAATCCGAAGTTCGCTATAAAGACGCTGGATAGTGAG
>DASZVY010000110.1:0-6652 GCA_035546855.1 Nitrobacter sp. | reverse complement strand
ATCGCTACACCCGATACATCCGGCCTACGGCGCGATGAAGGGTATGGTACGGATCATGCCAGGTACAGATATTGCGACGCCCGCCGATCCCGAGTGGAGCAAGTCTACGGATGGTCGCCGCTGATGCGGCCTCTCTTATGGGACACGTGCGCCGCAATCTGGATTTCCGATCAGGCAGAGTTGGCGCGAACTACCCTGGATTTGCTTGCGTCCGCTCACCGCGAGAGCGCGCCGTCCTACATCTCACCGATCACAGCATGGGAAGTCGGGTTGCTGGCAGCGCGGGGTCGGGTGCAGTTGCAGATCGCACCGGATCGATGGCTCGCGAAGTTGCTCGACATTCCCGGAGTCAAACTCGCGCCGATGCCGCCGGAACTTCTAATTGCGTCGTCGTTTCTGCCGGGAACACCGCCACGTGATCCCGCCGATCGTATCGTGGCTGCCACCGCACGCGACCTCGGAGCAACGCTCATCACGCGCGATCGGGTGCTGCTCGCTTATGGGAAGCAAGGGCACGTAAGCGTAGTGGAGTGTTGAAGAGGACTGGGGCCGTCTTGCGCGTATTCGAACAAGTGACGAAGCACAAACAGAAAGGCCCAGCTTACGCCGGGCTTTTCGCATCGGCATTGAGCTTGGAAGGCTGATGAACTCTATAGCGTTTTCGAGCGAAATGGAATCCGGTTCGCGAGAAGAAAAGGCGTCAAAACATAAAGGTAGAGTTTTTCACCGTTTCCATGAGGAGGCGAAAGACTCTGGAACTCCATGCCGCCACTGAAAGCCAGGCATGGCCGGCTTTGTGCATTTGAGAGTCACATATCGGCGGTGATCAAACAAAAGGGCGCAGCTTTCGCCGCGCCCTCGTGGTGTTGGATACTGGTGTGGATCAGAAATCCATGCCGCCCATGCCGCCGCCCGGCATCGCCGGGGCAGGGGCGTTCTTCTTCGGCAGTTCGGCGACCATCGCTTCGGTGGTGATGAGGAGCGAGGCGACGGACGCGGCGTTCTGGATCGCGGTGCGCACGACCTTGGTCGGGTCGATGATGCCCTTGGAGATCAGGTTGCCGTATTCGCCGGTCTGCGAGTCGAAGCCGTAGGAATACTGCTCCTTCTCGAGGATCTTGCCGACGATGACGCTGCCGTCCTCGCCCGCGTTGATCGCGATCTGGCGGGCCGGCGCGGACAGCGCCTTGCGCACGATCTCGACGCCGGTCTTCTGGTCGTCGTTCTGGGTCTTGATGCGCTTGAGTTGCTCGGAAGCGCGCAGCAGGGCGACGCCGCCGCCCGGCACGATGCCTTCCTCGACCGCGGCGCGGGTCGCATGCATCGCGTCGTCCACGCGATCCTTGCGCTCCTTCACCTCGACTTCGGTCGCGCCGCCGACGCGGATCACCGCGACGCCGCCGGCGAGCTTGGCCAGCCGCTCCTGCAGCTTCTCGCGGTCGTAGTCCGAGGTGGTCTCCTCGATCTGCGCCTTGATCTGCGCCACGCGCGCCTCGATGTCGGCCTTCTTGCCGGCGCCGTTGACGATCGTGGTGTTCTCCTTGTCGATCATCACCTTCTTGGCGCGGCCAAGCATGTTGAGGGTGACGTTCTCGAGCTTGATGCCGAGGTCTTCCGAGATCGCCTGGCCACCGGTCAGGATCGCGATGTCCTGCAGCATGGCCTTGCGGCGGTCGCCGAAGCCCGGCGCCTTGACGGCAGCGACCTTGAGGCCGCCACGCAGGCGGTTGACGACCAGCGTGGCGAGCGCCTCGCCCTCGACGTCTTCCGCGACGATGACCAGCGGCTTGCCGGTCTGCACCACGGCCTCGAGCAGCGGCAGCAGCTCGTTCAGCGAGGAGAGCTTCTTCTCGTTGATTAGGATGTAGGCGTCTTCCATCTCGACGCGCATCTTGTCGGCGTTGGTGACGAAGTAGGGCGAGATGTAGCCGCGGTCGAACTGCATGCCCTCGACGACGTCGAGCTCGGTCTCGAGCGACTTGGCTTCCTCGACCGTGATCACGCCCTCATTGCCGACCTTCTTCATGGCGTCGGCGAGGAACTTGCCGATCTCGGAATCGCCGTTGGCCGAAATGGTGCCGACCTGGGCGATCTCCTCGTTCGAGGTGACCTTCTTGGAGTTCTTCTGGAGGTCCGCAACCACGGCTTCGACCGCGAGGTCGATACCGCGCTTCAGATCCATCGGGTTCATGCCGGCGGCAACCGACTTGGCGCCTTCGCGAACGATCGCGGCGGCGAGCACGGTCGCGGTGGTGGTGCCGTCGCCGGCCGCGTCAGCGGACTTGGAGGCGACTTCGCGCACCATCTGCGCGCCCATGTTCTCGAACTTGTCGTCGAGCTCGATCTCCTTGGCGACGGTGACGCCGTCCTTGGTGATGCGGGGAGCGCCGAACGACTTGTCGAGCACCACGTTGCGGCCCTTGGGGCCGAGGGTGACCTTAACCGCGTTGGCGAGGATGTCGACACCGCGCAGCATGCGATCGCGGGCGTCGACGCCGAATTTGACTTCTTTGGCTGACATTTCTGGTTTCCCTGAGTTGAATATGGTCTCACCCTTCGAGTGGCGCCCTCAGGCGCTCCTCAGGGTGAGCGGATGGGGCTTGGCCTTAGGCGGCCTTCTTCTTGGCGGGAGCGTCGGTGAGAACGCCCATGATGTCGCTTTCCTTCATGATCAAGAGCTCCTGGCCGTCGATCTTGACCTCGGTGCCCGACCACTTGCCGAACAGCACGCGGTCGCCGACCTGGATGTCGATCGGGATCAGCTTGCCGCTCTCGTCGCGGCCACCGGGGCCGACGGCGATAACTTCGCCCTGCGAGGGCTTTTCCTTGGCCGTGTCGGGGATGATAATGCCGCCAGCGGTCTTCTCTTCGGCGTCGATGCGCTTGACCACGACGCGGTCGTGAAGCGGACGGAATTTCATGCAGTCCTCCTAAGTAACTGTAATTGTTTGACGTTTCGAGATTGGCAGTCGAGATACGCGAGTGCTATCGCGCTCCTTGCGGGAGATAGGCCCATTGCAATGGACCGGCAAGGGTCTTTCGCAAATTTTTTAGCACTCAGGAATTGCGACTGCCAGGATGCCGCCGCTATCGTTAACGCCGCCCCGCCGGGCTGTTAGCAGTCGCGGTAAGTAGCTGCCAGCGCTTGCTTTATCAACACTCCATTAAACTTTTAGGCTTGTGATCGGTTTGTGTCGTGCGTCACATTTTCTTTGTGATCCGCCGTGGGATGGTGACCATCGGGAGTCCGGTCCCGCGGTGGATTCATCGAGGGATTGGAGCGTTACCGCAAACCGGTCGCCATTTGCCGATAACGCTGCCTCCCTGGGCATGGTCCCGAAAAGTGGATCGCCGGTTTTCGGACCAGGCCATGCCTTTGCAGGAAAGGAGGTTTTGGCATGGTCTCGAAGGGTAAAGTGCAGTCTGGCGGGGTCGTCTCGGACGACTTTCGCAAGCAAGTTCTGGGGTATGGCCTGACCACGGCGGAAATCCTCTACCGCCGTCCGGACCGCAAGTGGCTGCTGCAGAGCTACGTCTGGCAGAACTACGACCTGTTTCCGAAATTCCCGGCGTTGCGAGACTTCCTCGCCTTCTGGGAAAAGGAGATCGAGGGGCCGCTGGTCTCCGTCACCGTCGCGCATTCCAAGCTGATCAAGCCGGCGGAGCTGCGCGCGGTCGACGGCGTGTTCCGGCTGCACTGAGCTGCGCCGATCCGGCTCACACGATCGAGGGCTCGTCGGCGCCCGCCGACGGCGTATGCGCCGGCGGCACGAGGATCAGCCCGATCAGCGTGAGCACCAGCCCGCCGGTGATGCAGTAGAACGGCACCAGCTTGTCGTGGGTCGTCTGGTAAAGCCAGCCGACCACCAGCGGCGCGAGGCCGCCGAACACGGCGACCGCGACGTTGTAGACGATCGAGGCGCCGGTCGAGCGCACGTTGACCGGAAATGTTTCCAGCAGCAGCGCCCCGCCGGGCCCGATCATGAAGAACATGATGATGCTCGCCGCCTGCAGCGACCACATCGCGCCATTGGACGGCGCGGCGAGAAGCTGGCGCGTCAGGAGCAACGACACCGCGGCATAAACGAACAGCGCCGGAATCATGGTGATGCGGCGGCCGATGCGGTCGGACAGCGCCGCGGTCAGCGGCAGCACCACGGCCGCGATCAGATTCAGCACGAGCACGCCGAGCTGGGCGTTGGCGACTTTGAGGCCGAGCGCGGTGTTGAGGAAGTTTGGATAGAAGATCGTGCCGAGATAAGTGTAGCAGGTGAGCCCGGAAACCACGAGGATCAGCGAAATCAGCTCGCGCGGATGCCGCGCCAGCACGTCGCGCAGCGGCGTGTTCGGCAATCCCGCGCGCTCCGCCATGAACGCCTTGAATTCCGGCGTCTCGTCGACCTTGCGGCGCAGGTAGAAGCCGACCGGGCCGATGACAATGCCGGCGAGAAACGGCAATCGCCAGCCCCAGCTCTGCAACGCCGCCGGCGACAGGCCGGCGTTGAGCGCAAAGGCGCACGCCGCGCCGCCCGCAAAGGCGATGGCCTGGGCGACAAACTGGAAACTCGCATAGAGTCCGCGCCGGCCGGGCGGGGCGAATTCGATCAGCATCGCGGTCGAGGTGCCGAATTCGCCGCCGGCGGAAAATCCCTGCACCAGACGCGCGACCAGCAACAGCAAGGGCGCGGCGACACCGATCCGGTCATAGGTCGGCAGGATGCCGATGACGGATGTGCTGAACGCCATCAGCAATACGATGGTGATCAGCGCGCGCTTGCGCCCGATCCGGTCGGCCCACACGCCGAAGACAATGCCGCCGATCGGCCGCGCGATATAGGCAACCGCCAGCAGACCGTAGGCGGCGAGCAGGCCCGCGGCCGGGTCGGTCTCGGGAAAGAACAGATGGCCGATCACGCCGGCGAACAGGCCGAAGACAATGAAATCGAACCATTCCAGCGCGTTGCCGATGGTGGAGGACCAGATCACCCGTCGGCGCATGGTGGCGTCGCTGTGCATGGCGGAATGTCCCGTCGGCTGGCCCTGAATCGGGCGGAGGAGGAGCGCTGCGCGATATCACCACGTTTGGCGGCGACTTGCGACCGGTTTCACCGGCGCGAGCCGGCGGGGCCGCGATGGCTGGCGTCGATTTGGATCAAGGCGTGTGAGCAATGCCATACACGCTCCCTCGCTCTGTAGGCGGGGAGAGGTGCCTGATCGCGCCGCTACCGCTTCTTCTTCGCCGTGTTCAGCGCCACGGCCGCGCGGACCAGCGCCTTGAGAGCCTTCTCGTTGATCGCGTCGCCCTCGTGGATGTCGATGGCGCGGCGGGCGTTGCCGTCGAGACTCGCATTGAACAGGTTTGCGGGATCGTCGAGCGACGCCCCCTTCGCGAACGTCAGCTTGACGACGGTCTTGTAGGTCTCTCCGGTGCAGACGATGCCGTCGTGCTCCCACACCGGCACGCCGCGCCACTTCCATTCCTCGACCACATCGGGATCGGCTTCGCGAATGATCTTGCGCACCCGTGCAAGTACCTCGCCGCGCCAGTCGCCAAGCTCCCTGATCCGCGCGTCGATCAGCCGCGATGGAGGCGCCGTCTCCCTGGCGACCGTGGCGGCGCTCTTCGCGGCTTTTTTCATGACGACACTCTCGCGCTCCGCCGTCTCGCGGCATAGGGCAGGATGAACATGTAGAGCCCGGTGAACAAGAGCAGAAAGAGCGGCGGCAGCGGGGCATAGACGATCCAGGCCGGCGGCGGACCGAACGCCATGGTCGCGAAATTGGCGATGACCGTGAGCGTGAAGACGATAGACAGCCAGCGATGGATTTGCCGGATGGCGCTGTTCCAATTCAACGTCAACTCCTGTGTGATCTGGAATGGAAGGACAGGCGCCAGCGAGTTCATCCGGCCGCGGCCAGCGTTTGCTCGAGCCTGGTGAGGAACCGTTGCCAGCCGGCCCGCGCGCCGCCGAAAGCCTGCTTCTGATCGGGGCGGAAGCCGGCCTGCTCCATGCGCAGATGCGTGCCGGTCGCAGTCGGCGTCAGCGTGAAGGTGACGACGCTTGCGAGATTGAAGGCGGCCTCGGCGTGCGCGTGATTCCAGGTGTAGGACAGGCGTTTGTTCGGCTCGATCGCGAGCACCTCGCAATCCAGCACGCCGCCCCATTCGCCGCGCAGGCTGAATTTGTGGCCGACGACCGGCGCGAAATCGTTCTGCATCAGCCAGTCCGCGATCAGGTGCGGCTGCGTCAGCGCGCGCCAGAGTTTTTCGGGCGGGACGGGAAACTCCCGTTCGACGACCACGGAGCGTATGTCTGTTGCGGATCCGGTCATTGGTCCATCCTCCGGAGCAGGTCTTCGAGCTGGTCGAACCGCTTCTGCCAGAAGCCCGTCATCCGGCTGGTCCAGTCGATCAGCGGGGCCAGCGCGCCAAGCTGCGCGCTGTAGTGGATCTGGCGGCCGTCCTGTCGGTCGCGCACCAGGCCCGCCTGCTTCAGGACGCCGAGATGCTTTGACACGCCCGGCTGGGAAATCCCGGCGCGGGCCGTCAGGGCTCCGACCGTCTGCTCGCCGTCCTGGCAGAGCCGCTCGAACAGGGCGCGCCGGGTCGGATCGGCGAGGGTCTTGAACAGGATGTCGTGCGCGGTCGTCA
>DASZVY010000109.1:0-7922 GCA_035546855.1 Nitrobacter sp. | reverse complement strand
CGTGATCGCGCCGTGCGCCTGCTGGGCGTCGATCTCCCGATCCCGGATCCGCGACAGCGACAGCAGCGTGGCGACGGCGAAGAGAAAGCTGACGATGAACACCGCGCGGCTCGACAGCAAGTAGCCGACGCCGCCCATGATCGCCGCCGCCGCGCCATTGCCAAGCGATGCATAGCGCGCGTTGCGACCGAGCCGCTCGCCGATGGCCTTGGGCCCAACAAGGCCAAGGCTGATCGCGGCGATCGCGGGGCCAAGCACGCAGCTCGCGGCAGCGTGCAACGTGGCGGCGGCGGCAATGACCGGAAGGATCGGCCATGCGGCATAGGCCAGCGCGCTCAACCCGATCGTCGCCACCGACAAACCCGCCACCAGGCGCTCCGACCGGGCCGCATCGATGATGGCGCCGCCCGGCATCTGCCCGATCAGGCCGACGATGCCGCCGATCGAGAGGATCAGCCCGATCTCGGTCTGGGTCCATTTCTGCGTGGTCAGATAAACCGCGACAAAGGGCCCAAAACCCGTCTGCACGTCGGCCAGGAAAAAGATGAACCAGTCGAGGCCGCGTTGGCTTTGCGACGAAGGCGCCGACTGTGAAGCGGACGGCGCGGACACCTCCGGCGCAGCGCGCGCCCGATCACGCGTGCGCTCGGGTTCGTCGGACACGACATCCACGTCAGACGATGACCACAGGCGCGCAAACAGCTTCATCTCCCGTCATCACGACTCAAAACCGGAATGGCTGCAGGCTGCCGGACGCTCCCAGCACCACAACGGGGGTGCCCTCCTTGTATTCCGGCGCGGCCTTGACCTGATCCTGGGTCAATTCAAGCGTGATGCTGCTGTCCTTGCCCTGCACCTGCCCGAAATGCAGCGCCTTCCAGTCGACGACGATCTTGCGGCTGCCGACGCCGAGAAATCCGCCGAAATCGATCACGGCGGCGCGGACCGTGCCGGCCCTGTCAACGAGGACGTCGACGATCCGGCCCATGTCCTGCCCCTTGGCGCTCTTCACGTCGCGGCCGAGGACACCGTGCGCCTCGGACGGACCGATGACCGTGATCGACGGCGGCGGCTCCTCCTTCGGCTTGGGCGTAGCGGGCGCCTGTGCCGCCGGCTTCTGTTGTGGCGAACCCGTGTCATCCGCCGCCACAGGTGTGGCGACGCATGAAAGGAGGCAAATCAGGGCAACGGCCGATGCCGGACTGTTCCGCAACATGAACGCTCCTTTGATCACGCGGCGACAACCAAATTCCGTCCCCCCTCCGATGCATCCAGGCCTCAGTGCGCGACCACGACCGAAACCTGGATTCGTCCGCGGGATCGCATCACTTCCAGCGAGATGTCGTCGCCATGACGGCGGACGCGAAGGTCGACGCTTGAGTCGCCCAGCGACAGATCGCGCACGATCACTTCGCTGAGAAAGGCCGGAAGGCGCGGATTGCGCAGCCGGATTTCGTGCATCACGGCATCGAACTCAAGTCCGAGCGTGGCTTCGAGCAGGCTGAACGGCGTCGCGCTCGCCCATGCTTGCGGCGAGCAGGCAACCGGGTAGAGCGTCGGCCCGCGTTTGCGCTCGCGGCGGAAGCCGCAAAACAATTCCGGCAATCGCCGCAAGTCCATATAGCTCGCCGCGTCGAACAATCCCTTGAAGAGGTGCTCGACCGAATGCTTGAGGCCGTAGCGCGCGAATCCGAGCGCGATCAGCGCGTTGTCGTGGGGCCAGATCGATCCGTCGTGATACGACATCGGATTGTAGCGCGCTTCGCCATACGCGACCGTGCGAATCCCCCACCCGCTGAAGAAGCGCGGCCGCATCAGATCGGCGGCGATCATCCGTGCCCGGTCATCGCGCACCACGCCCGTGAACAGCAACTGGCCGGCATTCGAGGTTCGAACCTTGCAAGGCTGCTTCGCGCCGTCGAGCGCCAGCGCATAGGTGCCGAGATCGTCGCACCAGAACGTTTCCTCGAATTGCGCGGCCAGCCGCTGCGCCTGATCTTCCAGCGTCCGCGCCCGATCCTCCATCCCGAGCTTCCGCGCGCAACGCGCGGCCAGCCGCTTGCCCGCATAGACGTAGCCCTGAACTTCGGCGAGCGCGATGTTGCCTTCGGCCAGCCGGCCGTCGGCATGGAAGATCGCATCGAATGAATCCTTCCAGCCCTGGTTGACGAGCCCCTGCTCGGTCGCGCGCCGATATTCGACGAACCCGTCGCGATCGGGATCGCCGGGACCGTCGATCCAGGACAGAGCGGCCTCGACCGCCGGCCACAACTCGGCGAGCGTCGCATCGTCGCCCGTGCGTTCGGCATAGAGGCCCGCCAGCATCACGAACAACGGCGTGGAATCGACGCTGCCATAGTAACACGCGAACGGCACCTCGCGCAGCGCAGCCATTTCGCCGCCGCGCATCTCGTGCAGGATTTTTCCCGGCTCGGCATCCGCCAGAGGGTCGACCGCATCGGCCTGAAACGCGGCCAGCCGCCTGAGAACGCCGCGCGCGATGCGCGGATCGATCCACAGCATCTGCAATGCGGTGATCAACCCGTCGCGGCCGAACGTGGTCGAATACCAGGGAATCCCGGCGTAGGGATACCGGCCGCTCGGCGTTTCGGTCGTCAACATATTGAGGTCGGCCATCGCCTGACACAGCACCTCGTTGAGAATGTCGTTGGACGTCTCGACGCTCGCGGCGCCCGCGGTCAGTTCGCGCATTTCCCGGCGATGCGCGAGGAGACCACGGAAGAACGGCACGATCTTCTGTGCTGCCGGTCGATTGCAGGAAATGGCGACGAACAGAGAGGAGACCTGCTGCGGCGCCAACTCGAAATGGTAGGCCGCGCTGGTCTCGGTGATGGCCGTCGGCTGCGGATCGAAATGCAGTTGCGTCGTCCTGATCTTGGCGTCGAGGCCGGTATAGGTCAGGCCGACATCAGCCGGTCCCAGCACGTCGCTCGCGCCGATCCCGCGGCGCGCCCGCCGTTCGCCGCGAACCTCGAACAGGTCGGCGAAATCGCTGTTAAACAAAAATGTCAGGTCGAAATGCGCGTGCCTGTCGCCGTGGTTCTGAATGCCGACGCGGAGATATGCCGTGCCGCGCCAGAGAAAGACCGTCTTGACGATATGAATCATATCCTTCTGAAGAACGATCCGATCGTCGGCATAGATGTCGGGATTGGTGAGATCGACCGTCAGCCCCGAATTGTCATCGCGAAGATTGGAGCCCAGCAGCAACGGCTGGACGTCGTTCAAAACCATCTCGAACCGGGCAAGGTGCCGCGTGTCGCAATTGAACAACCCGTCCGGCCCGCCTGCGGACGCGCCGATATCGCCATGACTGTCCAGCACAATGAAGGTGTCGTCGTGCTTCAAGGCACGCCGCGGCCGCGCCGGCGGCCCGGTCATCGGAATGTAGAAAGGAGCCTCTGCCGGGACTTCGCTGACCTGAATGACGGTGGTGCGGGTCGCGGCGTGGATTGCCATGCTCATACCTTCGCGAAGTTACTGGATGCGAACCATGCAAGCGATACGTAACAGACCACTATGCAGCATGAACTGAAAGCCGGCGCATTTCCTGCGTCACCAGCGCCCGGTAAGGACCGTCTCCCCGCATCAGCCGGTCGGGCGCGCCATCCTCGACGATCTTTCCGCCTTTCAAGACCACGACGCGGTCGAAATGACGGACCGTGGCCAACCGATGCGCAATGGCGATAACAGTGCGGCCATGCATCAGGCGGCTGAGCGCTTCACGAATGGCTTCCTCGGATTCGCTATCGAGTGCCGCGGTTGCTTCATCGAGCAGCAGGATCGGCGCATCCTTCAGAAACGCCCGGGCGATCGCGATCCGCTGGCGTTGTCCGCCGGACAGCTTGACGCCGCGGTCGCCGACGATGGTCTCCATGCCTTCTGGCAAGGCGTCGACGAAGTCGCAGCGCGCCGCAATCGCTGCACGCAAAACCTCGTCGTCGGTCGCCGTCGGCCGGCCGTAGCGGATATTCTCGAGAATGGTGCGATGAAACAGCGAAATGTCCTGCGGTACCACCGAAATCGCCTCGCGCAGGCTCAACTGCGTGACGCGGGAAATATCCTGGCCATCGATAGTGATGGTCCCGCTGTCGACATCGTAGAACCGCTGCAGCAGGGTGAACAGGCTGGACTTGCCGCCGCCGGAGGGGCCGACCAGGCCGACCCGCTGGCCGGGCTGGAGACGCAGGCTGAACCGCTCGAACACCTTCAGCCCGTCGGGATAGCTGAAGGAAATATTGTTGAAAGCGATCGCAGCGCCACATTTCACAAGCGGTTCGGCCTCGGGATGATCCAGGAGTTCGTGAGGCACCAGAAGGGTGGCGATCGCCTCCGACATGCGCGCCACATGCTGGGTCACATCCACGAGCGCGACCGCGAGATCCCGCGTCGCATGCAGAATTGACAGGCCCAGCGTGCAAATCAGCACCACGTCGCCGGTCGTGGCATTGCCTTGCTGCCAAAGCCGGATGGCCCAGGCCAGCAGAGCAACGGTCAGGACGACGGTGACGGCCGCATGCATGAGCCGCAGCATTTCGAGATACCGCAGGCTGCGTCCTCTCGCCTGCATTTCCCGCGCGACAGTCGCATCGAAGCGGTCATGCTCATGATTGAGGCCGCAGAACGCACGAACCAGCGGCATATTGTTGATGACATCGACCATCTCGCCATCGACCGCCGCAGCCTTGTTGGCAAAATCATCGTGCAACGGCTTCCCGGCCGCCGCGATCCGGAACATCGCCACCACGAGCGCACCGGATACCACCGTCAGACCGACAGCCATGCTCATGCTCACGGTTCCGATCAGCATGATAGCCGCGAGGGTGGCAATGCAGGGCGGCAACACGTTCCAGACGAACATGTTCTCCACCGTGAATACGGCGTTCGAGGTCGCGGTGATCCGGCTGGTCAGCATCCCCGGGAGTCGATCGGCGAAGTAGCTCGGCGCATGACCGGTCAGGTGCCGGAAGATGTCGGAACGGAGATCGCCGGTCACGCCGACGAACGTGAAGCTCGCGGTCCAGCTCGCGATCCGCCAGAGGAAATTATCGGCGCAAATCAGAAGCATGAGAAAGATGAATGCCAGCCATACGCCACCGCTATATCTCGGTCCAGCAGCGAGCGCGTCGACCAGGGCCTTCACGCCGTATTGCGTCCCGACGGAACACATCACCGCGACGATAACCGCACCCAGGATGACGACATGCGCGGCCAGCCGCTGACGCAGATAGCGCATCACAAAAGCAGCCGGACGATTTGCGTAGCCTGAAAGACTGTCCATGAACCCCAAACCTCTTCTTTTTAACCGCGCACAAGTGTTTCCATGCGGAACCGGATTCCCGCTTCAGGCCGACGGAAGGGTGAACTGCACAAAATGACCTCAGCCTCGCAACAAACTTGCGGCAAAGCAGAGAGAGAACCCTGATTATGGCTCATGGCATCAGCAAGACGATTGCAGGAACTTTGTGTGTTGAGGGAACCTCGCAGATACAAAAACGTTCCCGCACTTGGCGAAGCTGGCGCCTTCATGGGCTGCGTAAAATCGTGACAAGAGAAAGTGACAGGAGGCTGTCTTATGCGCATCGCGCAGGTTGCTCCGCTGACGGAGGCTGTCCCGCCCAAGCTCTATGGCGGCACTGAACGGGTGGTTCACTGGTTGACGGAGGAACTTGTTGCCCTGGGACATGATGTGACGCTGTTTGCGAGCGGAGATTCGCAAACATCGGGGAAACTCGACGCGACATGGCCGAAGGCGTTGCGTCTCGATGGATCGGTACGCGATCCGAACGCGCTTCACATGGTCATGCTGGAACGAGTCAGGCGAAAGTGCGATAATGAGGAATTCGACTTCCTGCATTTCCACCTGGATTACTATCCGTTCTCACTGTTCGCGCGGCAGCCGACACCCTTCCTGACCACGCTTCACGGCCGGTTGGATCTTCCCGAACATCAACCCGTCTTCACGACGTTTTCATCGATCCCGGTCGTTTCGATCTCCGATGCGCAGCGGCGTCCGGTCCCGCAGGCGAACTGGATGCGGACCATCCATCACGGGCTTCCCGAGAACCTGCTGACGCCGCGACCGATCAAGGCGGGTTATCTCGCGGTGCTCGGCCGGATCGCGCCTGAAAAGGGCGTGGATCGCGCCATCAAGATTGCGATCCGCTCCGGCATTCCGCTCAGGATTGCGGCCAAGGTCGATCGCGCCGATCAGGACTATTATGATGGACTCATTCGTCCGATGATGGATCACCCGCTGGTGGAGTATATCGGCGAGATCGGCGACCGCGAGAAGCCGGATTTCCTCAGCGGCGCGATCGGGTTGCTGGTTCCGATCGACTGGCCGGAGCCGTTTGGCCTTGTCATGATCGAGGCGATGGCCTGCGGCACGCCGGTGATTGCGTATAATCGCGGCTCGGTCCCCGAAATCGTCAGCGACGGCAAGACCGGCTTCGTCGTCGAGGACGAGACGAGCGCCGTCGCAGCCGTCGGGAGGCTCGGCGATCTCGACCGCGCGGCGATCCGCAAGGAATTCGAAGCCCGCTTCACGGCGCGCCGCATGGCGCTCGATTATCTCGATACCTACACAGGCATGATCGATGCAGTGACGCCGCGGATCAAGCTCGTCAGCAGCGCCGAATAGCGAAATCGGGCAGGCAAGCTCGCGCCAACAACGGACGGCCAAGGCCTGCCGCGTGTTTCATCATGTTTTCATGAACGGGAGAGCCGGTGGCATTGGCCGCCGGCTCTTGCTTTTTCCGCCATATGAAAGATCGAACCCGCGTCGAACATCCGGACAAGGACAAGACCGGTGCGGAGAGGCCGCGCGCATGTTGCCATCGCCGGGAACTGACAATAACAATGACACCCCATAAGAGACGGGCAGTTCTGCTGTCATCAAAATAATCGAAGCGGAGGCTACGGTCATGGACGCTCAATCACGCATGGCACCGGCAGCCGCCCAGTGGACGCCTCCTGCAGGCGCGAGCGACGTCGTCAAAAGCATTCACGCCATGCTTCACCCGCGCAACATCGTGGTTGTCGGCGCGACGGACAAGCCCGGCAACTATGCCGAGCGCATCTGGAATAACCTCGTTAAATACAAATACGAGGGCGGCCTTTATCCGGTCAACGCCAGGCGCGACACGATCTGGGGCGTGCCCTGCTACAAGGACTTTGCCAGCCTTCCCGAAAAGCCGGATCACGTTCTCGTGCTGGTGCCGGCGCGTTTCGCCGTGCAGGTCATCCGCGACGCAGCAGCGGCCGGCGCGCGCTCGGCCACCATCGTCACATCGGGCTTCAGCGAGTTGCAGGACGCGGAAAGCCAGCGGCTGGCCGCTGAGCTGGAACAGGCCATCAGGGACACCGGACTCGCCGTCACCGGCCCGAATTGCCTTGGCAACCTGAGCGCCGGCGAACGGCTGTTCACCAATATCGACGACCGCTTCGTGACCATGGAGGCCGGCCCGGTGGCCATCGCAGGCCAATCCGGCGCCATTGTCATGGCGATCCGGCAGACGCTGGAAGACCGTGGGGTCGGCGTCGGCTACATGGTGACGACGGGCAACGAGGCGGGGCTCGAAACCACCGACTTCATGGCCTATTTCGCCGCCGATCCGAGCATTCGCGTGATCGTCGTCTATCTCGAAGGCGTCCGCGACACCCGTGCTTTCCGCGACGCCTGCAAGGCGGCCCGCGCCGCCGGCAAGCCGGTGATCGCGCTCAAGCTCGGCGCCTCCGAGGGCGGCCGCGCCGCCGCGATGGCGCATACCGGCGCGCTGGCGGGTTCGATCGAGACCTTCGACGCGATTTCCTCACGCGAGGGCGTGATCCGCGCCCGCGGCATGGACGAACTGATCGAACTGACCGAATGTTTCGCCCATGCCGCCACGCCGAAAGGC
>DASZVY010000108.1:0-15151 GCA_035546855.1 Nitrobacter sp. | reverse complement strand
CGAGGTCAAGGCCATCGCCGGCTACAACGCGGCGTAAGTCGCGCAAGCGAGAGCAGCCTCAATTGTCGTCATGCCCGGCCTTGTGCCGGGCATCCACGTCTTGGGCGCCGCAAAGATCGGAAGACGTGGATGGCCGGGCATGGGCGAGCGGAAGCGACGCCGTTCTTCGCACGGCTATGGCGAGCGGAAGCGACGCCGCTCTTCGCACGGCTATGGCGGCCCGGCCATGACGGGTACGCTATCCGCCCGGCGCGCCCTGCGTGTTGACATACAGCGCGTAGATCGACTGGCTCGCCGCCATGAACAGGCGGTTGCGCATCACGCCGCCGAAGCAGACGTTGGCGCAGCGCTCGGGCAATGCGATGCGGCCGATCGGAGCGCCGTCCGGCGCGAACACCATGACGCCGTCGAGCTCCGGCGTTCCCATGCCCCAGCCGCACCACAGGTTGCCGTCGATGTCGCAGCGCATGCCGTCGGGCGTGCCGGGACCGGCATCGATGTGGACGCGCTTGTTCGAGATCGTCCTGCCGTCGGCGCTGACGTCGTAGGCCAGAATCTTGCGCGACGGCACGCCGCGCGATTCCACGACGTAGAGGATCTTCTCATCGGGCGAGAAGCACAGGCCGTTGGGCCCGAGCACGCCTTCGGCAACGATGGTGGCCTTTCCGGTGACGCCGTCGATGCGATAGACCTTGGGCTCGATCTCGGACTCCGCCTTGTAGCCTTCGTAGTTGCCGAGCAGGCCGAACACGGGATCGGTGAACCAGATTGAGCCATCCGATTTGACGACCACGTCGTTCGGCGAGTTCAGCCGTTTCCCTTCAAACGAATCCATCAGCACCGTGATGCTGCCGTCATATTCGGTGCGCGTGATGCGGCGGCCGCCATGCTCGCAGGTGATAAGGCGGCCTTGCCGATCGCGGGTATGGCCGTTGGCGAAATTCGACGGCTTGCGATAGATGCTGATGCTGGCTGTTTCCTCTTCCCATTTGAGGATGCGGTTGTTCGGGATGTCGCTGCACAGCAGATAGCGGCCGTCGCCGAACCACACCGGCCCTTCCGCCCACCGCAGTCCCGTATCGAGCCGCTCGACGGCCGACAACTTCAGCCAGTATTTTTCGAAGCGCGGATCGATCGCGTGGATCGCGGGATCGGGATAATGCGCGGCGGGTTGCCATCCGGTGGTGTGGGCCGCGGGCGTGTCGGACATTTTGCGCCTCGTTGTTATTGCCGTTTCTTCCCTTCGGCTTGCTATCACTCGCGTGCGTTTCCAGCAAGCAAACGTCATCCTGAGGAGCCGCGTGGTTGCGGGGCGTCTCGAAGGATGAGCCGCATGCGCGTCGCATCCTTCGAGGCTCGCCGCGAAGGGCGGCTCGCACCTCCAGCGACAACGGCGAAGCCATTGCGCGGGGATGACGGGCGCGGTCTTGCTGCCCATGCCACGCCGCGCCATACTTGATCCAAGAGTTAACGACAGGAGCAGAACAGGATATGCCGCGCATTTTGATGACGGGCGCCTCGGGCGGAATCGGCACCAGCCTGCGCAAGCTGCTGCCGCCGATCTATCCCGATCTCGTGCTGAGCGACGTCAAGCCGCCCGCCGATCTTGCGAAAAGCGAGACGTTCAAGGCCGCCGACCTCGCCGATCTCGCGCAGGTGGAAGCGATCTGCGAGGGCGTCGACGGCATCCTGCATTTCGGCGGCTATTCGGTCGAAGGGCCGTGGGACGCGATCCTGCAATCCAACATCATCGGCTGCTACAACCTGTTCGAGGCGGCGCGGCGCAAGGGCGTCAAACGCGTAGTGTTCGCCTCGTCGAATCACGCGGTCGGCTTCTATCCGCGCCATCATCGCATCGGACCCGACGTGACCGCGCGTCCCGACAGCCGTTACGGCGTCAGCAAGTTGTTCGGCGAGGGCATGGGCTCGCTCTATGCGGACAAGCATGGCCTGCGCGTGACGTGTCTGCGGATCGGCAATTTCGGCGACAGGCCGATCGATCACCGGCGGCTGTCGATCTGGCTGAAGCCGGAGGATCTGGTGCAGCTCTGCCGCATCGGCCTCGAGCATCCCGATATCCGTTTCGAGATCCTGTACGGCGCCTCGTACAACGAGCGGGCCTGGTGGGACAATTCCCGCGCTTACGAACTCGGCTATCGCCCGACCGGCAGGGCCAAGGATTTCGCCGCCCATGCCATGGCCGAGCAGGCGAAGCTTCCGCCCGATCCGGTCGGCGACTACTATCAGGGCGGCGCGTTCTGCGGCATGGAGTTCGACGGCGACATGGGCCGGATCGTGAAGTGGACGTAATTATCTGCCGTCATTCCGGGGCGCGCCAAGCGCGAGCCCGGAATCCATAACCACTACCGGGAACATGAATTCCGGGCCTGCGCCAAGAGGCGCATCCCGGAATGACGCGGTATGATATGGATGGACTAAAGCGGACTGCAAAAGGAAAGAAACGACAATGGCCGACGGACTTCGCAAGGGGCTGACGAGTTATGGCGATGCGGGATTCTCGCTGTTCCTGCGCAAGGCCTTCATCAAGGCGATGGGCTATTCCGACGATGCGCTGAACCGGCCGATCGTCGGCATCACCAACACCTACAGCGACTACAATCCCTGCCATGGCAACGTGCCGCAGATCATCGAGGCGGTGAAGCGCGGCGTCATGCTCTCCGGAGCGATGCCCATGGTGTTCCCGACCATCTCCATCGCGGAGAGCTTTTCGCACCCGACCTCGATGTACCTGCGCAACCTGATGGCGATGGACACCGAGGAGATGATCCGGGCCCAGCCGATGGACGCGGTGATCGTGATCGGCGGCTGCGACAAGACGCTGCCGGCGCAGATCATGGCGGCGGTCAGCGCCGATTTGCCGACGGTGGTGATCCCGGTCGGCCCGATGGTTGTCGGCCATCACAAGGGCGAGGTGCTGGGGGCCTGCACCGACTGCCGCCGTCTGTGGGCCAAGTACCGCGCCGGCGAGATCGACGACGCCGAGATCGAGGCGGTCAACGGCCGTCTCGCGCCTTCTGTCGGCACCTGTATGGTGATGGGCACCGCCAGCACCATGGCTTGCGTCACCGAGGCACTGGGCCTGTCGCTGCCGATGAGCGCGACGATCCCCGCGCCGCATGCGGAGCGCTTCCGCTCGGCGGAGGCCAGCGGCCGCGTCGCCGCCGAGATGGCCAGGACGAAGGGTCCGAAGCCGAGCGAGTTGCTGACCGCGAAGTCGTTCCGCAACGCGCAGGTGGTGCTGCAGGCGATCGGCGGCTCGACCAACGGGCTCATTCATCTCACCGCCATCGCCGGCCGCACCAAGCATCGTGTGGACCTTGAAGCCTTCGACACGCTCGGCCGCGAGGTGCCGGTGCTGGTCGACCTGAAGCCGTCGGGCGATCACTACATGGAGCATTTCCATCACGCCGGCGGCGTGCCGAAACTGATGGCGCAACTCGGCGATCTCATCGATCTCGACCAGAAGACGGTCACCGGCCAGACCTTGCGCGAGGTCGTCGCGGGCGCGGAGGAGGTGCCGGGGCAGGATGTCATTCGTCCGCGCAACGAGCCGATCAAGCCGGAAGGCGCGATGGCGGTGCTGCACGGCAACCTCGCGCCGCGCGGCGCGGTCATCAAGCATTCGGCGGCGTCGCCAAAGCTGCTGCAGCACACCGGGCGCGCGGTGGTGTTCGAATCCGTCGAGGACATGACGCGGCGTGTCGACGATCCCGCGCTGGATGTGACGGCCGACGACGTGCTGGTGCTGCGCAACGCCGGTCCCAAGGGCGCGCCGGGCATGCCGGAAGCGGGCTATCTGCCGATTCCGAAGAAACTGGCGCGGGACGGCGTCAAGGACATGGTGCGGATCTCCGACGCGCGCATGAGCGGCACGGCGTTCGGTACCATCGTGCTGCACATCACGCCGGAATCGGCGGACGGCGGGCCGCTGGCGCTGGTGCGAAGCGGCGACCAGATCCGGCTCGATGTCGCAGGCCGCCGGATCGATCTGCTGGTCGATGAGGCAGAGCTTCAGAAGCGCCGTGCCGCGCAGCCCAAGCCGGCCACGCCCGATTGGGCGAAGCGGGGCTACGCGCACCTGTTCAATGAAACGATCCTGCAGGCCGACGAAGGCTGCGATTTCGACTTCATGACCGGGACGGGGAAGGGGTAACTGCGAATGATGCGTCGTCCCTGCGAACGCGGGGACCCATACTCCCTGCGCTCCTGATGGGAGATGGCAATTTCAAGTTGCGAGTCGTCGATGTATGGGTCCCCGCGTTCGCAGGGACGACGACAAACGCGCTACTTCCCCTTGTCCAGGAAATTCTTCACCGCCGTGCGGAAATCGTCGGTATGCATGCAATCGATGATGGCGTCCTTCTCGGCGTCGAGCTGCGCCCTGACCGGGTTGGCGGCCGCGCTGTAGACCAGCGCCTTGGTCGCGGCGATGGCCGCGGGCGAGTTCTTCGCAAGGCGTTCGGCGAGCGCGCGTGTCGCGGATTTCAACTCGGCGGCCGGAACCACCTTGGCGAGCAGTCCCCATTCGTAGGCCTCCGCGGCTGAAAAACTGTCCTCCGCCAGAAAGATCTGCAGCGCGCGCCGCGCGCCGACCGCGTTCACCACGCCGACGGTGCCGCCGCCGTCCGGCGAGACGCCGATCTTGGCGTAGGCCGGCGTGAAGCGGGCGTCATCGGCGGCGATGCACATGTCGGTGACGAAGGCGAGCGACAGGCCCGCGCCGGCGGCCGAGCCGTGCACGCTGCTGAGCACGATCTTGTTCATGCGGCGGAGGCTTGTGATGAAGGCGTGATAGTGCAGCAGCAATTCGCTGACGACGGGGGCGACGGTGTCGGCGGCCGCCGCCGCGCCGATGGTCTGCAGGTCGCCGCCGGCGGAAAACGCCCGGCCTTCGCCCTGGATCACCAGCACGCGGATGCCGTCGTCGGCCTCGACATCGGCGGCAAGCTGTTCCAGTTTCTTCGCGATCGCGAGGTTGATCGAATTGAAGGCCGCCGGACGGTTGAGCGTGATGGTGGCGACATGTCCGTCCCGCGTGAGCATGGCGGGATCGTCAGAGGTTGCGGTATTGGAAGGTGGCATCGGACATGTCCTCATGGATGTTATTTGTGTCAGTTAAGCCGTAGATGTCACGGGTGACAATCCCGGCGGCGACGCGAGCATCGGCGGTGCGTCAATGTCGCGGTGCAAAAGACGCCGACTGGTCTCAAACCGCCATCCTCCCCGTCGCGGTCGCCATGGACGGCGATGTGGCCCATGGCCCATGCTGGTTCCCGGCGCGATCAGGGTAAGGTTTCGAACTCGCGGCGCACGTTGGCGATATCGGCCAGCGTCGGCAAACCGGCCTCGTTGCCGAGCCGCTGGATCTTGTAAGTGGATGCCGCGCGTGCGAACCGGAAATGTTCGGCCCAGCTCAGGCTCGGATTGCTCAGGTAGGAATAGATGTAGGCGCCATGGAAGACGTCGCCCGCGCCGTTGGTATCGAGCACGCGTTCCGGCGCAATTCCAAACGCGGGAAGAGTGTGAACGGCGCCGGTCTCGTCGTACCAGAGCAGGCCGCGTTCGCCCATCGTGACGCCGCCGACGCGACAGCCGCGGCTCTTGAGATAATCGAGCATGGCTGGCGGCGACAGCTCCATTTGCTCGCACAGCCGTTCGGCGACGATGGCGACGTCGATGAAGGCAAGCACGTCATGCGTGTTGGTGCGCAGACCGCCGCCATCCAGCGACGTCAGGATGCCGGCTTCGCGGCACAGCTTGGCATAGTGAATCGCTGCGTCCGGCTGATGGCCGTCGATATGAAGCGCGCGGCACTTGCCGAGATTGAGGATCGGAAACGGATGGATGTGGTCATCGTCGCGGCAGCGCACGATGGCGCGCTTGCCATCCTTCGGCATGATGAAGGACAGCGACGAGGTCTGGACCTTGCGCGGATGCACGGAAATTCCGTACTTCGCCGTCATGTCCTGAAACATCCGTCCGAGCCAGTCATTGGCAACGGTCGCCAGCAGATCGGGCACGATGCCGAGCTTGGCGCAGCAGAATGCGGCGGTCACCGCGTTGCCGCCGAACGACACCGCATAGGCCGAGGCCACGTGCTTTTCGTCGCCCGTCGGCATGCGATCGGTGATGAACGTCACGTCGATATAGGTCTGACCGATAAAGAGAGCATCCATTGAACGATCCGTGATAGGGGCGATGCGGACATCAGGCCTGCTTTGCCGACAAGGACGTTGACACCCTTGCGGAGCTTGGCTCTAACATCAGAACCCGTGAACGTGTCGATGAGCGTATCATCTTTTTTGCGGCAAAAAACGACACAATGGCGACGAGCCACGCCGCCCATGAAAGCGATCTTCTGAACCAGCACACGAGTTCCTCGTTCTGAATATCACGAGAGGGAGGCGATGACGGTTTATTCCGGTCCGGTGTTTGACATGGCGGTCCAGCAATTTGAAGTCATCGCCAATCATCTCGCGATTCCGATGGATGAACGCCAGCGTATCCTGCTGCCAAAGCGCGCCATCACGGTGTCGTGCCCGATCCATCGCGACGACGGATCGATCGCGGTGTTCGAGGGCTATCGCGTACAGCATCATCTGACGCTCGGGCCGACAAAGGGCGGCACGCGGTTTTCAGCAAGCGTCGATCTCGGTGAAGTCGGTGCGCTGGCGATCTGGATGAGTTGGAAGTGCGCCCTGGCCGGCTTGCCCTATGGCGGCGCCAAGGGCGGTATCCGGGTCGATCCGGCATCGATCTCGAAGCGCGAACTGGAGAGCCTGTCGCGGCGCTACATGCAGGAGATGATCCCGTTCGTCGGCCCGCATACCGACGTCATGGCGCCGGACATGGGTACGAACGAGCAGGTCATGGCGTGGTTCATGGATACGTATTCCATGTATCAGGGACGCACCGTGACGGAAATCGTCACCGGCAAACCGGTCAGTTCGGGCGGCACGCTCGGCCGGCGCGAGGCGACGGGACGCGGCGTCGCCTATCTCGCGCGCCGCGTGCTCCGCGATCTCGGGATCGAGTTTGGCGCAGCCACGGCCGTGGTCCAGGGATTCGGAAATGTCGGATCCTACGCCGCGCTCGAATTGCACAATTTCGGCGTCAAGGTGATCGCGGTGAGCGATCACACCGGCGCGCTCTACGATAGAAAGGGTTTGGATATTCCGGCCTTGATGCGGCATGCGGGGATGCATGGCAGCATTGCCGGCTTCTCCGCGGAATTGCAGCATGATCCCGCAGCCATTCTCACGCTGCCCTGCGACGTCGTGGTGCCGGCGGCAATGGAGCGCGTGATCGACGCAGACGTCGCCGCAAATCTCAAATGCCGCGTGCTGGCCGAGGGCGCCAACGGTCCAACCACGCCCGCCGCAGACCGGGTCCTGGAACAGCGCCGCGACGACATCTTTCTCATTCCGGATATTCTCTGCAATTCCGGCGGCGTCATCGTCAGCTATTTCGAATGGGTGCAGGATCTGCAGCAATTGTTCTGGGAGGAGGAGGAAGTCATGCGCCGCGAGTATCACATCCTCGATCGCGCCTTCGATCAAATGGTTGCTCGGGCGAAACGCGATGGAATTTCGCATCGCACCGCGGCGATGGCGCTCGGGGTCGAGAAGGTGCGGGCTGCGAAAATCACGCGGGGGCTTTTTCCGTGATTACGGGACTCGATCATGCCGTCGTCGTGGTGCGCGACATCGAAGCCGGTGTCGCGGCTTACCGGTCGTTGTTCGCGCGCGCGCCGGCGTGGCGGGCCGAGGCCGATGGCGCGGCGACCGCGTTGTTCACGCTCGATAACACGACGCTCGAACTGATCGCGCCGAATGCCGATGCGGAATCAGGCAATCGCATCCGCGCGGTGCTCGATGCGCAAGGCGAAGGCCTCGCCAGCATCTGTTTCCGCACGGGGGATATTGCGCGGATGCATCGCCGGCTCGATCGGCTGGCGCTCAAGCCGGCGCCGGTAAGTGAAGCGCAGAGCCGGGATATCGGGTCCGGCGCGGTCCTCCGTTGGAAGCGGACGCGCACGGAGACCGAAGCAACGCGCGGCGTTCGGCTGTTCTTTCTCGAGCGCTTGGTCGAGCGTCCGCTGTCGCCCGCGGCGGGAACTGCGCCGATTGCGGCGCTCGACCATGTCGTGATCGCGACCGGAGATCCGGAGCGGGCCGCGGCGCTTTACGGCGCGCGGCTGGGTTTGGACATGGCGCTCGACCGCTCGCATCCGGATTGGGGCCGCCTGATGTTCTTCCGCTGCGGAGGCACCGTCGTCGAAATCGTGCATCGCCCGGGCGGCACGCTGGACGCCGGGCAGGACAAGCTCTCCGGGCTGTGCTGGCGTGTGGCGGATATGGACGCCGCTCGCGCGCGGCTTCTCGCCAACGGCATCGATGTTTCGGATGTGCGCACCGGCCGGAAACCGGGCACGCGGGTCCTGACGGTGCGCAACGGCACATGCGGCGTCTTGACGCTCCTGATGGAGCAGACGCCGCGCGCGACGGAACAGTGAACGTCAGCCAACGCGGCAGGGGACGCTGATGAATCCGCGGAAGCGCGCACGCGGGCTGCGCACCGGCGCGCCGGAAATCCTGTAGTCGGGAAAACGCGCCAGAAACCGCGAGATCGCGATCATCCCCTCCAGCCGCGCCAGCGCCATGCCCGCGCATTGGTGCGGGCCGGTGATGAACGCCAGGTGACGGTTCGGCGTGCGTCCGACATCCAGCCGTTCGGGATCGGGAAATTGCGCGGGGTCGCGATTGGCCGCGCCGATGCACAGCGTGACAAACGTGCCGGCGGGCATGGCGACGCCCCCGATCTCCGTCGCGTCGGTGGTGACGCGGTTGCCCAACTGGTTCGAACTTTCGAAGCGGAGGATTTCCTCGACCGCGGTCTTGATCAGAGCGGGATCGCCGATCAGCAGCTGCTTCTCGGCCGGATGATCCGACAGCGCCACGAGGCCGTTGGCGATCAGGTTGGTCGTCGTCTCGTGGCCGGCATTGAGCAGGAAGATGCAATTGTGCAGCAGTTCCTTAGCGGTCAGCCGTTCGCCGTTGTCTTCGCCTTGGATCAGCCGCGTCAGAACATCGCGCTCGGGATTGCCGGGCTTTTCGCGGCGGCGCTCAACAAGGGTTTCGAGATAGGCAAGGAAATCCTTCACGGCTGTGTTGCCGCGGGCGAAGGCCTCGGGCGTGATCACGGGCTCAAGCGCGCCGAGGATGGCGAGCGACCAGTCGCGCAGGGGATCGCGCTCGTCGTGCGGCACGTCGAGCAGGTTGCCGATCACCTCGACCGGAATCGCGGACGCATAATCCTCGATCAGTTCGACGTCACCCTTGGCGGCGACGTTGTCGAGCAATCGGTCGATCAGCGCGATCAGATAGGGCTCCATTTCGGCGATGGCGCGCGGCGACAGCGCGCCCATGATGAGCCGCCGCACCCGCGTATGCGCCGGCGGGTCGTTGAACACGAGGCTTGTGGTGTGATGCTCGTAGAGCAAGGAGTCGCCGTACTTCGGCGCGAACTCGCGCTTCTTGTCGGAACTGAACAGTTTTGTATTCTTGTAGACGGTGACGAGATCGTCATAGCGGGTCAGGAAATAGCTGCCGTTCGGCAACTTCTTCACCGGCGCGTGCTCCCGCAGCGCACGATAGACCGGGTAGGGGTCGGCGTAGAAGTCAGGCGTCAGCTTCTCGATATCGAAGTGATCAGCCATGTCCCGTGTGGTGCCGTCCATGCTGCTATTCTCTCCGCGGGGGCGGTTATACGGTTTTCGCTCTTCTCGAACCCGCGGTTCAGTCTAGACTTGGCGCGCTGAATCACAACCCCACCCGCTGATCGGATCACGACATGCAAGCTGAAACGAAAGCCGGCGCCACCGGCGCGCTGGCCTGGCCCGAGGACATCTTCCAGATCCTGAAGACCTTCGATGTTCGGCAGGTCGCCTATGTGCCCGATGCCGGACATTCGCAGTTGATCGAGCGCGTGATCGGCGAGCCTTCGATGCGGGCGGTGTCGTTGACGACGGAAGAGGAGGGCGTTGCGCTCATCGCCGGCGCATGGGCCGGAGGTCAGCGCGCCGTGCTGCTGATGCAGTCGAGCGGCGTCGGCAATTGCATCAACATGCTGTCGCTGACGCAGACGCTGAAACTCCCGTTCCTGACGCTAGTGACGATGCGCGGCGAATGGGGCGAATTCAATCCCTGGCAGGTGCCGATGGGATCGACCACGCCCGGCGTGTTCGAACTGTCGGGCATCAAGGTGCTTCGCGCGTCGTCCCCCGGCGAGGTGCGCGAGGTCGTCGAAGCCGCCGCGTCGCAGGCCTACAACGCCTGCACGCCGACCGCCGTTCTGTTGTCGCAACGCCTGATCGGCGCAAAGGTTTTCGTGAAATGAGCAAGACGAATCTTCTGGAACGCCGCAGCGTGGTCTCAACCCTGTTGGCTGATCGCAAGGGCCTGATCGCGGTTGGCGGCCTCGGGGCATCGACCTATGACATCGCCGCGGCCGGCGATCACGATCGCAATTTCTACCTCTGGGGCGCCATGGGCGGCGCGGTCATGATCGGCCTCGGTCTGGCGCTGGCGCAACCCAAGACGCCGGTGGTGGTCATCACCGGGGACGGCGAGATGCTCATGGGCCTCGGGAGCCTCGCGACGGTGGCGCTGCAAAAGCCGGGCAACCTGTCCGTCGTGGTGCTCGACAACGAGTGCTACGGCGAGACCGGGGGGCAGGCGAGCCATACATCCGGCAATGTTGACCTCGTCGGCGTCGCGCGGTCCTGCGGCATCGCCGACAGCCGCACGTTGTCGACGATGGCGGATATCAAGGCTTTTGCGGCTTCGATGCAGGACATTGCGAGCGGTCCCCGTTTCGCCAGCATCAAGATCGACGACGCCAACCTGGAGCGGGTGTTGTCCAACCGGGACGGCGCGTTCGTCGTTTCGCGGATTCGGGGGGGGTTGGGATTTAGACCTATCTAAAGTTGTATTTGATTTAATGCGGTGCAGCATTTTCCTTGACGCCGCTCGGAAGTGAGCGTTTACTCACGAAATGAGCAGCCTGAGGATGACCAGTGACCTGCGCCGGGAGTTGATCCTGAGCGCCGCGAAGCGGTGTTTCGCGCGTTATGGATTTGCGGGCACGACCACCAAAAGCGTGGCTGCCGCGGCGTCGATTTCCGAAGGGCTGCTGTTCAAGCATTTTCCGAGCAAGTCGGCGCTCTATGCCGAAATCCTCGCCGAGGCCTGCAAGACCGACCCGGCACTTCACCAACTGCTCGATCTCGAACCCTCGACCGAAACGCTGGTCATTCTCATTCGCGGCATGGTTGAGCATTTCCTCGGGGCTGCGGCAACGCCGGATCAACAGGAAGAACAGCGTCTTCGCCTGATGATCTCAAGCCAGCTCGACGACGGCGAGTTCGCGCGGCTGCTGTACGAGAAGATCAAGGACTTGATCGGTACGGTGTTCACCACATCTCTCGAGCGGGCGATTGCTGCCGGGGACGCCACGCCCGTCGGCCGCGAGCCGCTCAACCTGTTCTGGTTCGCGCATCACACCGTTCTCATGATGGTTCTGAGCAGACTTCCTTCCATTCCCGCCCTCATATACGGCGACAAGCCCGATCTCGAGCGGCAGGTGTGTGAATTCATTCTGCGCGGAATCGGACTGAATCCGGCGGTAATCGCTTTGCATTTGGACCGCCAGCCTGTATTCAACGCCGCCCCCGCGCCGGCCGCAGAAAGTGCATGACATGACGATCACATCCGAAGGCAAGACCGGAACGCAGACGCGTCCGGCGGCTCCCGATCTTGGCGAGAAGCCGCGCAAGCGCCCGGTCCGCCTGACGCGCTGGTTCATTATCGTTGGAATTCTGCTGGTGATTCTCGTCGGAGCGCTGGTCGGGTTCAATGCGTTCCGCGCGCACATGATCGCGCAGTTCTTCGCCCACAACAAACCGCCGCCGGTCAACGTGACGGTCGTTGAGGCGAAGTCCGAGGTGGTCCCCAACCTGCTGACGGCTGTCGGCGATCTCGCCGCCGTCCACCAGGTCAACGTCACGTCCGACGTCAGCGGTCGAATCACCGGCATCATGTTCAAGGCGGGCTCGCACGTGAACAAGGGTGCGCCGCTGGTGCAGCTTTTCGACGGCCCCGACCAGGGCGATCTCGCCAGCTTCAAGGCGCAGGCGACCGTCGCCAAACTGTCGCTCGATCGCGCCCAGCAACTGGCCGCGCGGCAGTTCGGGCCGCAGGCGACGGTTGATCAGGCGCAGGCTGCTTACGATCAGGCCAATGCCGGTATCGCCAAGACCGAAGCGATCATCTCGCAGAAGCTGGTGCGAGCGCCGTTCGACGGCGAACTCGGCGTGCGCCACGTCGAGGTTGGCCAATACCTGACCGCCGGCACGCAGATCGTCTCGCTGACCGACCTGTCGACGCTCTATGCGAACTTCACCGTGACGGAGAAAGATAGCGGACAACTCAAGGTCGGGCAGGCCGTCCGCATCGCGGTCGATGCCTATCCGGGCCGCACCTTCGATGGAACGATCACCACAATCGAACCGCAGATCGCAACCGACACCCGCAACATCCGCGTTCAGGCGACGATCGCCAATCCCAATCACATTCTGAAGCCGGGTATGTTCGCCACCACCACGGTGGTGCTGCCGGACAAGCCGGCGGTCATCACCGTTCCGGAAACGGCGGTCGACTACACGCTTTACGGCGACTCGGTCTATCGGATCACCGAGAAGAAGGAGAGCGATGGCAAGACCAGCCTGACCGCTGTCCGGACCTTCGTTCAGACCGGTGATCGGGTTAACGGCCGCGCCATCATCACCAGCGGACTGAAAGCCGGCGATCGCGTGGTTGCGCTCGGGCAGCTCAAGCTCCAATCCGGGGCGGCGGTGACGATCTCGAAAGATCCCGGACCGCCGATTCCCGCCAAGCCGCCGCTGTACTGATCGGAGCCTATCGCAATGAGATGGACCGATATTTTCATCAAGCGGCCTGTGCTGTCCGTTGTTGTCAGCCTGCTGATCCTGCTGATCGGCTTCAAGGCCGCGACCAGCCTGCCGATCCGGCAATATCCGAAACTGTCGAATACGGTCGTGAACATCACGACCGTCTATCCCGGCGCATCGGCCGATCTGATTCAGGGATTCATCACGACCCCGATCGAACAGGCCGTCGCTTCGGCCGAAGGCGTCGACTACATGACCTCGTCGTCTGTGCTCGGCACCAGCACCATCCAGGTTTACATCAAGCTGAATTTCGACCCGAACCAGGCGCTGACCGAAGTCCTCGCCAAGGTGAACTCGGTCAAATACCTGATCCCGAAGGAATCGAACGACCCGATCGTCACCAAGACGACGGGGCAGACCACGGCGGTGATGTATCTCGGCTTTTCCAGCGAGAAGCTGTCGGGCTCGGCAATTTCGGACTATCTGACGCGTGTGATTCAGCCGGTGCTGTCGACCGTCGACGGCGTGGCCTCGGCGGATATTCTGGGCGGCCAGACCTTCGCGATGCGGTTGTGGCTCGATCCGCTAAAGATGGCCGGTCGCGGCGTGTCGCCGACCGACGTTGCCTCCGCGATCGCGGCCAACAACTATCAGGCCGCCGCCGGCCAGTCGAAGGGCTACTTCACCGTCTCCAACGTGTCGACCAATACCGATCTGCGCGACCTCGATGAGTTCAAGCGCATGATCGTGAAGTCGAAGGACGGCGGTTTCGTGCGCATGGAAGACATCGCGACCGTCGAACTCGCCGCGCAGAGCACCGACGCCAGCGTGGCCTTCAACGGCGAGCACGCGATCTTCATCGGCGTGCAGGCAACGCCGCAGGGCAACCCGCTGACGATCGTCAAGGGCGTGCGGGCTCTCTTTCCGGAGATGGAGCGCAACCTGCCGCCGTCGATGAAGATGAAGGTGGCTTACGATTCCACGGCCTTTATCACCTCGTCGATCAATGAGGTCGAAAAGACGCTGATCGAAGCGGTCGGCATCGTTGTCGTCGTGATCTTCCTGTTCCTGGCGTCGTTCCGCTCGGTCATCATTCCGGTGGTGACGATTCCGTTGTCGTTGATCGGCGTCTGCAGCCTGATGCTGATGATGGGTTTCAGCATCAACTTGCTGACGCTGCTCGCGATGGTGCTGGCGATCGGCCTTGTGGTCGACGACGCCATCGTGGTGGTGGAAAACATCCATCGCCATCTGGAAGAGGGCAAGCCGCCGGTTCAGGCCGCCATGCAGGGTGCGCGCGAAATCGTCGGCCCGGTGATCTCGATGACCATCACGCTGGCGGCGGTCTATGCACCGATCGGCTTTCTGGGTGGCCTGACCGGCGCGCTGTTCCGCGAATTCGCCTTCACGCTTGCGGGGGCGGTCATCATTTCAGGCGTGGTGGCGCTCACCATCACGCCGGCCATGTCGGCGAGGATGCTTAAGGCGGGCAGCCACAGCCGCTTCCAGAATTTCGTCGACCGCACCTTCGACCGCTTCGCCGACCGCTACGAGGTGCTAGTGCGCGGTTCCCTCAACTATCGCCCGGTGACGCTGCTGATCGTCGTGCCGCTCATCCTGCTCACCGGCTTCCTGTTCATGAAGACGTCGAGCGAGCTTGCGCCGGAAGAGGATTCGGGCGCCCTCTTCTCGCTCATCACCGCCCCGCGCTACGCGACCACGCCCTACACCAAGCTCTATGTCGACCAGATGCGCGACCTGACCAGGGACATCCCCGAGGTCAAGGCGAACTTCTCGATCACCGGCTTCAACGGCGCGACCAATTCGGCCATCCAGGTATGGGCGCTCAAGGACTGGGCCGACCGCTCCCGCTCGCAGAAGCAGATCCAGCAGGACATTCAGGGGCGCCTCGGCAAGGTCGCCGGCGTGCAGGCGCTGGTCTTCGCACCGCCCTCGCTGCCGGGGACAGGCGGCGGCCTGCCGATCTCGGTCGTGCTGCAGTCGACAGGCGATTCGAGCGAGGTCTATGCGCTGGGCGAGAAGATCAAGAACGCGGCGCAGGCATCCGGCCGCTTCATCATCGTGCAGAACTCGCTCGCCTATGACGCGCCGCAGGTCACGGTGACCATCGACCGCGACCGCGCCGCCGCCCTCAACCTG
>DASZVY010000107.1:0-36133 GCA_035546855.1 Nitrobacter sp. | reverse complement strand
TCTTGTTGGCCGAGCCGCCGCCCTTGGCCATGAACAGGAATTTATAGGCGTCCTCCCCCTCCGCGTAGATCTCGATCTGCGCGGGCAGGTTGGTCGCGGTGTTCTTTTCCTCGAACATCGACACGGGGGAGAGCTGCGAATAGCGCAGGTTCTTGTGCTCGTAGGCGTCGCGGATGCCTTCAGCCAGCGCGCTTTCGTCGCTGCCGTCCGTGAAGATGAGCCGGCCCTTCTTGCCCATGACGATCGCCGTGCCGGTATCCTGGCACATCGGCAGCACGCCGCCGGCGGCGATATTGGCGTTCTTCAGGAAATCCAGCGCGACGAACTTGTCGTTCGGGCTCGCGTCCTTGTCGTCGAGGATGTTGCGAAGCTGTTTCAGGTGCCCCGGCCGCAGGTAGTGGTTGATCTCGCCGAACGCGGCCTCGCTCAAGGCGCGCAGCGCCTCGCGCGACACCACCACCATGTCCTTGCCGAGCACAGTCTCGACCCGCACGCCCTCGCTCGTGATCTTCCGGTAAGGCGTCTCGTCCTTGCCGAGCGGAAACAGCGGCGTGTGGCGATAGGGCGGAACGGGCTTTGACTGGTCGGGAAAGGCGGTCGGTGCGTTCATGGAAGGGCCTCACGGGAAACGAATTTCCCGCCTCTTTAGGCGCTTTCGTCGCACTTTTGAAGGGTTCAAAAAGTGTGAGGGCCAGCGGCCTCACGACTTTGCGCGATGCCGCGCGCGGAGCGCCGCGAGGCGTCGCGCCGTCCGACAGGCGGAGTCGCATCCGCCGCGCCGGGCCGCGTCACTGACCATCGGTTGCGCCACGCGGCGCTCCCGCTCCCTCGCCTGCGACGAGGGCCCATCCCGCCCAAAGCGTCGCCGGCGCCTCAAACAATACGGCCGACGGCGAATGTCCCACCGGCCCGAACATGCCGGTTGAACCGCACACCGCCTCCCGCCGGCACGGGGCCGCGATTTCCGCCGCGGCTATCTATCGTCCGGCTTTCTCGAACGGAATGTAGTGCTGATATTGCTTCGGGATCGACGCACGGTAGCGCGCCGGAACCGTCCCGTTCTCGATCGAGCGGTCCAGCTCACGCTTGCGGCTCGCCGCGTGCCGCTTCTTGTGGGCGACCGGGATCACCGCGCGCGGCGGCGTGGCCAGCGCCGCTTCGCCGGCCGGCATCGCGGTCGCGACCGTGGGCAGGATATGGGACAGCGCGATGGCCAGCGTGGCGGCCGTCAAAAGCGAAAGATGAAATTTCATCTCAAAACTCCAGGCTTTCAAAATGACACGTCCCCGCGACGCCAGCGTAGTCCTCTCGCGTCCGTGCGCAAGCCGCCGGCATCGCACCGCACCAACATCCGCAGCGCCCGCGCCCCCTTGCCAGAGCGGACGCGACCGGCTTCAGTGGAGCGGTCCGGAGGCCACCCGATAATGAACCTGCGCCTTTTCCTTCCCGCCAGTCTTTGCCTCGCCGCCTCGATCGCTCTCACCGCCTCGCCCGCCCGCGCCGACCGCTGCGACGATCTCGCGCGACAGCTCAAGGGGCAGATCGACGGCCTCCGGATCGGCAAGACCGCCGCCAACGTCATCTACCTCTCGCACCCCGCCGCCAAGCAACTGATCCTGGGCTGCCCCAACCGCAAATTCACCAACGAGCTGATCGCGGGCGCCGACAGCCGCAAGCCCAAGCCGGCATTCGCCGAACTCGTGGCTCGCGCTTCCGCGATCGTCTTCACCATTCCGAAAAGCGATACGCTGAAAGGCGTCAACCGCTGCCTGAAGCGCATGGGCCTGTTGCACGGCAACGACGTGCACACGCGCTACCGGCGGCTGAACATGCACTGCACCCGCACCAGGACGGAGGCCGCCATTTCGGTCTCGCGCGGCAAGGACGAATAGTCCGCAAGCAACGAAGAAAAAGAGGAGACGCCCATGTTCGCGAGCCATTCGATCACGCGCCGCACATTCACGGCCACACTGGCCGCAGTCGCGACCACCACGCTGTCCCGTACGTCATTCGCGGAGACCTATCCCTCGCGGCCGGTGCGAATTCTCGTGCCCTACGCGCCCGGCGGCGGAACGGACCTCATCACCCGCTCACTCGCCGACATCGTGTCCCATGCCTGGAATGCGTCCGTCGTGATCGAAAACCGTCCCGGCGGCGGCACCACCATCGCCACCATGACGGCGCTTGGCGCTGCGCCGGACGGCTACACCCTGCTTGCGATTTCAAACGGCTTCCTGATCTCGCCGCTGATGATGACGCCCCCGCCCTATGTCTGGAATCGCGACTTCACCGGCGTCTCGCTGTTCGCCGTCAGTCCGCATATCCTGGTGGTGCATCCCTCGGTGCCTGCGAAGAATTTCGCCGAGTTCGTGTCCTGGGCCAGATCGGAGGGCGACAAGGCGACCTATGCCTCTTTCGGCAACGGCTCCTCCAACCAGATCGGCTTCGAGATGCTGAAGCACACGCTCGGCCTCAAGACCACGCATGTTCCCTACAAGGGAAGCGCGCCGGCGCTGAACGATCTGGTCGCGGGACACGTCAAGTGCATGCTCGCCGATCTTCAGAACGTGTCGGAATTCCTCAAGGCCGGCGCGCTGCGGCCGATCGCGGTCGCGAACGAGAAGCGTCTGCCCTCGCAGCCGGACGTTCCGACCTTCGACGAGCTCGGCGTCAAGGGATTCACCTCCAAGTCGCTGTTCGGCGCGGTGGCGCGCAAGGGCACGCCGCCCGCGATCGTCGCGAAATGGAGCGCAGCCTTCGCCGACGCGCTGAAGCAGCCGGCGCTGCAGCAGCGGCTCGGCCATCTCGGCATCGAACTGGTCGGCGCGACGCCCGAACAGACGAACGCATTTCTTAGCGCAGAGGCGGCCAAGGCCGAGCAGGCGGTCAAGGATTCCGGCGCGAAGATCGAATGAGATGGCGGACAGCGGAGCGCACGGCGCGCGAAACGTTGCTTTTTAACGAAAGGCGCTACGCGGCGCTCACCCTCGCGCCGGGAAAAGCTGCGTTATCGCCCGTCGTCCCACCTTGTTCACGCATCTTTGGGCTATCAACGTCATCAATATGCTTTCAGCCCAAGGACCGTTTTGATGACGATATCGACTGTCAATCCCGCATCGTCGCCGGCCGCCCGGCCTGACACGGCCGCCACGCCCTCCCCCACGCCGCCGGCAGCCGGCAACAACGTCAATACCCAGACGTGGCAGCCGCCGGCAAAATCTCCGCTGCCGCCGGGACAGGGCACGCGAATCGATCAGCTCGTCTGAACGATACGAAAGCGAACTTACTTGCGGCCACCCCGGTCGCGCCTGCCCATGCAGGTTCTCATGAAATCCTTGCGGGCGGAACCGACGGACTTTTGATCGATCGCCTGTTTCAGGCAATCGAGCTGTCCCTGCGCCATGCAAAGCTGCATCTGGTCACGCCGCTCCTGCCCACGCAGGCCCTTGGCGTCGACCTCCTGGCGGCAGGCCGCGCGCTTGCCATCCGGTGCAACGGGAACGGTCTGCGCCGTCGCGGCGGGAGCCGAAGACGGGGCGTTTGGCGGGGAATTCGTCTGCCCAAAGGCCGGAGACATCGTCACGATGACGGCGAGCACGGAAAGACAGGATCGCATCGCAAACTCCTTGAAGGACGGGAGTCTCTCTTACAGATGCGGCCGTGAATGCGGCGTGAACGATCGCGCCATCTTTGCGGCGAACCGATGCATGGCCTGGACGTTGACTTCCATGCGCATGCTTCGTTTCCTGTTCCCGTCGCACGTCTGCCATGAAGACATTGTCCGATGGACGCCATGAACGACCCGCCCCATTTGATCCGCCGACTGGTCATTCAGAACGCCATCTGGGTCGCAGCCCTCGGCGCCCTGCTGTTCGTTCCCGCCGGAACGTTGCGCTGGCCCGCGGCGTGGCTGCTTCTCGCGGCGATTGGCGGGCTCGGCCTCGCCGGCGGCCTTTGGTTCGCCCACATCAATCCCGGCCTGCTCGCCGAGCGCATGCGGCCGATGATGCAGAAGGATCAGCCGGCCGCCGACAAGACGTTCATGATGATGCTGGGTCCGACCGCGATGCTGTGGCTGATCGCGATCGGCCTCGACCATCGGTACCGGGCATCGGACATGGCCCTCGGCGTGCAGGCCGCGGGCTTCGTCCTGTTCCTGCTGTCGCTTGCGATCTCGACCTGGGTGATGCTGGAGAACACGTTTGCCGCGCCGGTCATCAAGATCCAGAGCGAGCGCGGCCATCGCGTCGTCAGCAGCGGTCCCTACGCCATCGTCCGGCATCCGATGTACGGCGGCGTGATCTTCTTCTTTGTCGGCGTTGCGCTGCTGCTGGGATCGTGGTGGGGCCTAGCGTTGACGCCGCTGCTCGTCGCGCTGTTCGCCGTCCGGGCCGTGATCGAGGAACGAACCCTCGTCGCGGGCCTGCCCGGCTACAGCGACTACATGCGGCGCGTCCGCTACCGGCTGATCCCGGGACTATGGTAGCGTGGCGACATTCCTGGCATCCGATTCACCATGGAGCGCGACATGGCCGAGATGAAGACAGTGACCGGCGGCTGCCATTGCGGCCAGGTGCGCTTCGAATGCACGACCGACCTCGCCATGGTGACCGCCTGCAACTGCTCGATCTGCACCAAGAAAGGATTGCACTTCACCTTCCTGTCGCCGAAAAGCTTCCAGCTTCGCGCCGGCGAAGAAAATCTCAGGGAGTACCTGTTCAACAAGCACGCGATCCGGCATCAGCTCTGCGTCGATTGTGGCGTCGACGTGTTTGCCCGCGGCAAAAATCCCGACGGCACCGAGGTGATCGCGCTGAACGTCAATTGCATCGACGGCATCGACCTCGCGGCGCTCTCGTTCACCCCCATCGACGGACGCAGCCTTTAGACGTCGAGTTCCTTATAGTGCCGGAAAATGCCGTCCTTGTTGAAGGGGATGCGCCGCTCGCTCGCAAGGTAGGTCTCGATCCGGGGCCGTTGCGCGATGCGATCGTGCAGGCCGACCAGTCCCGGAATATCGGATTCGAACCGGCTCATCCGCTTCGGGAAAGCGTAGCGTAGTCCCGCGACGATCTGGAACAGCGACAGGTCGACATAAGTCAGCCGGCGGCCGGTGACGTAGTTGCCGCCGCTGTCCGCAAGCAACTTCTCGAAATACCCGAGGTACTTCGGCACGCGCTCGTCCCAGAATTCCGACGTGCGGCGCTTCGCGGCGGCGCGCTGGTCTTCGTAATATAACGTGGGTCCAAGCGGATGATGAGTGTCGTGGATTTCCTGAACGAAGTCCGCGATGGTGAGCTGCAACTGATGCGCCCACAGACGCCCGGCCTCGGCCTTCGGCGCAAGCCCGTGGCGCGATCCGAGATAGAGCAGGATATTGGCGGTCTGCCCGATCACGAGCCGCCCGGCCTTGAGGAATGGCGGCGCGAACGGCGGCGTCCGGCCGTGCGCCATCATGTCGGACAGGCCGCCGCCATGGCGCGCGACGTCACGATAGGACGCGCCCGCTTCTTCGAGCGCGAGACGGACATATTCGCCGCGCCCCTGAATGCTCGGCCAGTAATAGAGTTCGTAGGTCATCGCCGGCTCCTCGGTCCATCGCGCTCCAACGCAGGCGGACATCCAACGAACCATCAAACCGCAAGTTCGAACGGCGGGCCAGCCTGACGACGGCATTCGGCTTGCCCGTCGCGGCGCTCGGCCTTCGGAGGTCAAGAAAAAAGGCGTCGCGGCTGGACCCCGCGACGCCTTTGGAACCCGGGCGGACCTTTGACGATCAGGTCTGCTGGATCGCCGACAGTTCCCATTTGCCGCCGGCGAGGCGGACGAACGTCCAGACGTCGGTGACTTCCTGCGGCTGGTCGCTGCCCTCGACAACGCGGCCGGTCGATCGTTCGATGGTCTTGTCGACCAGCGAATAGCGCAAAGCCACCGTCGCATAGTCGCTGGTGCCTTCACGCCAGGCTTCCGCCAGATCGCCCTGCAGCAGTTTGACGTCGGAGACCTTGTTGACCACGCCCCGCGCGGCGTTCGCCTGCAGGTCCTGCGTGAAATAGGAGACCATCTCCGGCGTTGCGAGGGTGTTCAGCGTGTTGACGTCCTCGTTCGACCACGCCGTCTGAATCTCCCCGAGGAGACGCTCGAAGGTGTCGTAGTCGGCGGGCTGGATGTCGAGCGGCCTGTCGTTGGAACCGGTTCCGGATCCGAAGCCGGTGCGCGGGTTGATCTGCACGCCCGGACCGGGCGTCGGTCCCGCGAAGGCGGGTGCGTTGCGGCGTTGCCACCACGACATCGCAAACCTGACGACCAGCACGATCAGGCCGATCTGAAGCAGCAATCCGAGGAGCGACGACAGTCCGCCGAGACCGCCGAACAGGCCGCCGCCGAACAGCATGCCGAACAGGCCCGCGCCGAGGAAGCCGGCGGCGAGACCGCCGAGCAGGCCGGGCCGGTTGAAGAAGCCGCCGGACGACGTTCCGACGCCCGGCCGGGTTTGCGGCGTGATCGTGCGATCGAACGGGCGCGCGACGTTGGGCGCCGTACGCGTCACCGGCGGCGCGGAAAAGGTTCGCGACCCGCGCGAGCCAAAACTTCCGCCCCCGCCCGCGCGGGCGTCAGCGGCCGAGACCGCGAGCATCAGGGGAAGCGCCAGCGACAGGACGACGGCCAACGCCTTGAAGATGCCAAACGTCCGCTGCGAAAATCTCATGGGCTGTTCCTCATTTCCCGGCAGGGGAAAGCGACCCTAACATGGGCACGGCCCGGCAAAAGGGAAGCCCCCTCACATCGCTACGCTGCGGCCCTCGGTCGCGGGGATGCGGCAATCCGCTGGCTTTCCTCCAGAGCCCTTCCGCTTCCGCTGGAATCAGAAGCGGGGCTCCATGATTTTGATTTGACGCGTTTTCTTCACGCGAACCGGCACCCACTTCGCTTGAAAACGCTATAGGGGAATGCCGATCAGGCCGCGGTCATGGTTTCCTTGACCTTGGCGACCAGCGCGCTGAGCGCGAACGGTTTCGCCAGGAACGCGAACTGCTCGTTCTCGGGCAGGCTCTTGTCGAAGGCTTCCTCGGCATAGCCGGAGACAAAGATGATCTTGAGATCGGGATTGCGCTTGCGCATCTCCCGCAACAACGTCGGTCCATCCATCTCCGGCATGACCACGTCCGACACCACGAGATCGATGGCGCCGTCGCGCTCGTCGAGCGCCTCCATGGCCTCGATGCCGTTGGAGGCCTCGACCACGCTGTAACCACGCGAGCGCAGCCCACGCGCGTTGAGCGAACGCAGCCCCTCCTCGTCCTCCACCAGCAGGATGGTGCCCTGCCCGGTGAGATCGTTGGATGCCGGTTTGGCCGTGATCGTGGAGTCCCTGGCCTGCACCTTCGCCCCGTTGGCCACGGCGGGCTCCGGCGCGACGTCGGGCTCCTGATGATAGCGGGGCAGGAAAATGCGAAACGTCGTTCCCTCGCCCGGCCGGGAGTCGACATAGATGAAGCCGCCGGTCTGCTTGACGATACCATAGACCGTCGACAGCCCGAGACCCGTGCCCTTGCCGACCTCCTTGGTCGAGAAAAACGGCTCGAAAATCTTGTCGACAATCTCGGGCGGGATGCCGGTGCCGGTGTCGCTGACCTCGACCAGCACATAGTCGGCGACCGGCATGCCCTTGTAGCCGAATGCGGCCGCCTCGGCCGCCGGCACGTTGGAGGTGCGGATGGCCAGCTTGCCGCCGTTCGGCATGGCGTCGCGCGCATTGACCACGAGGTTGACGATCACCTGCTCGAACTGCGAGACGTCGGCCTTCACCGGCCACAGATCGCGTCCATGCACGACGCCCGGGAATGTGACCTTCTCGCCGATCAGCCGCTTCAGCAGCATGCCGATGTCGCTCAGGGTGTCGCCGAGATCGAGGACCTTGGGCTGCAGGGTCTGACGCCGGGAGAACGCCAGCAGTTGCCGCACCAGCGCCGCGGCGCGGTTGGCGTTCTGCTTGATCTGCATGATGTCCTGGAACGACGGATCGGTCGGCTTGTGCGCGTTCAGCAGGAAATCGTTCGCCATCATGATGGCGGACAGCACGTTGTTGAAATCGTGCGCGATGCCGCCGGCGAGCTGGCCGACCGATTCCATCTTCTGCGACTGGTTGATCTGGTTTTCCAGCGTCCGTCGCTCGGTGGTTTCAAGCAGATAGACGATCGCGGCCTCGGCATCGCGGTCGTCGTCCTCGACAGCCGTCACGAAGAACTGGCCCCAGCGCTCTTTCGGGCCGACCAGCATGGCCTCGACCGGCGCGATGTCGCCCTGCCCCTCCGCGGCCTGGGCGAGCGCCGCTGCGAGCTGGCCGCGGTCACGCTCGTTGACGGCGGCGAGGATCGATTTCGCCACCGCACCATCCGCGCTCAGACTCTGCGCCAGCTTGGCGAAGCGCGCGTTGGCGCGCCCCACCGCGCCGGTGCGGTCCACCGTGGCGATGGCCATCGGGGTATGATCGAAGAACCGCATGAACCGCACCTCGGCGGTGCGCTGCGGATCCGCGTGCTCGTCGCGGGCGCGGCTGATGACCAGCGTCCGCGACGCGCCGGGCGTGCCGTCCGCACCGAACGCCAGCTTGTGATAAAGCCGCGCCGGCATGGTCTTGCCGTTGCGCATGCGCAGATCGACGTCGACGACCTCGGTCCTGACCTCGCCAGGCACCGGCACGATCGAGGTGAGCAGCGCGGCGCCATCGCCCGAGACGATGTCGGTCAGCTTCAGACCGCCCGAGCCGATTTCCGCAAGATCGTGATCGAGCCAGTTGGCGAGCGTCGCGTTGACGTAGACGAGATCGCCCGCGGCATTGACCGAAAAGAACCCGCAGGGCGCGTGGTCGAGATATTCGATGGCGTGCTGCAGTTCCTTGAAGACGTCTTCCTGCCGCTCGCGGTCGCGGGTGATGTCCGCGACGGACCAGACCGAGAACCGCGCCTCGCGCCGCCCATCGCCGAGCGGGCGCACCCGCATCCGCAGCCAGCGGCCATGCACGCCGTCGGCCGCGACGACGCGGACCTCCTCCTGCTGACGCTTGCCTTCGCGCGCCGCTTTCAGGAGACGGAAGACTGCCTCCGAAACGTCCGGATTGCCGATAAAGACCCGCTCCACCGGCCGGACGTCCTGCATCGACGACGCCCCGGTCAGGGCAAGGTAGGCCGTATTGGCATAGACGATGTGGCCGCCGGAATCGGTCACGGCGAGGCCGTCGACCGCGTGGTCGGCGATCGCCCGCATCACCGGATCGTCGGAGCCGCGGTCGGCAAACCGGACGATGCCGGCCGCGAACGCGAACAGCGTGAACAGCCCAACCACGGCGAGCAGCGCCAGCAGCCCGAGGATGTAGGGCTGCGCGTTGGCCCGGCCGAGCGACATGAAGGCGACCGCCGCGGCGATGATCGCTCCCGCGACAAGCAGCACCAGCAGGATGCTGCCGCTGCGCCGGGCCGGCTCGTTTGGCGCTGCCAGTTGCGACAAATCGGTATCGGGGGCGGTGGTCATGGGATGAGATGCAGTCCGTTGGCCGCGGTGCCACATGGGCGTGCACCGGTTCCTGAGTGCCTGAATCGCACCCGCTAACGCAAGCACATCATGGCGCGATGTCCAGCGATTTCGGACATCTCCGCCGCCTCGGAACCGGCGCTCCGGTCACGTGCGGCGACCGGACAGGCCACGCTTGAGACCCATCACATAGCCGATAATTTCGGCGACGGCGTGGTAGTGCTCGACCGGAATTTCGTCATCGATCTCGACGGTTGCGTACAGCGCCCGCGCCAGCGGCACGTTCTCGACGATCGGGATATCGTGGGCCTTCGCCACCTCCCTGATCTTCATCGCGATCAGGTCGACGCCCTTGGCCACGCAAATCGGCGCGGACATGCCCCGCTCGTAGGACAGCGCCACCGAATAGTGGGTCGGGTTCGTGATGATGACCGAGGCCTTCGGCACCGCCGCCATCATCCGCTTCTTCATGCGCGCGACCCGCAACTGCCGGATGCGGCCCTTAATGTGCGGATCGCCTTCCGACTGCTTGAACTCCTCCTTCATCTCGCGCAGCGACATCTTCTGCCGCTCGAACCACTGCCGGTACTGGAAGAAATAATCCGCGATCGCCACCAGCGCGAGCATCGCGACCACCGCGCCCAGCAACTTCAGCGTCAGCGAGCGAGCGACGCCGAGCAGCACGCTTGGATCGAACCGCATCATGGTGTCGAGGCGGCTTCCCTCCGGCCACAGGATCGCGACCATGACGGCGCCGAGCGCGATGACCTTGAACAGCCCCTTCGCGAAATTCGCCGCCGCCTGCTTGCCGAAAATCCGCTTGGCGCCGGCCAGCGGCGAGAGCTTGCTGAATTTGGGCTTGAGGGATTCCGCGGACCATACCAGCCGGTGCTGCACCATGTTGCCCGCAATCGCCGCCAGCGCCAGCAGCAAAAAGGGAACGCCGAGCGCCGCCACAACGGTGAATCCGAGCTTCTGCGCCAGCGCGGTCAACCCGGCGCCATCGGTCCGGATCATCCACGAATTGGCGATCAGGTTACGCAGCGGCGTCTCGATACCGCCGCCGATCGACCCGGAGAATGACGACAGCACCAGCGTCGCACCGGCGATCACGAACCAGGTGTTGACCTCCTGGCTCTTGGCGACGTCGCCGCGCTCGAGCGCATCGTCCAGCCGTTTTTGCGTGGGGTCTTCTGTTTTCTCGGTATCGTCACTCTCCTCGGCCATCTGTCAGGCTTTCACCGCAATGGCGTGAGGTCGTGCATGACGCCGACGAAGTAATCCAGGTAGGTGCCCATCATCGTCGCCAGCACGGCGGCAAGGATGAGGAAACCCGCGAAAATCGATAGCGGCACGCCGACGAAATAGACCTGCATCTGCGGCATCAGACGCGCCAGCACGCCGAGCCCGATGTTGAACACGAGGCCGAAAACCAGAAACGGCGCCGACAGTTGCAGGCCGATCTTGAAGGCGGCCGAGAACGCGCGTGTCGCCAGTTCCGCGACATCGCCGCTCGGCAGCAATTCGCCCGGCGCGAAGATCCTGTAGCTGTCGCTGAGCGCGGCGATCACGAGGTAGTGCGTGTCGGTCGCGAACAGCAGCGTGATGCCCAGCACGGTGAGGAAGTTGCCGAGCACCACGCCCTGCTGCCCCTGGGTCGGGTCGACCGAGGTAACGAAGCCCAGCCCGAGTTGCTGAGCGATCACCGATCCCGCCACCTGCAGCGCCGACAGGGTGACGCGCGCGGTCGCACCCAGCACGATGCCGATGATGATTTCGTGAACCATCAGCACCACGAGCGGGGTCATCGACGTCAAATCGACATGATAGGCGGCGCGGTGCAGCGGCAGGATGACGAACGTCAGCGCCAGCGCGATGGCGAGCTTGATGCGGACCGGAATGTTCACCTCGCCAAGCCCGGGCAGCAGCATCACCATGGCGCCGATGCGGGCAAAGACCAGCATGAAGGCGGCGGCGAGCGCGGGCAAAAGCGAGATATCGATGCGCATGCGGGGTTCGCGGGTCCGAAACGACCGGGTCGTGGGCAGGTTGCGCCGCGTGCGACGCAACCCATCGAACCACGCGGTCGGCGGGACTTTGCATCAGCCACCGATGATTCGCGACGAAATCCGCATCATTTCGGTGTGCAGCGCGTCGCCCATGAACGGCAGCGCCAGCAGCAGGGTGACGAAGATCGCCAGAATCTTCGGCACGAACACCAGTGTCTGCTCCTGGATCTGCGTCAGCGCCTGCACCAGCGAGATCGCGACACCGACCACGAGGCCGACCACAAGCAGCGGCCCCGACACGATCACGACGGTCAGGATCGCCTCACGCGCAACATCGAGTGTTTCAGCACCGGTCATTGCAATCTCCCATGTAACTTCTTTCCGTCATTCCGGGTTCGCGCTTCGCGCCCCGGAATGACGACTTGAACCGAAGCCATACCCAGACGCTCATATCGGCATCTTCATGATGTCTTCGTAGGACTGGATGACCTTGTCGCGAACCGAAACCAGCGTGGACACCGCCACGTCGGTGTCAGCGACGGCGGTCACCACATCCATGACGTTGGCCTTGCCCGACGCCATCGCCACGGTCTGCGCATCCGACTTGCGCCCGGATTCCAGCACGCCGCCGAGCGCATCCTTGAGAACGTCGCCGAAGGAGGGTCCGCCTGCTTCCGACGCCTTGGCGCCCGCGGCGCCGCCGTCCATCAGCCGGGCCAGACTGGCATAGGCATTTGCAGCAATGGTGGGGGACGCCATGGCAGATCTCCGGAATCAGGATTTGAGGATGTCGAGGGTGCGCTGGATCATCCGCCGCGTGGCGGAGATGATGTTGAGGTTCGCCTCGTAAGAGCGCTGGGCGTCGCGCATGTCGGTCATTTCGACCAGCGAATTGACGTTGGGATATTTGACGTTGCCGTTGGCATCGGCCGCCGGATTGCTCGGCTCGTATTTGAGGCGGAAGGCCGACATATCCGGCCGCACGCGGCCGAGCGTGACAACCCTTGCGTCCAGCGCGCGGTCGAGCGCGGAGGAAAAGCTCGGCACCTTGCGGCGATAGGGATCGCCGCCGGGCGTCTGGGCCGTCGAATCCGCGTTGGCGATGTTTTCGGAAATCACCCGCATCCGCCCGGCCTGCGCGCGCAAGCCGGATGTTGCAATTCCCATCGACCTCATGAAGTCGCCGGTGTCATCTGCCATGTGCGGGAGTCCTCCGGTTCAAGTCCGATCTCAGGCCTTGCCGATCGCCACTTTGAGAAGGTGCAGGCTGCGCGTGTAGAGCGAAGTCGCAGCCGCGTAATCCATCTGGTTGGCCGACACCTTGAGCATCTGGTCCTCGAGGTTGACGGCGTTGCCGGCGGGACGAGTCTCAAAGCCGGCATTGCGATTCTGGTCGAACGTCGTGGTCGGGCCGGACGGCGCGATGTCCAGGCCCGTGGTGGTGCTTGCCATGGCCAGTTGCGCGCCGCGCGAGGCGTTGGTGCCGTTTGCGGCAAATTTCGGCTCGACGAGGTCGCGCGGCTTGAAATTGGGCGTGTCGGAGTTGGCGATGTTTTCGGCCAGAACCCGCTGGCGCTCCTGATGCCATTGCATCCGGGTGCGCAACGCCGCGAGGGCGGGAATATCGCTGATGGACACGGGCAACCTCCGCTCGGACCTCCGGCGCATGCCGCAAGGTAGGCAGAATTTGCCGCCTGTATGGTTAACAGCGGGTTAAGAACCGTCCGGCCGCCGCTTACCTTTCGAAAGCAGGTTCGACGATTAGAGGGTGGGCGGCGCAAACCGGAGCGCATTTTCGCCATGAATGCTGCGTTAACCACGCCAACTCCTCGCGGGGACGCCGTGAGAAGTTGTTTTGGTCCGGTCGATTCATGAGTTATTAATAGATTGTGGACGGCAGCTTTTGCCGGGGCGCATTAACAGATAGGGCTAAACTCGCGGTTCGGTTCGTCGTCCATCACGGCGTTCCCGGCTGAAATGAAGCGCTATTTGTCAGGGACAACGCATGCAGGCAGTCACATTCGTCTTGGCATTCATCGTGGTGCTGGCCTTGATCGGCGCCGTTGCGTGGCTGGTGCGCCGATTCGCCGGGAACCGGCTTGGCGCCGGCGCGAACCGCGGGCGGATGCCGCGGCTGGCGGTGATCGATGCAGCCGCCGTCGACGGTCGCCGCCGATTGGTGCTCGTCCGCCGCGATAATGTCGAACATCTGCTCATGATCGGCGGCCCGACCGACATCGTCGTGGAACCCAATATCGTCCGCGCCTCGGCACGCGATCCGATGCCGCAGCGTCCGCCGCTCGGCGCCGATCAGCCGCCCCGGCTGCCGCCGCTGCCTGACACCGGCTCGGCGGACAGCGACGCCTCCCGGCCGGAGCCGTTCAACCATCCTGAACCGCACTTGCCGGACCTCGCTCCGCCGCCGCCACCGCGGCCCAATCGGCCCTCCTTCGTGGATGAAGTCCGTCGCCCCGCGGCCGCAGCCCCGTCCGAGCGACGCAGCGATCCACTGGCGGGCTTTACTCCCGAGCCGATGAGCCGAACCGACATCCGTGATCCGTTGCGGCGCCCGGCGACACGCAGCGAACCGGCCATGCCGCGCCCTCCGATCCGTCCGGCCGAGCCGACGCTGACGCCTCCACCCCGTGCGTCGGAACGCCCTGCGGCGGCTCCGCCGCTTCCCCCGGCCCCGCCGCCGACATCGACCGCCGACCAGAATCTGGCCGAAATGGCACAGCGGCTCGAGGCCGCCCTGCGGCGTCCGCCCGAACCACGTCCGGAAGCCGCCCCGCCGGTCGCGTCGGAACCGCCGGCCCGCCCGCACGCGAGCGAGATTTCAGTCGCCCCGCCCGCCCGTAACGAACCATCGGTGGCGCCCCCCGTTGCACCGCCGGGCCCGAAGAGCGGCTTCGAAAATCTCGAAGACGAAATGGCGTCCCTGCTCGGACGTCCGAAGACGCCTTCGTGAGGCTGCCGGCAAACCCGCGTAGAGTTTTATTCCTCCTTGTTCTGATCGCCGCCGGATCGATGGCCGACCCGGCAATGGCCCAGGATATCAGCATCAACCTCGGCGGCGCCGGCAACGGCGGCGTCACCGAGCGCGCGCTTCAGCTCATCGCGCTGCTGACGGTGCTGTCGATCGCGCCGTCGATCCTGATCATGATGACGTCGTTCACGCGCATCGTGGTCGTGCTGTCATTGCTGCGGACGGCGCTCGGCACGTCGACGGCGCCGCCGAATTCGGTCATGATTGCGCTGGCGATGTTCCTCACCGCCTTCGTGATGGGGCCGGTGCTGCAGAAGTCCTACGACGACGGCATCAAGCCGCTGATCGCCAACCAGATCAGCGTCGACGAGGCCCTGCAGCGCGCTTCGGTGCCGCTGCGCGGCTTCATGCAGAAGAACGTCCGCGCGCAGGACCTCAAACTGTTCATGGACCTCTCCGGCGAGCCGCCCCCGGCGACACCCGCCGACCTGTCGCTCCGCATCCTGATGCCCGCGTTCATGATCTCGGAACTGAAGCGCGCCTTCGAGATCGGCTTCCTGTTGTTCCTGCCCTTCCTCATCATCGACCTCGTCGTCGCATCGGTGCTGATGTCGATGGGCATGATGATGCTGCCGCCGGTCGTGGTGTCGCTGCCGTTCAAGTTGATCTTCTTCGTATTGGTCGACGGCTGGTCGCTGGTTGCCGGCAGTCTGGTGCGGAGCTACGGAAGCTGAAGCCGGATGCGTTCGGTTTGATCCGCTATATGCCCGGCTTTGTGCGGGCATCGTCTTGAAAGCACTGCCGATCCCAAGACGATCCCAAGACGCGGGTGGCCGGAACCGGTGCGGCCATGACGAGAGCACGGATTCAGGACTTCACGTCGAACTGCTTGCTGAGGTGGTCGCCGATCTGCACCAGCATGGCGACCCGCTCCGGATAACCTGGCTTCGCAACCGTCGCAGCATCCGCGTCCGCGCGAAACTCCCAGCTATCGCCATCGCGGACGATGGAAATCCCGATCTGCTCCGGACCTTCGACATGCTCGTCCAGTTCGGCGCGGGCCATCGCGATGAGTTCGGCTTCGGTCTTGGTCGGCTTATCCATGGACGGGGCTCCTGTGCGTCACGGGACAGGTTGCCGCGCGGTTGTCGTGCTGTCGAGGGGGTGCCGCTATCGCGCCGCCTCGACCTGCTTCGTGCCGGCGATTTGCGGCAAGGAGCCCGTCGGCGCCGGATCGGCTGTCTCGGCATCCGCGGGCTGCGACGCCCGCGCGTTCATGTCGGGAAAGCGTTGCTTCATTTCGCGCAGGAAGCCTTCGAGCGTATCGACCTGCGCCGCCATCTTGGCGATCTGCGCAAACTCCGCATTGTTCCCCGCCGCCGGCTTGCTCGCGGTGTCGAAGGCCAGCTTGTCGGCGGTGCCCGACATCAATGGAGCGTATTTTTCACGGAAGCGCGCCAGACCGAGCGCGTCCTCCGCCAGCGCGTAGCCGATCACGGCCCGGATGATGTCGCTCTTTTCGGCCGAACTGAGCGGCTTGAAGTCCCGCCAGCGATCGCCGTAGTAGAGTTCGATCTGCTCCGACGCCTCGCGCCAGCGCCGCGACGCCCAATAAATATCGGAGCGCAGCCGGATCGCCTCGCGACCGGTCAGGTTCGAAATGATGTCGAGCGCCAGATCGTGGCGTCCGATATCGCTTTGCGCGCGCGCTTCGAGCAGCAGGCGCTGCTGGCGCAGCTCACCGGCGAGGTCCGCAATGCGCGTCGAGCGAAGCGCCGCAATCGCCCGGTCCGGCTTGCGATTCATCAGATAGACCGTCGCCAGCCGCGCGGCGACCTGCGCGCGCGCCGCGCCCTCGAGCCGATGATCGATCTGATATTGCAGCAACTCGCTGGCCTGATCGAGCAGGTCGACGGACACCAGCCGGTCCGCCAGGCGACGGATCATTTCATCGCCGCGGCTGCCGATCGGCGTGAGATCGCGGTAGTCGTAAAACATCGCCAGCGCGTCGATGGGCGGGAGGGCGTCGCCCCTGGGACCGAGATAGAGCTGCGAGAACAGCGCCGACGCATCATCCTGGATCTTGCGCGAGACCGCCGAATTCGGCTGCAGCTTCGTCGCCGCGCGGGCCACTGCGAGCGCGTCGGCGTATCGCCCCGTCTTGGTGTAGAGCGCCATCAGCATCTGCAGCGTCCGGACCTCGATTCCGTCACCACGCCACATCACCGCAAGCGTCTCCAGATCGCGCAGCGCGTCATCGTCCTTGATCTCGCCCCGCTTCTGCAGAAGCGCGATTTGCCGCACCCGTCCTTCGGCCGCAGCCTGCCGATCCGGCGAAGCGACCGCCGCCGCGTAGTCGGCGAGCGCATCCCGCTCCTGGCCGAGCGATTCGGCCAGCCATCCCCGCATCATCGTCACGGATGGCTTCATGTCCGCCGGAACGCCGATCGCATCGAGATCGCTGCTGCGCATCGCCGCGCCCGAGAAATCCTTGACCTCGAGCGAGGCCCGCATTGCATCCCTGTCGATGATCCGCTGCAGGTCGATCGGCAATGCCGTAATCGCGAACTGAGCGGTCTTGAATTTCTCGCGCGCCTCGGCCCATTTATGCTGGCGCGCCTCGGCCACCGCCTTCCAGAGCTGTGAATCGTAGCCGGTCCCGATCGCGGGGTTGGCCAGATCCCGCAACGCCGCCGCGGTATAGCCAGTCAGTGAACTTGCAACCGAATGAACGATCAGCAGGACAGGCGATTCCTGCCCTAGCGTTTGCTCGGACAATGCGAGATCGAGCACGCCCTTGGCTTCATGGAACAGACCATGCGCCATGTAGAACCGTGCGAGATCGAGCCGCGCCGCCGTATGCGCCTTGTCGCCGACGGATTCCGCCGCCGCTCTGATGAGCTCGCTTTGCCGCGGAAAGAAATCGGCCTTCTGATTCCTCTCCCATTCCTCGACATCGAAGATCGGACGCACGGCCGACGCTGCGCGCTCGGGCGCGACGCTTGCCGGCGACAGCGTGAGTCCGCCGGGTCTGCTCAGCGTGACCTTGTCCGGCCCGACGTCAACGGCAACATCGTCGGAATGCGGCTGGATCACCACGCCCTGCGTGGACTCCAGCAGCGAGAACTCGACGAAATCCTGGTGCTTGATGAAGCCCCGCGCCGGTGGCAACGCAGTTACAACCATCAGCGCATCGCCGGCATCGGGATCCACGATCCGATGCAGCCGGCCGGGGCCGCGGAGCGGAATCGTCACGCTGGCATGGGTGGGATCGACCACGTTGCGCTGTGTATCGAGCGGCTGCGAGGGATTCTGCACGGCGTCCGAAAACGTGACCGTCCAGGTCTCGCCCGGCGGATTCGATCCGGCTGCCGACGGATCACCGCTCGACAGCGATGCCAGTTGCGGACGATTGAGATGGATGCGAATCGCCTGTCCTGTCGTCAGCGGGCGGCGGTCGATGTCGGCAATCAACGCACCGGCTTCACGACGGATCGGCGCGAGATCAATCGCGGCATCGGAATCGAACACCAGCCACGCCGCATCGGCGCGACGGAACACCGCTACCGGCGTTGGCGCGTTGAAGCCGAATGTCAAACGCAGGCCATCGCTGCTTCGCCTGGCCGAAACGGTCGCGGCATTTCCGCCTGTCGGACCGGATGGCGTGGGCGAGGCGGCGGCGGCCTTTGGAGCCGGAGCGAGAACAGGCGCGGTGCCATGGGGAGCCTTGACGTCCGTCTTGACTGGCGGCGCGAGCTGAGCAGGCACGGCGGCGGGCTTCGGCGGCGCAGGCGCCGCCGCGGCGCCCGGCTTGATGACGATGCCGGCCTCCGCCGCAATCGACTGCGACGTCGGTGGAGGGATATCCTCGACCTTGCGGGGCGACGGTGGTGTGCTCACGCTGGCATCAGTTGCCGGCTTGACCGCATCCTTGCCTGCCGCGGCAGCGGCCGAGATAGCCCGCGCGACTCCCTGCAGCGGCGGCAGCGCCGACTGGTCGGACTGCTGGGCGCCGATATCGACAACGAAATTTTTTTCTTCGCGAAACGAATGGACGTCGACGTCGCCGATCAGTCTGATATCCACAACGGCCTTGTCATTCTCGATCTTCTGCCCGATCGAGGCGACATTGGCCGGTGCAGCCTCCCTGGCGTCGGCCAGATCGAAGTTCAGCGGCTGATTGAACAGGAGCGACAGCTTCTGCTCGTTCAGCGCCGACGACACGCTCGCGCCGCTCGGCAATTCGAACACAAGGCGGACGAAGGTCGGCTGCACCGAGGCGCGAACCCGGATCGGCGGCCGCTTCCTGGACTGATCCACCGCGCGTTGCTCGCGCAATGCGCGCTCCGCCGCGCGGGCCCGCTCGGCAAGTTCGCGAACCACCTCCATCGGCAGACCCGGAGGCGCGCCCTTCCATCCGTCAGGCAGGAGATCGACGAATACGCGCTCGCCCGCCGTCATGGTGTTGACCGTGACCTTGCGCGCCAGCGCAAGCCGAATGGCGGAGCCGTCGGGATCGATGCGCGCCGATCCCACATAGTCCGGCACCGCATCGGACAGTTGGTCGACGGGGATGTCGACCGGCTTCTTGAAATGGATCACGAGGATCGTCCCCGCGACCGTCACCTCGGTATCGACATCGTCATCGAGCTTGAGGACAAGGCGCGCAAAACCATTGGCCGCAGACAGCGTCGCATTGCCCTTGATCGGATCGGCATGGCCGTCGCCTGCGAACATGGCGGCAAACAGAAACGCCGCAAGGCCGAGCGCAGGACTGCGGAGCAAGCGCCACCGTGCCCGCAGCGGCCCGCGAGTTTGCAACCAACATCCAGCCGCCGCCGTCCACGCCATTCCTATCCGTCTCTCGGCTCAACCCCGGGCCCGCGGCGAAAGCCGCCTGCGTGAATCTAGAATTGCGGAATAAAGGATTTGTTAAACAAAGCGCCTCGTGCCCGGTTTTCGACATTCGCAACGCAGCGCCGCCCCGCCGATACGAACGTCGGAACGGGCCCCGGCAAACTAATTGCCCGCTTGCGGCGTCGGCCGACCCTCGATCTTCGGCAGATCGGCGGCCGTCGCCGTATCAATGGATCCCGCGCGGCGCGCCATCTCGACAGTGAGCCGCTCGGCCGCTTCCGGAGACATCTGCCCGAGAATGTCCGACATCTTGCGTGGCGCGATCTTGGAGGCGATCTCGAACAACACCGGCATCTCCAGCCGATCGAAAACCTTGGCCGCATCCTTCGGCTTCATGTTCTCGTACGTGGTGACAAGGCCCTTGAAGCGCGCGGCCTCGGCTTCATTCTTCTGTTCTTTCGCGGTCGCGATGCGCGACTCCACACCCTTCAATTCCTCGATCTTGCCTTCGATCCGCTTCTCCGCGGCTTTCAGGAGGCTCTCGCGGATGTCGATCTCGCGCGCACGCGCATCGAGTTCCTGCCGCCGCGCCTGCAAGCGTTCGAGAATCGCGCGCTCCGACGGCGACACCGCCTGACCGGGTTCGGGAATGACGATATTGCCAGAGGCCGTCTTTGCCTGCGGCGCGCCGAGCGCTGGCTTGCCGTCGTCCTTCTCCTTCGGCTTGGCGTCCCCTTTCGGCTCACCGTCGACGGATCCCGTGATATCTCCCGCTCCCGAAGCCGGAGCACCCGGATAGTTCAGGTTCTGCTGGGCCCAAGACATCTTTGACTCGGCCATCTTGGACTCGGGTGTCGCGGGCTTGCCGTCATCCGGTTTGCCCGCGATCGACCCGGTGATGTCACCGTCGCTTGTTGACGGAGCAGCCTGCGCCTGCGACGCCTGAAGCGATCCGGGCTGGTAGTCGAACACATAGCCGCCGTCGATCAGAAGGCCCGCGATCTTCAGGACAGCAAGTCCGAAAATCGCGACCAGCACGACAGGAATGATGCGGATGTCCCGGAATGCGCCCATCATGCCGCGAGGCCGTTCGCCCTTCTGCGCTCGGAGAATGCCTGCGCCGCCGCCGCGATCGCCCGGGCTCCGGACGGTTGGGGCGGCAATTCAACCGGCGGCTCGGCGGTCGGCCGCGCGGCGATCGCGATCTTCGACAGCCGCCGCAGCACATTGTCGCCTTCGGCCAACTGTTTCGACAAATGTCTGGTCAGCTCGCTCGCTGCGGCGATCTGGCAGCCGAGGTTTTCATTGACATCGCGCACCGTGTGCTTGAGGCCGCCGATGGCGCGCTCGGCAATTTCGGTCGCCGTGATCAGTTCGCCGATCGTCGCCTTCAGCGAATGCTCATCCGCCTTCAGCCGCTTCAGCCGTTTGTTGAGCAGCATGCAGTAACCGATGGTCATGATCAGCAACACCGTCACCAGGCTTTCGATCACCATTCCGAATGAGTGGTTCATTGTGCCTCCATCATCTTGGTTTGCTCGTCGGCCTTCTCGAACATCGCGAAGGTGGTGTTCGGCTTGCGCAACTTCTTGGTCACGCGGATGGCGACACGGTCTCCGACGCGGCCCATGCGGCCTTCGGTCAGCGTCACATGCCCGCAGCGAACGGCCACGAGCGCGTCCGGGCGCATCTCCAGCGGCAGCGTATCGCCGACCTTCAGGGTCATGAGTTGCTTGAGCGGAATCTCCGCCTCGTAAAGCACCGCATCCACCGCGATCTGCGCCTGGGCGATTTCGGTGGCGAGATGGCCTTCCCAGATCGGGTCGCGGCCGAATTTCTCACCCATGAACATCTGCAGCAGGACGTTGCGGATGGGCTCGATGGTCGCGTAAGGCAGCAACAGTTCGATGTAGCCGCCGCGGTCTTCCATATCGATGCGCAGCCGGACCAGGATCGCCGCGTTGGCCGGGCGCGTGATCGCCGCAAAGCGCGGGTTTGTCTCCAGACGATCGATCGAAAACGTCACCGGGGAGAGCGGCCGGAACGCCTGTTCGGCATCAGCCAGCACGACTTCGACCAGCCGCTTCACCAGATTGGTTTCGATCGTGGTGTAGGGCCGGCCTTCGATCCGCAGCGAGGTCTGACCGCGCCGGCCGCCGAGCAGCACGTCGATCATGGAATAGATCAGGCTGGAATCGACCATCGCAAGGCCGAAATTCTCCCACTCCTCGGCCTTGAACACGCTGAGCACGGCCGGCAGGGGAATCGAATTCATATAATCGCCAAACCGGACCGACGTGATGCGGTCGAGCGAGACCTCGACGTTGTCGGACGTGAAATTACGCAAGGAGGTCGTCATCAGCCGCACCAGGCGGTCGAAAACGATTTCCAGCATCGGCAGGCGTTCGTACGACACCATCGCCGAATCGATGATCGCGCGAATACCCGAATTGTCGTCGACATTGATCTCACCGACGCTGAAACCGAGCAGGTTGTCGATCTCCTCCTGCGAGAGGACACGTTCGCCGCTATTCTTGCTGTTGCCGAAATTGCGGCCGCCATCCTCCACCATGGCGGCCCACTGCTCCGCCATCGTCTCCGTCAACTCGTTGGCGGCAGCATCTTTCGCGGCCTCGACCGGATCCTCGGAATCCAGCGACGCCTCCCACTGGGCTGCGATGGCGTCCTGATCGACCTGATCGTTGTTGTCGGCCATGATCCGTTCCTTACCGTGCCATCACTGGATGACGACTTCCTTGAACAGCACGGCGCTGACGTGACCGGGCGCGATCACCGTATTCACCCGCTTGGTCAGTTCCTCCTTGAGGCGAAACAGACCGGCCGATCCGTTGAGATCGCTCGGACGCAATTCGCGCATATAGGTCTGGAACAGATCGGTGACGCGCGGCATCGCCGGCTTGATCTTCTCGGCCTGCGGCTCGTCCTTGACCTCGAGCATGATCTTGACCTTGAGGTACTGCACCCGTTCCCCCGGCGTGCCGACCAGATTGACCAGCATCTCCGGCACCTCGACGAAGCTCGGCGGCTTCGGCGGCGGCGCTTCGGCATGCATCTCTTCGCCATGATGTCGGAACAGGAAGAACCAGGCGCCTCCGCCTCCCGCCAGGAGGACGACCACGGCGGCCGCAATGATCAGCTTGAGGCGGCTTTTGGGCGCCTTCTTCTCGCCGCCCTCGGGGCCCTCTTCCGTCTTGTCGTTCTCTGCCATCGCCAGCTCGTCCGCTCCAGGATGAGTCCGATGCTGCCGAGCAGGCGCCCCACGCGATACGAAATGCCCCCGGCGCACAAGCGCCCATATGGTTAACGATAGGTTCGCAATGGTTAACGGAAGCTTTCTTTCGTGCCTCCGGTAGGAAATTTTTGCCGGGAAAATATGGTCAACAAGACCTTATTGCCGGCCGGACGCCCTGCCGGCACAACACGCAAGCAATTGTAAAATATAAGCTTTGCGACTTGGCACGTATTTCGCTGTTCTCTCTTCGAACCGGCGGCTTGGGAGAGCCTGAAGGTTCGGACGATCCGCCGACGGCTTGGGAGAGCCGGATGCGGTTCAACCAGGGGAGAACCACCGATGGAGAATACCCTCCTCATCGGACTATCGCGCCAGATGATGCTCGAACGGCAGATGGATGTCGTTGCGAACAACATCGCGAACGTCACCACCAACGGCTACAAGGCGGACCGCTCGCTGTTCGAGGAATACCTGATGCCGGTCGCCCACGAAGACAACTTCGTCGGACGCGACCGCCGCGTCAGCTTTGTGCAGGACCGCGCCACCTTCCATGATTTCTCGGGCGGGCCGACCGAGCAGACCAAGAACCCGCTCGATGTCGCGATCGACGGCAAGGCTTTCCTCGTCGTGCAGACGGCGGGCGGCGAGCGCTATACCCGCGACGGCGCATTGCAGATCAACGCGCAGGGTCAGTTGGTGACCGCAACCGGCAACGCGGTGCTCGGCACCAACGGCCCGATCGTCTTCCAGCCGACCGACCACGACGTCACCATTTCAGACGACGGCACCGTCACGGTGCTGGAAGGCACCAACAATGCCGCCGACTCGATCCGCGGCAAGCTCCGCCTCGTGAACTTCACGCAGGCGCAGCGGCTCCTGAAGCAAGGCTCGAACCTTTATGCCGCGGGCGAAGGCAATTTCGCCCAACCCGCCACCGATGCACGGGTCCATCAGGGCTTCATCGAACGGTCCAACGTCAATGCGGTCACGGAAATGAGCCGCATGGTCGAGGTCTCCCGCGCCTACACGCAGATGTCGACGCTGCTCCAGCAGGAAAGCGACTTGCAAAAGACGGCGATCGAAAAACTCGCCGACGTTCCGTCCTAACTTTTTGAAGAGCGTGATCTCTCCGGCCCGGCCGGGATTTTCGGGACCACGCTCACAGGAGACTAAACTATGCGCGCTCTCTATACCGCGGCGACCGGAATGGCGGCCCAGGAACTCAACGTCCAGGTGATCTCCAACAACATCGCAAACCTGCGCACCACCGGCTACAAGAAGCAGCGGGCCGCGTTTCAGGATCTGATCTACGATCACGTCCGTCGCGTCGGCGCGCAGGCCTCCGATCAGGGCACGATCCTTCCCGTCGGCATCGACATCGGCGGCGGCGTCAAGACCGTCGGTACGCCGCGCCTGATGAGCCAGGGAACGCTGTCGCAGACCGGCAACGATCTCGACATCGCGATCCGCGGCGAAGGCTTCTTCAAGATCCAGATGCCGGACGGCACCTATCAATATACGCGCGACGGCTCTTTCACCACCGACCAGCAAGGGCGCATCGTCAATGCACAGGGCAACCTCGTGCAGCCGACGATCACCATTCCGCAGAATTCCTCGGGCATCACGATCAACGTGCAGGGCCAGGTCTCGGTCACCGTCCCGGGATCGACGACGCCAACCGTGCTCGGCCAGATCGGCCTGACCCGCTTCATGAACAAGGCCGGCTTGCAGCCGGTTGGCGACAACAACTTCACCGAGACGCCAGCCTCCGGCCCGCCGCAGGACGGCACGCCCGACATCGACGGCTTCGGCGATCTGCAGCAGTCGAGCCTCGAACAGTCCAACGTCGAGGTGGTCTCGGAAATTTCCGATCTGATCGCAGCCCAGCGCGCCTACGAGATGAATGCCAAGGTCATCAGCGCCGCGGACCAGATGCTGCAGTCCGCCACCGCCCTGTTCCGGTAAGGAGAGCCGCCATGCCGCTCCGCTCGGTTCTCCTCACCGCCGCGATGGTCGCCATCGCGACACCCGCCCTCGCCCAGCAGAGTCCGGTCAAAGTCGCTTCGGCGCAGGCCGGCATCGCCAGCGTGGCGGCCGATGCCATTCCGATTCCGGTGCTGAAGCCCGAGGTCAAGGTCTCCGGCGCCGTGGTGCGCATCGGCGACATGATCGACAACGCAGGTTCCGCCGCCAGGATCGCGATCTATCGCGCACCCGACCTCGGCACGACGGGGGTCCTGCCGACCGCCCAGGTGCTGAACGTTCTGCGCGCCCATCAGGTGATCGGCGTCGATACCCGCAATATCCGGCAAGTCTCGGTCACGCGACTGGCGCGCACCGTCGGCAGCGACGACATCGAGCTTCAGGTCGCAGTCGCGCTCGAGCATCGCAACGGCCTTGGCGACGCCAAGGATCTGTCGCTCACGTTCGACACCGACGTCCACACCATCCAGCTCGATGCCGCCAATAACGGCGCCATCATTCCGGTCGCAACCCACTACGATCCGCGCAACAACCGGTTCGACGTCACGCTCGAAGTCGGCAACGACAGCGGCCGCGAACCGGTTCGGCTTCGCTTTACCGGCACTGCGGTGGCAACCATCGAAGCCCCGGTGCTGATCCGCGATATCGATCGCGGCGCGATTATCAAGTCGTCGGACGTCGAAATGCAACGCCGGCCGCGGGCAGAGGTCGGCAATGGCGTGGCCGCACGCGACGCCGTGATCGGAATGCAGGCCCGCCACCAGATGCGTGCCGGCCAGGCGCTCCACGCGATCGACCTGGCGAAGCAGGATCTGGTGCAGCGCGATCAGCCCGTCACCCTGATCTACAAGGCGGCCGGCATCTACCTCACCGTGCGGGGCAAGGCGGTCGATAACGGCACCGACGGCGACGTCGTCAATGCCGTCAATCTGCAGTCGAAGCGCACCGTGACCGGCGTCGTGGTCGGCCGCGGCCAGATCGAGATTTCCCCCGTGATGCCGCGGCAGGTCGCCAGCGCCGTACCCGCGGCGCCGGCCGATACCGCCGACACCCATGACGTTCACGTGTCTCCCAAAGCCGAGTAAATGTTCATGTCGAAGTCCATCGCGCTCAACCGCGTCTTTCTGACCGGTCTCCTGTTGACCTCCGCCGGTCTCACCAGCGGGTGCTCAGGGATCAACCGCCTGTCGCAGATCGGAGAGACGCCGAAGCTGTCGGCGATCGACAATCCGACGACGCAGCCGGGCTACAAGCCCGTGCAAATGCCGATGCCGAAGCCCGAAACGGTCTCCTACAATGCCAACTCGCTGTGGCGGAACGGCTCGCGGGCCTTCTTCAAGGATCAGCGCGCCGCGCGCGTCGGCGACCTGCTGACGATCACCGTGAACTTCACCGACAAAGCCAATATCGCCAACGAAACCCAGCGCAGCCGGACAAGTTCGGAAGACTCCGGCATTACCGATTTCGCCGGTAGCAAGCTGCTCGGCGGCACCGCTTCGAAGGTGCTGCCCGGCCGGCTATTGACGACGGACTCGACGTCCTCCAGCGACGGCAAGGGTTCGGTCGCGCGTCAGGAAAACCTGCAGACCAGCGTCGCCGCGGTCGTTACGCAGGTGCTGCCGAACGGCAATCTCGTCGTCGAGGGCAAGCAGGAAATCCGCGTCAACCTGGAGATCCGCGAACTGATCGTCGCCGGCATCGTGCGCCCGGAGGACATCCAGAGCGACAACACCATCGACTCCAGCAAGATCGCACAGGCCCGCATTTCCTATGGCGGCCGTGGCCAGATCAGCGACGTGCAGCAACCGCGCTACGGCCAGCAGGTGATGGACGTGCTGTTGCCCTTCTAAAGCGATTGAGCTCCCCGCCGCTTCGCGAACCTGGGCGCGAGACGGTGACTTCCCGGCGATGCAATGCATCGTCCGGGTGCGGCCTCCGGCAGCTCCCCTGCCGGAGGCCGTCGTCGTTTCGACGCGAGGCGCAGCTCCGCGTTGCCGCGGTCAGGATCACGCCAATCGGGTCGGGTTCTCGTCGATGCCGAGTCTGGTGTAGTCCATGTGAATGCTCTGGGGGAGATGAGCCACCTGCTGATCTCCGCCGGAAACGATGTCGAGATCGTCGTCGCACAGCAAACGGATTCCGTCGGAATGCTTGTTGTCATGGTTCTGCATATTTATTCTCCTGCGAGGGGGAACGGTCATCGCTCCCCTGGGCGCAGATTGCACGGGATACCCCGATGCGTCGGTGATCCGGATCACCGACTGTCCGCCTGATCAAAGAAACGTCATGCCTCTGCTTCCTGGCGCTCGCGGAACCCATATGATGGCCATTCCGTTGATTGAGGTGGCTGAAGCCGGGAATTCTCCAATGCCATTCGCCGTCCGTACCCTGATCATCATCGCCGCCGGCCTCTGTGCGGTCTCGGCGACCGCAGCACAGGGCCGTCACCTCCGCCGTCATGCCTACGGGCCGATCGTCCCGGCACCGCCGATCGTGATGCCGGCGCCGCCTTCGACCGGACTCAACACAAGCGGCGTCAACCAGCCGGGCGTGCCGAACACATCGCGGCCGGGCACGATCGGTACCGGCGCGACGCCGAGCGGATTGAACGGCGACAGCCCGACGGCGCCGGGATTTCCGGGCAAGGTCGGACGCGACTGACAGAGTCCTGGGCCGCCGCCCGGACCTATTCGAACCCCGCCGCCACCTGCCCCAACCCGATCAGGTCCATCGTCACCCGATCGCCTGCGTCGAGCCAGAGCGTCTTGACGAGACTTCCCGTCAGGACGATTTCGCCGGCATGAAGCCGTCGTCCGCGCGCCGCCAGGTGGCTCGCGAGCCACGCCAGGGCATTGTGGGGATCGCCCAGCACATCGGCGCCGGTGCCGCGCGCGACGTCGACGCCATTGACGATGGCGCGACCGATCACCCCGACCAGCGCCGGCGCATGGCGACGCGCGACCGGCGGCCCTAACACGCAGCCGGCAGCGAAGAAATCGTCGGCGATCAGCGTCGGCGCACCCAGACTTTGCCAATCCACGTAGCGGTCGTCGACGATCTCGATGGCCGGCAGATAGCAATCCACCGCCGGCGCAATACTTTCAGCCGTGAACGGCGCAGAGGCCGCATCGAGATCGCGTGCGAGTCGCATGGCGATCTCGCACTCCACCCCGACGCGCACGAAGTCGCGGTGCTTCAGAATCACGCCATCGGCGTGAACGCCGCTCGCGAACATGCCTCCGCCGCAGGGATGCGGGATGCCGAGATAGCGCTGCATCACCGGGCTGGTGCATCCGATCTTGTAACCGACGAGCCCGCCGTGCTCGCGCGCCAGCACCTCATGGACGGCGCTCTGGATCAGATAACCGTCGGCTTCGTGCTGCGGAGCGATATGCGGCGGCAACGCTGCCAGCGGCATGCGATTGCGGCGCGCGGCGGCAATGATTTCGGCTGCGGAGAGAATTTCGTTCATCACCGGCGGCTTTCTGAATTATGCTTCGGATCGATCGGCACGTGAGCGCATATCACATCCGCTCCACCGGGAGTCGGACAACATCAATGGCGGCGCGGCGTCAAGGAGATGCGGTTCGATGCCCAGATTGAACTCCGATCATCCGCAGCGGCGGGATCTGCTCAGGGCCGTTCTTCACGGCTATTTCACCTCCGACGACGCCGAGCTGCTGCGCAACCTGCAATCGGCGGCCGACTATGTCGAACTTGCATCCGGCGAAGTCCTGCTCCGCCAGGGCGAGATCAGCGATGAAGTCTATTTCGTGCTGTCAGGCCGGCTGCGCGCATTCGCCGAAACCGAACCCGGCGTCACCAAGGCGCTGAGCGAGATCGGCCGCGGCGAAACCATCGGCGAACTCGCCCTGTTCACCGGCGAGCCCCGTACCGCCACCATCGTCGCGCTACGCGATTCCCTCCTGGTGCGGGTGACCCGCAGCATGATCGAGCGCGCCATGATGCAGGATCCGCGCATCGACATGTCGATGACACGAACCGTGATCACGCGATTCCGCCAGGGTGAGCACGAGCGTCGCCTGCCCGTCGTTCCCGTGAATGTCTGTATCCTTCCGATCACGCCGGGGCTCGACGCCGCCGACTTCGCACGCAAGCTGCGCGCAGCCTTGCCGGTCGATGCGGGGCCGGTGGCAACTATCACGCCGGACGAGATCACCGAGCGCTTCGGGGCCGGGCTCCGCCATGAAAAACAATACGACGCGGTGACGAATTATCTCGACGAGATCGAAACTCACCACCGCGCGGTTTATCTCGCAGCCGACGAGCACGATACGCCGTGGACCCGCTTCTGCCTGCGCCATGCCGACGAGATCCTTCTGCTCGCCGGCGCTTACCGCGATCCCTCCCCGTCCGCGATCGAACAGAGTTGCCTGTCCCGCACGGCGCCGATCTCGATCGCGCGGCAAACGCTGGTCCTGCTGCACAGGGCGGGGACGCCCATCCCCACCGGGACCGCCCGCTGGCTCGATGCGCGACGCGTGGCGCGACACGTTCACATTCGGCCGCAGCAGCCACGCGACATCGCCCGGCTGGCGCGGATCGTGTCTGGGCGAGGCATCGGACTCGTGCTGTCCGGCGGCGGCGCGCGCGGTTTCGCGCATGTCGGCGTCATCCGTGCACTGCAGGACGCGAGCATCGATGTCGACATGATCGGCGGCAGCTCGATCGGGGCGGTCATGGGCATGGTGCTGGCGCTCGGCCTCGATGCCGCGGAGCTCACCGCCGCCGTGCGCAAGGCCTTCCTGCTGCACCCCCGCGGCAATGTCACCGGCGACTACAATCTCATTCCGTTGGTGTCGCTGATTCGAGGCGCGCGCGCCCGCGAGGCCATGACGCAGGCGGTGCATGACGCCACCGGTCTCGACGCCATCGACACCGAGGACACCTGGAAAACCTTTTTCGCCGTCGCCTCGGATTTCTCGGCCGGACGCGAAGCCGTTCTGTCGCGCGGCCCCCTCAGCCGCAACGTCTGCGCCAGCTACGCGATCCCCGGCGCGTTGCCGCCGATCTTCGTCGACGGCCACATGATGTATGACGGCGGCACCTTCAACAATTTCCCGGCCGACGTGATGGCGCAGTTTGGCGCCGGGCGCATCATCGGCGTCGATCTGTCGATCGATCAGCAGCAGACCTTCGATATCGACCGTGTGCCCGGGACCTTCGCGCTGTTGTGCGACAAGCTCAGGCCACGCACGCGGCGCCGTTACCGGTTGCCGAGCGTGCCCGAGACGCTGCTGCGATCATCATTCATCACGTCGATCGCAAGGCAAAAGGCGATGAGGAAATTCGTGGACCTGCTGTTCCAGCCGCAGATCACGGGCGGCCGCCTGCTCGACTGGTCACGTTTTGACGACGTCGCCGCGATCGGCTACGACCATGCGCGATGGGTTCTTGCAGCGTTGACCGACGAGCAGCGAAATCTGTTCCGGTAAGCGCCAACGACGGTTGGCGATGCGCCCCTACTCGTCGCGATAGACCTTCTCGCGCTTTTCGTGACGCTCCTGCGCTTCCACCGACAGCGTGGCGATCGGGCGCGCTTCCAGCCGCTTCAGCGAAATCGGCTCGCCGGTCTCCTCGCAATAGCCGTAGGTGTTGTCCTCGATGCGCTGCAGCGCCGCGTCGATCTTGGAAATCAGCTTCCGTTGCCGGTCGCGGGCGCGCAGTTCGATCGCCCGATCGGTTTCCGAGGAGGCACGGTCCGCGAGGTCGGGAAGGTTGACGTTCTCTTCCTGCAGCGCCTGAAGCGTGATCCTGGATTCGCGGAGAATCTCGTCTTTCCACGCCAAAAGCTTTGCGCGGAAATATTCCCGCTGGCGCTCGTTCATGAACGGCTCTTTTTCAGAAGGCCGGTAGTTCTTCAGCTTTTCCAAAGGCGTCTCACGTCCATGCAAGGCACCGGAAACCGTCCGGCGCGGCGCAGCTTATATAGCGCCGCCTTGTGACAGACAATATCGACGCGCCGGGTCGAACGGCCCGGCGAAGGCCCGCGCGGGAGAGCGGAACCGCCGCTCAGTACCCGACCGTGAATCGCTGCCGGACGTGCGCCGGCCGTTCCAGTTCGTCCACGAGTGCAACTGCGAAATCCTCGAAGGATATCCAGCTTTTTCCGTCCGCCGCGGTCAAAAGCCGGTCGGTCCCGAGCCGGAACCGGCCTGTCCGCTCCCCCGCCGTGAACAGCGCCGAGGGCGACAGGAAGGTCCAGTTGAGGGCTTTCTCGTTCCGGAGCAGGTCGAGGAAGTCCCCACCTTTTTCCGCCTCGGCCTTGTATGCCACGGGGAAATTGGGGGTCGTCACCAGCCTGACGCCGGGCGCGACCTCGAGGCTTCCCGCACCGCCGACGACCAGATACCGGCCCACGCCCGCCTCCTTCACGGCCCCGATCAGCCTGACCGGATCGCTGTCGAGGAAATGCACAGAACTGATCACCGCATCGTGTCCTCTGAGCAGCCCGGCCATGGCAGCCTGATCGAACAGGTCGCCCTTCACGGCTGTGACATTCGGCTGCGGCACGAGCCTTTCGGGGTTGCGGACAATGGCCGTGACCGCGTGGCCGCGCCGCACCAGCTCCGCCACGATTCGCGAACCGACCTGTCCCGATGCTCCGATGACTGCGACTTTCATTTCGATCTCCTGTCACGCCGGCGCGACGCGCCCTATGGTTTCCAATAGTGACTAGATAGCGAAATGAACGTAGATGTTAAGAACGCACCATGTGGTCACCAGATCACCCCGGAGTAACCTGATGAAGGCCGGTAACGTCTATTCGGCCCGATGCCCGACCCGCCACATTCTCGATCGCGTCGGCGACAAGTGGGCCGTCCTGATCCTGCTGCTGCTGGAGGACGGGCCGGCGCGCTTCAACAGCTTGCGCCGCGCGATCGACGGCATTTCGCAAAAGATGCTGTCGCAGGTGCTGAAGAGCCTGGAGCGCGACGGGCTGGTTCACCGCCGGGTTATCCCGACCGTTCCGGTCACAGTGGAATATTCCATCACGCCCCTCGGACAGACGCTTGCCAAGGCCGTCGATCCGCTCCGCGTCTGGGCCGAGCGTCATCTGAAGGACGTGACAGCCGCGCAACGGCGTTACGACGCGCGGAAGGGGGCGATGTGAGGCGGTTCGATCACCCTCTCCCGCTTGCGGGGGAGGTCAACCGACGACGCGTAGCGAAGCCAGTCGGGTGGGGGTCGCTGCATTGCCCCCTCCCCGACCCTCCCCCGCAAGCGGGAGAGGGAGCGCGCCGCACTTCGTTGAAGTGTAGCCCCTCAATACTGCCCGGCTTTCGCGAGTTCGACCTCGACGCGCAGTTCGATTTCTGCAAGCACGGCGTCGAGTCCGGGATCGCCGGATGACCCCTTGAGGTCGGCCGCGGCGGCGCGCAGACGCGTCACCGTCGAGGAATCGAAATTGCCGGACAACAGACCGAGCTTGAGATCGTCGAGCACGTCCAGCGCCCCCTTGCCCCGCCGCACCGACCGCTTGCGGCGCTCGACCGGATCTTCCTCCACCCCCTGCAATGCAAGAAGCGCGTCGATGCCCGTCGGGGCCTTGGGCGCCGCCGCGGCGCGGCTGTCGGATGTCGAGGTGACGTCGTCCGGCAGCGAAAATCCGGAAGAACTGGTGCGTCGCGCGCCGGTCGCCGGAGACCCCAGCGTCGTGCCGTTCGGTCCATAAATTCGCATCGTCGCTCTCCAGGAGTCCGTTCGCGTCGCGAACGCTCCGTCGGCAACGTGGCCGGTTATGGTTAACGGGACGTAAACGGCCCGGCAAAAACTGCCGCCGGGCAGCAAGTTCGCCGCGCCCGACACCGCTCAATGCGCTCCGGTTCTCAGAATTTCATTGCTGATATCAGATGCTTGATGGAATGATCCGACATGGCACGCCGCTCGCATGGTGAATGCCGGGCAGCCGTTCATGGGAGTGTCGGCCGGCCCGGTGGAAAGACCTCAGCGGGGAGCAGAGGATGCGGAGCGTTTTGATTTCGAGGGCCTTCCGGCTCGCCTGCGCGGCGATCGCGCTGGCTTTGACCGGCGTATCCGCGCACGCCACCTCGCGCATCAAGGACCTCGCCAACATCGAAGGCGTCCGCCAGAACCAGCTGATCGGCTACGGGCTCGTGGTCGGCCTCAACGGCACCGGCGATACCCTCAACAACATCCCCTTCACCAAGCAGTCGCTGCAGGCGATGCTTGAACGCCTGGGCGTCAACATCCGGGGCGCCACCATCCGCACCGGCAACGTCGCGGCGGTCATGGTGACCGGCAACCTCCCGGCCTTCGCGACCCAGGGCACGCGCATGGACATCACGGTCTCGGCAATGGGCGACGCCAAGAGCCTTCAGGGCGGCACGCTTCTCGTTACGCCGCTGCTTGGCGCCGATGGCAACGTCTATGCCGTGGGACAGGGCTCGCTCACGATCGGCGGCTTTTCCGCCGAAGGCGCCGCCGCCAGCGTCACCAAAGGCGTGCCGACCAACGGCCGCATCGCCAACGGCGCGATCGTCGAGCGCGAGATCGACTTCGAGCTGAACCGGATGCCGAACGTGCGGCTGGCGCTGCGCAACGCCGACTTCACCACGGCCAAGCGCATCGCGGCCGCCGTCAACGACTATCTCGGGGTGAAGACCGCCGAGCCGATCGATCCCTCCACGGTGCAGCTCACGGTCCCGCCGGAGTTCAAGGGTAACGTCGTCGCTTTCCTGACCGAGATCGAGCAGTTGCAGGTCGATCCCGATCTCGCCGCCAAGATCATCATCGACGAGCGCAGCGGCATCATCGTGATGGGACGCGACGTGCGCGTCAGCACGGTCGCCGTCGCGCAGGGCAACCTCACCGTCACCATTTCCGAGAGCCCGCAGGTGAGCCAGCCCAATCCGCTGTCGCGCGGGCGAACCGTGGTGACGCCACGCACCAGTGTCGGCGTCAGCGAGGACGGCAAGAAATTCGCGGTCGTGAAGGACGGCGTCTCGCTGCAGCAGCTCGTCGACGGTCTCAACGGGCTCGGCATCGGGCCGCGCGACCTGATCGGCATCCTGCAGGCGATCAAGGCCGCCGGCGCCATCGAAGCCGATATCGAGGTGATGTGATGCAGCCTCAGATCGACAACAGCCTGGTTATGAGCGCCTACCGCAGCATGCCGCGCAAGGCGATGATGCCGATGCTGAACGGACGCCCCGATCCGCAGCTTCAGAAGGCTCTGGAAAAAGTCTCGCCCCAGGCGATCGAGAAAGCGAAAAACACCTCGCAGGATTTCGAGGCGATGTTTCTGAACTCGATGTTCTCGCAGATGACCACGGGTCTCAAGGGTGAAGGTCCGTTCGGCGATACGCAGAGCACCGGCGTGTGGCGCTCGATGCTGACCGAGCAGTATTCCAAATCGTTCGCCAAGGCCGGCGGCGTCGGCGTCTCCGACGCGGTGTTCCGCACCCTCATCATGCAGCAGGCGAGCCAGACCAGCGCGGCTCCCAAGGAGGCTCAATGACGCCGACTCCCCAGGCGCAGCAGGCGCCAGCCCCTCTTCCACCGATCACGACGCATGCGGACGCACGCAAGCTTGCCGACAACATGCTGGAAACGATGAACGCGCTGCTCGCCGTTATCGAGCGCGAGACCGAACTGGTGCGCGCCGGTAAAATCCGCGATGGCATGGCGCTCGAGAAACAAAAGAGCGAACTATCGCGCCGCTACGCCGGCGAAATCAGCCGGTTCAAGAGCAGCCAAGCCTACATGACGCAGTCGGTGCCGGACCTGCTCGCCGCCTTGCAGCGCCATCACGATATGTTTCGCGCCATGCTGCAGGTGAATTTGACGGTGCTTGCCACGGCGCATGCGGTGTCCGAAGGCATCGTGCGCGGCGTCAGCGCCGAAGCGCAGCGGCGCACCATGCCGCAAACCTATACGGCCAACGGCCAACGCAGCGGCCCGCCACGTCAGCACACCGCGCCGATCGCGGTCAGCCGGTCGCTTTAGGCTGCGAACTACCCCGCGGCCGCAACAATATATCGCGACAGGCCGGAAACCAGATATCGCAACCGCGCCATCGATCAGCGTTCTCCTTGACTGCCACCGGCCGCCATACCGATGGCGATCGGCAGATATCTCTCTGGCACTCAATGAGCCAGTTCGGGATTCCCGGTCAGTGGCCCATGCCGGGCATCACCTCGCCGTTGTAGATTTCCGGGTTTTTCGGACCCTCGACGTTGAGGATGCCGAGCAGGCCGCGTTCGGCGCGCGCCAGCGCATGATCGACAAGCGTGTAGTTGCCGGGCACCTCGACCTTGAACTCGGTAATCGCCGCGCCGCCCGGCGGCACTGTAACCGTCTGAATTCCCTCGAGCGGCGGCGAGGTCACGCCGCCTAGCATGTAGACCTTGTCGAAGATCTCGCCGATGACGTGAAAGGACGATGTGAAGTTCGGTCCGCCGACGCCGAAGAAGATCCGGATCCTGTCGCCGACTTTCGCATGCAGCGGATGCAGCTTGGTCAGCGCACCGACCGAGCCGTTGAAGACGAAGTATTCCGGATGCTCGGCGAGCAGCTTGTCGACACTGAACTCGGCGCTGCCGTGCTGGCCGTAAGCGATGTCGGAATAGATTTCGCCCTGCATCACGTAAAACTCGTGATCGACCGGCGGCAAACCGCCTTCCGGTTCGACCAGGATCATCCCGTACATTCCGTTGGCGATATGCTCGGCCACCATCGGGGTCGCGCAATGATAGACGTAGAGGCCGGGCACCAGCGCCTTCCATGTCATGGATTTCTCGGTGCCCGGATCGACCTGCAGCGCCGCCGCGCCGCCGCCGGGCCCGGTCGCGGCATGGAAGTCGACCGAATGGATCATGGCACTGTCGGCCGAATTCTTCAGGTGAATGTCGACGGTGTCGCCGACCCTGACGCGAATGAAGGGACCGGGCACCTTGCCGTTGAAGGTCCAGTAGCCGAACGTCGTGCCCTCGGCGAGACGTCCTTCGACTTCGACGCTGAACAGATCGACGCGAACGGTCTGAGGTTCGCGCTTGCCGATCGGTGGCGGCAGGTCTCCCGGCTCGCGCGAGATATCCGCCTCGACAACCGTTTGCTGCGCCGGCTTGGGCGTGACGATGAACTGGCCTTCCATACCGGCGAGCCGATGGCCCGGCACGCCGCAGTAATAGATGAAGTCGCCTGACTTGGCGGCGCGGAAAGCGATCGTCGTGCTCGCACCCTTGCCGGTCACGCGCGGAGATTTGGCGTCCTGGTCGGGAAACACGATGTCGTGCTCCGCGCCCTCCCCGTTGATCAGCGTCAGTTGCACGACCTGGCCTTCGGCCGCGGTCAGCAAGGGATTGATCTTGCCTTCGATGGACCCGCCGACGCCGATATACACCATGCGTCCTTCGGCGATCCCGGATCGCAACATGTATTTGGCGTCGGCGATATAGCCGATGTCGTCGCCGGTTTTGCCCGGCTGCACATTGGATGGCGGTGTGCTGGCCGCGGGCGATGGCGCCGCTT
>DASZVY010000106.1:0-3721 GCA_035546855.1 Nitrobacter sp. | reverse complement strand
GAGCACGAAGCAAGCCGTTAAAACCATTGCGTGCGGAACGCCGGATGTATCGGTGCTTTCGTGGTGACTAACTCGTGCGCTTGTTTTCTATCGCGCATGAGGCTGCGGACGCATTGCGCGTCCGGCGTTCCGCGCGCCCTCCGAAGAGGGCGGGAATGCATCGTTCAAAACCCCGGGCTCCGAGGAGTCGCGGGAGCGCGGAGGCATGTCGTGACTTCCGAGGAACGCCGGGTGACGTGTTCGAGCCTACGCGGCCGCGGCGACCACGCGGTTGCGGCCGTCGTTCTTGGCGCGGTAGAGCGCGATGTCGGCGCGCTTCAGCAGGTCGGCCACCGGTTCGCCCTTGCGTTCGAGGATCGACAGGCCGATCGAGATGGTCACGTCGATGCGCCTCGCGCCCCTGTTGACGGCGAAGGGTTCGCCCGCGATCGCGCGCCGCAGCCGCTCCGCCACCATGGTGGCGACGTGCAGGTCGGTTTCCGGCATCACGATGACGAATTCCTCGCCGCCGTAGCGGCAGGCGAGATCGATGCCGCGGATCGACTTGCGAATCCGCACCGCGAATTCGCGCAAGACGTCGTCGCCGGCATCGTGGCCGTAGCCGTCGTTGATCGCCTTGAAGTAATCGATGTCGAGCATCATCAGCGCCAGCGGCTTGCCGCGCTGCGAGGCCTGCTCGGCCAGCGTCGCCAGATGGCTTTCCATGTAGCGGCGATTGTGCAGCCCGGTCAGCCCATCGGTGATCGCCGCCTCGATCGAGTTCTGCATGTTGTCGCGCAGATGATCGGTGTAGCGGCGGCGGCGGATCTGCGTCCGCGCCCGCGCCAGCAGCTCGTGCCGGTCGACCGGCCGCAGCAGGTAGTCGTTGACGCCGATCTCAAGCCCGCGCAGCAGCCGCGCGTTGTTGTCGGCATCGGAAATCGCCAGGATCGGCACGTGCCGGGTGCGTTCCAGCGAACGCGCCTGGCTGCACAGCCTCAGCCCGTCGAAATTCTCGAGACCCAGCGAGACGATCAGAAGGTCGTAGTCGCCGTCGGCGGCATGGAACAGCGCCTCGGCCGGATTGGGCTCGACATCGACGGCATGCTCGGCGCTCAGCATCGGCGCCAGCCGCTCGTAGGACGACGGCCGGTCGTCCACCAGCAGGATGCGCCCGCCCTTCCCCGCATCGGACACCGCCTGGCGCTCGGGCGCCTGCACGCCGATCTCGAGCGACGTGAGCGCGCGCATGCGCAGTTCGTCGGTCATCATCTTCAAGCGGGTCAGCGAGCGCACCCGTGCGATCAGCACCACGTCCGACACCGGCTTGGTGAGGAAATCGTCGGCGCCGGCTTCAAGGCCGCGCACGCGGTCGGCGGGGCTGTCCAGCGCCGTCACCATCACCACGGGAATGAAATGGGTCGCCGGGTTGGCCTTCAGCCGCCGGCACACCTCAAAACCGTCCATGTCGGGCATCATGACGTCGAGCAGGATGATGTCGCACTCGGCACGGGCGCAGATGTCGAGCGCCTGCGCGCCGTTGGAGGCCGTCATGACGTCGAAGTATTCCGCCGACAGACGCGCTTCCAGCAACTTGACGTTGGCGGGAACGTCGTCGACGACCAGAACACGCGCGGACATCGAAGGAACTCCTTACCCGATAAACCGTCGGACGGTTTCAATGAACTTGCCGACGGAGATCGGCTTGGACAGATACGCTTCGCAGCCGCCTTCACGGATCCGCTCCTCGTCGCCCTTCATGGCGAAGGCCGTCACGGCAACCACCGGGATGCCGCGCAGTTCCGGATCGTCCTTGATCCAGCGCGTGACCTCGAGGCCGGACACCTGCGGCAACTGGATATCCATCAGCACGAGATCGGGACGGTTCTTGCGGACGAGATCAAGCGCCTCGAAGCCGTTGCTGGTCCCCGAGGTCTGATAGCCATGAGCCTCCAACAGATCGCGGAAGAGCTTCATGTTGAGTTCATTGTCCTCGACGATCAGGACGGTTTTAGCCATCCCGTCCCTCCTCTTTCGATCCGGACGCCTGGTCTGGGTGAACGAGACATGCGCAGATGCCGCGCAATTTGCCCGCAAAGTGCAGTAAGATTAGCGCCAGAATTCGCTCAAAAGCCGTTAATGCGATGCCCCGTTTTTATGCGAGTCGACGCGCCGTTGCTTGAACAGTTTTTGGGGACTCGGGCATGGTGGCTCCAAAGGTAAGAGCGATAGGTTACGGAAAGGCAAATGGCGGCAATGACAAAGCGTGTTCACAATCCGCGCGAAGTCGCTGAAATCGTTGCGATTCAGGCGCTTTCTTTTGTCGCGGGAGACCCCGAGCGCCTGGGCCTGTTTCTGTCGGAGACCGGAATCGGTCCGGAGACGCTGCGCTCCGCCGCATCGGACCCGAATTTCCTCGCAAGCGTGCTCGATTTTGTGATGCGCGACGATGCGACGGTGAAGGCGTTCGCGAGCCAGTCGGAGCATCATCCCACCACCATCGCCGCGGCGCGCCAGGCGCTCGGAGACCCGCACTGGGAGCGCGAGGTGCCGTGACCAGTGCACTGTCCGACGACGACGCGCCGCAGTGCTTTTGCCGGGACTGCCTCGGCGATCTCGGATTTGCCGCGACCCGCTGCGGGCTCTGCGGCTCGCCGCGTCTGGTCCGTCATCGCGCGCTCGCGTCCCTCACCCTCGCCCACATCGATTGCGACGCGTTCTATGCGACCGTCGAGAAGCGGGACAATCCGGAGATTGCCGACAAGCCGGTGATCATCGGCGGCGGCAAGCGCGGCGTTGTCTCCGCGGCCTGCTACGTGGCGCGGACCTACGGCGTGCGCTCGGCGATGCCGATGTTCAAGGCGCTGGATCTGTGCCCGTCCGCGACCGTGATCCGGCCCGACATGGCGAAATACGTCCGGGTCGGCCGCGAGGTCCGTCATGCCATGCAGACGCTGACGCCGCTGGTCGAACCGCTGTCGATCGACGAGGCCTTCCTCGATCTCGCCGGCACGCAGCGCGTCCACGGCATGATCCCGGCCAAGGTGCTGGCCAAATTCGCGGCCGATGTCGAACGCACGATCGGCATCACGGTCTCGGTCGGCCTCTCCAGCAACAAGTTTCTCGCCAAGATCGCGTCCGACCTCGACAAGCCGCGCGGCTTCGCCGCGCTCGACCAGGACGAGGCGCGCACGCTGCTCGCGGACAAGCCGGTGGGATTCATTTTCGGCGTGGGGCCCGCGACCCAGGAACGGCTGGCGCGGCGCGGCTTCCGCACCGTCGGCGACCTGCAGCGCGCTGACGAAATCGAGATGATGAAGCAGTTTCCGACCGAAGGGCGGCGGTTGTGGCGGCTCGCGCGCGGCATCGACGAGCGGCGCGTGGTGCCCGATCGCGGCGCCAAAACCATTTCCAGTGAAACCACCTTCGAAACCGACGTGCGCGATTTCGCGACGCTGGAGCGCATCCTGTGGCGGCTGTCGGAAAAGGTGTCGGCACGGCTCAAGACCGGCGAACTCGCCGGATCGACCGTCACGCTGAAGCTGAAGACGGCGGACTTCCGGCAGCGCACGCGCGCGCAGTCCATTCAGGCGCCAACCCAGCTCGCGGCGAAGATCTTCGCCACGGCGCGGGAGATGCTGGCGAAGGAAATCGACGGCACCGCATTCCGCCTGATGGGAACGGGCGTCAGCGCGTTGCGGCCGGGATCGCAAGCAAGCGACGATGCCGACATGCTGGATCG
>DASZVY010000105.1:0-52205 GCA_035546855.1 Nitrobacter sp. | reverse complement strand
ATTGCAGCCACAGCACAAAGGCGTAGTGCACGAGAAAGATGCCGTAGGCGTCGTGCTGCAGCGGATCAAGCACGCTCCATCCCGATCGCTTGAAGCGCAGGAAGTAGGCGAGGATCGCGAAAATGATGCCCGCGCTGAAGGCGACGAACAGGACGCTATAAGCCGGCTCGTACCACGCGGGCAGCGTATCGGGATTTCCGAGGATTCCGCGCTTGATGTAGATCAGCACCCACAGCAGGCAGTAAGGGACAAGCGCGGTGACGATCCAGCCGGGACCACTCCGCGCAAGCCGCCCGTCGGCGCTGAGAACGCCCTCGCTGAAATTGGCTGCGCCGATTCCCGCGCCGATGAAAAAATACTCCGCGTAGAGCAGAACGCGGCTTTTCTGCACGGCAAACGGTCCGAACTCGAACCAGGTGTTGGATCCGAAGTAAAGCCGCGAAGGCACATACAGGATCGCGGTCGCCAGCACGAGATAGGCGAAGAACCGTTCGGGCCGCTCAAAACTCGCGGTGGAGAGACGGTTGACGTGATCCAGCATCGACGGCGCGATGCGATGGAGCAAACAGGCCGAGACATCGAACGCCAGCAGGACCCACACGAACCACAGCGGGCCGCTCGGCCATGGGCCGACCGTCACGGTTTTCCACCAGAACTCGGTAAAGCTGAGATGCTGTCCCTGCTGCAGGGCGAGCGCGTAATAGGCGATTGGAATGACGGTGACGGCAGCGATCGCGAAGGCGACGCCAAGCCGCAGCACCCGGTCGGTCAGGAATTTCGCCGGCGCCTTGTGCTGAAGACTCGGCCACACGAACAAGCCAGACAGGAAAAAGAACATCGCCATGAAGAAGCTGTCGGTCGCGAGCACGATGGCGTCGAAGCCGATCCAGGATTTGGCGTCGGTGTGACCGTAGTATGTGTAGGGAATCACGGCGTGGTGAACCAGCACGACCAGCGTGAGGAACGTGCGAGCGCGGTCCAACGCCAGATTGCGCGAAACCGCGGTTGGCGTGGCATGCGCCTCGGCCGGCATCGGCAGATGTGCAATCGACTTCATGAGCGTCCCCGAACGCCGAAACCTGCCGTGTCCGGACGTCTGTTTGAATCACCTTAGGTTGACGCACGTCATGCCGCAATTCCTATCCGGCGGGCAATTCCTCGATCGTGACCTTGTCGGGATAGAACGCAAGATAGCCGGAGATATCCCGCATGGCCGGGAAAGGCGTCTCGTACGTCCAGACGGAATTTTCGAGAGGCTGTCCGCTTGCGGTGATGCTGAAATAATTCGCGTCACCCTTGTAGGGACAGTGGGTCACGCGGTCGGTGCGGACGAGCCGGGTTTGATCCGCGTCCTCGCGCGGGATGTATTGAACCGCGGGGTAATTCGCTTCCTTCAGCGTCAGCGCCCGGGTGGTGTCGGCGATGACCGTGCCCCCGACGGAGACCCGGACGCGGCCGCGGGTCGGGGTGATGGTGATGGGATGGTCGGGACCGGGAATCTTCATGGCGACCTTCTTGAGAATGGAGCTGGTCGAGCGAATATAGGAAGGGGGCGCGTGACGGGGTAGGGTGCCCGGGATAAGTTGAAAACGCTGGGGCCAGGACCGCCGCTGATTCGGCCCGCCGCCGTTGGGAGACAGACGAATGCCGATGGACGCTCGCGATATCGAAACGATGATCAAGGCCGCGATTCCCGACGCCGAAGTCACGATTCGCGATCTCGCCGGAGACGGCGATCATTACGCGGCGACGGTGATCTCCGCATCGTTCCGCGGTAAATCCCGCGTGCAGCAGCATCAGATCGTCTATCAGTCGCTGAAGGGGCAGATGGGCGGCGTCCTGCACGCGCTGGCGTTGCAGACGGGCGTGCCCGAGTAGGCAGGCGCGGCGGCCGGATGGTGCAGCACGAGCACGCGTCGATCCTGCGGGTGCGCGAGCCGCATCGGCATCACCGCGTGACCTACGTCGAACTGTTTTTCGATCTCGTCTTCGTTTTTGCCGTCACACAGATTTCCCACACCCTGCTGGCGCACTTCACGGCTCTCGGCCTTGCGCAGGTGACGATCCTGATGCTCGCCGTCTGGTGGGTCTGGGTCTTTACATCGTGGACCACCAACTGGCTCGACCCTGAAAAGACCTCGGTTCGGGTGATGCTGTTCGGACTGATGATCGCGGGCCTTCTGCTCTCGACATCGATCCCGAAAGCATTCGAGGCGCGAGGACTCGCCTTCGCGCTGGCCTTCGTCGCGATGCAGGTCGGCCGCTCGCTGTTTGTCGTCGCCATGGTGCCGAAGTCGGAGACAGGGCATCGCCATAATTTTCTGCGCATCGCTTGCTGGATGTCGGCGAGCGGCGTGTTCTGGATCGCGGGCGGTCTCGCGGAGCCGGCGCTCCGGGTCGGACTATGGATCATCGCGCTCGCGATCGAGTATGCCGGGCCGGCCATGCGCTTCCGGACTCCGGGGCTTGGCGCGTCGACCATGCAGGAATGGGAGGTCGAGGGCGGCCACATGGCCGAGCGGGCCGCGCTCTTCATCATCATCGCGCTCGGGGAATCGATCGTGGTGACCGGCGCGACCTTCAGCGAGGCGCCGTGGACTGCGCCAGCCATCGTGGCGTTCCTGGTCGCTCTGCTCGGCAGCATCGCCATGTGGTGGATTTACTTCCACATCGGCGCGGAGGCCGGCGCCGAGCACATTTCCAGCGCCGCGGAATCCGGCCGGCTGGCGCGGCTCGCCTATACCTATATTCATTTGCCGATCGTGGCCGGCATCGTCGTGTCGGCGGTCGGCGACGAACTTCTGCTGGCGCATCCGCTGGGGCATTCCGGCGTGAAGGAAGTTTTCGGCATCGTCGGAGGGCCGCTGATCTATCTGTCGGGCACCATCCTGTTCAAGCGAACCATCCGCGGGCACCTGCAGTTGTCGCACCTCGTCGGAATCGCGCTGCTGCTCGCGCTGCTTCCGGTCGCCGGTTCCCTGTCGCCGCTTGCGCTGGCGGCGGCGGTGGCGGTCGTCCTGATCGTCGTGGCCACCTGGGAAGCGATCTCGCTGGGATCGGGTGAGCGCTAGTCCGATGCGCGCAAGGCGTGAACGGAGAACATCCCCTCGGGATCGGTCCATGACGCCGTCGGCGTCCAGCCGGAGCCGGTCGCAAGTGTCCGCAGCCGCGCGAGGCTGTATTTGTAGCTGCTCTCGGTGTGGATGCTTTCGCCGGCGCGGAACGCAAAGCTGCGGCCGAGAATGCGCACCGTCTGCGGCCGCTTGCTGATGAGATGCATCTCGATCCGGTGGCGCTCGCGATTGTAGATCGCGCGATGGGAGAACGCCGACAGATCGAAGTTGCCGCCGAGTTCGCGATTGATGCGCGCCAGCACGTTGAGATTGAAGCGCGCGGTGACGCCTGCGGCATCGTTATAGGCGTCATGGAGAACGCGCTCGTTCTTCTCGAGGTCGACGCCGATCAGCATCTGCGCGCCGTTGCCCAGGATATCGCGGGCGCTTTTCAGGAAGCGGCTGGCTTCGTGAGGTTCGAAGTTGCCGAGCGTCGAGCCCGGGAAGAAGCCGACCTTCGGCAGCGCTTCGATATTGCGAGGAAGGACGAACGGCGCGGTGAAATCCGCCGTGACCGGATGAACCGCGAGCCCGGGAAAGTCCCGCCGCAGGGTGCGCGCCTGTGCATTGAGGAAATCGCCGGAAATGTCCACCGGCACGTAGGCCGCGAATTTGCACGTCTCCAGCAGCAGCCGCACCTTCGTGGTGGAGCCGGCGCCGAATTCCACCAGCGCAGCGTTGTCCGGGATGATGGCGGAGATCTCGGCGCACCGGTCGCGCAGGATGCCGAGTTCGGTCCGGGTTGGATAGTATTCCGGCAATCGCGTGATCTGCTCGAACAACTCCGATCCGGTCGAGTCGTAGAAGTATTTCGGCGGCAACTGTTTCGGTTGCTGGGTCAGGCCGTCGAGGGCATCGCTCGCGAACGCCGATGTCGGCGCATCAAACGGATGCGTTTGTGCCAGAGCGGTGGCGTGGACCTTCATGACTGTCTCCCCAGGGCGCTTTCCGGCGCTTTTTGTATGATGATCGTCAGGCGCCGTAGTCAGCGAGGCGCAATCCCGTGAACTGCCAGCGATGATGCGGATAGAAGAAATTACGGTAGGTGACCCGGCTGTGCCCGGCGGGGGTCGCCAGCGACGAGCCCCGCAGCACGAGCTGGTTGACCATGAACTTGCCGTTGTACTCGCCGAGCGCGCCCTCGATGGCGGCATAACCCGGATAGGGTGAGTAGGCGCTGCGGGTCCATTGCCACACGCGGCCGAAGGCATCGTTGAGATGTCCCGCGCGCGCGGCGACCTCCCATTCCATCTCGGTCGGCAAATGCTTGCCGCGCCACCGCGCGAAGGCGTCGGCCTCGTAGTAGCTGACGTGACAGACCGGCGCATCCGGATCGATCGGCTGCAGCCCGGCAAGGGTCATCACCTGCCAGGTGCCGTCGACCCGCCGCCAGTGGCCAGGCGCCTCCCATTCCTCGCGGGCGACAGTCGCGAAACCGTCCATCAGCCAGAGCGTCGCCGTGCGGTAGCCGCCGTCGGCCATGAAGGCCAGCCATTCGGCGTTGGTGACGAGGTTGCGCGCGAGCTTGACCGGGCCGACCAGCGCGCGATGCGCCGGCTTTTCGTTGTCGAAGTGGAAGCTGTCGTCGGCGTGCCCGATGGTGTGGATGCCTTCCGTCAGCGTGACCCAGTCATCGCCGGCACGGGCTCCGGCCGGGAATCGCCACGCCGGATCGTAGGCCGGCGCGATCGGATTGAGGGCGAAGGCATGCAGGATGTCGGTCAGCATCAGTTCTTGATGCTGCTGTTCGTGATTGAGGCCCACCTCGATCAGGGGAACGAGGCCCGCCAATGCCCGCTCGTCGGCCTCGGTGAGGAATTTCACCACCGCGGCGTCGACATGCCGTCGATAGGCCGTGACGTCCTCCGCGCCGGGACGGGTCAGATGGCCGCGCTGGGCACGTGCATGCCGGGGGCCGGCGCTGACATAATAGGAATTGAACAGGAAGGCGTAGTCCGGATGGAAACGGACGTAGCCGGGCTGGTGCGCGGCGAGCAGGAATTGCTCCCAGAACCACGTGGTATGGGCGCGATGCCATTTGGCGGGGCTGGCGTCCGGCATCGACTGCACCGCCTGATCCTCGGGGGAAAGCGGGGCGGCGCGGCGTTCGGTCTCGGCCCGGACCGCGAGGAAGGCTTCCGTCAGGCGAGCGCTCAAGGCGCCGGAATCGGAGAACGGGGACGGACCGGGGGCAGCCGACGGGGCGGCTGCGGATACGTGTTTCGTCACGGAAATCTCCGATTTTGGAGAGAACGTTGCTCTTGACGACCGGTTCCGGAGAATGATCCCCCGGCGCATGTCCGTCCTAGATAGGAAGCCTGACGCCTCATGAAAGGGGCGGTAGCCAATGGTCCTACGCGCCGGCCGCCGCCGATGTTACGGTCGTGGCCGCATGTTTGGCCGACGAACTCCCTGCCAATTTACTTTGGTTCGACAACGGTTTCAGGCTACATATATGTCAATCGCGAGAGGGCTGACGGCCCCCTGACGCGCAAAAGGACGAGATGATGAGCATTGAACAATTCATCGATAACGAAGTGAAGTCGAACGACGTGGTGCTGTTCATGAAGGGCACGCCGCAGTTTCCCCAGTGCGGGTTTTCAGGCCAGGTGGTCCAGATCCTCGACCACATCGGCGTCGGCTACAAAGGCCTGAACGTGCTCGAATCGGCCGAGCTGCGGAACGGCATCAAGGTCTATTCAAGCTGGCCCACGATTCCGCAACTCTACGTCAAGGGCGAATTCGTCGGCGGCTGCGACATCGTCCGCGAGATGTTCCAGGCCGGTGAACTGCAGCAGTTGTTTGCCGACAAGGGCGTCCCCGTCGGCGACGCGGCATCAGCCTGACAGTCATCACCTACCGTCTCGGGTCGGCGCGGCTTGACGTTGTCGTCGCCGACATCACCACCCTCGGCGTTGACGCGATCGTCAATGCCGCCAATTCATCGTTGCTCGGGGGAGGCGGCGTCGACGGCGCCATCCACCGCGCGGCTGGACCGGACTTGCTCGCCGAATGCCGCACGTTGAACGGCTGCGCCACCGGCGATGCCAAGATCACCCGCGGTTATCGGCTTCCGGCCCGTCACGTCATCCATACGGTCGGCCCGATCTGGCAGAACGGAAAGGCCGGAGAGAACGAAGCGCTGGCATCTTGCTACCGGCGCTCCATCGCGCTGGCGCAAGCCCACAAACTTTCATCGCTTGCATTTCCTGCGATTTCCACAGGCGTATATCGCTTTCCTGCTGACGAAGCCGCCACCATCGCGGTCGCCGCCGTGGCAGATGCGCTGGCTGGTGCGCCGGCGTTGCAACGGATCATTTTTTGCTGCTTCTCTGAAGGGAGCGCGCGTCTTCACCAAGAGGCGCTTGCTGCGACGGTCGGCCCTTGTGCCGAATGACGCGCCGCCGCTAAACTTCCAGACATGGTGAGACGGGGAACGCGGATGACAATTCGGGCGCTGCGCACACTGGCTTGCGGGCTGTTTCTGACCGTCGGCCTCGCTGCAGGCGCTGAAGCGGAGGGGACGTTCGACATCCCGGCGGGCGCGTATTTCAACCAGGACAAACTCGCGAAGATCGACGCGTTCTTTCAGAACGAGATTCAACAGGCGAAGATTCCCGGAGCGGTCCTGGTCATCCGCCAGCACGGCAAGCCGGTCTATGAGCGCTATTTTGGCGTGCGTGACATCGCCACCGGGCAGCCGATGACGCCGAATACCATCTTCCGCATCTTCTCCATGACCAAGCCGATCACCAGCGTCGCGGCGATGATGCTGATCGACGAAGGCAAGTTGAAGCTCGACGATCCCCTGTCGAAATACATTCCGTCCTTCGCGAACGTGAAGGTGGGCGTCGAGAAGGATGCCGCGGGCGGAGGCAAGGAGCTTGAACTGGTCCCGCTCAAGCGCCCGATCACGATCCTCGACCTGATGCGGCAAACTTCAGGCATCACCTATGGCTTCTATGGCGACAGCCTCGTGCGCAAGGAATATGCGAAAGCCAACCTGTTTGCGGGCGATCCGACCAATGCGGAGTTCGCCGAGCGGATCGCCAGGTTGCCGCTGCAGGAACAGCCCGGCACGCTGTGGGACTATGGACATTCGACCGATATCCTCGGGCGCGTAATCGAGATCGTGTCCGGGAAATCGCTCTACCAGTTCGAGAAGGAGCGATTGCTCGACCCGCTCGGCATGGTGGATACGGCGTTCTACGTCCACGACCCCGCAAAGTACAAACTGGTGGCGGCGCCGATGCCGAAGGACTCGGATTTCCATGTCGGCTATATCGGCGACGCGGTCACCCCGCATCGGCGCGAGGCGGGCACCGGCGGGATGGTGTCGACGCCTGCGGATTTTTCGCGTTTCGTGCAGATGGTCGCGAACGGCGGCACGTACGAGGGGAAGCGATACCTCAGCCCGCAAGCCTTCAAGGAGATGACGACGGATCACGTCGGGCCGAAGTCCGGCATCGAGCGTGACTACTTCTACTTTCCGGGCGATGGATTCGGCTTCGGGCTGGGTTTCGGCGTCCGCACCGATCCGGGCAATGCCAAGCCGCCGCCGCCGGGCGATCTCGGCGAACTGAAGTGGGATGGCGCCGGCGGCTGCTACTTCGTGATCGATCCCAAGCAGGATATGAACTTCGTTCTGATGGAGATGACTCCGACCGAGCGGCAGCGCATCCAGCGAACCGTCAAGAAACTGGTCTATGAAGCGCTTGAGAACTGACGGAAAGCTGAGCGCGCTCGGGGCTGTTGCGCTATTGGCCCTGTCCCTCGTGGAGGCGAATGCCGCGCGCGCCGCAGACAACGACTGCGCCGGAACGCAGGCGCACGTCTCGTCGTCCTGGTCGCAAGACAAACTCGACCGGATCGGGGACTACATCAAGGACGAGATTGCGACGGCGCGTATCCCCGGCGCGGTCATGCTGATCCAGCAGCACGGCAAGCCGGTCTATTTCAAGTGCTTCGGCGTCCGCGACATCATCGACAGGCATCCGATGACGCCGGATACCATCTTCCGGCTCTATTCGATGTCGAAGCCGATCACCAGCGTCGCGGCGATGATGCTGGTCGAGCGGGGCAAGCTCAAGCTCGGCGATCCCCTGTCGAAATACATCCCCGCGTTCGCCAACACCCGCGTCGGCATTGACGGCATCGAAGGGAACGGCCAGGCGACATTGCGGCTCGAGCCGCCCAAGCGTCCGATCACCATCAGGGATTTGCTGCGGCATACGTCGGGCATCACCTACGGATTTTACGGCAGTGAACTCTCGCGGCAACGCTATGCCCAACTCGATCTCTACGACGAGAACTGGGACAACGCGGAATTCGCCGACAAGGTCGCGAAGCTGCCGCTGGCCGAGCAGCCCGGGACGCTGTGGGACTACGGACACTCGACCGATGTGCTCGGCCGCGTCATCGAAGTGGTCTCGGGGCAAACGCTCTATCAGTTCGAGAAAAAGAATCTGCTCGATCCGCTCGGCATGAAGGACACGTCGTTCTACGTCGCCGACAAAGCGAAATGGCCTCGGATCGCTCAGCCGATGCCGGACGACCGCACCATCGGCACCTTCGTGCCGATCACGGACCCGACCAAGCCGATGCGATGGGAGTCGGGCGGCGGCGGCATGGTCGGTACCGTCACCGACTATGCGCGCTTCGCACAGATGCTGCTGAACCGCGGGACGCTGGACGGCCATCGGTACCTTCGCGCGAGCACGGTCGCAACCATGACCACCGACCAGATCGGGCCGGGCAGCGGCATCGCACGGGACTACTATTATTTTCCCGGCGAGGGGTTCGGGTTCGGCTACGGTTTCGCGGTACGGACGCAATTGTCGGCGGACGTGCCGGGTCCGCTCGGCGAATTCCGGTGGGACGGGGTCGGCGGAACGTTCTTCTGGGTCGATCCGCACGACGACATGCTCGTCATCTTCATGGCGCAGACTCCGACCGAGCGCGGTCCGATGCAACGAAAGCTGCGTCAGCTCATCTATGGCGCGCTGAAGCGGTGAATCAGGATTGAGTGGAAGCCGTCATTCCCGCCGAATGACGGCCAGTCGCGTGCGGCTTCTCCGTCATGGGCTCGTCCCGGCCATCCACGTCTTTAGATGAACGGACGACCGAAGACGTGGCTGGCCGGAATAGATCCGGCCATGACGAGGCCACGGCCTTTGCTCAAGCCTGACGCACGATGTCCCGCACCAGCGCGACCGTTTCCGCGATCATCGCGGCACTCACGTCGAGATGCGTGCAGGCGCGGATGCGTCCATCCATCATCGCCAGCAGCACGCCATGCCGCCGCAATCGCGCGACCATGTCCTGACCGGATACGCCGGCGCCGGCGGGATCGAAGAACACCAGGTTGGTTTCCGGCTCCTGCACCTTCATGCCCGAAATCTGCGACAGTCCGCGCGCCAGCGCGCGGGCGTTGGCATGGTCGTCGGCGAGGCGGTCGATGTGATGATCGAGCGCGTGGACGCAGGCGGCGGCGCAGACCCCGGCCTGTCGCATCGAGCCGCCGAGCCGCTGCTTCCAGCGCCAGACCTCGTCGATGAAGGCATGCGATCCCGCCATGGCCGCGCCGATCGGCGCGCCCAGGCCCTTGGAGAAATCGATCCAGACCGAATCCCAGCCTGCGCTCATCTCGCGGGCGCTGATGCCGGTGGCGACGCAGGCGTTCATGAGCCGCGCGCCATCCATATGCGTCGCCATGCCGTTCGCCTTGGCGAGCGCGGACACGGCCTCGAGATCGGCCTTCTTCCAGATCGTGCCGCCGCCGATGTTGGCGGTCTGCTCGACGCTGACGACGGTTTGCGGCGGCTCGTAGCGGGTGCGCGGATGCAGTGCCGCGCGGAACGTCTCCACGCTGAACTGGCCGTCGGCACCGGGCAGGCGGGTCACCTGAAAGCCGCCGAGGGCGGCATGCGCGCCGCCCTCGCGGGCGATGATATGGGCGGTCTCGTGCGCGAGGATTTCATCGCCGGGGCGGCAATGGGCGAGCGTCGCCGCGACATTGCACATGGTGCCGGACGGCATGAACACCGCGGCCTCCTTGCCGAGCAGATCCGCCACGCGCGCGCACAGCAGGTTGACGGTCGGATCGTCACCGATCTGCTCGTCGCCGACCTCGGCGCGTGCCATCGCCTCGCGCATCGCAGGCGCCGGCCGCGTCTGCGTGTCCGACAGCAGGTTGATGCGGATCGGCGTCTGCTTCGGGTCGGTGGGCGTGGGGGCGTAGGGCATTGATGGCATCCTGAGTAGCGCGGCTCTCGCTGCATCATCAGCGTCGTCATCCGCGCAAGCGGATGATCCAGTATTCCGCGACGTCAATTCTGGACGGCAGATTTGCGACTACTGGATCGCCCGGTCAAGCCGGGCGATGACGCTGCTAATGTTGCGAGCGAACAAAAAAGGCCCCGGCAAAACCGGGGCCCTGAAATCGCAACGCTGACGAAAACCCGATCAGCGCGAATAGTATTCGACGATCAGATGCGGTTCCATCTGCACCGCGAACGGCACGTCCGAAAGCTGCGGGATGCGGACGAACTTCGCGGTCTGCTTGTTGTGATCGACGTCGATGAAATCGGGCACGTCACGCTCGGCGAGCTGGTTGGCTTCCAGCACGAGAGCGAGTTGCTTCGAGGCATCCTTGACCTCGACGACGTCGCCGACCTTGAGCTTGTAGCTCGCGATGTTGACGCGCTTGCCGTTGACCTTGACGTGGCCGTGGTTGATGAACTGGCGCGCGGCGAACATCGTCGGCACGAACTTCGAGCGATACACCACGGTGTCGAGGCGGCGCTCGAGCAGGCCGATCAGGTTTTCGCCGGAGTCGCCCTTCATGCGGGTGGCCTCGACGTAGATGGCGTAGAACTGGCGCTCGGAAATGTTGGCGTAGTAGCCCTTCAGCTTCTGCTTGGCGCGCAACTGCGTGCCGAAGTCGGAGAGCTTGCCCTTGCGGCGCTGGCCGTGCTGGCCGGGGCCGTATTCGCGCTTGTTGACCGGGCTCTTCGGGCGGCCCCAGATGTTCTGGCCCATCCGGCGGTCGAGTTTGTACTTGGCTTCTGCACGCTTTGTCATCGCGTCCTCTCAATAAGTTGGCGCATGATCTGGTCCGAAAACCGGTATCCACTTTTCGGGATCGTGCGCATGGGTTTGAGGATCGCGCCCTCCTGTGCGAAGGCTTTGGCATGATCCGATCCGAAAACCGGAAGACCGCTTTTCGGGATCGTGCCGTGCGCCGCCGCTGACAGGTCCGTCCTTAAAGCATAAGGGGAGGACCACGGGTCGCGAAACGCAACGCGGGCCGAAACCGGCCCGCGAGCAGCGGTTTTCTAGGGAGAAACCGCTGGTCTGTCAAACGAAAGCGCGGATGTTTCGGCGCGCGCCCGTCTTTGGCCGGGTCTCCCGGCTATTTGGCCGAGGTTGCCAGCGGCTTGGTCTTGTCCACGATATAAATCCCAAGGACTTTCAAAGGCTTGTCGCCGCTGACCCTGGCGTCGTGAATGGCGCCGGCCGGCACCGTATAGGAATCCCCGGCCTTGAGGTGCAGCGGCGGCTTGCCGTCGATCAGGAGATCGGCCTCGCCCTCGAGCACATAGCCGGTTTCGATGCCGGGATGGGTATGGCGTCCGGCGGTGCCGCCGGGGGCAATTTCGGCGATTCCCGTCACGGTCGTGTAATCCGAGGGAAAATCGATCTTCTGCAATGGGGTGCGCTTGATGCCCTGAGCGAAGGCCGATCCGGCCATGGCGAAGGCTGCGATGCTGGCGGCAATGACGATCTTTTTGATCATGATGATCCTCTCCCTGTGGATGAGAGGCTAGTGTCCCGATTCCGAAGTTCGCAAGCACTTGCAGCAACCTTCGATGCGAGCTTCGGAATCAAAGGGACACTAGCAAGTTTATGATTTTTAGTGTGGTTTAGGTTCAGAAGTTCGCTTGAAGAGCGTGTCGGGAAAATGAAGCGAACTTCCGAACCACCACACTAACAGCAGGTTCGACAACCGGAAAGCTGGAGCAGCGGTGGTCAGGCGAAAACCCGACCGCCAAAGAACGGCGCGAGGGCCTCTGTCAGGCGAGCGTTCCGGCGGCCCGATGTGAACAGCATCGTTGCCCCGGCGTCCGCCGCCCCACCCGTGTCCGGACCGAGCAGGCTCACCACCCGCCGGGCGATGGCGGGGGCCGGATCGATCCAGGCGACCGGCCACGGCGCCAGCCTGACCAGGCGGTCGAGCAGCAGCGGGTAGTGGGTGCAGGCCAGAACGACAACATCGGTTCGTCCGTGCGACGCGGCCGCCGGAACGAAGCACGGCGCGATTTCGGTCAGAATGTCCTCGTCCCGGACGTCCTCGCCGCCGAGCGCGGCTTCGGCCAGCGACGCCAGATTGGCGGAGCCGACCAGCGTGACCGTGCAGGCCTGGGCATGATCGCGGATCAGCGCCTGGGTGTATTCCCGCTGCACCGTGGCGCGGGTGCCGAGCACCGAAACGCGCTTGGTCGTGGACGCCGCGCAGGCGGGTTTGATCGCCGGCACCGTGCCGACGAACGGCACCGTATAAGCCGCGCGCAACGGCGCCAGCACCGAAACGGACATGGTGTTGCAGGCAATCACGACGAGGTCGGGACGATGAGCGGCGATCAGTTCGCCGACCAGGAGCACGACCCGGGCAATGATCTCGTCCTCGGTGTGGTGGCCATAGGGAAAGAACACATCGTCAGCGACGTAGACATAGCGTGCGTCGGGCCGGGCCTCGACGATCTCGCGCAGCACGGTAAGGCCGCCGAGACCGGAATCGATGACGAGGATGGTTGGGGTATCTGGCACGAGGATATACTACGACCGCCGGGTTACCATGAGGTTGTCATTTAACGGATGCGCGCGGATGGGCCAAGATCGCTTCAGCGGGCGACTTGTTCCCGCTGCCCGCGCAAACCCGTCCTGCCTGCGGGGCCTTGCTGAATTCCCCGGTTCATGGCCTGTCTTGCGGCGACGCTTGAAAAAGGCATGACCTGCTCATGATCCGGAACACAACCACCTCCTGGGGTCTCGTATCCCGCGCCTTCCACTGGATCCTCGGTGCCGCGATCGTCGGCATGCTGGCCTATGGCTACTGGTTCAACCACTATGCGGCGCGGCCGGACCGGTTCTTTCACCGCTCGATCCATGCCGATATCGGCTACGTCATCCTGCTGCTGATGGTTTTGCGCCTGATCTGGCGCGGGCTCAATCCGGTGCCGGCCCTGCCGGAGGGCACGCCGGGATGGGAGCGGGCGCTGGCGCACGTCAATCACTGGGCGCTCTATGCGACGACGATCGTGGTGGCGTTATTGGGCTGGGCGCATTCCGGCGCGCACAAACCGCGCTATGACGACTGGTTCGGCCTGTTCAAGGTGCCGCAATTCACCTCGGAGAACCGCGACAATGCCCGCTTCTTCGAGCACTGGCACATCTGGCTGGCTTATGTGCTGATGGGGCTGGTGGCGCTGCACGTGCTGGCGGCGCTCTACCACCATGTCATCAAGGGTGACGGCGTCGTGGCGCGGATGGTGAAGGGTGAGGCGAACTAAGGCGCGACGGCATCGCGCGAGATCATTTCGCCGTGGCGGATGACCGACAGCCGGGCGTCATCGTCCGCGAATGCGGACGATCCAGTAATCCGAGCGAGTAAAGCGGAAAATCTGATCGATATGGAATATTGGATACTCCGCTTTCGCGGAGTATGACGTTTTTTGTATTGCGCCGTGGTCCAGAAAGCCTTCGGCCCACATCTCGCTACGCGTTGCCGAACACCCGCTTGAAGATCGTGTCGACATGCTTGAGGTGGTAACCGAGGTCGAATTTCTCGTCGATCTCGGCGTCGCTCAGATATTTTTTCACCTCGGGATCGGCTTTCAGCAGCGAGCGGAAGTCGCCTTCGCCGCGCCAGACCGGCATCGCGTTGCGCTGGACCATCTTGTAGGAGTCCTCGCGGCTCGCGCCCTTCTGCGTCAGCGCGATCAGCACGCGCTGCGAGTGAACAAGCCCGCCGAGCCGGTCGAGGTTCTTCTGCATGTTGGCGGGATAGACCAGCAGCTTGTCGATCACGCCGGCGAGGCGATTAAGCGCGAAGTCGAGCGTCACCGTGGCGTCGGGCGCCATCATGCGCTCGGCGGAGGAATGCGAGATGTCGCGCTCGTGCCACAGCGCGACGTTCTCCAGCGCCGGCGTCACATAGGCGCGCACCATGCGGGCGAGGCCGGTGATGTTCTCGGTCAGCACCGGATTGCGCTTGTGAGGCATCGCCGACGAACCTTTCTGGCCCTCGGAGAAGAACTCCTCGGCTTCCAGCACTTCGGTCCGCTGCATGTGGCGGATTTCGATGGCAAGCCGCTCCATCGACGAAGCGACCACGCCAAGCGTTGCGAAGAACATGGCGTGGCGGTCGCGCGGGATCACCTGGGTGGACACCGGCTCGGGCACGAGACCCATCGCCTTGGCGACGTGCTCCTCCACGCGCGGGTCGATCTGCGCGAAGGTACCGACCGCGCCGGAAATCGCGCAGGTAGCGACTTCCTTGCGCGCGGCGATCAGGCGCTCCTTCGCGCGGGAAAACTCCGCGTAGGCGTAGGCGAGCTTCAGCCCGAAGGTCACGGGTTCGGCATGGATGCCGTGCGAGCGGCCGATGGTCGGCGTCATCCTGTGCTCGAAGGCGCGCGTCTTCAGCGCGGCGAGCAGCTTGTCGAGGTCCTTGAGCAGGATGTCGGCGGCGCGGGTGAGTTGCACGTTGAGGCAGGTGTCGAGCACGTCCGAGGAGGTCATGCCCTGATGCACGAAGCGCGCCTCGGGGCCGACGATCTCCGCAAGGTGGGTCAGGAAGGCGATGACGTCGTGCTTGGTCTCGCGCTCGATCTCGTCGATCCGCGTGACATCGAAGGTGGCGTCCTTCGCCTTGGCCCAGATCGTCTTCGCAGCCTGCTTCGGGATCACGCCCAATTCCGCTTGTGCGTCCGCCGCATGCGCCTCGATCTCGAACCAGATCTTGAAGCGGGTCTGCGGCTCCCAGATCGAAGCCATTTCCGGACGGGTGTAGCGCGGGATCATCGAGGACTCACGGAGGTTCGGGGGATTACGTTGCGCTTTAACAGAGCCGGCCGCGGCAGACAAACGGATGGCACTGCGGCCTGCCCACGGACAGGATACCTCCCTGATCGGCCATGTTTCTTGGCGGCCCGGACGGCTCGGTGGCCGGCGCCTCGACGGCCCGATGGGAGGGGGCCGGCATCTCTAATAGCCCGATGGAGGGAGCCGGGCCTGCCGCGTCAAAATGGAACTTTGTTCCCCTCACGGAACATTGAATAACAGATATTGAAATCTGTCAGTCAGATATGCTATATACATCGTGCGCCAGAACGAGGCGCAGCGCGGACTGCCGGCGCCGTCTTTCTCCGGCAGGGGATGACGACCATGACCATCTTCGAACTTTTTCAATTCACGACCCATATCCAGCGCTGGCTCGACGTCCGCGTCGCCCGCCATCTTGCGGCGCAGGCCGAAAAACTGAGCCACTGACCGGGATTCGCCGGGACCGCTCGGACACCATCCAATGGGTACGCCGATGAATGACACGCTTGTCCTCACGCCTGACCGCATTCTCGAGACCACGGAGGATGTGCTGCGCCGTTTCGGTCTGGCCAAGGCAACGGTCGTCGATGTCGCGCGCGCGCTGAATGTCAGCCACGGCAGCGTCTACCGGCACTTTCCCAGCAAGGCCTCCCTGCGCGACGCGGTGGCGCGGCGCTGGCTCGATCGCGCCAACGCGCCGCTCCAGAGCATCGCCGAAGGCCCCGGCCCCGCGCGGGACAAGCTGGAGCGCTGGCTCCGGGCGCAGTTCGCGATCAAGTGCAGCAAGGTCGCCGACGATCCCGAGATGTTCGCGACTTACCTCGCGCTGGCGCAGGAGGCGAGAGCGGTGGTGAATGCGCACAAGGACCGCCTGATCGACCAGCTCGCGCACATCCTCACCGAGGGCGTGGAGCAGGGCGCCTTTCAGGTCGACGACATCGATGCGACGGCGCGGGCGATCTTCGACGCGACCAGCCGCTTTCATCATCCGGCGCACGCCGACGAATGGCGCGATCCTACGCTTGCGGCACGGACGGATGCCGTGCTGGATCTGCTGTTGAAGGGGCTGGACGCGCGACCAGCGCGCTAAATCATCTCGCCGCGCGCAGATGCCGCGGCATCGCGGATCGCCGAGATGTTCGCCTTGTAGCTCTCCATCGTGCCGCCCTTGAATACGGCCGAACCCGCGACGAACGCGTTGGCGCCAGCGGCGGCGAGTTGGCCCGCGACATCAGGCGCAACACCGCCGTCGACCTCGATGTCGATGGGCCTGCCTGCCGTCATCGCCCGCAAATCCTGAATCTTCGCCAGCGCGGAGGGAATGAACTTCTGACCGCCAAACCCGGGATTGACCGACATCACCAGCACGAGATCGACCATGTCCATCACGTATTCGATTGCGGTCAGTGGAGTTGCCGGGTTGAGCGAGACGCCGGCCTTCTTGCCCAGCGCGCGGATCGTCTGCAGCGACCGATGCAAATGCGGACCGGCCTCCGCATGGACGGTGATGTGGTCGCAGCCCGCCTTGGCGAAGGCCTCGAGATAGGGATCGCACGGTGCGATCATCAGATGCGCGTCGAAGATCTTCTTCGAGTAAGGCCGTATCGCCTTGATGACATCGGGCCCGAACGAGATGTTCGGCACGAAGTGACCATCCATGACATCGAGATGAATCCAGTCGGCGCCGGCCTGATCGACGGCGCGGACTTCGTCGCCGAGTCTGGAGAAATCCGACGCCAGGATCGACGGCGCGATGACGAGCGGTCGCGGCGCGAAAGTCTGAGACATGTGTATTTCCCGAGGTTTCAAGCTGGGAGCCTCGCGTAACATGGGCACCGCGGCGGGACCAGCGGCAAATTTTGCCGCCGCGGCACCCTTTGCCGGGCGACCGGCTGTTGCGCACCGGCGGAAACTCCCCATTTTGCACGATTTTCGGAATGGCACGGTGTTTGCTCCGCCAGCGGACGAAAAGCCGCGGCGCGGCCTTTGAGGGAGTTTTGTGATGTTGTTTGCTCTTGGGGCTGCATCGGCCGCGATGGATGTGCTGTCGTCGCTGACATCATCCGGTTCCGCGTCCGGCACGACCGGCATCCAGAACCCGGCGTCGTTCGACGTTCCTTCCGCGACGGCGGCAACGACCACGATCTCGTCGGCAAGCTCCATCGCGAATTCAACCGGCAGCGCGCCGGGCAACTGCATCTCGCCATCGACCATGAATGCGCTGTTGGACGCCCAGAGTCAGTCCTCCGCCTCAACGTCGAGCGCTCCGACGAGCGCATCGGATGCGCTGCAGGACCTGTTCTCGCAGATTGACGGCAACGGCGATGGGTCGATCAGCAAATCCGAATTCGAAAGCGCGCTCGGTGCCGGCGGCACCAATGTCGCGCAGGCCGATGACGTCTTCAGCAAGCTCGACGCCAATGGCGACGGATCGGTCAGCCTCGACGAGATGTCGTCTGCCCTCAAGGGGGCGGGTGGACACGGCGGCCATGGCCACCATCACCATGTCGCGGGCTCGGATGGCTCCGGCAGTACAGACGGATCGAGCGGCAGCAGCGGAAGTTCGAGCTCCGATCCTCTGCTGGCCGCGCTCGACTCGTCGACTTCGGTGACCAACAGCGATGGATCGGTGACCACGACGACCACGCTTGCGGACGGAACCCAGGTGACGCTGACGTCGCCGGCGGCGTCATCGACCTCATCGACATCGGGCACGGCGTCATCGTCCTACACCTACATGGAGCAGGCGATCCAGCGCGCCGCCCAGTCCATCGCGGCGTCGGCAGTCCATTCGTTGTCGGTCAGCGCGTAATATCTTTTCGTCCGTCGTGCCCGGACTTGATCCGGGCGTTCTGCGTTGCCAGCGCAGATCCTCGCTTGCCCAGCGGTACGATGCGGCGCGCGCGATGCGTAGCACTGCGCAGGATTCGCCTGTTTTCATTTTCCGATAAGGATATCCGCCGGTAATCGCACCCAGAGCAATGCGAGGGTGTGGATGATCTTGTCCCGGCTGTCTGTCATCGCAGGGTGTCTGGCGCTCGCTGCTGCGGGCCATGCCGCTGCGGAAGACGATTTCACTGCATCGTTCCGCCTGCGCGGCGGGTTCGATTCCAATCCGCAATTCTCGATCGGGCAGGGCGCCGGCAGCAGCGCCTTCATCGGGACTGAAACCGCGATGGCGGCCGGCACCAAAGCCGGCGGCTATACGCTTGGCATTGCCGCCGAAGCCAACACCACGCACTACGCCAATCCGGCGCTGGCGCCCTCGCTCGGCGGCAAGGTGATTTTGCGCGGCTCGCTCGGGGACGAGGATCTGAGACTCGATTCCACGACCACGGTCGCGGATACCAATACGTACAATCTGCGCTCATCCGATTTGATCCAGTCGTTCAAGGCGGAAGCGAAGTTCAACGCCGTCAAGCTGTTCGTAACGGCGGAGGTGGCGCAGTCGAGCCTCAATCAGACCAACGCTATCTTTCAGGACTTTCTGCCCGATGCGCAGACCTATTTGCGCGGCACCCTCATTCCCGGCGTCAGTCTCATCCGCGGCAAGGCCGAAGTCGGCGCGTCGATCAACCTGTCGGTGCGGCGCTATGCGCAGGAGTTCGACGATTTCGGCTATCGCCGCGACAACGAGCGGGTACAGCCGTTTCTGTTCGCGAAATATGACGATGGAACCATCGCGGCCTTCGCGTCGGTGTCGCAACTTTACGGCACATGGCACGATCCGGATTTCACCAGTATCGACCGGACCCTGTTCGACGCCAGCCTGACCTGGCGCGCGACGCCGTTCACGTTCGACGTCACGGCGTGGCGGCGCGCCAGCGAAACGACGTTTCCGATTTCGCCGATCACGATCGATACGGCTTATTCGGCGAAGGCGTCATGGGCGATGGATTCGAAGGTCACGCTGACGGCCTCGATCGCCTATGCGGCGTCGGAATATCTAGACTCGCCGTTCCGCGCGCAAACCCTGACAGGTGGGATCGGCATCACCCGCACGCTCGACAGCGATCTCACGCTTGGGTTCGATGTGGCCTACGCCAGGGGCTCGTTGATTTCCGGCAGCGACGTCAGTGCACTGGTGGTCTCGTCGTCGCTGACGCGGCGGTTTTCGCCGCTGGCGAAGCCGGCCCGTCCAGAGAGCGCTTCGAATGGTGCATAGCACGGCGCGGACGGGAGAAGATCCCGTCCGCCTGGTTATCGAAACAAAAAAGCGTCCCATCCCAGTTCAAAATAAGCGGGACGGTTTTAATGGCAGCCACATCCGCCGCCGCCGAGCAGACCGCCCAGCAAATTGCCGCGGCCGAGCACGGCGGCAAGCACGCCTCCCTTGCCGGTGGTGACGGCGGTGTTGACGACGAGCGCGCCTCGTCCGCCGAGCAATCCGATCACGCCGCCGCGTCCGGTGAACACGTTCGCACCGATGCCGATGCCCTGACCCTTGGCGAAGGCGGGCGTTCCGGCGAGCGCGGTTGCGACCGCCGCGAGAATGAGAATTTTCTTCATGACGTTTCTCCACTGTTGAGTGCGCGATGTTGCGCACGCGGAGAACCATCGGTCGGTCAAATCGACAACTCAAGCTATACTGGAATCTAACCTTAAATAACGCAGGTATTTCAAGTATATATACGTATCTATACTGAAATGGATACCGCAGTTACGGGAGCATGCGGATGTCTGCAGACTGAGCGAAGCCATTGTGTCTTACGTGGCATCGGCGATCGGATCGAGGCCAAGAGCGATGCGGCCGGTGAAGCGTTGCTGACGTTTGGCCGGCAAGGGATGGAATTGCGCGGCGTGCGCATCGCGCAGCAAACGCTCGAGCCCCATGCTGCGGTAGAAGCTGGCGCCGCCGGCCGCCTCCATCGCCTTTTCGACCGTGGCCAGAACATGCTCGGCGGCGATCGTCTTGCGGATCAGGGCGGCATTCGCGTTGTCGAGCGTCATTTCGAAGTCGAGATCGTTCGCGATCCGAACCATATCGTCCACGGCGAGCTGCGCCATCGTGAGCTGATTGACCAGTTCACCGAGCAGGGCGGGCATCACGGGGTCGGTCTTGCGCCGGCCGGCCCGCTCCTTGCTGATCGTCGCGGCTGCTTCGGCGACCCCGACATACACCGACATGATCAGCGGAAGCGCCACCGTCAGGATCACGTTCCATGCCGGATGAAACCGGCCGCGCGGACGGCGTAGCGCCACGGCGTCGTCGGGCACAAGGACATTATCGAGGATGACGGTGTTCGAACCCGTCGCACGCATGCCGAGGGTATGCCAGTCGTTGGCCAGCGAGACACCCCGCGCCGAGAAGGGGACGGCAAAATGGAGAACCTGCCAGCCTTCCTGGGGATCCTGGAATTGAGTTGAGGTGACGAGCACCCCGCCTTTCGGCGATCCGCTTGCGAATTGTTTCCTGGCATTGACGCGGAAGCCGCCGTCGGCGCGTTCCGCGAGACCGTTCGATTCCATCCAGTCATTGGCGCCCGTCGAGATCAGAACCGTCTCGCCGTTGACCACGCGTTCCAGCAACTTTCGACCGGGCCGTCCCTTGAGATGATTGTACGCGGCCGCTGCCACGAGGTGTTGGTGCATCGACAGCGAGAGCGCGGTCGATGGACAATAGTGAGCCAGTTGGCGCAGGAAGGCGCACATGGCGCTATGGGAGACACCGCCGCCGCCGACGTCCTCCGGCACGAGCGCGGAAAAGACCTTGTGTTCCCTGAGGATATCGTAGTGGGCGGCAACGAAGACATCGCCGCCGTCGCGCTCGGCGGCACCCTCGGCAAAGCGCGGTCCGATGACGTGAACGAGCGCCTGCAGGTCGGGAGATCGTGTCATGGCCAGGCCTCCATTGGGATGCGGGGCGTTTTTTGGAAAGCTTGACGGCAGCCGGCGGCGGCGACAACTTCTAAATGTGAAGTGGCCGGCGCGGCGGGTTCTGTTAGGATCGGGCATGACCGGGAAGCGGGGATACGGCCAGTTCTGTCCCGTTGCTCTTGCAGCCGAGCTGCTCGCGGAGCGGTGGATGCCGCTCGTCATCCGCGAATTGCTCTGCGGCAGCGTTCGCTTCAACGACTTGCAGCGCGGTGTGCCGCGGATGTCGTCCGCGTTGCTGGCGCGGCGGCTCAAGCAACTGCAGTTCGCGGGGATCGTCGAGCGCGTGCGCGGCGCTGGCGGTTTCGAATATCATCTGACGCCCGCCGGCCGCGAATTGCTTCCGGTGGTCGAGACGATGGGATTGTGGGCGCAGCGGTGGCTGCGTCACGATCTCGTCGACACCAGCAATCTGGATCCGGATCTGCTGATGTGGGACATCCGCCGCAACATCCTGGCGCAAGCCTTGCCGCGCGGTCGCCGGTATGTTGCCGAATTCCAGCTTTCGGGCGTGCCGATCAGTCGGCGCCGGTACTGGCTGGTGTTCGAGGACGGCACGGTCGATCTTTGCTATCGGGATCCGGGTTTTGACGTCGATCTTTTCGTCTATGCTGCATTGCGCATGCTGACGCAGATCTGGCTCGGCCACATCCCGGTCGATCAGGCGATGCGCGAGGGCCGGCTGCGCTTGGAGGGATCGCGGGACAGCGTGGCGGCTTTCCGTTCGTGGTTTGCGCTGAGCATGTTCGCCGCCGCCGGACGGCAACCGACCGGACAAAAAGAACTCGCCGCGAGTCCGACGCCCTAGCGGGAGAACCGGTCCTTCCACGCGGGCAGGGCGCCCGGGAACGGCAGCGCCTCGGCTTCGTAGACGCCACGGGCGATCGCGCGGGCGACCGAATTCGCCGCGACGGTTCCGAGTTCGGTCAGCCCGACGAGCGGATCGACCGGCTTGTCGCCGGTGGCGGCGGCGAACACCACGTCGCCGTCAAGCGGCGCATGCACGGGATAAATGGCGCGGGCGAATCCGGTCTGCGCGATCATCGCGAGCCGCTTCGCCTGGGATTTGGTGAGCGCGGCGTCGGTCACGACCACCGCAAGCGTGGTGTTCTCGAGCGCGGTGGGCGCGGCGCCTTTCAGCCGGGGCGCGAGCATGTCCGGCGTCGTCGAGGGCGGCACACCGCGTCCGCCATACTCCTTGTCCTGTTCGAAAGGCGCGGCCCAGAACCACGGACCGTCACCGGCCGTCACGCTGCCGACAGCATTGACCACGGCCAGCGCAGCGACGCGGATGCCGTCGCGCATCGTGGCGGATGCGGAGCCGAGACCGCCCTTGAAGTTGGCCGTGGTGGCGCCGAGGCCCGCGCCGACGCTGCCGAGCGCGAAATCGGTGCCCGCATTGGCCGCCGCCGCGTAGCCGAGGTCGCGATACGGCGCGAAGCGGCCCCAGCGCTTGTCGCCGCCGTTCAGGAGATCGAAGCAGACCGCGCCGGGGACGATCGGGATGACGGCATCGCGGATGACGAATCCGCGCCCGTGTTCGGCGAGCCATGCCTGCACGCCGCCGCCGGCCTCGATGCCGAAAGCCGAACCGCCCGACAGCGCCAGACCGTCGATCCGCTCCACGGTGTTGACCGGATCGAGCAGCGCGCTATCGCGCGTGCCCGGTCCGCCGCCGCGCACGTCGATCGACGCGACCGCCGGCGTGTCGAAGACGATCGCCGTGACGCCGGAGGCGAGCCGCTTGTCGTCGGCATGGCCGACGCGGACGCCGGCGATGTCGGTGAGCAGGTTTTTCATCGTCCGATCTCGTTCGCCGGGGGGTTGCAGGACCCGGATCGTTCTGCCGGAAGATGACGGCATGTACGTGCCGTGGTCAACCGATCACGGTCCGATCACAAATATACCGGACGGGCGCCGCAGCCCTTGCTTCCATGCGGTGTCGCAGGGCAAGTAGCCGCATGATCCATGATGTCTCCATTCCGGCCGCGCTCGTGGCCGGCCTCGTCAGCTTCCTGTCGCCCTGCGTCCTGCCGCTGGTTCCCCCGTATCTGATCTACCTGACCGGGGCGACCATCGAGCATGTCGCGAACGAGGAATCCTCCGCAGCCTCCAAGCGCGCGGTGATGCTGGCCGCGCTGATGTTCGTGCTCGGCTTCTCCACCGTGTTCGTCGCGCTCGGCGCCAGCGCCAGCATCATCGGCAGCCTGATCCGGGCGTGGTCGGCGCAACTGGCGATCGCCGCGGGCGTCGTCATCATCGTCATGGGGCTGCATTTCCTCGGGCTGACCCGGATCGGCCTGCTGATGCGCGAAGGGCGGCTGACGGCGCCGAAGCCGGTCGGTCTCTGGGGCGCTTATGTGATGGGGCTCGCCTTTGCCTTCGGCTGGACGCCGTGCATCGGGCCGATCCTGGCTGCGATCCTGTCGGTAGCTGCGGCGGAGGCGACCGTCGTGCGGGGAGCGGGGCTGCTCGCGGTGTATTCGGCGGGGCTCGGCATCCCGTTCCTGATCGCGGCTCTCATGGTCGAACGGTTCTCGTTGCTGTTCAACCGCATGAAGCGCCACCTCGATACGGTCGAGCGCGTCATGGGCGTGCTGATGGTCCTCACCGGCATCGCGTTCCTCACCGGCACCATCTCGAACGTCAGCGTCTGGATTCTGGAGACATTCCCGTCGCTGCAGAATTTCGGTTAGCGCGGCGCATCTGCGGCGCCAAACGAAAACGCCCCGGCGAACCGGGGCATTGATCGTTGTCCGACCTTTGATCCGCCATCAGGTGCCCTTGCCGTCGTCGACTTCGGCATAGCCGCCCTTGTCGTCCCACTTGTACACGACATAGTCGATCTGCTTGATATCGCCTTTTTCGTCGAACGCCATCTTGCCGAGCACCGTGTCCCACGTTCCGGCCTTTATGGCCGTCATCACCTTCATGGGATCGGTGGTGCCCGCCTTGGCCGCGGCCTGGGCCCAGACCTGCATCGCGGCGTAAGTGTAGAGCGTATAGCCTTCGGGGTCGATGCCCTTGGCCTTGAAGCGCTCCACGATCGCTTTCGCGCTCGGCTTCTTGCGCGGATCGGGACCGAACGTGAACAGCGTGCCGGCACCGGCAGGCCCGGTGATCGAGGCGAATTCCTTGTCAGCCAATGCATCGCCCGCCATCAGCACGGTCTTCATGCCCTGATCGCGCATCTGGCGCACGATGAGGCCCGACTCCTGATGATAGCCGCCGACATAAACGAGATCGATGTTCTCGCGCTTCATGCGCGAGACGATCGCGGTGAAGTCCTTGTCGCCCTTGTTGTAGGACTCGTACATCTTCTCCTGGACGCCGGCCTTGTTCAGCGCCTTCTTTGTCTCGTCGGCAAGACCCTTGCCGTAGGTCGTCTTGTCGTTGAGGATCGCGATGTTCTTGCCCTTGAAGTGCTTCGCGATGTAGTCGCCGGCGACGACACCCTGCTGATCGTCGCGGCCGCAGACGCGGGCGACGTTCCAGAGCTTGCGTTCGGTGAACAGCGGATTGGTCGAAGCGGGGGTGATTTCCAGCACGTTGCCGTCGGCGTAGGCCTCCGATGCCGGGATCGACGACGACGAGCAATAATGACCCGCCACGAACGGGATGCCCTGGCTTGCGATCTTTTCCGCAATGGAGCGGGCCTGCTTCGGATCGCAGGCATCGTCGCCGACAAAGAGCGCGAGTTTCTTGCCCAGCACGCCGCCGGCCGCATTGAGATCGGCGACCGCCTGCTCGGCGCCGTTCTTCATCTGGCGGCCGAACGCGGATTCGCCGCCCGTCATCGGGCCGGCGACTGCGATGGTGAGGTCGTCCGCGAATGCCGTCGTCGACAGCGCGAGCGACGCCCCCAATGCCAGACCAATGAGCTTCAGTGATTTCATGCGTTGACCCTCGCGATGATCGTGGCCGCGGCGCTGCGCCGGGCTTGTAAAAACGGCCGGCATTGTCGGCTGAAATCACGGGAAAGTCATCGGCAAATTTGGGTCGGCGCGGCACTTCGCCGCCATGTCAGATTTGCCGGCCGCCTTCCAGATAGGCGGCGCGGACTTCGGGCTGCGCCAGCAGTTCCGCGCCAGTTCCTCTGAGCGTAATCAGGCCGTTCACCATGACGTAGCCGCGATGGGCGAGCCGCAGCGCATGGTTCGCGTTCTGCTCGACCACCAACACGGTCAGGCCGTCCTCGCGGTTGAGAGTGCGAATCGCCGCGAAAATCTGCCGGGCGATCAGCGGCGCGAGACCGAGGGACGGCTCGTCGAGCAGCAACAGCCGCGGGCGGCTCATCAGCGCCCGTCCGATCGCCAGCATTTGCTGCTCGCCGCCGGACAGCGTGCCGCCGCGCTGGCTCATGCGTTCGCCCAGGCGCGGGAATAGGGTCAACACGCGCGCGAGACTGCTGGCGCGGTCGCTCTCGTTCGACCCGGTCGCATCCGCGCCCATCTGCAGGTTTTCCGCGACGCTCATGCGCGGGAAAATCCGCCGGCCCTCGGGCGACTGGGCGATGCGCAGCCGTGCGATCTCGTGCATCGGGAGGTTCGTGATGTCGTGCCCGTCGAACTCGATGTGGCCGGTCTTCGCGCGCGGTCTGCCGAAGATCGTCATCATCAGCGTCGATTTTCCGGCTCCATTGGCGCCGATCAGGCTGACGATCTCGCCGCGGCGAATCTCGATATCGACGCCTTTCAGCGCTTCGATCTTGCCGTAGGAGGCACGCACGCCGCGCACCGCCAGCAGGGGCGCGGCAGTTTCCCCCTTTCCGGGGGAGGTGGGGTCGTGGTGTCGCGGCGTCATGTGACGTCCTCCGCCACGATTTCCTCGCCGTCGCCGGTGCCGAGATAGGCGGCGATTACCTTGGGATCGTCGCGGATGGCGCGCGGCGCGCCGTCGGCGATCTTGACGCCATAGTCCAGCACAATGATGTGGTCGGAAATTTCCATGACAACCGACATGTCGTGTTCGATCAGCAGAATTGAGGTTCCGTGATCGTCGCGGATCGACAGCAGCAGTTGGTTCAGCGCGGCGCTTTCACGGGCATTCAATCCGGCGGCGGGCTCGTCGAGACAGAGCAGCACCGGTCCGGTGCACATGGCGCGCGCGATTTCGAGGCGGCGTTGATCGCCGTAGGGCAGGTTGCCGGCGGCATCGTCGGCCCGATCCAGCAGGCCGATGCGGTCCAGCCAGGATCGCGCGCGCGCGATAGCCTCGCGTTCGGCCGTCCGCCATGTCGGAAAGCCCAGCAGCCCGAGCAGCGTCAGTCCCGACGCGCGCATCAGCGTGTTGTGTTGCGCGACCATGAGGTTTTCCAGCGCCGTCATGCCGGGAAACAGCCGGATGTTCTGGAAGGTGCGCGCGACCTTCGCGAGCTTGGATATGCGGAAGTCGTTCAGCCGTTCGAGGCGAAAGCTTCCGCCACCGGGCTGTGCCAGCCGGATCGAGCCGCCGGTCGGTTTGTAGAAGCCGGTGATGCAGTTGAAAACGGTGGTCTTGCCCGCGCCGTTCGGTCCGATCAGCGCGGTGATCTTGTTTCGCTGCGCTGTAAACGACAGATCGTTGACCGCAACGATTCCGCCGAAGCGCATCGACAGGTGTTCGACGCTGAGGATGTCGTCGCCGCTCATCCGTGGCCTTCCTTGACGAGGTCCGCCGAGATGGCGCGGTTGTGTTCCAGAAACACGGTCGGCGCGCGATGTCCGATCAGGCCGCGTGGCCGCCAGACCATCAGCAGCACCATGGCGAGGCCGAACACCAGCATGCGGTACTGGTCGAAGCCGCGGAACAGCTCGAAGCCGCCGATCATGGCGAGTGCCGCGAGCGCGACGCCGAGTTGCGAACCCATGCCGCCGAGCACGACGATCGCCAGCACCAGCGCCGATTCCTGGAAAGTGAAGGATTCGGGGCTGATGAAGCCTTGGCGGGTGGCGAAGAAGGCGCCTGCGAAGCCGCCGAACAGCGCACCGGTGGCGAAGGCGGTCAGCTTGGTGGTCGTGGTGTTGATGCCGAGCGCGCGGCAGGCGATTTCATCTTCGCGCAAGGCTTCCCACGCGCGGCCGATGGGCAGGCGGCGCAGGCGGATCGTCACCCAGTTGGTCAAGAGCGCCAGCGCCAGGATCACATAGAACAGGAACACGAGTCGTTGGCTCGGCGAAAACGCAATCCCGAGCTTTGCAGCGAGGCCGTTCGGTCCTGGCGTCAGCGGAATGCCGAAGAACGTCGGACGGGGAATGCCGCTGATGCCGTTCGGACCGCCGGTCAGATCCTGCCAGTTGACGATAACAAGACGGATGATCTCGCCGAAGGCCAGCGTGACGATGGCGAGATAATCGCCGCGCAGCCGCAGCACCGGAAAGCCGAGCATCACGCCCCAGCACGCGGCGAGAAGACCCGCGAGCGGCAGGCATTCCCAGAAGCCGAGGCCGAACGTCGTGGCGAACAGCGCGTACGAATAGGCGCCGACGGCATAGAAGGCGACGTAGCCCAGATCGAGCAGCCCGGCGAGGCCGACCACCACGTTCAGGCCCCATCCCAGCATCACGTAGGTGAGCACAAGAATCGCGAGGTCGAGAATGTAACGCTGGTTGTAGAAAATCACCGGCACGAAAAGCGCGAAAGCGAGCAATGCGGGCGCGAGCAGGCGACCGCCGATGTCGAGCGCGCTCCGAACCGGTTGCGGCACGATGCGTGCGGTGTCCACCGGTCCCCACCATAGCCGCAGCAGTTCGACCACGATGCTGCCGCCGAACACGATCGCGACCATCGCAGCGAGTTGCGGAAAGCGCGTGATGTAGGTGAGCTGCCCGCTTTCATTCGGCAGCGTGCGAATGCCGATCATCAGTGAAAACAGCACCAGCGCCACGCCGGCGCTGATGAGCGCTTTTCTCAGAATCAAGGCGACTGTGGCGCCGTGGGCTGCGGGCAATGGAGGCGAGGAGGGCGCTGCCACGTCGCGACCCGTCAGACTTTTTCGACTTCGGGACGGCCAAGCAGGCCGGTGGGCATGAAGATCAGCACCACGATCAGGATCGAGAACGCCGCGACGTCCTTGTATTCGACCGAGAAATAGGCGGACCAGAAGGTCTCGATCAGGCCGATCGCGAGCCCGCCGAGCATCGCGCCGGGAAGCGAACCGATGCCGCCGAGGACCGCCGCCGTGAAAGCCTTGATGCCCGCGACGAACCCCATGTAGAAATCGACGAGGCCGTAATAGAGCAGGTACATGATGCCGGCGACGGCGGCGAGCGCCGCGCCGATCACGAAGGTCATCGAGATCGTGCGGTCGACGTCGACGCCGAGCAGCGCCGCCATGGTCTGATCCTGCTCGCACGCGCGCATGTCGCGGCCGAGCCGGGTGCGCGAGACCAGCCACGTGAAGATTGCGAGCAGCACGACCGTGGTGATGACGACGACGATCTGCACATTGGACAGCCGCACCACGAAGCCGTCCTGCTCGAACAGGCTATGTCCGCCGGTGATGAGGGGCGGGATCGGCTTCACCTGCGCGCCCTGCGTCACCTGCGAATAGTTCGACAGCACGAATGACATCCCGATCGCCGACAGCATCGGCGCGAGGCGGAACGAATGCCGTAGCGGCCGGTAGGCGATGCGCTCGACGGTCCAGCCATAAACCGCGGTGATGGCCATTGAGACCACCAGCACCACGAGAAGGATCACGGGCACCGCGGTCAATCCCATCGACACCAGGATCAGGAAGGTGATGAGGGCGATGAAGCCGCCGATCATGAAGATGTCGCCATGGGCGAAGTTGATCATGCCGACGATGCCATAAACCATCGTATAGCCGATCGCGATCAGGCCGTAGATCGAGCCGAGCACGAGGCCGTTGATGAGCTGCTGGGCGAAGTAATCCATGCGCTGCCGTGATCTGCGTGTCCCCAACGCGGCCGATTCCAACGCGGCGATGGCTCCGGCAGCCGGACCGGCGCGTCTTGATTCAATGTCTAACAGTGAGGATCGGGGGCGGCAACAGCAGGGACCCGGGCGGGCTATCCGGATTGCCGCGGCGGCGCCTGGCAGGGGCAGCTCCATGTCGCACGCAAGCGTGACTGCAAAAGCCCCCGGGGTGGCAGGTTCCTCGGCAACCTTTTGTGGTGTTCCCCCGTTGGCCCGCGTTCAAAAAGGGAGTTTCACCATGTCGAGCCAGAATCAGAATCCGGGTCAACAGAGCCAGAATCCAGGGCAGAAGCCGGGTCAGCAGCAGCAGGGCGGCGGCCAGAAGCCAGGTCAGCAGCAACAGGATCCGGGACGCCAGGGACAGGCCAGCCCCGGGCAGAAGCCCGGTCATTGAGCCTCGCGCTCGCGAAGGAATCCCGCCGAAAGGCGGGATTTTTCGCGAGCGCAAGGAGATATCCACAGATACCCCCCGATCGGGGGGCCGCCTGTTAAGGTAAACAAAGGGTTTCAATTGCCCGCGCGAATTGACGGGCGTTACCTCGCCGCGAAGGCCGCGCCAGCTTTGGACAAACAGCGGCCACTGACAGCGGTAGGCGGCATGTCCATGAATTCCCGGGCCTTGAGCTCCTGGCGGATCAGCACCGTCAACGGTGCGTTGCTGGCGCTCTATTTCATTCCGATCTGGACGATCGTGGCATTTCGCATCGTGGTCTCGCCGGTTCACGGCCTCTACGATCTTCCCAACGTCTCCGTCGCGATTTTCCTGAGCGATCATTTCCAGCTTGCGGGGATGAGCACCGTGCGGCTGGCGTGGCTGCTGGCGCTCGGCAAGATGACAGTCGTGGCGTTCTTCGCCGTGTTCCTGATCATGGCCACGCGGGCGTCGATCCGGAAGACCCGCGGGTGTGACGAGGCACTGGTGATGGCACTCGCCATCGGCGGCCTGATGTCATTCGCCAGCATGGTGATGGCCTCGCGGATCGGCGAAGTCGCCGCCGTACGGCTGCACGCAACCGAGCTTCTGATGATGCTCGGCGCAGCCGTCCTGATGGCGATCGAGCCGCCGTTCCGGGCCGAAGCCGGTCCGATGCGCGAGTGGCCGCCGCAGCCGGAGATCTATCCCTTCAGCAGCCCAAGTTCCTGAATAACCGCGCCGGCTTCCTTGACGGCGTGATTGGCCGCGGGAACGCCGCAATAGATCGCCTGCTGCAGCAGGATTTCCTTGATGTCGTCGGGGGTGAAGCCGCCTTCGGTCAGTGCGGCGCGGACATGCAGGCGGAATTCGTCCCACTGGCCGAGCGCCACCATGGTGCCGATCACAAGCACGCGCCGCGTGCGTTCGTCGAAATGCGGCCGCGTCCAGATCTCGCCCCAGGCATGGCGCGTGATGAGGTCGATGAAGTCGGCGTTGAAGGCATTTTTGTTGGCGATCGATTTGTCGACCCAGGCATTGCCGAGCACCTTGCGGCGGGCCGCCATGCCGGCGTCGCGGCGGTTTTGATCGTCCATGGCTTCTTCTCGCTGATTGAGTTTCAAGGGACGTCATTGCGAGGAGGGTGATCCTCGAAACAATCCTGTCTTTGCTTTGTGGCCTTCCGGGTTGCTTCGCTCGCAATGACGGAGAGGGTTATCTTTGCATCAGGAAGCCGGCGACGGCCTCGGTGAAGGCGTGCGATTGTTCGACATTCGAGATGTGCGCGGCATCGAGAATGGTCATGCTGGCACCGGGAATGTGGCTGCGGATGTATTCGCCGGCGGCAATCGGCGTCGCGGCGTCCTGCCGCCCCGCGATCACCAGTGTCGGACTCTTGATGCGCGGCAGCAGGTCGCGCTGGTCGAGCGTGCTCAGGGCCTCGCAGCACGCGAGGTAACCTTCGACCGGCGTGGCGCTCAGCATGGCCTTCATCTTCGCGGTGACCTGCGGCTCGCGCTCGCGGAAATCCGCCGTCAGCCAGCCTCCGATCACGGCATCGGCGACCGCGGCGATGCCGCCCTCCTTCACCGCCTTGATGCGGTTGTGCCAGTTGGTCGGGTCCGGGTAATAGCAACTGGTGTTGGCGAGAATGATGCGGTCGAAGCGCTCCGGTGCGTTGGCGCCGAGCCATTGCCCGACCATGCCGCCCATCGACAGTCCGCACCAGTGCGTCTTCGCGATGTTGAGGTCGTCGAGGATCGCCAGCACGTCACGGCCGAACCGCTCCATCGAATAAGGCGCCGGCGGCACGCCGGATTTGCCGTGGCCGCGCCGGTCATAGCGCACGATGCGGAACAGTTTTGAGAGCGCCGCCATCTGTGGCTCCCACATCTGCAGCGTGCAGCCGAGCGAGTTCGACAGCATCAGTGTCGGGCCGCCGTCGCGACCCTCGATGGAGACATTCAGCAGGCAGCCGTCGGCATCGATCATGGGCATGGTGTAACTCCCGTCATGCGCAAGCGTTTTAGTTTGAGGTGATTCGTTTCGCCACCGGAAACCGTCATTGCGAGGCGCGCGAAGCGTGAATCCGCAATCCATAACCACTGCCGGGATCATGGATTCCGGGCCTGCGCCAAGTGGTGCATCCCGGAATGACGAAGGTTGAGTTAGCTCAATCTGCCATAACTTATTTGTCGAGCGACGCAAGCAATCGATCGATCATGGCCTGCGAGGCGCCTTGATAACTCATGGGATCGAACAATTTTGCGATGCGGCCGGCATCGAGATGCGCGGTGATCTTCGAATCGGTCGCCAACACGTCGCGCAGATGCTTCTTTTCGGCAACCGCCGTCCTGCTCGCGGTTTCGAGCAGATGGTGCGCCGCGCTCTTGCCGATTGTCTCGGCCAGCGCGAAGGTCACGGCTTCCGCCATGATCAGGCCGTGGGTCGTGTCGAGATTGGCCCGCATGCGTGTCACGTCGGCCTCCAGCCCCTCGGCGATGTCGACGACCGCCGCAAGCGCGCCCGATGTCACGAGCATCAAGGTCGGCAACGTCGGCCATTCGGCATGCCAGGGGCCCGCGCTGCGTTCATGCTCCTGAACCTGCGCGGCCAGGATTGTTGCCGCGAGTTGCGGCGCCATGGTCGCGGCGGCAAGAGCCGATGCGCTGGCCACCGGATTGCGCTTGTGCGGCATCGTGGAGGAGCCGCCGCGTCCCGCGCCTGATGGCTCAAACGCTTCCCCGACGTCGGTCTGCATCATCAGCGAGACGTCACGGGCGATCTTGCCGCAGGTGCCCGCGAGGATCGCGAAAACAGATGCAGCCTCCGCGATCCGGTCCCGGTGGGTGTGCCAGGGCGCCTCCGGCAGCGGCAGGTCGAGTTCGTCCGCGAGTTTTTCCGCCACTGCGAGACCTTTGTCACCGAGCGCGGCGAGGGTGCCGGCGGCGCCGCCAAACTGCAGCGCGAGCCCGTTCGCGCGGAGGGCTTTCAAACGCTTTTCCGAGCGGTGCAGCGCGGCGGCGTATTCCGCGAGCTTCAGTCCGAACGGCATCGGCAGCGCATGCTGCAACCATGTGCGCGCGACGACGGCGGTATCGCGATGTTGTCGGGCCAGCGCGGCGAAACCGGCAATGGCGCGTGAAATGTCCGCGAGCAGGGCGTCGATCGCGACGCGCAGAGTCAGCATCGTCGCGGTGTCGATCACGTCCTGGCTGGTCGCACCCCAATGCACATAGCGCGCAGCGTCGGGGTCGGACCGGGCCACGTGCGCGGTCAAGTCCTTGACGAGGGGGATCGCGAGATTGCCGGCCGCGGGTGCGGCATTGGCGAGCGCCTGCAGATCGAACTGGTCGGCTTTGCAGGCACGTGCGATCGGCGTCGCGGCCTCCGGCGGGATGACACCGCTGGCCGCCTCGGCACGCGCCAGCGCGGCCTCGAAATCGAGCATAAGCTGCAATGTTGCCGCATCGTCGCAAATCGCGCGCATGGGGGCGCTTGAAAACAGCGGGGCAAGGAGAGGCGACAGCGGCGTGCTCATGATACGCTGACCCTAATCACGCCTGTCCCCTCTGCCAATCCCGGAGCGTCGGGGCCCGCGGGCGCGGCATGCATCGCACCTCTGACCATGGTCCTCTTTTCTTTGCGGCGCGCGTGCCTTACTTGAGGTGTTCAGGGCCGCCGGTTGCAGCGGCCGGGCGACGGAGGAGACAGCACCCATGGCGATGACAATGACCGGCGAAGTCCAGCTTGCCGCTCCCCGGGATGTGGTCTGGGCCAAGCTCAACGACCCCGAGGTCCTCAAGGCCTGCATCCCCGGCTGTGAGGAATTGGACAAGACCGGTGAGAACGGTTTTCAGGCTGTCGCCAGGATGAAGGTCGGTCCGGTGTCGGCCCGCTTCAAGGGCAAGGTCACGCTGAGCGATCTCGATCCGCCGAACGGCTACAAGATTTCAGGCGAGGGCGAGGGGGGCGTCGCCGGATTCGCCAAGGGCGGCGCCACGGTGGCGTTGGCCGACAAGGACGGCGGAACTCTGCTCTCCTATAATGTTGAAGCGCAGATCGGCGGCAAGCTGGCGCAATTGGGTCAGCGACTCATCAATGGCGCCGCCAAGAAGCTCGCCGACGAATTCTTTTCCAATTTCGCCAAGGCGGTGCAGGGTTAGGACCGCCCGCGGACAAGCCCGTCAACACACGCCGTCGTCATGACCGCCGCCCGTTCATGAGGTTGCTCATTACCGGGATGGCTCATATTATGGCTTTGGAATGATTATAATTCGCTGCGTCGCCGATATGCGGCGGCGGAGCCAATAGAGAGTGCCGATGGCCAAGATTTCCCTGATCGTGAACGGCAATCCGACAACTGCCAATGTCGACCCGCGGACGTTGCTGGTGCAGTTTCTCCGCGAGAATCTGCGCCTGACCGGCACCCATGTGGGATGCGATACCTCGCAGTGCGGGGCCTGTGTCGTGCATTTGGACGGCAGGGCCGTGAAGTCGTGCACCACGCTCGCGGTGATGGCCGATGGACACGAGGTCAGGACCATCGAGGGCCTGGCGCCGGATGGCGCGCCGCTGCATCCCATGCAGGAGGCGTTCCGCGAGCATCACGGCCTGCAGTGCGGCTTCTGTACCCCCGGCATGATCATGACGGCGGTCGATATGGTCCATCGCAAGGGACATGACCTCGACGATCAGACCATTCGTGAGGAGCTCGAGGGCAACCTCTGCCGCTGCACCGGCTATCAGAACATCGTCGAATCGATCGCGGCCGGCGCCAAGGCCATGGCCAAATCCGATCTTGCCTGAAGACGCGCCCGTAAGGCGGACAGGAATCACTCATGTACGAATTCAAATATCATCGCCCGGCGACCGTGCGGCAGGCTGCCAACCTGCTGGTCAAGAACGAGGACGCCAAGCTGATTGCCGGCGGTCATACGCTGGTGCCGGTCATGAAGCAGCGGCTCGCCAGTCCGCCGCATCTGGTTGACCTGTCCCATATCGAAGGCCTCGACGGCATCGAGATGAAGGGCCGCTCGCTGGTGATCGGCGCGACGGCAAGGCATGCCGACGTCGCCAATTCCCCGATCGTGGGTGAAGCGATCCCGGCGCTGGCCGAATTGGCCGGCGTGATCGGCGATCCCGCCGTGCGGCACAAGGGCACGATCGGCGGCTCCCTCGCCAACAACGATCCGACCGCCGACTATCCGGCGGCGTGCCTTGCGCTCGGCGCCACCATCGTGACCAACAAGCGCCGCCTCAAGGCCGAGGAGTTTTTCCAGGGCCTTTTCACGACCGCGCTCGAGAGCGACGAGATCATCACCAAAGTGATGTTTCCGCTGCCGAAGAAGGCGGCCTACCAGAAATTCCGCAACCAGGCGTCGCGCTATGCGCTGGTCGGTGTATTCGTCGCGAAGCGTCCCTCGGACGTGCGTGTTGCCGTCACGGGCGCCGGCAGCGATGGCGTCTTCCGCGTCATCGCGTTCGAAGATGCGCTGAAGAAGAGTTTCAAGTCGAAGTCGCTCGAGGGCTTGTCGGTACCGGCGGACGGATTGAACAGCGATCTGCATGGCAGCGCGGAATATCGCGCGCATCTGATCGGCGTCATGGCGCGGCGCGCGGTCGATGCCGCGAACGGCAAGGCGTGATGGTGCGGATGTCGGCATCCGGTCAGGTTTCGCGATGAACGCAGCATCGGCACTGCCCACCTCGGTCGACGCGACGCTCGATCTTTTGACCAAGCGCGGCTATCTCGCGGAGCGGTCGCTCGCAACCGTTGTGTTTCTCTCGTTGCGCATGGGACGACCCCTGTTTCTCGAAGGCGAGGCGGGAGTCGGCAAGACCGAGATCGCCAAGGTGCTGTCGGCCGCGCTCGGGCGCCAACTGATCCGGCTGCAGTGTTACGAAGGCCTCGACGTTGCGTCCGCGGTCTATGAGTGGAACAGCTCGGCACAGATGATCGCGATCCGGCTTGCCGAGGCGGCCGGCGACGCCGACCGCGATCAGTTGTCGAGCGATATCTTCGCAGAGAAATTCCTGATCAAGCGGCCGTTGCTGCGGGCGCTCGAGCCCGACGTGGCGGGGCCGCCAGTCTTGCTGATCGACGAGCTCGACCGCGCCGACGAAGCGTTTGAAGCCTATCTGCTCGAAATTCTCAGCGACTTCCAGGTGACGATTCCCGAGCTTGGCACCGTCAAGGCGCCGGCGCCGCCGATCGTGATCGTGACCTCGAACCGCACCCGCGAAATTCATGACGCGCTGAAGCGCCGTTGCCTCTATCACTGGGTCGACTATCCCTCCGCCGAGCGCGAACTCGCGATCGTCAAGTCGCGCGTGCCCGGCATTTCCGCAAAACTCTCCCAGCAGGTGGTCAATTTCGTGCAGGCGCTGCGTAACCAGGATTTCTACAAGAATCCGGGCGTCGCCGAGACTATCGACTGGGCGACGGCGCTGACCGAACTCGACGCGCGCTCGCTGACGCCGCAGGTTGTCGGTGACACGCTGGGCGCGCTTCTGAAGTATCAGGACGACATCGGCCGCATGCAGGGCGACGGTTTGCAGAAGGTTCTGAAAGAAGCGACCAGCGATTAGGATGTCATTCCAGGCCACGCGAAGCGTGAGCCCGGAATCTCGCGAATCTCCGGATTCCCCGATGCGCAATTGCGCATCTGCGGTTCGCACTGTCGGCGAACGCGAGGCGTCCGCCACCTCGGCGCCGGGAATGACAGTGACGAGGTTACGCTATACGATGGCCATCGATCATCTCAATCCGCCGACCGGCCAGATGGCAGACAATGTCGTCGGCTTTGCGCGCGCGCTGCGCGCCGCCGGACTTCCGGTTGGGCCCGGCGCCGTGATCGATGCCCTGAATGCGCTGCGCGTCATCGACATCGGCAATCGCGCGGACGTCTTCACGACGCTCGAGGCGATCTTCGTCAAGCGCCACGAACACGCGCTGATTTTCGCGCAGGCGTTCGATCTGTTTTTCCGCGTTGCGGAAGAATGGAAGAACATGCTCGACTCGGTACCGCTGCCGGATCAGGCCAAAAAGCCGCCGCCACCCGCGTCCCGCCGCGTCAGCGAGGCGTTGTCACAGCCGCTGACGACACGCGAGAGCGAAGCTCCGGAGGAGCAGGACATCCGCCTGTCGGTGTCCGATCGCGAGGTGCTGCAGAAAAAGGACTTTGCGCAGATGAGCGCGGCCGAAATCGCCGAGGTGACGCAGGCGATCGCGCAGATGAAGCTGCCGCAGGCCGAACTGCGCACCCGCCGCACCCAGCCCGATCATCGCGGTCATCGGCTCGACCTGCGCCGAACCCTGCGCGGGAGTCTGCGGACCGGCGGCGAGATCGTTGATATCCGCCGCCTCGGGCTGATCGATAAGCCGGCGCCGATCGTGGCGTTGCTCGATATCTCCGGTTCGATGAGCGAATACACCCGGCTGTTCCTGCATTTCCTTCATGCCATTACCGACGCGCGCAAGCGGGTCTCCGTCTTCCTGTTCGGCACGCGGCTCACCAATGTCACCCGTGCGCTTCGGGCGCGTGATCCCGACGAGGCGCTGGCCGCCTGTTCGTCGGCGGCCGAGGATTGGGCGGGCGGGACCAGAATCGCGACCTCGCTGCACAACTTCAACAAGCTCTGGGGACGTCGCGTGCTCGGGCAGGGCGCCGTCGTGCTGCTGATTTCCGACGGGCTGGAGCGCGAGGCCGACGCGAAGCTGGCTTTCGAGATGGATCGGCTGCACCGCTCCTGCCGCCGGCTGATCTGGCTGAACCCGCTGCTGCGCTACGATGGCTTTGAGCCAAAGGCGCAGGGCATCAAAATGATGCTGCCGCACGTTGACGAATTCCGTCCGGTGCATAATTTGTCTTCTATGAAGGGGCTCATCGCCGCATTGTCATCGGCGCCGATGCCGCATCGCCGCGATCCCGTCCGCCCGGCAGCTTGAAGGAGACATCGTCATGCTCGACCGTGATGAAGACATTCTGAAAGCCGCCGAGGACTGGCAGAAGGCCGGCCATGGTGTCGCGCTGGCCACCGTCGTCGAGACCTGGGGATCGGCGCCGCGTCCGGCGGGCTCCAATCTCGTGATCAACGATGACGGTACATTCCTCGGCTCGGTGTCCGGCGGCTGCGTCGAGGGTGCCGTCGTCACGGAGGCGCTCGACGTGATCTCCAGCGGCCAGCCCAAGATGCTGGAATTCGGCGTCGCTGACGAGACCGCTTGGAATGTCGGGCTCTCCTGTGGCGGGACCATCCGCGTCTTCGTCGAGAAGGTCGGTTAACGGTGAAGCTCGCAACGCTCGCAGAGGTCAATACCGAGCGTGCCGCGCGGCGGCCGGTGATCGTCGTCACCGACGTCGGCAGCGGCGAGCAGCGCATCGTCAAGGCCGCAGATATTGCCACCGACCCACTCAGCGCCGAACTCGGCAAGCATCTGCGCATGGGCAAGAGCGGCATGATCGAGGTCGATGGCCGCAAGCTGTTTTTGAACGTCTATGCGCCCACGGCGAAGCTGGTGATCATCGGGGCGGTTCATATCAGCCAGGCTCTGGCGCCGCTCGCGCGCTCGCTAGGCTATGACGTGACCGTCGTCGATCCCCGCACCGCGTTTGCGAGTCCGGAGCGGTTTCCGGGCGTCAATGTGATCGCGGAGTGGCCCGATGTGGCGTTGCCGCCGCTCAACGTCGACCATTACACGGCGTTCGTTGCGGTGACGCACGATCCCAAGGTCGACGATCCCGCGCTCTTGCATGCGTTCGCGCGCGACTGTTTCTATATCGGCGCGCTGGGGTCGCGAAAGACCCACGCCAAGCGCGGTGAGCGGCTCAAGGCGCAGGGTATTTCCGACGCCCAGTTTGCCCGCATCCACGCGCCGATCGGCCTGAACATCGGAGCGGTCTCGCCCGCCGAAATTGCGGTTGCGATCATGGCGGAGATTACGGCGGCGCTGCGTTTGCCCAAAGAGCGCGCGGCATGAAATTCGGACCTGCCAGCCCCGCCGAGGCCATCGGGGGAGTCACCGTTCACACCTTGCGGCAGGGTTCGCTGGTTTTGAAAAAGGGGACGACGATAGGTCCTGCGGAGGCCGCCGCGCTGGACAAGGCCGGTGTGAAGGAAATCGTCGTCGTCCGTCTCGACGAGGGCGATGTCTCCGAGGATGTGGCCGCGGCGGATATCGCCGGCGCCATCGCCGGCGACGGCGTCACGGTCGAGCGGGCCTTTACGGGACGGGCCAATCTGTTTGCGGCGCGGGCGGGCGTTCTGGTCATTGACCGGCCCACGGTCGATCGCATCAACAATGTGGATGAGGCGATCACGCTGGCGACGCTCGCCGCCTACAAGCCCGTGGTCGAAGGCGAGATGATCGCCACCGTCAAGCTCATTCCCTTCGGCGTCGAAGGCAAGCTGCGCGATGCCGCTGTCGCCGCCGCGCATCGCGGCACGCTGCGGATCGCGCCCTACACCATCAAGCGCGTCGGCGTCGTGTCGACGATGCTGCCGGGCCTGGCGCCCAAGGTGATCGACAAGACCTTGCGGGTGACCGCCGAGCGCCTCGCGCCGGCAGGCGCGACCATCATTGCCGAGCGCCGCGTGCCGCACGACCAAGCCGCATTGTCGAAAGCCGTCGCGGAAATGCTCGATCTCGGCGCCGAACTGGTGATCGTGTTCGGCGCGTCGGCGATCGCCGATCGCCGCGACGTGATTCCGGCGGCGCTTGAACAGGTGGGCGGCACTGTCGAGCATTTCGGCATGCCGGTCGATCCCGGCAATCTGCTTCTGATCGGCAACGTGCGTGGCATACCGTTGCTGGGCGCGCCGGGCTGTGCGCGCTCGCCGGTCGAAAACGGATTCGACTGGGTGCTGATGCGGCTTCTCGCCGGCCTCAAGGTCGAGCGCCGTGATCTGACCGGCATGGGCGTCGGCGGACTCCTGATGGAAATCGTGACGCGGCCGCAGCCGCGCGTCCCCAGCGAGATCGACGGCAACCGCAACATCGCTGCCGTCATTCTCGCGGCCGGGCGTTCCACCCGCATGGGCGGGCCCAACAAGCTGCTGGCGGAATTGCGCGGCAAACCGCTCGTCCGCATCGTCGCCGAGCAGGTGCTGGCTTCGAAGGCGTCGAGCGTGACGGTCGTGACCGGTCATCAGGCCGCGGAGGTCGAGCGTGCGCTGAGGGGCTTGAATGTCACGTTCGTGCACAATTCGGATTTCCCCTCGGGACTTGCCAGTTCGGTGAAGGCCGGCATCGGTGCGGTGCCGAAGCAGGCCAACGGCGCGGTGATCTGCCTCGGCGACATGCCGTTGATCGATGCGGGCCTGATCGATCGCTTGATCGGCGCCTTTGCTCCCGATCGCGGCATGCTGATTGCGGTCCCTGTCAGCGACGGGCGGCGCGGTAATCCTGTATTGTGGTCACGACGCTTCTTTAGCGAATTGATGTCGCTGGATGGCGACATCGGCGCGCGGCATCTGATCGAACGGCATGGCGAGGCCGTGACGGAAGTTGCCGTCGAGGGGCAGGGCGCGTTTATCGATATCGATACCCCGCAGGCGCTGGCGGCGGTGCAGCGCGGGTGATGGCCGCGCGCCGGCGCTTTTCGAAATTCCCTTGTTCGACAAAACGATGAGCCGGACGGCCACCCAGACGAACATTCCTCTTGAATATGACTGACCAGTCAGTCATGTTCGTTCCATGAAAACGCAAAAATCCCGGCAACGGAAGCCGACGACCGGGGCCGCAGCGGCGCCGGCCCACAGCCGGCCCGCGGCAGGCAAGGCCGGCGGTTTCGCGTCCGCACAGGGCGGCGGGACCGCGAAGCCGTCGAACCGCGCGGCGCGTGCCGCCGCGCGGCGCGCGGCCATCGTCGCGGCGGCCCTCGACGAGTTCACCGCGCGGGGCTTTGCCGCCACGCGTCTCGACGACGTGGCGAAGCGGGCGGGCGTGGCCAAGGGCACCATCTATCTGCACTTCAAGGACAAGGAGGCCCTGTTCCAGGAACTGGTGCGGACCGCGCTGGTGCCGCTGATCGACCGGTTGACAGCCGTGCCTGCGGCCGGCGCCCCGGCGCGCGACGTGCTCGAGCGGTTCGCCGAGCTGTTTGCGCAGGAAGTCGTGCAGACGCGGCGTGGCGACATTCTCCGTCTGGTGATGGCGGAGGGCGCCCGGTTTCCGTCGCTGGCCGATTTCTACTATCGCGAGGTGGTCTCGCGCGGCATGGCCGGAATGCGCGGACTGATCCGCCACGGCATCGCGCGCGGCGAAATCGCGAACGGGGCGCTGGCGGACTTCCCGCAGATCGTGGTGGCGCCGGCGATGGTGGCCGTGATCTGGCAGGGTCTGTTCGGGCGGCATGCGCCGCTCGACGCGACGGCGATGCTGAGGGCCCATCTGGATCTGATCTTTGGCGAACGGAGGGCGCCATGACCTTGCCACGGGCCGTCATGCGCGCTGGCGCCGCGCTCGCGCTGGCTGCCCTTGTCGCCGGCTGCGGCCGGAAGGCGCCGCCGGGCTATCAGGGCTGGGTCGAGGCCGACATGATCTTCGTCAGTCCCGACGAGGCCGGCCGCGTCACCAGGCTGAACGTGCGCGAAGGCGACGAGGTCAAGGTGGGCGAGCTGCTCTATTCGGTGGACGATGATTTGCAGCAGGCCGATCTCAACCAGAACAAGGCCACGCTGGCGAATGCCCGCCAGACCTATGACCGCGCTGCGGCGCTGAGCCGGACGGGCTCGGGCACGCAGGCCAATCTGGACTCTGCGGTATCGACGCTGCGGGTCGCCGAAGCGCGGGTCAAGACGTCGGAGACGCGGCTGGCGCGCCGCGAGGGTTTCGCGCCGGTCGCCGGAACCATCCAGCAGATCTATTTCCGGGAAGGCGAAATGGTGCCGGCGCAGCGTCCGGTGCTGTCGATCATGCCGCCGGGCAACATGAAGATCAGGTTCTTCGTGCCGGAGCCCGAGCTGCCGAAGCTGAAGATCGGGCAGGATGTCCGCGTCACCTGCGACAACTGCGCGTCCGACCTTACCGCGAAAATCTATTTCATCGCGACGCAGGCCGAATACACGCCGCCGGTGATCTACAGCCTCGAGGAGCGCAACAAGCTGGTGTACCTGATCCAGGCGCGGCCCAACAAGCCGGACAGCCTTCGGGTGGGGCAACCGATCACCGTGCAGCTCGACGCCGCGCCCCGGTCGTGAGGTGGCCCGATGGCACAGCCGAACGCCCAGCGCTCCGACATCGCAATTGACGTCTCCGGCCTGTCGAAGTCGTTCAACGGCCGCGAGGTCGTGCACGATCTCTCCATGCAGGTGCGGCGCGGCATGATCTACGGCTTCCTCGGCCCCAACGGTTCGGGCAAGACCACGACCATCCGCATGCTCTGCGGGCTGCTGACGCCGGACAGCGGCGAGGGCACTTGTCTCGGCTACGACATCCGCCGCGACGCCGACAAGATCAAGCGCCGGGTCGGCTACATGACCCAGCGCTTCAGCCTCTACCAGGACCTCTCGGTGCGGGAAAACCTCGAATTCGTGGCGCGGCTCTACGGCGTCCGTGATCCCGTGGGGGCGGCGCGCGCCATGATCAAGCGGCTTGGCCTGAACGGCCGCGAAGGGCAGCTTGCGGGCGAACTGTCCGGCGGCTGGAAGCAACGGCTCGCGCTCGGCGCCTGCACGCTGCCGAACCCGGAACTGCTGCTGCTCGACGAGCCGACCGCCGGCGTCGACCCCAAGGCGCGGCGCGAATTCTGGAACGAGATTCACGCGCTCGCGGCCGAAGGGCTGACGGTCCTGGTTTCCACTCACTACATGGACGAGGCCGAGCGCTGTCACGAGATCGCCTACATCGCCTATGGCCACCTGCTGGCCCACGGCACCGTCGACGACGTGATCGCGAAGTCGGCGCTGACCACCTACACGGTCACGGGCGGCGACATCAACGCGCTGTCGTCGGAGCTGATCGGCAAGCCGGGCATCGACATGGCCGCGCCCTTCGGCACCAGCCTGCACGTGTCCGGCCGCGACAAGGCGGCGCTCGAGGCGACCATCGCGCCGTATCGCGCGCGCGGCGACCTGCACTGGCAGCAAAGTGAGCCGTCGCTCGAAGACGTGTTCATCGAGCTGATGGGCCGTTCGAAGGACAATTTCCAATGAGCTTGATCGGCACGGGCGCTTCGGCCGACGCGGAAAGGCCGTTCGGATTCTGGCGGCGCAGCTACGCCATGCTGGTGAAGGAGTTCATCCAGTTGCGGCGCGACCGGGTCTCCTTCGCGATGATCGTGATGATTCCCGTGATGCAGCTTCTGCTGTTCGGCTACGCCATCAATACCACCCCCCGCCACCTTCCCACCGCGGTGCTGATGCAGGAGGACAGCGACCTCGCGCGCTCGATCCTCAAGGCGCTGGAGAATACCTCCTATTTCCGTTTCACCCGGGAAGTGCACGACGTCGACACCTTCGACGACCTGCTCAAGTCCGGAAAGGTGCTGTTCGGCGTCGAGATTCCGCGCGGCTTCGAGCGCGGGGTCCGGCGCGGCGATCGCCCGGCGCTGCTGGTCGCGGCCGACGCCACCGATCCCGTGGCCGCCGGCGCCGCGCTGAGCGCGCTCGGCCCGATCGTGCAAACCGCGCTGGCGCATGATCTGTTCATCGGCAACCCGCCCGATCCGCCGTTCGAGATCCGTGCGCATGCCCGCTACAACCCCGCCGCCTCCTCGCGCCTGAATATCGTGCCCGGCCTCGTCGGCACCATCCTGACCATGACCATGCTGATCTTCACGGCGTTGTCCGTCACCCGCGAGATCGAGCGCGGCACGATGGAGAGCCTGTTGTCGATGCCGATCACGCCGGTCGAGGTGATGATCGGCAAGATCGTGCCCTACGTGCTGGTCGGATTCATCCAGGCGTCGCTCATCATCGGCATCGGCGTGCTTCTGTTCGGCGTCCCCATCGAAGGAAGCCTGATGCTGCTGGCGCTGCTCTCGACGCTGTTCATCACCACCAATCTTTCCATCGGCTATACGTTCTCGACCATCGTGCAGAACCAGCTCCAGGCGATGCAGATGTCGATGATGTTCTTCCTGCCGAGCATCCTGCTGTCCGGCTTCATGTTCCCCTTCGCCGGCATGCCGGTCTGGGCGCAATACCTGGGCGAGTGCCTGCCGCTGACGCATTACGTGCGGATCGTCCGCGCCATCATGCTGAAAGGTGCGAGCGCGGAAAATATGCAATACGATGCCTTGGCGCTGCTCGCCCTGATGGCGGTGGCGATGACCATCGCGGTGACGCGGTTCCGGCGCACGCTGGACTGAACGGGGCGGGATGACGGGGCTGCTTGACGCCATTCGGAAGCGCGCGCCGATCGCGCCGGACTTCCGGCGCGCGCTGGACCGCCAGGTGATCGTCACCGAGCGATTGCGGATCAAGGCGCTGCTGGTCACGCTGATGATCCTCATCTGCGCGCTGACGGCCGGCTACGCGGTGGTGCCGAAGGCGCTGGACCGGCTCTGGAACGGCCACTTCCACCTCTGGCAAGTCTACACCTTATTCCTGCCGTTCGCGGCCTTTGAACTGATCGCGCTCGCCGCCGTGACGCGCCACCTGTCGCGGGACGCCGATCTCCCGTTCTGGCGGCGCTACGGCAGCGCCTTCGTCGAGGCCAGCATTCCGAGCCTGGCGCTGATGGTTCATATCAACGGCATGGATCGGACGGCCGCGATCGGCTTTGTGGCGCCGCTGGCCTACTTCATCGTGATCATCCTCTCGACGCTTCGGCTCGACTTCTGGCTGTCTGTCTTCACCGGCTGCGTCGCCGCGATCGAGTTGTTTTTGATCGTGATGTTCTATCATCCGTCAGGCGCCGTCGGCGATCTGGCCGAAGATCCGGTCTATCACCTGATGCGCAGCTTCGTCGTGCTGGGAGGAGGTGTCCTCGCCGGCGCCGTGGGCGTGCTGCTGCGCCGGCAATTCGAGGCAGGCATCGTCGCGGCAACCGCGCGCGATCGCGTCACCAACTTGTTTGGACAACACGTTTCTCCGCAGGTCGTGGAACGGCTGTTGCGGGAGGGCGGCGGCTCGGCCGGCGATATCCGCCATGTCGCGGTGATGTTCGTCGATTTTCGCGATTTCACCGACGCCGCGCGTCGGCGCGCGCCTCACGACGTTGTCGCCCGTCTCGATGGAGCGTTCGCGCTATTGGTCGACATTCTCGATCGCCATAGCGGAATCGTGAACAAATTCCTCGGGGATGGCTTTCTCGCGTTGTTCGGAGCCCCGATCGACGATCCGGCGGCAGCGCAACGCGCGGTCGCGGCGGGTCGTGAGATGCTTGCGGCGATGACCGTCGACAACGATGGACGTGAGTGGCCCTTGCGCATCGGCATCGGCATTCATGTCGGGGCGGTCGTCGCGGGCACTGTCGGCTCACCGCGACGCAAGGAATATACGGTTATCGGCGACACCGTCAATTTTGCGGCGCGTCTTGAGGCGCTCAACAAGGAGTTCGGGTCGCAATTCCTGATTTCTTCTGCCGTGCGCGATGCGCTCGGGGAGACATGTCGCGATGCGCTGCCGCTCGGGGATGTGCAAGTGAAGGGCTATGACCGGCCAATGGCGGTGTGGCGCCTTGCTTGATCCTATTGGCGGGTCAGAACGCTGATGCGGCCATAAACGCCGCTGCGATGATAGCTGTCTTCCACGAAGCCCGTGGCGAGCGACCATTCGACATTTCCGGTTCTGAAGCCGGTCACATGCGCACCGATCCGGTATTGCGTGCTGAACTCGTCGGATGAGGCGAGGATTTCGGGGCCGATCCAGAAGCGATCGAGCAGACGCCATCCGCCGGCGAGGCGGGCGCTGTAACCTGTCCCGATCGTGGTTATCAGCGCCGAAGCCGATACCATCGTTTTTTGTGTGGGCTCCCACCACAATTCCGTCAGTGCCTGCGCGCCGAAATGCGCGCCGCGCAGCGGGTTGGTCGGAACATCCGGCATCAGCACATGGTTTTCGACAGCCGGCCCGGCGAACACCTTGATTTCGAGATTGCCGCGCTTGACGCGCCAGCCCGGGAGAATCGACGCGCGAAAGATGTTGGTGTCGAACCGCTGAAGCGGCGCATCGTAACGCTCGAAGCCGTCGGACATGAACAAGCGGACGACGAAACCGTCCTTGTTCAGATCGCCCGTGGGGGCCCATTGCATTCCGCCGTAACCGGCATAGCCGTTTCGCCACAGATCGAAGCCGCCGTAAAAAAGGAATTGCTCGGGACGCGCGCCGCCGCCGAGATCATCTGCATAGGGCAGCGGCACGGCGGCGGGTTGGGCGAGCGCCCCATCCGTGGCGCAGCCGGACAGCACCACAACCGCCAACGCTATACCCGACCCGCCCCAACGCATTGAGCCCCCACAGCCCAAACGCCACGATCGTACAGTTCGTGAAATTAAAGCGGTGGGATCGCCAGCCGTCCATGGGAACGATGCAAGAACACGACCAAAAAGAGGAAAGCGTGCGAGTCGGCCGGTCCTCAGATTTGCGGCGCGGCAAGATTTTCGATCGTGACCTTGTCGCGATCTTCGATGATTTCGGCAATCCATCGCCGATGGCAATGGGTGTGATCGCGCTCGTAGCAGAGAATGCAGACGGGGCCTGACTTTGTGACCAGCGCGGAGAGTTCGTCGAGTTCTTCCCGCGCTTGCGGCGTTTTCAGGTGCGCCGAATATATCCGGTGCAGTGTATCGAACTTGCCGCTGCGCGCCGCAAGCCGTCCGTCCTTGGGCGTGCCGAGTCCGCGCAGATGCACATAGCCGATGCCACGCTCGTCGAGTCCGGCCGCGAGCTGCGTTTTCGAAAATCCGGCGCGCCGCGACGATGCGATGGCACGGACATCGACCAGCAGCTTGACGCCGGCGCGCTGAAGTTCGTCCAGTACGGCCCTCGCCGGCGTCTGTTCATAGCCGATTGTGAAGAGGCGTTTCCTTGGTGCCATCGGTTCCTCTGTTATGCGACGCGCGCGATCAACTCCATCGCGCCGGCGGGCGCGCGAACCTTGCCCTCGTGGATAACATAAGCAAAGACGTCGCGCGGTACCTTGTTGGGTTTCGTCTTGTCGACGCGCGGCAGATCGTCCGGCTCGCCGCCGCTGGCCCATGACCGGAGCCGCTTGGCCCACGCGTCGAGTTGCTTGGGCGGATAGCAAGTTGCGATCGTATCGCTGCCCTTTTGCAGCCGCGCATAGACGAAGTCCGCGGCGATGTCGGCGATGGCGGGGTAAGTGTTGTGTTCGGCATAAACCACGGGAATCTCGAACTGCCGCAGCAGTGCGATGAAGGCGGGCGTGCAAAAACTGTCGTGCCGGACTTCGACGACGTGACGAAGCGCGCGGCCGTCGAGCTTGCGCGGCAGCACCTCGAGAAACTTGCCGAAATCCGCCTCGTCGAATTTCTTGGTCGGGGCAAATTGCCACAACACCGGGCCGAGCCGGTCGCCGAGTTCGAGGACGCCGGAATCGTAAAATCGTTTCACGGAATCGCCGGCCTCGGCGAGGACGCGCCGGTTGGTCGCGAACCGCGGTCCTTTCAGGGAAAAGACGAACCCGTCCGGAACCTCGCGCGCCCATTTGCGAAAGCTGTCGGGCTTCTGCGATCCGTAATAGGTGCCGTTGATCTCGATCGAGGTCAGCTTGGACGCGGCATACTGGAGTTCCTTCGCCTGCGTCAGTTTCTCCGGGTAAAACACGCCGCGCCACGGCGCGAACGTCCATCCGCCAATTCCGATGTAGATGTCGCCTGATCTGGTCGCCATACGGGCTGCCTCTTGCAAATGACTGAAGGCTACCTATCTCATCCCTGCCGGCGATGTTGAAGCCCCCGCTCCATCGCCGGACGGCCACAGAATAACGGAACGTGCCGGATGTACGCACGCCATGTTGTTCGTGGCCGGTGGCGTTTCAGGGCTATTTTTCATACATTTCACGTCTTGAGCCGACTGGTGTGCCTTGGCAGCGCCAGCCACCGCGGATATATGCTGGCCCCATGAATGAAGCCGTCAGACCGGGGCCGGTCCATCCCGCAGCAACGACAGCAGCCATGCCCCGGCTTTCGGTGGTGGTGCCGACCTTCAATGAACGCGACAACGTGCTGGCGCTGTTTCGCAAGCTGGAGGCCGCGCTCGCAGGCCTCGCCTGGGAGGTCATTTATGTGGACGACAACTCGCCCGATGGCACCTGGGACGTCGTGCGGCAGCTCGCTGCACAAGACCCGCGCGTTCGCTGCATCCGAAGGATCGGACGGCGGGGCCTGTCCGGCGCCTGCATCGAGGGTATTCTGGCCTCGAGCGCGCCGTGTGCCGCCGTGATGGATGCCGATCTGCAGCACGACGAAACGCAACTGCCGAAGATGTTGGCGCTTCTGGAGAGCGGCGCGGCCGACCTCGTGGTGGGTAGCCGATATATCGAGGGCGGCAGCGCCGACAGCTTCAACAAGCAGCGCGCGGGTTTCAGTCTGTTGGCGACGTCGGTCGCCCGGCGCCTGTTGCGCATCGAGGTGGCCGATCCCATGAGCGGTTTCTTCATGATCCGCCGTGATCGCTTCGAGCAGGTCGCACCGCAGTTGTCGACGCAGGGATTCAAGATTCTGCTCGATGTCGTCGCCACGGCGCATGGCGATTTGCGCGTGAGGGAAATTCCCTACACGTTCGGCTCGCGGCTGCACGGCGAAAGCAAGCTCGACTCCATGGTCGCGCTCGATTTCCTCGGTCTCGTTCTGGCGAAGCTCACGCATGATGCGATCTCGCTGCGCTTCCTGTTGTTCGCGCTGGTCGGATCGATCGGCGTCGTCGTACACTTCACGGGACTCTTCCTTGCGCTTCAGGTTTTGCGGTGGCCGTTCCCGCACGCGCAGGCCTGCGGCGCGATCCTGGCGATGACGAGCAATTTCCTGCTCAACAATTTCCTGACCTATCGCGACCAGCGGCTGAAAGGATGGCACATCCTGGGCGGCCTCTTGATGTTTTACGTCGTGTGCAGCGTCGGTCTGCTCGCCAATGTCGGCGTGGCGTTTTCCGTTTACGATCAAGAGCCGATCTGGTGGCTGGCGGGCGCCGCCGGCGCGCTGATGGGCGTGGTCTGGAACTACGCCGTCTCCAGCCTGTTCGTCTGGCGTAAACGATAGTCCCTCATGAGCCGGAGCGACACGCGGCTGGTCCGCGATACCATCCTGACGGTTGTCGCGCTGGTCGCGCTGCGGCTGGTCTGCGCTGCCTTCACGCCGCTGACGTTCGACGAAGCCTACTACTGGACCTGGTCGAAGCACCTCGCGGGAGGATACTACGATCACGCGCCGATGGTCGCGCTGGTGATCCGTCTTGGCACCATGCTCGCGGGAGATACCGCGTTCGGCGTGCGCCTGGTGTCGATCCTCCTGGCGTTGCCGATGTCGTGGGCCGTCTATCGCACGGCGATGCTGCTGTTCGGCAGCCGCCGCATGGCATCGAGCGCGGCGATCCTGCTCAACGTGACCTTGATGGTCGCGGTCGGGACATTGATCGTGACGCCGGACGCGCCGCTGATGGTGACATCGAGCTTCGTTTTGCTGTGTCTCGCCGAGGTGCTTGTGACCGGGCGAGGCATTTGGTGGCTTGCGGTCGGTGCCGCGGTCGGCGCCGCGCTGCTCTCGAAATACACGGCGCTCTTCCTCGGCCCATCGATCCTGCTTTGGCTCGTGCTGGTGCCGAAGCTGCGGCGTTGGCTGATCTCGCCGTGGCCCTATCTCGGGGGCGTGATTGCCTTTGTCTTGTTTTCTCCGGTGATTCTCTGGAACGCCGATCACCAGTGGGTTTCCTTCATCAAGCAGTTCGGCCGGGCCCGCATCGATGGCCTCACGGCGCGCTACATCATCGAACTCGTTCCGACGCAGATCGCGTTCGCGACGCCGCTGGTCTTCATCCTGGCCGCGATGGGTCTTTCCGCGCTCATCCAACGCAAAGACGGCGCATACGCGGCGCGCGTGCTGATCAGCGTGATGGTCTGGGTCATCGTGATCTATTTCATCGCTCATTCCCTGCACAGCCGCGTCGAGGCCAACTGGTTCGCGCCGATCTATCCGGCGCTGGCGCTGGCCGCGGCCGTCGCCGCCACCGTGACGCGCTGGTCGCCGCCTGCGCAGCGGCTCGCCGATTTCTGCAGCCGCTGGGCTGCGCCGCTCGGCATCGTGATGTTCGCGGCGCTGACATTGCAGGCCAATACCGGATTGCTGTCCGGGTATCGGCGCGACGCCAGCGTTCGCAGCATCGGCGTCGGATGGCGTGACCTAGCCGCCCGGATCGAGACCGTGCGCGAACGCACCGGCGCGACCTGCGTGCTGGCGCAGGACTACGGCACCACGAGCTGGCTTGCCTTCTATCTTCCGAAGGGAACGTGCGTCGTCGAACGCGGCGAGCGCATCCGCTGGGTCAATCTGCCCGAACCCGACCCGGCGCTGCTGAAAGGCAAGCTGCTTTATATCGACGAGCCGAAGCCGAACGAACAGTGGATGAAAGACACCTTCGCCCACGTCGAGACCGTCGCCGAACTGCAGCGCAAGCGTGGGCCGCTGGTGATCGAGACCTACCAGGTCGACCTGTTGGAAGGGCCGACGGGCGATGTGCTTGACCGCTCGCCGCCGCCGGAACTGCGACCGAAGGTCGAAAAATAATCGCCCTGCCTCGGCCGATATGTCGGATCGGCCTGTTCCGGAACGTCTTGCAGTCTGACACCCTTCGAGGATGGGAGATGTTTCCATGGAAAAACCAGGCCTGACATCCGCGACCGAACTCGCACGCGCCAATCCCGCGCGCCGCCCCAACGAGAGCGAGGCCTATCGCCGCGCCCGCAATGCGCTGCTCGCCGAGGAGATCGAATTGCGCCGTCACATCGAACGCGTCGCCGAGATGCGCCGCGCCCTGCCGCCGGGCGGGGAGGTGACGAAGCCCTATGCGTTTATCGGCGAGAATGGCCCGGTCATTTTCGCGGATCTGTTCGGGGACAAGCCGTCGCTCGTGATCTACAGCTATATGTTCGGCCCGCAGCGCAGCGCGCCATGCCCGATGTGCACCTCGCTGCTCGCAAGCTGGGATCACAAGGTGCCGGATATTGCCCAGCGCGTGGCGCTGGCCGTCGTGGCGCGCTCGCCGATCACACGTCTTGTGGAGTTCAAGGCTGCGCGGGGATGGCACCACCTGCCGCTCTATTCCGACATGAGCGGCGACTATACCCGCGACTATGTCAGCGAGGATGATGCCGATATTCCCGCGTGGAACGTGTTCACCCGGCGTGACGGCACGATCCGCCATTTCTGGAGTGCGGAGATGAGCATGGCGATGGCCGATCCCGGCCAGGATCCGCGCGGGGCGCCCGACCCCGATCCGCTGTGGACGCTGCTTGACACCACGCAGGAAGGGCGCGGCGCCGGCTGGTATCCGAAGCTCGGCTACTAGTGCGGCTATTTGAACTGCGCCCGGCAGGCCGGCGTCAGCTTTGCGCTGTTCCGCTCCATGCACCGGGTGATTTCCGCAACGCGCGGAACGAATTGCCGGCACAGCCGCATCGCATCGGCCCGGCAGGCCCGCCGTTGCTCCGGGGTGCCGGCCGCGTGGGCGAGCGTCGACGTGACGACGATGATCGCGCTCACTAAAATCGTTGCTGTTTTCATCGTATTCCCCTGATCGACAAGATGGCGCGAAACGCCCCGCGCATGGCGGACTATCCATGGGTCTCATGCGACGATCAACCCCAGTCGCGGGACGCCGCCGCGGGCATCGCGTCTCGCTTGCCGCGCCCGGAACCTCGCGCGTCCCGCGCCGTTGTCGCTGCAACGATCGCGCCTGATCGCTGCGGGCTCCCGTCGCGCAGCACGTGCGGCGCGCGGCTTTCGACAACCCGAGGTTCCCGCCATGAAGACCATCCTGATCGCACTCGCCGCCACCACCCTGTTGACCGGCGCAGTATTTGCCGAATCCGTCACCGAGAAAACCGGCGTCAATTCCGTGCTCGGCGTCGCGCCGTCGACCGCCGACTTCGTCAAGGAAGCCGCCGGCAGCGACATGCTGGAAATCGCCGCCGCCAAGATCGCGCAGCAGAAGGGCAACGCCGAGGAAAAGAAATTCGCCGCCCAGATGATTACCGATCACACCAAGACGTCGAACGACATTCAGGGGTTTGTCAGGAGCGGGCAGGTGAAGGCGACGATCCCGACCAAGCTCGACAGTTCGGCGCAAAAGAAGCTCGACGATCTCAACAGCGCGAAGCCCGACGAATTCGCCGCGACCTATGATCCGATGCAGGTCAGCGCGCACAAGGATGCGGTGTCGTTGTTCGAGCGCTACGCCAAGGGCGGCGACAACAAGATGCTGCAGACCTGGGCCGAGAAGACGCTGCCGACGCTGAAGCACCACCTCGAGATGGCCGAGCAGATGAACAAGGATCGCCGCGCGCCGACGGTCGGACAGGGCCGCGGCACCGGTATGGCGAAGTAGGGGCTGGACACTCCGGAGCTCGTTACAAATATCGCCACTGTCATTGATCCGAACCTCCGGGCATGTCTCATCGCCCCTGTTGTTTGCGGCGCGGGGGCGCCGTCGCTCTGATCGTCCAGCGCCCTTTCAACGAGGGCGCGCGGAACGCCGGACGCGCAATGCGTCCGCAGCCTCATGCGCGATAGAAAACAAGCGCACGAGTTAGTCACCACGAAAGCACCGATACATCCGGCGTTCCGCACGCAATGGTTTTAACGGCTTGCTTCGTGCTC
>DASZVY010000104.1:0-2283 GCA_035546855.1 Nitrobacter sp. | reverse complement strand
CTGCTGAAAAGGCGTTCGGCCATCCGGCGTAGTAGGCGAGATGGCTAATGACTTCCGACGCCTCTGCGCGCGTCAGTCCGTTATCCATCGCGCGGTTGAGGTGATAGGGAATCTGCTCGACCTGACCGGCCGCGATCAGCGCGCTGACCGTGACCAGGCTGCGGTCGCGCGGCGCGAGATCGGGGCGCAGCCACAGGTCCCGGAACAGCACCTCGGCCGTGTCGCGCACAAGCCCCGGCGAAGCCGGTCCCGTACCTTGCTCGACGCGCGCGGCCCGATCGGCCTCGGCCTTTTCGTCGAGCGGCAGGAAATCCACGACAGCCTTGGAAAGCTGGTCCGCGCCGATGCCGCGTGCTTCGAACACGTCCTTGGCGATCGCCGTCGCGGCCATCGCATTGCCCCAGCCGGCGTAGAAGGCGAGATGCGTGAAGATCTCGGAGATCTCAGCCGGCTTCACGCCATTGTCGAGCGCGAGGTTCAACTGCTCCGGCAGGAGAATGCCCTGGTTGCGGGTGATAGCCGCGGCGACTGTGACGATGCTGCGATCGCGCGGCGACAAACCCGGTCGCTTCCAGAGTCCGTTGGCCAGCTTCTCGTCAGCATAGCGCTCGAGTGCGGGCGAGACCGCGCGCACGTCGTCGCGGGACAGGCTGCCGGTTTGCGTTCCCGTTTGCGCTGTAGCGTCAACGGCTCCCATCGACAGCGCGAAAGCCAGAACGGTCGAGGTTTTCATGATGGCGCCTTTCACTTATCGATCCCGTCAGCGGTATTGCTCATCGGAGACGGCCTCTAACCAGTCGACGTTCTTGCCGTCTTTCACGTAGCTCAAGGCGATATGCGTCATCGGGCTCGTCGCGGTCGCGCCATGCCAATGCTTCACGCCGGCGGGTATCCAGACCACATCGCCGGGGTTGATGACGCGGCGCTCTTTGCCGTCTTCCTGCACCCAGCCCTGACCAGCGGTGACAATGAGCATCTGGCCGGCTGGATGCGTGTGCCAGACCGTGCGCGCGCCGGGCGCGAAATTGACCAGACCCGTACTTGCGCGCGTGATCTCGGTGGGCGGATAGAGCGCACTGATCACCGCTTGCCCGGTGAAATTGTCGGCGGTTCCGATCATCGCCGGCGTGCTGCCATTGGTCCGGATTTCGATGGTCTCCCCTTGCGCGGGGATGACACTGGCCGCGCCGATGGCGGCCGCTGCAAGGACTTCCTTCATCCCGGTCTCCGTCTGCTTTTGCAGTTTTGCCGTTCAAAAAGAAGATAATGCGCCGCACAATGTGCGATTAGGGGCTAGATTGTGCATGAACCAATAAGGAAATCTTCTGAATGTCCGGCGACAGCCTGAACGATCTGGCCGCCTTTCTGGTCGTGGCGCAGGAGCGGAATTTCACCCGCGCCGCCAAGCGCCTCGGGGTGTCGCAGTCGGCGTTGAGTCAGACGATCCGCGTGCTCGAAGCGCGCCTCGGCTTGCGTCTGCTCACGCGCACGACGCGGCGCGTCGCGCCGACCGAAGCGGGCGAGCGGCTCATTCAATCCATCGGACCACGCATCGAGGAGATCCGTCGGGAACTGGATGGCTTGAGCGAACTGCGGGAAAAGCCGTCCGGCACGATCCGCCTGACGGCATCGGAACACGCCGCCGAGTCGATTCTCTGGCCAGCCGTCGCCGGGATCGTGGACGAGTACCCCGACATCAAGGTCGAGATCGTCACCGACTATGGCCTGACCGACATCGTGGCGGAGCGCTTCGACGCCGGCGTGCGGCCGGGCGAGACGATCGCGAAGGACATGATCGCGATCCCGATCGGACCGGAGATGCGCATGGCCGTCACGGGCGCGCCGTCCTATTTCGCCTCACGCCCTCAACCGAAGACGCCGCAGGATCTGACCGGCCACAACTGCATCAATCTGCGCCTGCCGACCCATGGCGGCCTCTATGCCTGGGAATTCGAGAAGAAAGGCCGCGCGCTCAATGTCCGCGTGGATGGCCAACTGGTGTTCAACACCTCGAGCCTCATGCTGAAGGCAGCGCTGGAAGGTCACGGGCTGGTCTATCTTCCCGAAGGTCAGGTCGCGCCCCATCTTGCCGATGGACGACTTATCCGCGTCCTCGCTGACTGGTGCGAGCCGTTCTCAGGCTATCATCTCTACTATCCAAGCCGCCGCCAGCCGACACCTGCTTTCGTGCTGCTGGTCGAAGCGTTGAGATGGCGAAAGCAGAAGCGCCCCAGATAAATCCAAGCGGCTTCGGCTTGCGGTACCTCTACCTCTCCAGGTAGA
>DASZVY010000103.1:0-44759 GCA_035546855.1 Nitrobacter sp. | reverse complement strand
CCTTCAGCGCGGGCATCATTTTCGCGATCCTCGCCTACTTCCTGCGCTTCAAGCGATCGGGATGGAGCGTGCTTGATCCGCTGCAGCACGACGCCTACGGCATCTTTCTCGTGCACTACGCCTTTGTGCTGTGGCTGCAATACTGGATGTTCGACTTCAATTGGCCCGCCATCGTCAAGGCGGTCGTGGCGTTCATCGGCACGCTGCTGCTGAGTTGGGGCACCACCGCCGCGCTGCGCCAGATCCCGGGCGCGAACCGCGTGCTGTGAACAACTTGCACTCAACACGAGAACCGTCATGCCCGCGCCCGTCGCGGGCATCCCCGTCTTTCTTCCGGAGACGCTATTAAGACGTGGATAGCCGGAATAAATCCGGCCATGACAAAAAAGCGGATGGCGGCAGCCGGCTTCGATCTCACCCCTTACCGGCCATGTAGTCCGGCAGCCAGCTTTCGAATCCGTGCTGCAGCGCCTTGACGTGCACCGCGCGCTCGCCGGCGATGGCGATGTGCTGCCCGCCGGTGAGGCCGATCTGGACGCAGGGAACCTCGACCGCCCTGAGCTTGGTGAAGACGCCCAGCAAATCCTTTTCATGCACCGTCACGACATAGCGCGCCTGATCCTCGCCGAACCACCACGCATGCGGCACGATTGAATCCGGCGCCGCATCGAGCACAGCGCCGAGGCCACCCGCCATCGCCATTTCCGCAAGTGCGACCAGAAGGCCGCCGTCGGAAATGTCGTGGACGGCCGTCGCGGTGCCCGCATGGATCATGCCGCGCACGACGTCGCCATTGCGCTTCTCGGCCGCGAGATCGACCGGGGGCGGCGCGCCCTCCTCACGGCCGCAGACATCGCGCAGGTAAACCGACTGACCGAGCCAGCCCTTGGTCTCGCCGATCAGGAGGATGCACTCGCCTTCCGCCTTGAACGCCAGCGAGGCGGATTTGGTGAAATCGTCGAGCAGCCCGACGCCGCCGATCGATGGCGTCGGCAGGATGCCGCGACCCAATTCTTCCCCTAAAATTCGGGTCTCGTTGTAGAGCGAGACGTTGCCGGACACGACCGGGAAATCCAGCGCCGTACAAGCCGCCGAAATGCCCTTCAGGCAGCCGACGAACTGACCCATGATCTCCGGCCGTTCCGGATTGCCGAAATTCAGGTTGTCGGTGATGGCCAGCGGCCGGCCGCCGACTGCGGTGATGTTGCGCCAGGCTTCCGCCACCGCCTGCTTGCCGCCTTCAAACGGATCGGCCTCGCAATAGCGCGGCGTCACGTCGACGGTGAGCGCGAGGCCCTTCGGCCCGTCCTGCACGCGCACCACGGCCGCATCGCCGCCGGGGCGCTGCACCGTGTTGCCGCCGATGACGTGGTCGTACTGCTCCCACACCCAGCGCTTCGAGCACAATTCGGGAGTCGCGATCAGTTTCTCCAGCGCATCCGCCACCGGCATCGGCGCGGCGATATCGCGCGCGTGGATGACCGGCAGTTGCGGCGACGGCACGTGCGGCCGGTCGTAGACGGGTGCCTCGTCGCCGAGTTCCTTGATCGGCAAGTCCGCCATCACGTCGCCGCCGTGCTTCACCACGAACCGCTTCGACGGCGTGGTGTAGCCGACCACCGCGAAGTCCAGTCCCCACTTCTTGAAGATCGCCTCGGCTTCCTTTTCCTTCTCGGGCTTGAGCACCATCAGCATGCGCTCTTGCGATTCCGAGAGCATCATCTCGTAGGCGCTCATGCCCTGCTCACGCGTCGGCACGCTATCGAGATCAAGATCGACGCCGAGGTCGCCCTTGGCGCCCATCTCCACCGCCGAGCAGGTCAGCCCTGCCGCGCCCATGTCCTGGATCGCGATGACGCAGCCGGCTTCCATGATCTCCAGGCAAGCTTCCAGCAGCAGCTTTTCGGCGAAGGGATCGCCGACCTGAACGGTCGGACGCTTTTCCGCGCTGTCGTCGTCGAATTCCGCCGACGCCATCGTGGCGCCGTGGATGCCGTCGCGGCCGGTCTTGGAGCCGAGATAAACGATCGGCATGTTCACGCCTGACGCCGCCGCATAGAAAATCTTGTCGGCGTCGGCGAGACCGACCGCCATGGCGTTGACCAGAATGTTGCCGTCGTAGCGGGTGTGGAAACGCACCTGCCCGCCGACGGTCGGCACCCCAAACGAGTTGCCGTAACCGCCGACCCCAGCCACAACGCCCGACACCAGATGCCGGGTCTTCGGATGCGCGGGGTCGCCGAAGCTCAGCGCGTTGAGGCACGCGATCGGCCGCGCCCCCATGGTGAAGACGTCGCGCAGAATGCCGCCGACGCCGGTGGTCGCGCCCTGGTACGGCTCGATGTAGCTCGGATGGTTGTGGCTCTCCATCTTGAAGACCACGGCCTGCCCGTCGCCGATGTCGATGACGCCGGCGTTCTCGCCTGGCCCCTGGATCACCCATGGCGCCTTGGTCGGCAGCCCGCGCAGATGGATGCGCGAGGATTTGTACGAGCAATGCTCGTTCCACATCGCGGAGAAGATGCCGAGTTCGGTGAAGCTCGGCACCCGGCCGATCAACTTCAGGATGCGCTCGTACTCGTCCGGCTTGAGGCCGTGCGCGGCGACGAGATCGGGTGTGATCTGGGGTTCGTTGCGATTCATGGGATCCTGGAGACGATTTCAGCCCCTTATTAGGGAGATCGGACGGGCGGGAAAAGGCTTTTATGGGCGGATTCCGGGTTCATAGCTGGTTATCCCGTCGCGGGATTGCACCCCTCCGCCGGATCGGTTTTAAGACGCTGCCGCAACCCATGAGGAAGCCAGAACCGTGAATGTCGTTCCGCCCAAAGTGCCCCGCCGGCGTCCCGACCTCCTGATCGCCACCGAAGGAGAATTCGCGGGATGGCGGACCTGGAGCCGGGATTCCTTCGAATCCAACAACGGCCCGTTCTGGCACCGGATCGACGAAAACGGCAATGTCCGCTGCGCCTTCCGGGTCGAGAAGAAGCACCTCAATGGCATGCGCAATGTCCATGGCGGCTGCTACATGACCTTCGCAGACTACTGCCTGTTCGCGATCGCCTCGCCCGAACTCGAGGGACCTGGCGTCACCGTCGCCTTCGCCTGCGAATTCCTCGACGCCGCGCGCGAGGGCGACAGAATCGAATGCGATGGCGAAATCACCCGCGCCGGCGGCTCGCTGATCTTTCTGCGCGGCGTCCTGACCTGACCAGCGGCGAGCGGCGGCTGTTCACGTTCTCTGGCACGATCAAGCGGGTGAAGCGGAAGGCGGCGCCGACGGAAATCGCGGACAGCCACTGACGGGTCGTTGCGAGGAGTGGCGCCGGCTACGCCGCCCGCTCCAGATGCGCGACGAGGCCCGCGAACAGGCCGCGGCCGTCGGTGCAGCCCATGATGTCCTCGACGTGATTTTCCGGATGCGGCATCATGCCGAGCACGTTGCCCTTTTCCGAAACGATGCCGGCGATCGATTGCGCGGCGCCGTTGATGTTGTGGGTGTCGCCGACCTCGCCCGAGGCCGAGCAGTAGCGGTAGAGCACGCGGCCGTCACCTTCGAGCCGGCGGATCGTCTCCTCATCCGCAGCATAATTGCCCTCGCCATGCGCCACCGGCACGCGGATCACCTGCCCGGCATTGTAGCCGCGCGTGAACGGCGTATCGGAACGTTCGACGCGCAGGTGCACGTCATGGCAGATGAATTTCAGCCGCGCATTGCGCATCAGGATGCCCGGCAGCAGGCCGGACTCGCAGAGAATCTGGAATCCGTTGCAGACGCCCAGCACGAGACCGCCATCGCCTGCGAACCTGCGCACCGCGTCCATCACCGGCGCGCGCGCCGCGATGGCGCCGCAGCGCAGGTAGTCGCCGTAGGAGAAGCCACCGGGCACCACCACGAGATCGGTGCCCTCGGGCAACGATGTCTCGGCGTGCCAGACCATCGCGGGCTCGTGGCCCGAGATCAGCTTCAGCGCGCGCGCCATGTCGCGCTCGCGATTGATGCCGGGAAAGACGAGGATCGCGGATTTCATCGGCGTTGGCTCAGCTCAGCACTTCGACCCGGTAGTTCTCGACGACGGTATTGGCGAGCAGCTTGTCGGCGGCATCCTTCAATGCGGCTTCCGCCTTCGCCTTGTCGTCGCCGGCGAGTTCGATATCGAACACCTTGCCTTGCCTGACGCTGGCGATGCCGTCGACGCCGAGCGACTTCAGCGCTCCCTCGATGGCCTTGCCCTGCGGGTCGAGGATGCCGGCTTTCAATGTAACGGTGACGCGTGCTTTCATTCCTGTCCTCGTCATTCCGGACGATCCGCGCAGCGGATCGATCCGGAATCTCGCCAATAACATCCGGATTCCCCGATGTGCAATTGCACATCTGTGGTTCGCGCGCGAAGCACGCGCGCCCGGAAGACGGATTAAATCATCCCTTCACCAGCACCGGTCCTGCGCCGACCGGCCGCTCGTTCTCCATCAGGATGCCGAGCCGCTTGGCCACCTCGGTATAGGCCTCGAGCACGCCGCCGAGATCCCTGCGGAAGCGATCCTTGTCGAGCTTCTCGTTGGACTTGATGTCCCACAGCCGGCACGAGTCCGGCGAAATCTCGTCGGCGACGATGATCCGCATCATTTCATTTTCAAACAGCCGGCCGCATTCCATCTTGAAATCGACGAGGCGGATGCCGATGCCCAGGAACAGCCCGGTGAGGAAGTCATTCACGCGGATCGCCAGCGCCATGATGTCGTCGATCTCCTGGGGCGTCGCCCAGCCGAACGCCGTGATGTGCTCTTCCGACACCATGGGGTCGTTGAGCTGGTCGTTCTTGTAATAGAACTCGATGATCGAGCGCGGGAGCTGGGTGCCCTCCTCGATCCCGAGCCGCTGCGACAGCGAGCCCGCCGCGACGTTGCGGATCACGACCTCGAGCGGCACGATCTCGACCTCGCGGATCAACTGCTCGCGCATGTTAAGCCGGCGGATGAAATGCGTCGGCACCCCGATATCGTTGAGGTGCTGGAACAGGTATTCCGAAATCCGGTTGTTGAGGACGCCCTTGCCCTCGATCACCTGGTGCTTCTTGGCATTGAACGCGGTCGCGTCGTCCTTGAAATGCTGGATCAGGGTGCCCGGCTCCGGCCCTTCATACAGAACCTTGGCCTTGCCTTCGTAAATGCGACGTCGACGGCTCATGGGGATGTACCGTGAGTTGTTGAAATCCATGGAATTGGGCGCTCCTTATGACAGATTCGGCCCACGGCGGAGCTGCCTTGAAGGCTCGGGAATGGCGAAACAGAACGAGAACCGAGCCTGCCCGCAACCTAACCGATCAGGCTAGCCAGCACAATCAAGGCCGGCGACCCGCAGCGAAGTTTTACCCTTTGCCTGCGACCTTGCGTCCGTTGTTCCCGGATCGGCCCCTCATTATCTAGGATGTCGGACCGGTCGCGGCAATGTGGCCGGCAGCCTGCCGATTTGGCACCTCCGCCAGCAGGAAAACGGACGTAAGGGGCCATGAGCACATCATTCGACAAGCGCCAGGAAGGTTTCGAGAAGAAGTTCGCGCTCGATGAAGAGCAGAAGTTCAAGGCCGGGGCCCGCCGCAACAAGCTGCTCGGCCTGTGGGCCGCGGAACAACTCGGCAAGAGCGGCGACGAGGCCGCCGCCTACGCCAAGGAAGTCGTCGCCGCCGATTTCGAGGAAGCCGGCGACAAGGACGTGCTGCACAAGGTCACCACCGACCTCGCCGGCAAAGGCGTCACCGAGCAACAGGTCCGCGCCAAGATGGACCAGTTGATGGCCGAAGCCGTCGCCCAGGTGAAGGCGGGCATCTAATGGCCGGCATCTGAGCCCTCACCTCTGAGAAAAAATCGATCCGGACGTCGCTCACAGCGGCGCCCGAATTGTTCTGGCCGCGGCCGCGCCCAATTTCGTCACGTCCAATTTTCGTCCTGGCGGGCTTGTCCCGGCCACCCATGTCTTCCTTGCTGCCTGTCCCATCAAGGCGTCGATGGCCGGAATCCGGCCATGACGGGCCGAAATCCAAATTTTTTCGATTTCGCTGGCTTCGACTTGTCTTTAGATATTTATAGGATTATATTCCGATTTATGCTCCGACCTCACATCCCACCCGTCCTCACCCGCCTCCGGGTCGAACCTGACGAACCGGCGGAAGGGCCGCCGGCAATCGTGGGGCGCCGGAAAGGAGGACCTCACACCGATGCGACCGTCGAGTCGGTGCGCCGCCTGATCGTCGGCACCACGCTGAGCTATCGCGAGATCGCTTTGAAAACCGGCGTGGCGAAGCCGAACATCACCAACTGGGTGCGCGACGGCGGCTGGCAGCGGCCGCCATTTGCTCCCCGCGCGAACGACATGATGCCGACGGCGCGGGCTGGTCGCCGCCTCAAGCTGCGCAAACTGGCGGAACGACTGCGGGCTCTCGCCGAGCGCATGATCCGGGAGTTGGAAGAGACGCCGGGCGTCGATCTCGACAAGCTGATGCAGGCGCTTCAGGTGGTGAAGATGGCGCGGCTCGAGGCGATGGGACGGCGCGGCAGATTCCGATCGCCGGGGCGCGGAATGACCGGATTCGAATGGGCCTCGCGCAAGCAAGCCATCCGAGGCGCACTGAAGGAGATGCGCCGCGGCGGTGTGGACACAGATGCCGCCCCGCAGGAGGCGCTGGACCTCGTGATCGACGCGAATACGCCGGTGGAGGATCATCCGGCGCTGCGGCCAAGGGGCGCGAGGAAGAAGGGGTAGGCAGACCAAACGAGAACGCGGACCGTTCCGGCGGGGCGGTTCCTTCTGGGCGAACCGACGCGCCGGTCACGCGCACAAATGCCGGATCAACGATCGGTAGATGCTGAATGCATCCTCGATCTGCTGAACATGGCAAAACTCGTCGGTCTGATGACATTGCGCAGCTTCGCCGGGTCCAATCACCACCGTCGCAACGTTATTGAAGCCGGGAACGAGCGCCGACGCATCGGTGAAATAGGGCGCGCCGGTAGGTTGGGGCCGCTCACCCAACCTGGATTCGAGAATCGCCATCAGCGGCTGAATGCTGCGATTGTCCGAATCAGTCGCGAATCCCTTGAAGTCCGTGACGACCTCGATCGTCGCCTCGTCTCCGCACAAGCGCTGAACATCGGCAACCAACATCGCGTGTTCGTGAGCGGGAATTGTACGAAAATCCACCGTGAAACCAGCCGAATCCGGAACCGAATTGATGTTCTGGCCGCCGAAGACGGTGGTCACCGAACTCGTGGTGCTGCCCAGCAGCGGATGCGGCTCGACCGGAAATCGATGCATATTGATGCGGCGTATCCACTCGGCGACCTTGTAGATCGCGTTCTCGCCCAGTTCCGGCATGGAGGAATGAGCGGTTCGGCCCTTGGCGGTGATACGCAGTCTCACCGAACCCTTGTGGGCGATGATCGGGAGATTCGAACTTGGCTCGGCGACAATCAACAGCTCGGCTGGTCCGAGGACGCCTTTCCTCGCGAGATGGAAGGCTCCCTCGCATCCAGTCTCCTCGCCGGCCGTAATCACCAGTGTGATGCCGCGCTTGAGCGGCGGTTTGCCTTCGGTTTCAGCGATTGTCGCGGCCACGAAAGCTGCGACGCCGGCCTTCATGTCGCTCGCTCCGCGCCCGAACAGCTTTCCGTCCCGAATCTCTCCAGCAAAGGGCTCAACCGTCCACGGCTTCTCTCCCAGCGGCACGACGTCGACGTGGCCGGTGAACGCCAAAGGATCGCCGCTGCCTGTGCCGCGCGATCGCGCGACGATCGACGGGCGGCCGGGGGCGAATGCGTGGGTCTCGACCTCAAGGCCCGCTTTCGCCAGCAGATCCGCCAGGAATTCGATGCATGCCTTTTCCTCGCCCGGCGGGTTCAGCGAGCGAAATTGGATCAGCTTCCTGGCGAGGTCCACGCTGCGCAGACTCATGGTTCGACCTTGGCTCGTGTGGACGGCTATCGGATGCCTGGATGATAGCGGGACGGGTTGCGACGGCAAGGTCGCGTGTGGCGCACCGCCCTTACGACCTCGCCCCGTCTCTCTCCCCCATCCTCCCCGCCAACCCGTCCAGCACCCGCGCCAGATCGGCTTCCACCGCCACGGCCTCGATCTCCACCACGCGATAGCCGCGTTCGGCGAGCCACGCGGCGCGCGCGGCGCGGTCCTTTGCGATGGCCTCGCTCTCGCTGGCGTTCACCAGTTCGATCGCGACGCGCTGCGTGAACGAGACGAAATCCGGAATGTGCCGCCCGACCGGCGTCTGCCGCTTGAATTGCCCCGCGAAGCGACGGTCGCGGGTCAGCGCCTGCCACAGGATGCGCTCGGCGTCGGTCGGGTTGCGGCGGAGCAGCCGCGCCAGCCCGCGCAGCGAACTGCTCTCGTTGCCGGTCGCCGCGTTCCCGGTGCCCTGCTCGGCCAGCAGCGCGCGCAGCCGCGTCGCCTGCGCGCCGTCGAGCACGCCGCCCTTGGCGGGGCCCTTGCGGCCTTCCGCGATCGCCATCACCACGCCGTGGAGCGTGTGCATGTCCTGCTTGGTCGGCTCCATGCGGGTAAAAATGTTGCGCAGGTTCACCAGCATGGTGTCGCGCTTCTCGGCCGGCCGCAGGAACTCGACCTTGTCGAGCTCGGCGACGAGGTTTTGGAAGAACGCCTCCATCTGATGCTGCGAGGCGCGCTCGGAACGCTCTGGCATCGCGAACGGCAGTTCGCCGCGCGTGACCAGCTTGAACCACTCGTAGCCCATCAGCAGCACCGCCTGGGCGAGGTTCAGCGAGGCGAAGCCGGGATTGACGGGATAGGTGATGATGCGGTCGGCCATCGCCACTTCTTCATTCAGGAGCCCGGCGCGCTCACGCCCGAACAGGATGCCGGCATGGCCGCCGGCAGCGACCTGCGCCGCTGCCTCGGCAGCCGCGGCCTCGGGCGCCACCACGGGCTTGGCCTGATCGTGGGCGCGCGCGGTGGTCGCGAACAGCAAGGTGCAGTCGGCGACCGCCGCGGCGACGGTGTCGAACAGCTCGACATGGTCGAGAATGTGGTCGGCGCCCGCCGCCGCGCGCTGGGCCGCGATATTGGGCCAGCCGTCGCGCGGGTTGACGATCCGCATCCGGGTCAGGCCGAAATTGCCCATGGCGCGCGCGGCCATGCCGATGTTCTCGCCGAGCTGCGGCTCGACCAGGATGACGGTCGGGCCGACATGCGCGATCCCGGTTTTGGTCCTGTCCGTGCCGGACATCTGTCTCCACTTCCCCTGTCAGCACCCGACGACGACGCCACTGATGGATCGGACGCCGGATTTACAACTGCGCCTATACGACGTTTTTCCAAGTAAAATAATAGGCTTATGGACTCCGGCCGAATTGACGCGCGAGCCGGCGCCCTCGCCCGTCCGGCCGCAGCCAGAACATCTGAAAAATCAGCGCTGTAATGCAGCCTGTTCGGCTTCCGCCGGAGCCATCGCGGTGCTATAGCCCGGGCCATCATTCCACCCCTCCAGCCCGACTCCAAAGGCCCGATCCTCATGGCAAAAATCAAGGTGACCAACCCCGTCGTCGAACTCGACGGCGACGAGATGACCCGGATCATCTGGCAATACATCAAAGACAAGTTGATTCATCCGTTCCTCGATATCGACCTGATGTATTTCGACCTCGGGATGGAATACCGCGACAAGACCGACGATCAGGTCACCATCGATGCGGCCAACGCCATCAAGAAGGTCGGCGTCGGCGTGAAGTGCGCCACCATCACTCCCGACGAAGCGCGGGTGAAGGAGTTCGGCCTCAAGCAGATGTGGAAGTCGCCGAACGGCACCATCCGCAACATTTTGGGCGGCTGCATCTTCCGCGAGCCGATCATCTGCAAGAACGTGCCGCGGCTGGTTCCCGGCTGGACCAAGCCGATCATCATCGGCCGCCATGCCTATGGCGACCAGTATCGCGCCACCGACATCAAGTTCCCCGGCAAGGGCACGCTGTCGCTGAAGTTCGTCGGCGAGGATGGCACGGTGATCGAAAGGGAAGTCTTCAAGGCTCCCGGCGCCGGCGTGGCGATGGAAATGTATAATCTCGACGATTCCATCACCGACTTCGCCCGCGCCTCGTTCAACTACGGTTTGCTGCGCGGCTATCCGGTCTATCTTTCGACCAAGAACACCATCCTCAAGGTCTACGACGGCCGCTTCAAGGATATCTTCCAGGACATCTACGACCGCGAGTTCAAGAAGGAATTCGAGGCCAAGGGCCTGACCTACGAGCACCGCCTGATCGACGACATGGTGGCGTCGGCGCTGAAGTGGTCCGGCGGCTACGTCTGGGCCTGCAAGAACTACGATGGCGATGTGCAGTCCGACACCGTGGCGCAGGGCTACGGCTCGCTGGGTCTCATGACCTCGGTGCTGCTCACTCCCGATGGCAGGACGGTGGAAGCGGAAGCCGCGCATGGCACCGTGACCCGGCATTATCGCGAGCATCAGAAGGGCAAGGAGACGTCGACGAACTCGATCGCGTCGATCTTCGCCTGGACCCGCGGCCTCAGCCATCGCGCCAAGCTCGACAACAACCCCGCGCTCGCCAAGTTCGCCGACACCCTCGAGAAGGTCTGCGTGCAGACGGTCGAATCCGGCTACATGACCAAGGATCTCGCGCTTCTGGTCGGCGCCGACCAGCGCTGGCTCTCCACCACCGGATTCCTCGACAAGGTGGCGGAGAACCTCGAAAAGGCCATGGCGGCCTGAAGCCAGACTGCCGGGTCCGGTTCACCGACAAAAGGCGCGGATCATCTCCGCGCCTTTTTTTACGTTTTACGTCGCGTGCCGGCTCGCCCTACCTCTTCCGGGCGGTCTTCCGGGTTTTCTTTTTCGCAGCCGTCCTGGCCGCGCTTTTCTTCACGGTCTTCCTGGCAGCCTTCTTTGCGGCTTTCTTCGCTTTCTTGGCCTTGCCGGTTCGCCGCAGTTCGGCCTCGATCGCCTTGCGCATCGGGCCGACCTTCTTTGCCGCTGCGATCACGTCTGCCGCTCGGACGCCCATCTTGCGGGCCTCGTAAGCGACTTCGTATTTCTGCCTGGTACTGACGCGGGCGCGGTCCGAAGCTCCGGTCTTTTTCTTCATTCGCTTCAGTTCGGCTTCGATGTCCTTGCGCATCGAACCGACCTTGCGCGCGGCCTTCATGACGTCCGCCTTGCTGACCCCCATCTTTTTGGCCTCGTACGCAACCTCATACTTTTCCTTCGTACTGACGCGGGCACGATCGGCCTTGCCCGTCTTCTTCCGATTATCTGCCACGTTGGCCTCCAGCGTTGGATGAACGGCCGAGCCTAACATGATTCATGGTCAGGCGAAGCGGCTTGCATCTGCCGGAAACGCCACGGCGCAGGACGCCGCGTCTGCGCGACAGCGGCCATCGCTGGATGTCCATCGCGCTGGCGTTCCACGCGCGACACATGCCATGTACCGGATGCGCCGAACCATCATCGAGTCCCGGTCGCAGGAGCTCCGAAAGACCATGACCAGAGATCAGTTCGTCTTCTTTCATCCCTTCCGTGTGCGATATTCGGAGATCGACGGCCAGGGCGTGCTGTTCAACGCCCATTATCTGACCTACTACGACACCGCGATCACCGAATTTTTCCGTGCGCTCGGCTACGACCAATACGCCGATGCCCGGAAGACGGGCATGGATTTCCATGTCGTCAAGGCGGTGGTCGAATACAAGGCGCCGATCCGTTTCGACCAGGAGCTCGACGTCGGCGTGCGGGTGGCGCGCATCGGCAGTTCGAGCCTCGTGTTCGAACTCGGAATTTTCCCCAAAGGGCAGGACGATGTTCTGGCCACGGGTGAAATCGTCTGGGTCAACACCGATCAGCGCACCCATCGCCCGGCGCCAATTCCGGACGCCACGCGCCGGCTGCTGGCCTCGCGCGAAACGCCCCTCGCCTGATCATGCCGCCGTCGGCGTGCCGGCATCTGTCGCCGGTGCTGCCGCCCGATCGACCTCAAGCAGCGCCAGCATGGCGCGTGCGATTTCCATTTCGCCCATGATGACCGACGTCGCGCCGTGGAACTTCAGGTGCGCAATCTCCTCCTCGGAGTGCGCCCGCGCGATGATCGGCAGGCTCGCGCTGACGGCACGTGCCTTGGCGACGATCTGGCCGCCTTCGAAGGCATCGGGGATCGCCACCAACAGCCCCCTCGCCGCGCCGACATTCGCCGCCTGCAGCATGTCCGGCGCCGCGGCGTTACCCTTGATGACCTCGACGCCCTCCTGCACGAGCTGTTCGATCGCGCCGGGGTTGTCCTCGATCACCAATAGCGGCGTGTTGATCGCCCGAAGCGCATGCGCCACCACGCGGCCGACCCGGCCGTGACCGACCAGAACCACATGATCGTGCTGGGTCGAGGTCCGCAGCGGCTCGCGCAGCGGAGCGCCGGTCTTGCGCGACGGCGCGGCCTCTTCTTTCCGGCGCGTGAGAATCCGGTCGAGCACGGCGAAGAACATGGGGTTCAGCATGATCGATATGATGGCGCCCGCCAGCACCAGATCGCGGCCGCGCTCGGTCATCAGCGACAGGCTGACGCCGAGACTGACGAGGATGAAGGAGAATTCGCCGATCTGCGCAAGGCTTGCCGAAATCGTCAGCGCCGTCGAAGTCGGATGCCCAAACAGCCGGACGATGACGAATGCGGCAAGCGATTTGCCGAACAGGATGATGAACAGCGTCGCCAGCAGCGGCAGCGGTTCGTTCACGATGATCGCGGGATCGACCAGCATGCCGACCGAGACGAAGAACAGCACGGCGAAGGCATCGCGCAGCGGCAGGGTTTCGTTGGCGGCGCGCTGGCTGAGTTCGGATTCGCTCAAAATCATGCCGGCGAAGAATGCACCTAGCGCAAACGAGACATCGAACAGGACCGCTGCCCCGAATGCCACGCCGAGTGAGATGGCGAACACCGCGAGGCGGAACAGTTCGCGCGAACCGGTATGCGCGACGTAATGCAGGATCCACGGGATCACGCGGCGGCCGACCACCAGCATGAACACGACGAACGCCGCGACCTTGCCGAGCGTCAGTGCGAGCGGCCACGCCAGCACAGCCCAATCGGTGCCGGCGCTTGCCTCGCCGTTCAGCAGTCCCGCGGTCGCCGGCAACAGCACCAGCGTCAGCACCATGACGATGTCCTCGACGATCAGCCAGCCGACCGCGATGCGGCCGCGTTCGGTTTCGATCAGCCGCCGCTCCTGCATGGCGCGGAGCAGTACCACCGTCGACGCCGTGGACAACGCGAGACCGAACATGATGCCCTTGCCGACGCTCCAGCCCATCATCCAGCCCATCGCGACGCCCATCAGCGTCGCCGCCGATATCTGCACCACCGCGCCGGGCACCGCGATCGCGCGCACCGAGAGCAGATCCTTCAGCGAGAAATGCAGTCCGACGCCGAACATCAGAAGAATGATGCCGATCTCGGCCAGTTCATGGGCGATGTTCTGGTCCGCAACGAAGCCCGGCGTGAACGGGCCCATCACGACGCCGGCGAGGAGGTAACCGACCAGCGGCGAGACGCGCAGGCGCTGCGCCAGCGCACCGAAGCCGAACGCCAGCACGAGGCCGACCACGATCGTGGAAATCAAGGGGGTGTTATGATGCATGGGGCATCTTGTTGCATGCGCGCACAGGATGCCAGACGGTCAGCGGCTACCCATCGCCGCACCGACAACAAACATGGATCTGTGATGGAACCGGCTATGCGCCCATCGCGGCCGCAATGGCATCGAGCGCGGCACTCGCCTTCGCGCCGTCGGGACCGCCCGCCTGCGCCATGTCGGGCTTGCCGCCGCCGCCCCTGCCACCGAGCACCTCCGACGCCTTGCGGACCAGATCGACCGCCGAGAAGCGCGCGACCAGATCGGGCGTCACGCCGACCACGACGCTCGCCTTGCCGTCGTCGCTGGTCGCGACCAGCGCCACCACGCCGGAACCGAGCTGCCTCTTGCCCTGGTCGGCGAGGTTCTTGAGGTCCTTGATCTCGATGCCTTCGACCGCGCGCGCCATCAGCTTGATGCCGCCGACATCGCGCACCCCCGCATGACTTGCGGAAGCCGATCCGCCCGCGCCGCCCATCGCGAGCTTCTTGCGCGCCTCGGAAAGCTCGCGCTCCAGCCTCTTGCGTTCGTCCATCAGCGCGGCGATGCGCCCCGGCATGTCGTCGAGCGTCGTGCGCAACTCGCCGGCCGCGGTCTTTGCCAGTTGAATGGTGTCGTTGGCATGGCGGCGGGCGTGGTGCCCGGTCAGCGCCTCGATCCGGCGCACGCCCGAGGATACCGCGCTGTCGCCCAGCACCGAGATCAGACCGATGTCGCCAGTGCGCTTCACATGGGTGCCGCCGCACAGTTCGACCGACCAGCCGAGCGCGTTGCTCGCCGCGCCCTGGCGCCCCGCGTGTCCCATGGAGACCACGCGCACCTCGTCGCCGTATTTTTCGCCGAACAGCGCCCGCGCACCGGCTTCGCGGGCGTCGTCCACCGCCATCAGCCGCGTCGTGACTTCGGCGTTCTCCAGCACGACGTCGTTGGCGATGTCCTCGATGCGGCGCAGCTCGTCCGGCGTGATCGGCTTGTTGTGCGCAAAGTCGAACCGCAGCCGCTCCGGCGCCACCAGCGAGCCGCGCTGCGCGATGTGATCGCCAAGCACCTGCCGCAGCGCTTCGTGCAGCAGATGCGTGGCGGAGTGGTTGGCCCGGATGGCGCTGCGGCGGCCGTGATCGACCTGCAGCGACAGCGCCATGCCCGGCTTCAGCACGCCCTGCTCCACCGTGCCGAGATGGACGAACAGATCGCCGCCTTTCTTCTGGGTGTCGGTGACGCGGAAGCGCACGCCGTCCGCGAGAAGAACGCCGGTGTCGCCGACCTGACCGCCGGATTCGCCGTAGAACGGCGTCTGGTTGAGAACGACGGCGCCAATGTCGCCAGCCTCGAGAGTATCGGCTTCCTTGCCATCCTTCACCAGCGCGGTGACGGCGCCTTCGGCGGTTTCGGTCTCGTAGCCGAGGAATTCGGTGGCGCCGAGCTTTTCGCGCAGCGGAAACCACACCGCTTCGGTCGCGGCCTCGCCGGACCCCGACCACGAGGCGCGCGCCTTGGCCTTCTGCTTTTCCATGGCGTCGGTGAACGACGCGACGTCGACGCCGATGCCGCGCGATTTCAGCGCGTCCTGGGTCAGGTCGAGCGGGAAACCATAGGTGTCGTACAGCGTGAACGCGGTCTCGCCGTCGAACATGTCCCCCTTCTTCAGCGAGGCACTCTTTTCATCCAGAATGGAGAGCCCGCGCTCCAGCGTCTTGCGGAAACGCGTTTCCTCGAGCCGCAGCGTTTCCTCGATCAGCGGCCGCGCGCGCTGCAATTCCGGATAGGCTTCGCCCATTTCGCGCACCAGCGCACCGACCAGCCGCCACATCAGCGGCTCCCTCGCGCCGAGCAGTTGCGCGTGGCGCATCGCGCGCCGCATGATCCGGCGCAGCACATAGCCGCGGCCTTCGTTCGACGGCAGCACGCCGTCGGCGATCAGGAACGAGGATGCGCGCAGGTGATCGGCGATCACGCGCAGCGACGCCTTCATCGGACCATGCGGGTTCGCGCCGGTGAGTTCGGCCGCTGCCCGGATCAACGCGACGAACAGGTCGATGTCGTAGTTGTCGTGCTTGCCTTGCAGCACGGCCGCGACACGCTCGAGTCCCGCGCCGGTGTCGATCGACGGCCTCGGCAGGCTGAGGCGGCTGCCGTCCGGCAACTGCTCGTACTGCATGAACACGAGATTCCAGATCTCGATGAAGCGGTCGCCATCCTGATCGGCCGAACCGGGAGGGCCTCCGGGAATCCTGTCGCCGTGGTCGTAGAAGATCTCCGAGCACGGGCCGCAGGGGCCGGTGTCGCCCATCTGCCAAAAGTTGTCGGCGCCGGCGATACGGATGATGCGCGACTCCGGGAGACCTGCGATCTTCTTCCAGAGCCCGAACGCCTCGTCGTCGTCGATATAGACGGTGGCGGTCAGCTTGTCCTTCGGCAGGCCGAATTCCTTCGTCACCAGATTCCAGGCGAGCTCGATCGCGCGATCCTTGAAATAGTCGCCGAACGAGAAGTTGCCAAGCATCTCGAAAAATGTGTGATGGCGCGCGGTATAGCCGACGTTGTCGAGGTCGTTGTGCTTGCCGCCGGCGCGCACGCATTTCTGCGAGGTGGTGGCGCGCTGATAGGGCCGCTTCTCGAGGCCGGTGAAGACGTTTTTGAACTGCACCATGCCGGCGTTGGTGAACATCAGCGTCGGGTCGTTGCGCGGCACCAGCGGCGACGAGGGCACGATCTCGTGGCCATTGGCCGCGAAGTAGTTCAGAAACGCCGACCTGATCTCGTTAACGCCGCTCATTGTTGTTCCATCGCGCCAAAACGGGCTGCGGCCCTGAAATGGGCGCATTTTTCCCAGCGACCGCTTTTAGACGGGGGTGGCCGCCCTGTCCAGAAAGTGTGCAGAGATCAGGGGCTTGGCGCAGAACGGGCGGCCAGTGGCCTTGACAGCGGCGAGATTCCCCTGCGCTCCCCCAATATCCACAGGGCGTCGGCGTAAGTCTCGCACGCGGGGCTCAGCTTGGGGTCAAGCCGCGGCTTCCGGACTGACCGGATGGCCGAATTCCGCATCGCCGAAGAAATGGACCTTGTTGCGGCGGGCAGCCTTCGCGGCATACAGCGCCATGTCCGCCTCGGCGAACAGCTCGGTAATCCGCCCGCGATGCGGGCGAGAGACCAGGGCAACACCGATCGAGACGCCGACGTCCAAATGAAGGCCGTTCCAGAAGAACGGCCGGCGCAGCATGGCGACGGTTTTCTGCAGCACCTGCGCGATCGCCGCCGGAGACGTCGGAGCATGCAGGATGAGCGCGAACTCGTCGCCGCCCAGCCTCGCAACCAGACCGGCACCGCGGAAGGCTCGCCTCAAGCGAATCGCGATTTCGCGCAGGCATGCATCTCCGGCTTCATGACCGAACCTATCGTTGAGTTCCTTGAAGCGATCGAGATCGATCAGGACCAGCGCCGACGCGAAACCGCAGTTCAGGGTGTCTCCGACGACATCGTTGTAGCGCGCCTGAAACACATGGCGGTTGGCGAGCCCCGTGAGCGGATCGGTTTCGGCTTGCCGCCGCAACACGTCCAGGGCTTGCCGCTCGGACGTGATGTCCTGCTTGGCGCCGAAGATGCGCACCGTCCGCCCGCCCTCTTCGGCCGCATTGATCAAGAGCCGCATCCAGCGCCTTTCGCCCCGCCAGGTCCTGATCTCGGTGTCGAACGAGACCGCGCGGCCGCTCCGGATCACTTCGGCCCGAGCCAGCTCCATGTTGCGCCGGGACTCGTCGAGATAGAGATCAACGATGCTGGCACGCCGCAGCGGGTTGCCCATCGGATAGCCGAAGATGTCGTAGACCCCGGAGGTCCAGGTAAGCCGTTCTGTCGCGAGATCACATTCCCACGCACCGATGCGGGTATGACCAAACGCCTGATCATAGAGACGCGCCCGCACCTCGACCGGCAGCGATCCGGCTAAATGGTCCGCTTCATCCGCCATCAGCGATCCGGCAGCCTCTCAGGAACGTCCCGTCGTCCCAAGGACTAAAGCCGCGGCGTTAACGAACTTATACGCGCACCTGCGACTCGCGGTTCCCGGTTGCGGACACCGGCTCCATGAAATGAGGGTCGGGGGCGGACGCCAGACCCGTTGATAGGCGCTTCCGCCGCGTTGACAGCCCTCTCGAAGCCGTGGTTCTCTCTGCCCGTTGGTAAGTCGCGTCGGGAGAGATCGGCCGCTTTTGAAGAAAAGGCGTCGACGCCGAAGGAGCAACCGCCCCGGAAACTCTCAGGCAAAAGGACCGCGCGACTCGTTAGCATCTGGAAAGTGACCCCGGGACCACTGGTCCGGCGGGTCCGCCGACGGGATAATACTCTCAGGCACAGCGACAGATGGGGCTTCGACCGGTTTTCAGGGAATCGTCCCTGCGGATCACGAGGGCCCCCGATGCTTGCGCGCGACGCCGACACACCGCTTCTGAGAACGCCGCTTTACGCGCTGCATCTGGCACGCGGCGGCAAGATGGTTCCCTTCGCCGGTTACGAGATGCCGGTGCAGTACGCCGCCGGCGTGTTGAGGGAACACCTCCACACCCGCGCCAATGCTGGCCTGTTCGATGTCTCCCACATGGGCCAGATCGCGCTCACCGCCAAATCCGGCAAGGTCGAGGATGCCGCGCTGGCGCTGGAACGGCTGGTGCCGCAGGATATTCTCGCGATTGCGCCGGGCCGCCAGCGCTACGCTCAGTTCACCAACGCGGCAGGCGGCCTGCGCGACGACCTCATGGTTGCGAATTTCGGCGATCGCCTGTTTCTGGTGGTCAACGCCGCCTGCAAGGCCGAGGACGAGGCGCATCTGCGCAAGCACCTCGCCGATACCTGTACCATCGACGTGCTGGCCGACCGTGCGCTGATCGCGCTGCAGGGGCCGAAGGCGGTGACGGTGCTGGCCAAGCTCTGCCCGGAAGCGGCGGCGATGAAATTCATGGATGCCGGTCCACACAAGGTCGATGGCATCGCCTGCTTCGTCTCGCGCTCAGGCTACACCGGCGAGGACGGCTTTGAGATTTCGATTCCCGCAGATCAGGCCGAGGCGCTGGCCGCGAAACTCCTCGATGATCCCGACATGATGCCCATCGGCCTTGGCGCCCGCGACAGCCTGCGGCTGGAGGCCGGGCTTTGCCTCTACGGCCATGACATCGATACGACGACCACGCCGGTCGAGGCCGCGCTGGAGTGGTCGGTGCAGAAAAGCCGCCGCACCGGCGGCGTGCGCGCCGGCGGCTTTCCCGGCGCGGATGTCATCCTTCCCCAATTCGACAACGGCGCCCCCCGCCGCCGCGTCGGATTGAAACCCGAAGGCCGCGCGCCGGTGCGCGAAGGCGCGCCGCTGTTTGCCGATGCAGCCTCTGCCGAACAAATCGGCAGCGTCACGTCGGGCGGCTTCGGCCCCAGCCTGAATGCGCCTGTAGCCATGGGCTATCTGCCGGCCTCAAAAGCCGCCGATGGCGGCACGGTGTTTGCTGAGGTCCGCGGGCAGCGGCTGCCGCTGCGCGTCTCGCCGATGCCTTTCGTTCCCCACAGCTACAAGCGTTGAGGATTTGTCATGACCGTTCTTTACACCACCGACCACGAATGGCTCCGCATCGAGGGCGACACCGCAACCGTCGGCATTACCGACTATGCGCAGTCGCAGCTCGGCGACGTCGTGTTCGTGGAATTGCCGAAGGTCGGCCGCCAGTTGAAGAAGGCGGAAGCCGCTGCCGTCGTTGAATCCGTCAAGGCCGCCTCCGACGTCTACGCGCCGATCACGGGCGAGGTGCTCGCGGTGAACGATGCGCTCGCCGCCGAGCCCGCGCTGGTCAACTCGGACGCCAACGACAAGGCCTGGTTCTTCAAGCTGAAGATCGCGGACAAGAACGAACTCGGCGGCCTGATGGATGAAGCCGCCTACAAGGCGCACACGGCGTGAGCATGATGTTCGCCGTGGCTTGGATTTCAGCGTCATCGTCCGCGAAGGCGGACGATCCAGTATTTCGGGACGTTCCGGTTCGATTATCGGCGTCGGCGCATACTGGATGCCCCGCCTTCGCGGGGCATGACGCCGATTATTTGACGACGAGGAGACAATCATGACTGCGCGCAGCCATCAGATCGACGAGCCAGTCACAACCTTCGTGCGCCGCCATATCGGCCCCTCGCCGCGCGACATCGCCGCGATGCTGGAAACCGTCGGCGCCAAGAGCCTGACCGCGCTGATGAGCGAAACGCTCCCCTCCTCGATCCGGCAGACAAAGCCGCTCGATCTCGGCCGTGCCTTGAGTGAAACCGAAGCACTGGCGCACATGAATGCGCTCGCCGCGCAGAACCAGGTGTTCACCTCGCTGATCGGGACGGGTTATTCCGGCACCGTCCTGCCGGCCGTGATCCAGCGCAACATCCTGGAAAATCCGGCGTGGTACACTGCCTATACGCCCTATCAGCCGGAAATCAGTCAGGGACGGCTGGAGGCGCTGTTCAACTTCCAGACCATGATCTGCGACCTGACGGGCCTTGACGTCGCCAACGCCTCGCTGCTCGACGAAGGCACTGCGGCGGCTGAAGCGATGGCGCTGGCCGAGCGCGTGTCATCGGTGAAGACGAAAGCGTTCTTCGTCGATCATGAAATTCATCCGCAGACGCTCGCGGTGCTGCGCACCCGCGCCGAGCCGCTGGGCTGGTCGCTTGTCGTCGGCAATCCCCTGCGCGACCTCGACAAGGCCGAGGTGGTCGGCGCGGTGCTGCAGTATCCGGGCACGTCGGGCGTGGTGCGCGACCTGCGTCCCGCGATAGCAGCGCTGAAAGCGAAGGGCGGCCTTGCGATCGTCGCCGCCGACCTGCTCGCGCTGACGCTGCTCGCCTCGCCCGGCGAGCTCGGCGCGGACATCGCGATCGGCTCGGCGCAGCGCTTCGGCGTGCCGATGGGCTATGGCGGGCCGCACGCCGCCTACATGGCGGTGCGCGATGCGCTGAAGCGCTCGCTGCCCGGCCGCATCGTCGGCCTGTCGGTGGATTCGCGCGGGGCGCCGGCCTATCGCCTCGCGCTGCAGACCCGCGAACAGCACATCCGCCGCGAGAAGGCGACCTCCAACATCTGCACCGCGCAGGTGCTGTTGGCGGTGATCGCTTCGATGTACGCGGTCTATCATGGCCCTGAGGGGCTCGCTGACATCGCGCGCACGGTGCATCGCCGCGCGGCGGTGCTGGCGGCGGGGCTCGCAAAACTCGGCTTCGCGCCGCTGCACGATGCATTCTTCGACACGCTGACCATGAAAGCCGGCGACAAACAGAGCGCCATCGTCGCCCGCGCGCGCGAGGACAAGATCAATTTCCGCGTCAACGGCGATGGCACGCTCGGCATCGCGCTCGACGAAACCACCACGCCGGAAACCGTCGAAGCGGTGTGGCGCGCGTTCGGCGGCGCGCTGGCCTATGCGGACGTGGAGGCCGGCGTCCGCGACGCGCTGCCGGCCGGATTGACGCGGGAGGGCGCGTATCTCACCCACCCGGTGTTTCATGCGCATCGCTCCGAAACCGAACTGCTGCGCTACATGCGCAAGCTGAGCGATCGCGATCTCGCGCTCGACCGCGCCATGATCCCGCTCGGCTCCTGCACCATGAAGCTGAACGCGACCACCGAGATGATTCCGCTGACGTGGCCGGCGTTCGGCGCTCTCCACCCGTTCGCGCCGCGCGAGCAGGCGGCCGGGTATCACGCGCTGTTCAAGCAGTTCGAACAGTGGCTGATCGACATCACCGGCTATGACGCGATCTCGCTGCAGCCCAATTCCGGCGCGCAGGGCGAATATGCCGGCCTGCTCGCGATCCGCGGCTATCATCTCGCGCGCGGCGACAGCCATCGCACCGTCTGCCTGATCCCCTCCTCGGCGCATGGCACCAACCCGGCGTCCGCCAGCATGGCCGGCATGGAGGTGGTGGTGGTCGCCTGCGACAAGCGCGGCGATGTCGATGTGAACGACCTCCGCGCCAAGGCGGCGCAGCATGCCGACCGCCTCGCCGCGATCATGATCACCTATCCCTCGACCCACGGCGTATTCGAGGAGCACATCCGCGAGATCTGCGACATCGTGCATGCGCACGGCGGACAGGTCTATCTCGACGGCGCCAACATGAACGCGCAGGTCGGGCTGTCGCGGCCCGGCGATTACGGCGCCGACGTCAGCCACCTCAACCTGCACAAGACGTTCTGCATCCCGCACGGCGGCGGCGGCCCCGGCATGGGCCCGATCGGCGTCAAGGCGCATCTCGCGCCGTTCCTGCCGGGCCATCCCGCAACCGACGGCGCGACGCCATCCGCGGTCGGCCCGGTCTCGGCGGCGCCCTATGGCTCGGCCTCGATCCTGACCATCTCCTACATCTATATCCTGATGATGGGCGGCGACGGCCTGACGCGGGCGACGGAAGCCGCGATCCTCAATGCGAACTATATCGCAAGCCGGCTCGACCCGCATTTCCCGGTGCTCTATCGCAACGAGAAGGGCCGCGTGGCGCACGAATGCATCGTCGATCCCCGCGCGCTGAAGACAAAAGCCGGCGTCACCGTGGACGACATCGCCAAACGGCTGATCGACTACGGCTTCCACGCGCCGACCATGAGCTTCCCGGTCGCGGGCACGCTGATGATCGAGCCGACCGAATCGGAATCGAAGGCCGAGATCGACCGCTTCTGCGACGCCATGATCGCGATCCGGCGCGAGATCGCCGACATCGAATCCGGCCGCTGGACGATCGAGGCCTCGCCGCTGCGCCATGCGCCGCATACGGTGCACGACATCGCCGACGATACGTGGTCGCGGCCCTACAGCCGCGCCGAGGGCTGCTTCCCCGCGGGCACCTCACGATCGGACAAATACTGGAGCCCGGTCGGCCGCGTCGACAACGTCTACGGCGACCGCAACCTCGTCTGCTCGTGCCCGCCGGTCGCGGACTACGCGCAGGCGGCGGAGTGAGGGCGGCGGTGCGCCGGTCGCGTTCACACTGAACAGCGGCGAGCGCCTCTTTTACCTCTCCCGCTTGCGGGGGAGGTCGACCGGCGAAGCGAAGGCTGTCGGGTGGGGCTCTTTCCTGATATTGCCCCCTCCCCAACCCTCCCCGCAAGCGGGAGAGGGAGCACGCATTGCTCCAATGATTCGCTTCCATCGAATGTGAACCATTCCAAAAAACAAATCGGGCGCTGAGGATGTCGGCAACTCAACATCCCCAACGCCCGTTCGCCTCCGAAGGATGCGACCGACGCCCGAAAAGGATTCCCGTCTTTTCGGATCGCACCCGGTCCGGCCCATGACACAGCCGGACCCGGAACTGCAATTCTCAGTCTTCGCCCGGCTCCTCGCCGTCGGCATCGCGCTCCGGTGTGCCGGCCAGAATCTGCTCGGCGATCAGACCGGAGTTCTGGCGGATCGCGGTCTCGATCTTCGCGGTGATGTCCGGATTGGCGCGCAAAAACGCCTTGGAATTCTCGCGGCCCTGCCCCATGCGCTGGCTGTCGTAGGAGAACCAGGCGCCCGACTTCTCGACGATGCCGGCCTTGACCCCGAGATCGAGGATTTCGCCCATCTTGGAGACGCCCTCGCCGTACATGATGTCGAACTCGACCTGCTTGAACGGCGGCGCCAGCTTGTTCTTCACCACCTTGACGCGGGTCTGGTTGCCGACCACCTCGTCGCGCTCCTTGATCGCGCCGATGCGGCGGATGTCGAGGCGCACCGAGGCGTAGAATTTCAGCGCGTTGCCGCCGGTGGTGGTTTCCGGCGAACCGTACATCACCCCGATCTTCATGCGGATCTGGTTGATGAAGATCACCATGGTGTTGGACTTGTTGATCGAGGCGGTGAGCTTGCGCAGCGCCTGGCTCATCAGCCGCGCCTGCAGGCCGGGCAGCGCGTCGCCCATCTCGCCCTCGAGTTCGGCGCGCGGCACCAGCGCGGCGACCGAGTCGACGATCAGCACGTCCACCGCGCCGGAGCGCACCAGCGTGTCGGCGATCTCCAGCGCCTGCTCGCCATGGTCGGGCTGCGAGATCAGGAGCTCGTCGACGTTGACGCCGAGCTTGCGGGCATAGACCGGGTCGAGCGCGTGCTCGGCGTCGATGAAGGCGCAGATGCCGCCCTTCTTCTGGGCTTCCGCGACCGCATGCAGCGCCAGCGTGGTCTTGCCCGACGATTCCGGCCCGTAAATCTCGACAATGCGTCCCTTCGGCAGTCCGCCGACCCCGAGCGCGATATCGAGCCCGAGCGAGCCCGACGACACCACCTCGATGTCCATCGACTTGTCGGCCTTGCCGAGCTTCATCACCGAACCCTTGCCGAACTGGCGCTCGATCTGGGACAGCGCGGCAGACAGGGCCTTGGATTTATCCATGGAGGATCCTTCGACGATACGCAGGGCGGCTTGGGACATGGGTCGGGCTCCTTATGAACGGGATTCGCCGGGCGGACAACGAACGGCTCGGAATCGCGCGATGAAGCCAATGTACCCTGTTTGTTCTAAGTTCGCAATATGTTCTTTCCCGGTCGGGTTTAGTGGCCTCATTCGCATTGCGCCTGTTTTGGCCAGCACCCGACTGGTCAGCGCCCCCATCCCCTTCTTCAGATTTGTCGCCATCTATTTGTTTGTGTTTGATTTTTATGATTTTAAATTTTCAGGATCCGGGAGGTTGGTCGGCCCTTGACGGCGAAAGGGACCGACCTAAATTTTTTGTCGCCTTCCCCACTGAAAGGAGAAAAACGGGAGACATCACATGAACTCGATCGCAACGGGCCACTTCGATCTTCATGCAAATTCGCTTCTTGCCAGTACGTTCAGCCACCCGTCGGAAGTGCTGGAGACTCCGCTCCTGTCGTCGGCCGAAAAACGGTGCGTGCTAGCCGCGTGGGCCTCCGATGCGTTCGCCGTCGAGGACAAACCGTGGCTCAGGCAACTGCCAGGCAGTGACCACCCAATTCCGCTTCTGGACATATTCCGAGCCATTCGAAGACTCGATCAAAACGACGATCCGCCACCGCTAAGTGGTGCGCCAGGCATGCGGCCGATCGTATTCGAGAATGAACCTCTGGCCGCAGCCTGTTAGCGTTTCATGGCAGCCTTCTTGAGGACCGGGAGAGCGCCAGGAGGGCCTCCCGGCCTCAAAGCACGACGCTTTACGACGTCCAAATCGCCTAGGCCGCGAAAAATCAGGACGATCCTTTGGAACCGATGCCGGCCGGCACGCCTCTTCTCGCTTATCACTCACGAGAGGATCAGGCATGAGCGAGAAAAAAATCGTCCGGCGACCGATGAATGGCGAACAGCCCTCGTTTTCCGAAGATGACCTGCAACGCGAGCAGCTCGGTCCCCGTGGGGTTCCAGGTGAATCGAGCCCCACAAAGATGACGCCGCAACGTGAGAAGAAAACGCCGGCCTCCGGCGACTTTGACGGACACACCGCCTGATGGAGGCCCAACCGCCGTTGCGCTTATATTACGACTGCGCGGAGTCGCTGCCGGCAGTCCCTGCGCGCCTATCCGATAACGCGACCGTCGTGTTCCGTGGATAAGCGCGGTCACCAGGCCGCCCGTACCATTCGTATTTGACCGTCGGCGTCCCACGTTGGATCTGAGAGACTGTTGAAAAGTCGCCTGGCACCCTCCCGGTCGTTCCCCGGACGCAGGGCAGCGTGAAACGGTGCGCTGCTGAGCCGGGGTCTTTACGATGTTTGCTGCAACGATCCCGGTTCTGCGCAGCGTCACGACGTACCGCAGCGCGCCCGGGACACTCCAAAAAGCAAACTTTTCAAACAGTCTTTGAGAGAGCCCTCATTTGCAATTGGAGCTTCGGAGCGTCAGGAGATCGGTCCGGTGCGCCGACTGGAAGCAACGCCGCGCCTCGATGGGCGGCCTCTAGCGGGTCTCTCCACGCATTTGATCCTCGGCATCTCGCCTTGAACTGAAGGATTTTTCTCCGCGGCCAGCGCGAACCCCAGCCCGGTTCCGAAGTTAACCTTTATCGCCGCACGGCCCCAGGCATTCATCGGTGATGAGAACGCCGGTTGCGCTCCCGCCCTTCGCACGGAAGGAGCACGCCATGACGAAGCGACGACGTTTCAAACAAGCCTTTTCGCTCAAGGACAGGCTCACCAAGTTCGCCGAGGACGTGCGCAAGAAGGCCGGCGTACTGCCGCCCGGTCCCGCACGAGAGGATATGCTCAGGAAGGCCCGCCAAGCCGATACCGCGGCGCATATCGAGGAATGGGCCAACTCGCCGAGCTTGCAGCCGCCCGAATAAAGGCGGCTCTCCATATCCGAATCCGAGCCTCGCGTGAGTTCGCACCTCCGCGAATTTCGGCCCCAAGGCCGCGTTAGGACACGCTTAATCCCAAGCTTCCATAGTGGCACCATGACTGAAAAGATTGCCGTCGGTTGCGCGCGCTGCAAGACCCGCTTTCGCGAGAAGGTCGCGCGCTTGCGGGACGGCTATCAGGGCCAGTGTCCGAACTGCGGCTGCTTCATCAACTACACCAGCGAATCCATGGACCCGATGATCCGCAGGGCGCTCACGGACGCCCGCCGCATCCGGAACGGCGTCATGCTTGCGCCGAAAGAGTCGTAGCCCCGGGCCGCCCGGCGTCCGCCGAAAGCTTCCGCTTCGTGACCCGCATCACCGCGCGACGGCGCGGTGGACGGCTTTTGTATTCGTTCCGCGGCGGCCAGCCGATCGCGCTGCAGGGATCCCGGCGCCGCGAACAACAGCGGGTCACGCCCGCCGCAATGCGGCATTGCCGCTTGTTGCGAGCGCGGCCTTTCCGGCTCCTATGACAAAGCCGGGGGTGTCCACCGCAGATGTCGCATGCCTGATGTTTTGCGCTTGCGGTTTTCCGACACGAGGCGCACGCTGATATCGTCACCGCACGCCCCCGGCACACCGGTGATGAGAACGCCAATTGCGCTCCCGCCCTCTTCGAAATCGAAAGGACAGCGCATGTTCAAACATCTTCATTTCTTTCAGACGTCCACGCCCGAGCAGCGTTTCGCCGATGACGCACGACAGTTGCGCGAGCAGGCCGGGCACCTTCCGCCCGGACAGGAGCGTGAAAACCTGCTGCGCGAGATCGGACACCGCGAGACCGCCTCGCACCTCGCGGAATGGGTGAACTCACCCGGCTTGAGAACGCCGACCTGACGGCGTGCGCCTGGCAGGCGGGATGGGTCTCGCATCGCGTGCGGCGGAGACATGGAACGTGCGATTGCGGAAGTCGCCGGAATGGCGCGCCCGACGCGGCGCTCCGGCTTGAGCCCGTTCTCTTATAGCGCCGCACGACGGAAGGCGCCCGGACCGGCGTCCCTTTGCGGCGGCGTGATGCGGCCAGCGCTGTGTGAGCGCAGTCACGGCGAGCGGCGGCCGGCACAGCTAAATCCCGCGCAGGGGCGGGATGGTCCCGCCACCTTCAAGGAGGCGACGATGACGAGATTCAAGATTGCCAGGCCCGCCAACCGGATTCGCGTGCTCGACGACACCGAAGTGACCGCCATCGCAGGAGGCGTCACGGCGCGCCCCGGGCCCGGTCCGCTGTTTCCACCCTCGACCGGACCGACCTTTCCGACCGATCCCGAGCCGGTCATCATCAACGTCTGATCGACAGCATCAGCCGCTCGGCAGGGAGGCCGCGTCAGCCGCGGCCTTTCTGTCGAGCAGCCGTGACGTCCCGGCGGCGCCGCGACTTCGCTCGACCAGCGTCGCGGCCGCGCCATGGTTCGGACACATCGAACCGGCGGCGCCTTCGGAGCGACAGAGTCGTTAACGGTGGTGTTGCCCGGAATCATCACGCAGCGGCGGAGTCGGATGCGCGACGCGAATCTTTTTGACTGTGCGTGGTCGCATGCTCTTAGGTTTGCGGGCTGGCGGCCCGTCTTATAGGCGGTACTGGTACAGGAACGAGTGCGATGCTGGACACGATCACTGCAGTTTTCGGAATGATGAGCGCAGGCATTTTCATTGCGCACGCGCTGGACGGCTACTGGTCGCGTTCCTGACACCGGGCACAGAGACTTGGGGCCGAACAGGCCCACCCCGAAAAGGACCTCCCGCATCCCGACCCCGATCTATCTCAAGCCTCGGTCCATCCCAGGCCTCAATCCCAGGCGTCACTCCTCGGCCAGATCATAGTCCTGGCGCAGCCGCACAGCCATTTCGCGAACACGCCCCCGCCATAGCGCGGGATCGGCTATCCGCCCCGCCTCCGGCTTGATCGTGAGCATCGCGTTCCAGGGATTGCTGCCGTAGACGGTGACCACAAATCCCGCCTTCGGCGCCCCATCCAGCGTTTGCAGCGCCCTCAGAATGATCGATTCCAGATCCGCCGCGGTCTTGCGGCGGCTCTCCGGCTCCGCCCGTGCGGGCTCGGAGAGTTCAACGGGAGCCTCGGCTTGTGGGGCGACCGGTAAGGCTGGCGGTGCCGCGGCTGGCGGATTTGGCGCCGGCTCGAATTGCGCAGGCGCGCCAGTGCGGCCTCCGCCAAGCACGCCCTGGATGAGAGCCAGGAGCCCCTTGTCCACCCCACCGCTATCGCTCACGTCCGCCCTCCCGATGCCAGGGCCATTCTCGATCACACGGAATCGATCCGGGTACCGGCGTCACGCATGGGCATAGGCGGGAAACGCCGTCTACGCCAGCGCCACCGCCATCAGCACGACGACGAGGACGCCAAAGCCGGCAAACGCGATGTTGAGGAAATTCCGGGCCAATCCGGGTTCGGTCGTCAACATGGGGCACTCTCCCGATACTCAGGGCAACTGGTCGTTGAGGATGAGCATCAAATCTTAATCGAATCTTTCCGATCGCCCGGCGTTGCCCGGCCAGGGACAGCGGCACTCTCGCCGCCATGCCGTATCCTGCGCGGGCGACCACATCCCGGCCGTGATCCGGATCACGTCACGGTCGGAGAAGGTCGCCAGGCTTGAGGCGGATGGCAGCCGCTGACGAAGCGGCCGGTCGCGCGACCTCCGTGAGCGGTCTTGAACCTGATGCGGCGGTGCGGCGACAGAACGATGCTGGGGGATTGCAATGCCCAGTCCAAGGCACAACGTCACCGCGCGAGCATATTCCGCTGCGGTGGCGTTGCTGTTTTCGCACTGGCAAGATTACGTGACGAAGGCGGGCTCTGCCTGTCGATTCCGATGCCGGTCAGACCTACTGTCCGGCGACCGTCTTGCCCCTCGGCTTCGTCTTCGCGCCCCGCGCAACGGGCTTCGCTTTCGGCTCGGACTCCGTGCGGACGTTCCCCCAGGGATCGTTGGAAGTCTTGGCATCCGGAATCTTCCGCAGCGTGTCCTTGTACGCCCGGTCGATCGCCTTGTCCCGTTCGATCTGTTCTTCCGTCTTGCCCGGACTGTCCGCGAGCAGGTTGATGTTCGGCATCTGGGCATGGACGTAGGCCGGAGCCGACGCCAGGGCGATCGCGATCAGCGCAACTCGACGAATTTTCATGGCAACTCCCCGCAACGCGTGCCGCGGCGCGCAAGCGGTCGCCGCGTTTGCCGCTGATATATCATTCACCGAAGCGGTGCGCCAAGCACCATGGGGCGCGGCTCCTATTCCGCGATCGGATTGCGATCTGTTTCGGAATGTAAATAGTGGGGCGGATTTTGACGTTCGGGTTCCAGATGCGAAAGTCGAACATCGAACGGATCGCGGCAGACAGGCTGGGAGCGCAGGATATGTCGGGGGCACAACAGGCGACGGATTTCGATATCGCAGAGGCACGGCGCGTCCTGGGCGACGTCTTCGCGCCGTGGGTGCGGGACCTCGGCCTCGCCGTCGACCGCATCGAGACATCGCCACCCGCCGACGCGCCCCCCGACTGGCAACCGGGGGCCCTGCTCCGCATGGCATTCTCCGATCGCCTCTGCCGGGATGGCGGCATCGTCTGCGGGCAAGCGCTGATGGCGCTGGCGGACACCGCCATGGTCGTCGCGATTCTCGCGGCCAATCGCGGATACCGGCCGATGACGACGGTGGATCAGACCACGCATTTTCTCAAGGCCGTGGTGTCATCCGACGTGCTGGCGGACGCGCGCGTGGTCAGGCTCGGCCGCACCATGAGTTTCGGGCGCGTCACGCTGTCGAGCGCCACCGACAACAAGCCTGTCGCGATGGTCTCGAGCGCGTTCGCCATGCTGTAAGGAGGGTGCTGCGGCTTCGCATCGCGGACGTCTCGCCACCAAGACTCTTTGCCGAGAATTTTCTCGGCGCCGTTCACAATGCTGCCATCTGTCGTGAGCGCGGCGCGTGTCTAATGCGCATTGGCGGAGCGTCGGCCGATCCTGCGGCGGATTAAACCGGCGACGATCAGCAGGAATACAATAGCGGCAGCGATGAGCTTGACCTGGAAGCGGCCGCCGGGCCTGTCGATCATGCGCGACCACAATGAACGCCCCTCGCCCGGCCGCGCGAGGCGAAAGGCGACAAGACTGTCGCCGATGGTTGCACCCGCCTCCGAATGACCGCCGGCCGCAATGACCACATACTGCTCGCCGTTCCAGTCGTAGGTCATCGGATTGGCGACGCCGGGCACCGGCAGCCGGCCTTGCCAGAGTTCGGCGCCGGACCGGGCGTCGAAGGCACGCAGATATGCGTCCAAAGCACCGGTAAACACCAGACCGCCCGCCGTCACCAACACGCCGCTGAACAGTGGCGTCCCGATCCTGAGCGCGAGGCCCAGCGGCGCGCGGTCTTCCGATGTACCGACCGAGGTGTGCCAGAGAATCTTGCCCGCCTTCAGATCGACCGCCACCAGTTCGCCCCACGGCGGCGGGTTGCAGAGCGCACCGGACTTCCCCGTCGCGACGGCCCGCGTCATCGCAAACGGAGCACCGTGCTGCATGGCGAACTCGCCACTTTCCGGTCGCTTTGCACCGACGGAGTCGGCTGGGATCAGCTTGATGATGTGCGTCGCGTGCGTCGTGTTCGCATAGACGATCTGATGGACCGGATCGAACGCAGCCCCGCCCCAGTTCACGCCACCGCCGGTCATCGGGAAAACTACGGTGCCTTGCCTTGAGGGCGGCGTAAAAAGTCCTTCGTTGCGCGCCGAGGCCAGGAGATCCCTGCATGCCGCCCGATCGATGAACGGAATGAGACCGAACACGTCGCTCGGTGAAATGCGTTGTGGCATCAGGGCCGGAACGTGAGTGGGAAACGGCTGCGTGGGCGACAGCTTCTCGCCGCTTGCGCCTCCCTGCGGCACCGGACGCTCCTCCACCGGCCAGATCGGCTGTCCGGTATGCTCGTCGAGCACGAACAGGAAGCCCTGCTTGGTCGGTTGGATCACGGCATCGCGTGGCCCCTGGCCGGTCTCGATGCGCGCGAGCGTCGGCTGCGCCGGCAGATCGTAGTCCCAGACATCGTGATGCACGGTCTGAAACGACCAGACCCGCTCCCCCGTCTCTGCGCGCAGCGCAACAACGGAGTCCGCGTACTTGTTGTTACCGGGCCGCTTGCCGCCCCAGAAATCGGGACTCGGCGATGACGTCGGCAAAAACACCAGGCCAAGCCCGTCATCGGTCGACATCGGAGCCCAGACATTTGCCGCACCGGCCTCGATGCCGTCATGAACGAGCGGATCCCAACTCCACCGCGGGCGCCCGTTGCGCGCGTCGAAAGCCCGCACCGTGCCGGATGGCGCATCGACCCGGCCGTTGTCGCTGATCGCGGAGCCGACCACGACAACACCGCGGCTCACCACCGGGGCCGAGGTGATCTGGAATTCGCCCGGCCATCGCAACGGCTTGCCGGGATTGATCTTCACCTCGCCACCATCGCCGAAATCGGAGCATGGCCGGCCGGTTTTCGCGTCGAGCGCAATCACGCGCCCGTCGTTCGTCCCGGTAAAGATGCGCGCCCGGCACAGCGCGTTGTCCGGCGCCTGCGCGTCCACCCAATAGGTCACGCCGCGGCAATTATAGCGATTGGCCGGTTTCTGGCTGAGGCTGATCTTCGAATCGAAACGCCATTTCTGTCGGCCGGTGCCGGGATCCAACGCGATCACCTCGTTGAACGGCGTGCACATGACGAGGCTGTTCTCGACGAACAGCGGTGTCACTTCGAGCTTGGTCCGCGCCATGACCTCTGGCGGACGCGCGCGCAGATCTCCCGTGTGAAATTGCCAAGCGGCTACGAGATGGCCGACGTTGGCCGGTGTAATCTGCGTCAGCGACGAGAAGCGCGTGCCGCCACTGTCGCCGCCCCAATGATCCCACGCCAGGGCGGGCATCGCGACGAAAACGCCTGCCGCAGCGAGCAAGATGCGCCACAGGGTCCGGTGCCTTTTTCGATTTGACGATTGCAGCAGAGACATGCAGCGATCTTCGTGTCAGCGCGCCGATAGCATGTGTCATACCACATCGCCGCTTGCCGGCGCCAAATTCCCCGCGGGATTTGCCGCCGCTGCATTCGATGCGGAATGCTACTTCGGCTTCTTGGCGTGATCGGGAACGCCGAGGCTTCCCCAAGGGTCGAACTTCTCCTTGGAGTCCGGGATTTTTTCCAGCGCAGCTTTGTAAGCCTTCTCGTCAACCTTTGGCTTCACAGGCGCGGCCTTGTCATCGGTCTTATGATGCCGCCCGCCCCCGCCCATACCTCCGCCACCCGTGCCCATCTGAGCATAGGCCGGCACCGCCAGCAAAGCGATGAGAGCTACAATCGCTGCGAGATATCCCATCGTTCGATCCTGCCACACCACTATGCGTCGGACATACTTTGAAACAAAGCTTGGTATCGACAGCGTCAGATTAGCGCAGATGCCGCCGAAATTCATTAGCCGCGCATGACAGAGATGCGAGCGATCTCATCGTTCGACGCGTTGGACGAAACGGAACGCTTCGGCCGTGCCGGTTCGAATCCGGGCGCAATGCCAAAGCCCTATTGCAGCGATGTTCGCCACGGTCGAGAACATCGCGCTGACCATCGTGCCGAGGGAGTTCACTGCCGTGATAATCACCAGCCCAATGCCGGAGGCGATCAGCGCATATTCGATAGCCGTCGCGCCGAACCGGTCAGCGACGAGTTGCCGGCTGGAAATTGAGAAAGGTGCTTCAGGCGTGCCTCCTCCGATCGGTGTGCGGTCCGCGCCGCCATCGCGAGCGTGACGGCAAACGATAACGAGCGGCCGCCGCGCGCCTGCATCGTTAACGCCCGTAAACGGCCGGCTGCCCACCGTGGTGAATGCCCGGTTAAGCCTGCCGCGAAAATTATAGGACGGCGAAAACCCAATCTTCGAATGTCTCGATTAACGTCCGCCCATCGAATACGGTGGAGAAGCGGCGCTGCACGCGCCCGTCACGTCGCAATCCATCGCAAGTAAGGATTGGGGCGTGGTCGATATCATGAACGGGGCATGGGGTCGCCGAACCTCAGCAAGCGATCCGGCACGGCCAGCCATGCGCACGGCATCAGACGTTCGTGTGCCACCTCTGTCGTCGGTCAACGCCGCTCAGTGGAGGGCGCTTGCGGAACGCGCGGTCGAACCCAACGCATACTATCTCGCGGACTGGGAGCTGGCGGTCAACGCCTCGGCGCGCGGGCATGCAGGCGCGTTGGCGCTTGCGGCCTCCGACAACGCGGCAGCGTCCGGACATGACGCCCTTATCGGCCTGATCCCGGTGACCTCGAGCTGGCGGGCCTACGGACTCCCGCTCCCGGTGCTTGTCAGCGCCGATCCCCATAATGCGCTTTGCACGCCGCTCCTCGACCGCTGTCGGGCGGAAGACGCGGCGGCGGCCTTGATGCGCCGGGCGCGCGAGGCCGGCGCCCGCGCGCTGGTCCTGCGCACCATGTCGATCGAAGGCCCCGCCATGGCCGCCTTCAAGGCCGCGCTCGCGCACGACGGTCTCGAACCGCACATCCTGGAAGCGCACGAGCGCGCCTGCCTCGATGCGACGCGCGATGCCGATGCGTTGCTGCGCGACGCCCTCGGCGTCAAAAAGCTCAAGGAATTGCGCCGTCAGCGCAATCGCCTTGCGGAGCACGGAAACGTCATGTTCAGCGTCGCACGCTCGCCGGACGATGTTGCACGCGAGGTCGAAACCTTCCTCACACTGGAAGCCAGCGGCTGGAAGGCGCGGCGCGGCACGGCGCTTGCCCAGCATGACGGCGACGCGGCGTTCATTCGCCAGGGAACCGCAGCATTGGCCGCGCGCGGCCTCTGCGACATCATCACGCTGCGCGCCGGCACCACGCCGGTCGCGGCGGGAATCGTGCTGCGCCATCAGGATCGCGCGTTCTACTTCAAGATCGGCGTCGGCGAGCCGTTTGCACGGTTCTCGCCGGGCGTACAGCTCACGCTCGACCTGACGCGGCATCTGTGCGCCGATCCCGCGATCACGACGGCCGACTCAACCGCGGGTCCCGATCATCCGATGATCAATCCGATCTGGCGCGGACGTCTCGCCATCGGCGATGTCCTGATCCCGCTGCGGCGCGGCGACCCGGTCGTTCCCCTCATCCGCTCGGTCATGACCTTGCGCCGCCGTGTGCGCGAGCCGATGCGCCGCGCTGTTCATCTCGTCCGCAGGCGCCGGGAAAAACGCGCATGAATGCCGTCCCCTGGAGTTGCACCGCGCAGCATCGGATTTCACATGGTCGACGGTGGTGCGGCGCGTCCGGCGCCGGACCGCGTTTGGTTAGCGCTCTCGCTTCCGCCAAGCGCAGGAATCCTACTCCGCCGCCTGCGCGTTGATTTCGGCCGAAACCTGCCGGATGGCCCGGGCGAGCTGCTCCGGCGGCTGCGCGCCGGACACCGCATATTTCTGCGCGAACACATAGGTCGGCACGCCGGAAATGCCCTTGTCGGCGGCTTCCTGCGCGCGCGCCGAGATCTGTTCGACATCCTCGTCCGTGGCAAGCCGCTTGCGCACGTCGTCCGCGTCAAGGCCGACATCGGCCGCAGCCTTCACCAGCACGTCGACGTCGGTGAGGTCGCCGCCATCCTTGAAATACAACTCCATCAGCCGCTGCTTCATTGCCGCAGATTTGTCGCCGGAGGGATCCTTCTCCGCCCAATAGATCAGACGATGGCAATCCGTCGTGTTGGGCTGGCGCTTCACGAGTTCAGGACGATAAGTCAGCCCCTCCTCGCCCGCCGCTGCGACCACGCGCTGCGCGATGCCCTTGTAAGCATCGACCGAGCCGAACTTGGCGGTGAGATAATCCTCGCGGCTGATGCCCTCGCGCGGCACCCACGGATTAAGGAAGAACGGCCGCCAGTGCACCTCGACCGGCACGTCCGCGACCTGCGCCAGCGCATTCTCGATGCGGCGCTTGCCGATATAGCACCACGGACACACGACGTCGGAGACGATATCGATCTGAAGCGGCTTCAATGCGCTCATGGCCGTTCTCCGGAGAAACTGGAACTCCAGAGATAGGCCGCCAGGCCCGATCCGGCAAGGCTCCCTGCGCAGACTGTCAAAGAGCCGCCGCAATCGCCCGCATGCGCGCCGCCGTCAATTCGTCGGCGGGAAAGAAAGTCTCCAGCGCGAGTTCCGACAGCGTAATGTCGACCGGCGTGCCGAACACCATGGTGGTCGAGATGAAGCTCAGCACATCGTCTCCGAGCCGCATCCGGAACGGCACCGCGACGCTATCGGTCGCGAGCGGCCCCTTTCGCGCCGGAATCGGGAAAGCCTTGAGATCGTTATAAAGCGCGATCAATTCAGGATCGGCGGTCGCCTCGCACTGGCGATGCAGCCGCTCCAGCAAATGTGCGCACCATTCGGCAAGATTGACGGTCCGCGCCGCCAGCCCCTCCGGGTGAAAGCTCAGCCGCAGCACGTTGAAAGGCTGGCCCAGCAGCCGTTCCGGCACGCCATCGAGCAGCGGCGCGACCATGCGGTTCGCGGTGACGAGATTCCAGTGCCGGTCCACCGCCAGCGCCGGGTTCGGTTCGTGCGCCTTCAGCACCAGATCGATCGCCTGCCGCGCCGCCGTCAGCGCGGGATCGTCGAGCGACCTCTGTGCGAAGGCCGGCGCGAACCCAGCCGCCACCAGCAGCACATTGCGCTCGCGCAGCGGCACGTCGAGCCGCTCGGCGAGCCGCAGCACCATGTCGCGAGACGGCGCGGCACGTCCGGTCTCGACGAAGCTCAAATGCCGCGCGGAAATCTCCGCGTCGGTGGCGAGATCGAGCTGGCTGAGATGACGGCGCTGCCGCCACTCCCGCAGATGGTCGCCGACATGGATCGGCTGCGATTTCGCGGCGGATGCCGCGGCAACATGCCTGTTCATGGTGAAACCCTACCATGCAGGTTTCATGCGTTCCATTACCTCGGAGGTCATCGTTTTCCGCGCAAGGCGCGATCATCTTCATGACGGATCGAGTGACGCGACGCCGACCTATCCGCGCTTTGCAGCCTTCCGGCCCTTCGCGCGCGTCTTCACCGAAGCCTTCGCGGCAGCGCCGAGCGCCTTGTGGCCGTTCATCGCCTTGCCGCGCGCGGTCTTCACACCGGGCGTCTTGGCACGAGCAGTCTTGGCACGAGCAGTCTTGGCGCCGGCAGCTTTGGCAGCCCGCTTCTTGGCACGCGCCTTGATGCGCTTCTTCTCCTCGCGCGCCTCGGCGCGCAACTTCTTGCGCTTCTTCTCGCAGGAGTCGCACTTGCAGCCGATCGGCTTGAGGTACTCCTTGAAATATTCGGTGCCGTAATCGTAGTTGATCTCCTCGCCCGGCGCGATGTCCTTGATGGCGCGGATATAAACGCGACGCTTTTTCTTCTGAACGTCGGATTCCGCGTTCGGCTTGCAGGCGTGGTTGATGTAGCGGGCGATGTTCTCGCGGACCGAGCCGTCGATGGTCCAGCGGTTGGTGATCTGGAACAAATACTTGTTCTCGACCGCATCATCCTTCTTCTTGTTGCAGTCGAGCATCGGCCCGAAATAGCGGATGATCCTCTTGCCCTTCTTGATCGGCTGGGTGGCGAAGAGACCGAGTCCGGTGCGCGAGCGGCCGATACGATAGGGCTTGTTCGGGGAAATGGCGGGCATGACCTGCAGGAACGACACACTGAAGAGGTGAGAACAAAACGTGGAGCCGCCCTTCTAAAGCGATTCCGCGCCAATGTCAGGTGTTCCAGGCGCATCGTCCCCAGCCTGCGGATGTCGCAACGGCAGATGTCGCTGGGAGAAGTCGCCCCCTCTGGCGCTGTCTCAGGTCGTCGCGCGGGTCCCCGGACGCACATGACGCAGCATCGCATCCAGCAGCATTCCGGCGTCGGTTCCCTCGGGCAGATGACGGAGGATTCCCTGCAGCCGGCCGTCGATCAACAGCATCGCAAAGCCATGAACGAGCGACCATATCCGCGCGATGTCCGCGGCCTGGTCGAGCGTCAGCGCCGCCTCGGAAACGACCTCATGCCGCGCCTGGCCGATAGCCTGCACGAGGCTCGCGAACGACGCGTCGGCGGCCTCGCGCAGGGCCGGGTTGCTCATGTCGAGCCGCTCGGCGCTGAACATCAGTTGATACATCGCCGGATGCGCTTGCGCGAAATCCACATAGGCATGGCCGCGCGCCAGTCCGGATTCGGACGGCGCGTGTCCCGCGCCTGCGGTCGCCATGGCAACTCCGAAACGGCGATACCCGATCGCGGCCAGTTCACTGACGAGACCGGAAAGATCGCCGAAATGATGCGCCGGGGCCGCATGCGAGACCCCCGCCTCCCGCGCCACCGCGCGCAACGTCAGGCCCGCGAGGCCGTCGCGTTCGAGAACGGTCTCGGCCGCCTTGAGCAACGCATCGTGGAGGTCGCCGTGATGATAGGGCGCCGCTTCGGTCTTGGTCTTTTTCCGCGGCGACGCGGTCCGGGCTGCCGCCCTCAACGGCGGCGCGCGTGGCACGGACCTTGGCGATCGTGAAGCAGGTTTCCGAGACATGCCGTTGTTATAAGCCACAATTTTGACACTGTAAAGATTTCACTTGACGGCCCGTACCGGCTCCGTCATGCTATTTTGACAATGTCAAGATAGCATGACTTCAAGGAGGCCGCCATGCCGCAGACCGACACTCCCGTCCTCGACAATCGCGCTCCGATCCCGATGGAATGCGACGCGCCGTTCCTCCCCGTCGAAGGTGACTTGCCGCGCGAACTCAACGGAACGCTCTATCGCAACGGCCCCAATCCGCAGTTCGATGCGCCGGGCGCGCACTGGTTCACCGGCGACGGCATGCTGCACGCGTTCCATCTGGAGAACGGCCGCGCCAGCTACCGCAACCGCTGGGTCCGCACGCCGAAATGGCTGGCGGAGCACGACGCGGGGCGCGCGATCTACTCGGGATTCGGCGGCCGCAAGCTGCCGGATGCGCCAGCTTCGGCCGGCAGCGACAGCGGCGTCGCCAACACCAACATCATCTGCCACGGCGGACGCCTGCTGGCGCTTGAAGAAGGCCACCTGCCGACCGAGATCGAGCCGGGCACGCTGGCGACCCGCGGCTACCACGACTACGACCGCCGCATCGCAGGCCCATTCACGGCACATCCCAAGGTCGACCCGGCAACCGGCGAACTGATCTTCTTCGGTTACAATGCGAGCGGCCCGCTGACGCCTGCGCTGTCCTATGGCGTGGTCGACGCGGCCGGCCGCGTCAACCGGTTCGAGCGCTTCGACGCGCCCTACGCCAGCATGGTGCACGACTTCATCGTTACGGCGAACCACGTGCTGTTTCCGATCCTGCCGCTCGCGGGCAGCATGGAGCGCGCCATGAAGGGCCAGCCGCCCTACGCGTGGGAGCCCGACAAGGGCGGCTATGTCGGCGTCATGGCGCGCAACGGCAAGACCTCCGACATCCGCTGGTTTCGGGCGGACTCGTGCTACGTCTTTCACGTCCTGAATGCCTGGGATGAGGGCAGCCGCATCGTCGCCGATGTCATGCAATACGAGGAGGCGCCGCTGTTCCCGCGCGCCGACGGACGCCGGGGCGATCCCGCCAAGATGCGCGCCCGGCTGTGCCGCTGGACGTTCGACCTCGCCGCCAACACCGATCGTTTCTCGCAGGACTACCTCGACGACATCAGCGGCGAGTTCCCGCGGATCGACGACCGCCGCGCCGGTTTCGCGACCAACCACGGCTGGTATGCCTGCGCCAATCCCGACCTGCCGGATTCCAGCGGACTGCACGGTCTCGTGCACGTAGACCACAACGGCGCCCGAAAAGGCCTCTATCTGCTGCCGAAAGGCGACAGCATCTCCGAGCCGGTGTTCGTCGAACGCCGCGCCGACGCGGCGGAAGGCGACGGCTGGCTGCTGGCGGTGGCATGGCGGGCGCGGGAGAACCGCAGCGATCTCGCGGTGTTCAACGCGCAGGACGTGGCGGGCGGCCCGATGGCGCTGGTCCGGCTTGGCCACCGCGTCCCCGACGGTTTTCACGGCAACTGGGTCAACGCCGCCTGAATGCGGCCCGCATCAACCGCCGAACGGAGCCGGCCATGAAAGACGTTTTCGCAAAACTCGGCACCGACTTCCTGTCGAGCATCGTTTTCTTCCTCATCTATGTCGCGACCGACAACGTGATCCTGGCGACGGCAGTCGCCATCGCCGCCGCGATCGCGCAGGCGATCCAAGCGCACATCCGGGGCAAGCCGCTCGGCTTCATGACCTATGCCAGTCTGGCGCTGGTGATCGTGCTCGGCAGCGCCACGCTGTTGACCAAGGACCCGCGCTTCGTGATGTTCAAGCCCAGCGTCGCCCACTTCGCGATCGGCGCGGTTATGCTGAAGCGCGGCTGGATGCTGCGTTACATGCCGCCGGTGGCGGTCGAAACGATCCCCCGCCTGATCACGGCGGCCGGCTTTGCCTGGGCCGCGCTGATGTTCGCCCTCGGCCTCGGCAACATCGCCATCGCATTGAGCGGCGACGTCAGGCTGTGGGCCTTCTATGTTTCGGTCGTCGCTTTCGGCGCCAAGATCGCGGCTTTCGCCATCCAGTATGTCATCTTCCGCATCGTGATCACTCGCAAGCGGCGCGGAGATGCGGCGGCGCGCGGCGCGGCGGCGACCTGACGCGGCTGCGGCCGCTCGCCGCTTCATGATCCCGTTGAGAACTCCGCGCCCCGCTGCTAGTCCTGTTGGGAAAGCGGATATGACGATGTCAGGCCGATCCCGGCCCGCCCGCGCCCGCAGGAGAACACCATGGCTGTCGACGGCAACTGGAATATCACCATGTCCACCCCGATGGGCGAGCGCAACGCGACGCTGTCGCTGACGAGCGCGGGCTCGACGCTGACGGGTACGCAGGCCGCGGACGGCAATTCCGGCGAAATCTTCGATGGCACCGTCAACGGCGACGACGTCGCTTGGAAAATCTCGATCACCAACCCGATGCCGCTGACGCTGAATTTCACCGGCAAGGTGGCGGGCGATACCATGTCCGGCGAAATGGGAATCGGCCCGATGGGTTCGTTCCCCTTCAAGGGCACGCGGGCCTAACCAATTCCTGCTCAGGGTAAAGCCGGCGAGCGCGGGCCGCGCGGCTCTACCCGGTGTAGCGCCGTGGCCGCCGCTACGCCCACGTCTTGCGCGAGACGCCGCGAGCGCGCCATGCTGTTGCGCGCATCGCCCTCGTAGATCGCGACGATCCGCCGGGAGCCTTCGCGCAGCGCCGAGGTCGTGAACGAGGCAACGCCGTTCGAATCCAGCCGGACATGATCCGCAAGCACGCGGTCGATATCGAGAAACTTCACCGTGCCGCTCGGTGTGCCGGCAGGGCTGCGGACCACGGCGGTCAGTGTCACCGTCTCGCCCGGCCGGCTCGGGTTCTGCGTCGACGACAGGTCCACCGCCGGCGTGACCTGATCGGCGTAGGACAACGGGGCCGACCTCGAAGGATCGACCACGAACGGGAAATAGCTTGTAACACCGCCATAGTTCGCCCGAAATTCGTGCGGGCCGCTGGAGAGACGATCGACCGCGATCCAAGGCACCGACACGTCGGTAATGCCGAGCACCGTGTGCTGCGTCTCATCGACGAATTCGACGCTGCCCCCGGGGACGTCACCGCCGTCCGCGAGCGACACCGCGGCCGCGAGCTTGATGCGCCCGTCGGGACCGATCCGCGTTGCGGTCAACTTGACGGCAGTCGGCGCCACCGTGACCTCGGATCCCGACACCGATCGGTTTCCCGCGACGCTTGCCGCCACCGTCACCCCAATGACGACGGCAACGGCGCCGATCTGCCAGCTCGTGCGCGAGGACATGATGGTTGGCTCCATCCTGCGGCGGACGCATCGTGATGATCGCGAAGCAATTTCAGTGCCCCCGGCATTTGCCGGAAGTCTGGACTTGAAACAGCCAGAACGTTTCGTAATTTCCGGCGCGGCAGCCCGGCAAAAGGTTCAACGCGCATTGTCCTTGGTGCGAAAAAAATGGCGTGGCCGACAAGCCGCGCCATTTGAATCGAAACACGTCATTTTGGTCGTTGCAGGCCGTCGCGTCAGCCGAGGTTTAGTTCCTTGAAGAAGTCGTTGCCCTTGTCGTCCATGATGATGAAGGCGGGGAAATCGACCACCTCGATGCGCCAGATCGCCTCCATGCCGAGTTCGGGATATTCGACCACCTCGACTTTCTTGATGCAGTGCTCGGCGAGGTTCGCCGCAGCGCCGCCGATCGATCCGAGATAGAAGCCGCCATACTTCTTGCACGCCTCGCGCACCTGCGCCGAGCGGTTGCCCTTGGCGACCATCACCATCGAGCCGCCGGCGGCCTGGAACTGATCGACGAAGGAGTCCATGCGCCCGGCCGTGGTCGGACCGAACGCGCCGGAGGCATAGCCTTCCGGCGTCTTGGCCGGCCCCGCGTAATACACCGGATGGTTCTTGAAGTAATCGGGCAGCGGCTCGCCCTTCTCCAGCCGCTCGCGCAGCTTGGCGTGCGCCGAGTCGCGCGCGACGATCATGGTGCCGGTGAGCGACAGCCGCGTCTTGATCGGATGCTTCGACAGCGCGGCGAGAATGTCCTTCATCGGCTTGTTGAGGTCGATCCTGACCATCTCGCCACCGAGCGCCTCCTCCACTTCCGGAAGATATTGTGCCGGATTGTGCTCCAGTTCTTCCAGATAGACGCCGTCCCTGGTGATCTTGCCGAGCACCTGACGATCCGCCGAGCACGAGACGCCGAGCCCGATCGGCAGCGACGCGCCATGGCGCGGCATCCGGATCACGCGCACGTCGTGGCAGAAATACTTGCCTCCGAACTGCGCGCCGACGCCGGAGCTTTGCGTCATCTTGAGCACCTCCTGCTCCATTTCGAGATCGCGGAAGGCGTTGCCGTTCTCGCTGCCCTGCGTCGGCAGCGCATCGAGATAACGTGCAGAGGCCAGTTTCACCGTCTTCATGCACAGTTCGGCCGAGGTGCCGCCGATGACGATGGCGAGGTGATAAGGCGGACACGCGGCGGTGCCGAGCGTCATGATCTTCTCTTTGAGAAACGCCAGCAGCCGGTCCTTGGTCAGCACCGACGGCGTCGCCTGAAACAGAAAACTCTTGTTGGCGGAGCCGCCGCCCTTGGCCATGAACATGAACTTGTAGGCATCGTCGCCCTCGGCGTAGATCTCGCACTGCGCCGGCATGTTGTTGGCGGTGTTCTTCTCTTCATACATGGTGAGCGGCGCGACCTGAGAATAGCGCAGGTTGCGGCGCAAGTACGCGTCGCGCGCGCCTTCGGACAGCGCGGCCTCGTCCTCGCCGTCGGTGATGACGTTGCAGCCCTTCTTGCCCATGATGATCGCCGTGCCGGTGTCCTGGCACATCGGCAGCACGCCGCCCGCCGCGATGTTGGCGTTCTTGAGGAGGTCGTAGGCGACGAAGCGGTCGTTCTCGGTCGCCTCGGGATCCTCGAGGATATGCGCGAGCTGCTTCAGATGTCCCGGCCGCAGCAGGTGGTTGATGTCGGCGAAGGCGGTTTCCGAAAGCAGCCTCAGCCCCTCGGCCTCGACCACCAGCATGTCCTCGCCGCGGAAACGGTCGACGGCCACGAAACCGGAGGAGAGCTTGCGGTAGGGCGTCTGGTCCGCCGCAAGCGGAAAGAGGTCGGCAAGCACCGGTTCGGTCATGGCGATGTCCCGAGATCAGCAAGGATGCCGGTCTTTTATCCCGACGCCGCGGAAAATCCAGCGCGCGATTTGGCGGCCGGTGTTGCGCCGGCGCCCTTTCGCGCGCCTCACGCTATCGTTAATCAATCGTGATCGAACGCGCTGCGATTCTCACCGTTGGCGAGTAGCCGCTTAACGCGCTGGCAAGAAATGACTATGGTATTGAGGGACATCCGCCGCGCGCGGTTGGAATTGGCTGCATATAGCTCTCGCAAGATCGGGCCGAGGCGGGGAGGAAGGAGCGATTTTCAGGTCCTCCCGCAGCAGCCGCTAAGGGCAACACTGACCGACACGAGCCGATGATGAGATTCCATTTGGGTAAATCGGCGGCGTTGCCGTTCGCCATTCTTGCGTCGGCCGTCCTGGCCGGGGCGCCCGCCGCGCATGCGGAGAACATTTTCGACATGCTCTTCGGGCGCCATCCGCGCGCCGAACCGCTGCCGATGGACATGCGGCAGCAGCGCCCGGAGCGTCCGGCAACGCCGCGGGTGCGGGCGCCGCGGGTGGCCGGCCCGGGCTACAGGACCTACAAGCCGGACGTGCTGGGCAAGGTCGACTTCCGGCCGCTGCTGGCGGCGCCGGCTCCGGCCGCGTTCGAGCCGTCGCTGCAGAATGACGGTTTCGCGGAGGCCAAGCAGGGTCTCGACGGCTTCGACCTTCTCGCCGAAAAGGATATCGGCAAGGCGCTGACGGCCTATTACACCCAGCATCCGCAATTCATCTGGGTCACCGGCTTCGGCCCGAACAGCCGCGCCGAGCAGGCCCTCGCCGAGTTCGGTGATGCGGCGAGCTATGGCCTCAACCCGGCCGACTACGCCGTAACCCCGCCGCCGGCGAACTTCTCCCCCGACGATACGGCCGACCGGATGAAGGACTTGGCCCGTTTCGAGCTCACGCTCTCCGCACGCGTGCTGCGCTATGTGCATGATGCGGTCGAGGGCCGCGTCGACCCCAACCGCATGTCGGACTATTACGACCTGCCCCTGAAGCCGCTCGACTACGGCGCGGTGCTCGACGCGCTGGCTCATACCTACGAGGTCAAGACCTACCTCGAATCCCGCCATCCGCAGAATTCCGAATACCAGGCGTTGCGGAAGGAGCTGCAGACGCTGCGCGCCAGCGCCGAGAACGACATCGTCGTCGACCCGAAGACCTTCGTCAGGCCGGGCGAGACCAATCCCGAATTCCACAAGATCCTGGAGCTCCTTTCGCGCAGTACCGATATCGCCGTGCCGCCCGACGAGGGCGGCGTCCTGGCAAGCCATGCGGGAAGCGATCTCTATTCCGACGATCTGGTTCCGCTGATCAAGGCCGCCCAGAAGGCGAAGGGGCTGAAGCCCGACGGCGTCATCGGGCCGCGCACGGTCCAGGCCCTCGCCGGCACCTCGAAGGCGGAGAAGATCGAGAAGGTGATCCTCGCTCTGGAAGAGATGCGCTGGCTGCCCTCCGACCTCGGCGATCCGCGTGTCTTCATCAACGAGCCAGCCTTCATGGTGACCTTCACCAAGGGCGGGGTCGACCAGCTTTCCATGCGCGCGGTGGTCGGCAAGCCGACCAACCAGACCACCTTCTTCTACGACCAGATCGAGCAGGTCGATTTCCATCCCTATTGGGGCGTGCCGCGCTCCATCCTGGTGAACGAGATGCTGCCGAGGCTGCTGCGCGACCCCGGCTATCTCGACCGCGCCGGCTACGAGGTGACCGATTCGAAGGGGCGCCGCATCCCGTCCTCCTCGATCGACTGGGGCGCCTACGGCGCCAACATCCCCTATGATGTGCGCCAGCAGCCGAGCGAGGCCAACGCGCTCGGCGAGCTCAAGATCCTGTTCCCCAACAAGCATGCCATCTACATGCATGACACGCCGGAGAAATATCTCTTCGACCGCGACATGCGTGCCTTCAGCCATGGCTGCGTGCGCCTGCAGAAGCCGCGCGAGATGGCGGCGGCCGTCCTCGACACCACCGTCGC
>DASZVY010000102.1:0-44575 GCA_035546855.1 Nitrobacter sp. | reverse complement strand
TCCGCGACGGCCTGCGCATCAAGGTGATCGAGGCCGACTTCATCAGCGGCGGCGTCAACATGGCGCGCGCGTCCTGCCAGTTGCTGCGGCGGACGGAAAATCCGCCGGGAAATATCTGGTCGCCCCCGAACTGGGACGTGCCGAAGCCGGACGACATGCCGCCGCCCGACCCGACGCTCGGCATGAACGGCAAATGGGCGGTGCGCCCCATTGTCGGCGCGATGGGGACGCCCGGTCCGCGGCGGCTATGGATGAGCGAAGTGCGCGAACTCGTCGAAGGCCATCCGCTGACGCCGTTCACGCGCGTCGCGGTCGGCGCCGACTTCGCCAGCCCGTTCGCCAATGCCGGCGATCGTGGTCTCGGCTACATCAACAGCGACGTCACGATCTATCTGCACCGGCTTCCGACTTCGGCATGGATCGGCTTCGAGGTGGTCAATCACCACGCCACCGACGGCGTCGCCATCGGCGAGTGCTGGCTCTATGACGAACGGGGCCCGATCGGGACATCGACCGTTGCGGCCCTGGCGCAGCGGAAGATGATGGGCAAGCCGCCGCCGTAGGCCGGAAATTTGAGGTTCGCGACCTTCTGGCCGCCCGAGCCGACTGTTAAAATCGGGTCGCCGGTCGTTGTGGGGCGCGACGGAAGCTGCTAACGAAACCTCGCTCGCGCGACTGGCGACCTTGGATGGAGCACCATCGGGAAGCGCGGGACATATCAGCCGCGCGCCTGGGCATAGGGACTCCTTCAGACAGAGGATCTTGCTCATGACCGACTATCCCCGCCGCGTCACCCGCGCCCTGCTTTCCGTTTCCGACAAGACCGGCCTGATCGATTTCGCCAAGGCGCTGGCCGGGCACGGGATCGAGCTGGTCTCCACCGGCGGCACCGCGAAAGCGATTGCCGCGGCCGGACTGAAAGTCCGCGACGTCTCGGATCTGACGGGCTTTCCGGAAATGATGGACGGTCGGGTCAAGACATTGCATCCGAAGGTGCATGGCGGCCTGCTCGCGATCCGCGACAATGCCGAGCATGCGAAAGCCATGACCGATCATGGCATCGCGCCGATCGACCTGCTCGTCGTCAATCTCTATCCGTTCGAGGCCACCGTCGACAAAGGCGCTGGCTACGAGGATTGCATCGAGAATATCGACATCGGCGGCCCCGCGATGATCCGCGCCGCGGCGAAGAACCACGACGACGTCGCGGTCGTGGTCGAGCCGCAGGACTATCAGGCGGTGCTCGACGAGCTCGCTGCCAGCAACGGCGCGACCCGGCTTCCGCTGCGCAAGCGCCTCGCCGCGAAAGCCTATGCCCGCACCGCCGCCTACGACGCCGCGATCTCCAACTGGTTCGCCGCGCAGTTGGCGACGGACGCCCCGGACTATCGCGCCGTCGGCGGCCGCCTCGCGCAGACGCTGCGCTATGGCGAGAACCCGCACCAGACCGCCGCCTTCTACCGCACGCCCGATCATCGCGCGGGCGTCTCCACCGCGCGGCAGCTCCAGGGCAAGGAACTGTCCTACAACAACATCAACGACACCGATGCGGCCTATGAAGCCGTCGCCGAATTCGATGCCGGGCGCACCGCGGCTTGCGTGATCGTCAAGCACGCCAACCCATGCGGCGTCGCGGAGGGCGCGAGTCTCGCGGACGCCTACCGCAAGGCGCTCGCCTGCGACTCGACCTCGGCCTATGGCGGCATCATCGCCTTCAACCGCACCCTCGACGCCGATGCCGCCAATGCGGTGGCCGGCATCTTCACCGAGGTCATCATCGCTCCGGACGCCACGGAGGACGCGATCGCCATCATCGGCAAGCGCAAGAACCTGCGGCTGCTGCTCGCCGGCAGCCTGCCAGACCCCCGCGCGCGGGGATTGACCGCGAAGACGGTGGCCGGCGGCCTTCTGGTGCAGAGCCGCGACAACGCCGTCGTCGACGACATGCCGCTGAAGGTCGCGACCAGGCGCGCACCGACCGACGCGGAAATGCGCGACCTGCGCTTCGCCTTCCGCGTCGCCAAGCACGTCAAGTCGAACACCATCATTTACGCCAAGGATCTCGCCACCGTCGGCATCGGCGCGGGCCAGATGAGCCGGGTGGATTCCGCACGCATCGCCGCGCGCAAGGCGGAGGACGCGGCGCGCGAGCTGAAGCTGGCGGAGCCGCTGACGCGCGGCTCGGTCGTCGCGTCGGACGCGTTCTTCCCGTTCGCCGACGGCATGCTGGCCTGCATCGAGGCCGGCGCCACCGCGGTGATCCAGCCCGGAGGCTCCATGCGCGACGACGAGGTCATCAAGGCGGCCGACGCGCACGGCATCGCCATGGTGTTCACCGGCGTCCGGCATTTCCGGCACTGAGCTGACTTGCAATGACGAAGTGGGCTGTCGTTACTCCTTCACCCGCGACAACAGCAGGAGCCCCGCAAGGAAGAACAGCACCAGCACCGCCATGCCCGCCTTCTGGCTGGCGGTGAGCGCGGTGACGAGGCCGACCAGCAGCGGGCCGACGAACGACGTGACCTTCCCCGTCAGCGCGAACAGGCCGAAATACTGGGTGATTCGCTCTTTCGGCGCCATGCGGATCAGAAGTGTGCGTGACGCCGCCTGCAGCGGCCCGCCGGCGCCGCCGATCAGGCAGCCTAAAATGAGATAGGCCTTCTCCGCCGGCGACGCGAACAACCCGCCGCCGGGCACGGGCGGCGCGACCTTCACGAACAGGATCGAATCGTTCTCGACCATCAGGATCACGACGATCGCCGACAGCAAGACAATCATGCTCGCGGCGATGACGAATTTGGGCCCGAGCCAATCGTCGAGCTTGCCGCCGATCCAGGCGCCGAGGGTGCCGGCGATCGCGAGCAGAATGCCGAAGGTGCCGATCTGGATCGTGTGCCAGCCGAAGGTGCCGGCGGCGTAGATGCCGCCAAAGGCGAACAGCGACACCAGCCCGTCGGTGTAAATCATGTTGGCGAGCAGGAAGATCGCCATCGAGCGATGCTTCGGCAGATCGCCGAGCGTCGCGCGCAACTCCGCGAGGCCCTCGCGGACCGCCTCGCGCACCGGGCGCTTCGCCGGGAAATCCGGCGTCAGCAGAAACATCGGCAGCACGAAGATGACGAACCAGATCGCGGTGAGCGGCCCGGTGATGCGGTCGCCCTGGTGCGTGACAGGGTCGAGCCCGAACAGCGGCGTGAAGCCGAACAGCGTGCGACCTGTCTCGGGACTTCCGGCGAGAAAGCCGAGCACGAGAACGAGGCTCAGGATGCCGCCGACATAGCCGGTGGCCCACCCTGTCCCGGACAGCCGGCCGATTTTCTCGGGCGGCACCAGCGACGGCATCATGGCGTTGTTGAAGACGGTGGCGAATTCGACGCCGATGGTGGCGATGCCATAGGCCGTCAACAGCGGCGGAATGAGGTGCGCATCACCGGGCTTGCCGATCCACATCAGGCTGGAGCCGATCACGAGCAACGCGCCGAACGCCGCGATCCACGGCTTGCGGCGGCCGCTGGCGTCGGCAATGGCGCCCAGCACCGGCGATGCCAGCGCGATGACGAGTCCGGCGGCACCTGTCGCGAACCCCCAGAGCGACTGGCCTTGCGCCGGCGTCGGCGCCACGAACGTCGCGAAATAAGGTGCGAATACGAACGTCGTGATCAGCGTGAAATAGGGCTGCGCCGCCCAGTCGAACATGATCCAGCTTGCGACCGCGGCGCGCGGCGGATAGCGCGTCTCAAGATCGGCATTGCCGCCATGCGTGGCCACGGTCACCGTCATGCCCAAGTGTCCTGTCGAATCGCGTGAGCGTTTTGCCTCACGCGCCAAACCCTATAGCATCGCTCGCATGACGGAACGACCATCGCGCGACCCGGAGCCCTGCATGATTCCCTGTCTGCCGAGCCGGCGCACTTTCCTGACAATTCTTGCGTTAGTTCTCGGCTGGCCCGCGATTGCCCAGGATTTTCGTGGCGGCGTTATGCCACCGTCCGGCGCGCCGCATGCGATCGCCGCCAAACATGGCATGGTGGTGGCGCAGGAAAAGCTTGCGGCGCAGGTCGGTGCCGATGTTCTCAAGCGCGGCGGAAATGCGGTCGATGCGGCCGTCGCGACCGGCTTCGCCATGGCCGTGACCTATCCGCGCGCCGGCAACATCGGCGGCGGCGGCTTCATGGTGATCCATCTCGCCAAGGACAACCAGAACGTCGCCATCGACTATCGCGAGACCGCGCCGGCGGCGACCACGCCTGACATCTTCCTCGGCCCCGGCGATAAGCCCGATCCCGCGAAGTCGCGCGATTCCGCGCTCGCCATCGGCGTGCCCGGCACGGTCGCAGGATTGGCGCTGGCGCTCGACACCTACGGCTCGGGCAAGTTCACGCTGGCCGACCTGCTGCAGCCTGCGATCACACTGGCGCGCGACGGCTTCCCCATCGCCGACGATCTCGCAGATACCATGACGTTCTGGCGGCGGCGGATCGGCCCGTGGCCCTCGTCGTTGAGCGTGTTTTCGCGCGCCGATGGCAGCCCTCTCAGAGACGGCGACACGCTGATCCAGCGCGACCTCGCGGCGACGCTGACGGCGATCGCCGAACGGGGCCCGCGCGGCTTCTACGAAGGCCCCGTCGCGGACAGACTGGTGAATGGCATCCGGGGCGCCGGCGGCATCATGACCTTGGACGATCTCAAATCCTATCAGGCCATCATCCGCGAGCCGGTTCGCGGCAATTATCGCGGTTATGACATCGTCTCGATGCCGCTGCCCTCCTCGGGCGGAACGGTGCTGATCGAGAGTCTCAACATCCTCGAAGGCTTTCCGATGCCCTCCCTGCCGCAGGGCTCGGTGAAATCGCTGCACCTCCTGATCGAGGCCATGAAGCGCGCCTATGCCGACCGTGCGCGCTATCTCGGCGATCCCGCGTTCGTCAACGCGCCGATCGCGCGGCTGATCGCCAAGGACTACGCCGCGACCCAGCGCGCCACCATCGACATGGCGCGAGCGACGCCGTCCAGCGATATCATGACAACCGTGCCGACGCCCCACGAAGGCAGCAACACCACGCATTTCTCCATCGTCGACGCCGACGGCAATGCGGTCAGCAACACCTACACGCTCAACTTCCCCTATGGCGTCGGCCTCGTTGCCGAGGGGACAGGCGTCCTGCTCAACAACGAGCTCGACGACTTCACGGCCGCGCCCGGAGCATCCAACGCGTTCGGGCTCGTCGGCTTCAAGGCCAACCTGCCCGGACCGGTCAAGCGGCCGCTGTCGTCGATGACGCCGACCATCGTGCTGAAGGACGGCAAGCCCGTGCTGGTGACGGGATCGCCGGGCGGCAGCCGTATTATTTCCACCGTGCTGCAGGTGATCGTCGACGTGCTCGACCATGGCATGGACGTCGAAGCCGCCGTCTCCGCCCCGCGCCTGCATCACCAGTGGCTGCCGGACGAAGTCCGCGTCGAGCACGGATTTCCCGACGCCGTTCTCGCGGGCCTCAAGGCCAAGGGTCACACCATCGTCGAACCGATGGGACAGACCTCCGCGAATTCCATCGCGGTGACGCCGGACGGTCTGCTCGGGGCACCCGATCCACGCACGCGCGGATCAGCAGCCGCGGGTTATTGAGTGGCCCTACTTCCCGACGCTGTAGGGCCCACCCCTCTCGAGCGCGCGCTGATACGCCGGCCGCGCGTGAATGCGATCGAGAAACGCCATCGCCTTGGGATGGCCGTTTTCAAGTCCGCCGCGCGCGGCAGCGGCTTCGAGCGGAAAACTCATCTGGATATCGGCCGCGGTGAACTCGCTGCCCGCAAACCATTCGCTTTTGCCGAGTTCGCTTTCCCAGAACGCCATGTGCTGGCGCAGTTGCGGATTGACCAACGTGGTCAGCGCCTGGCTGGCGATCTTGTTGACCACCGGCCGCATCAGGAGCGGCGCGCGGCGCGGCATCATGGAGAAGATCAGCTTCATCAGCAGCGGCGGCATCGCCGATCCTTCGGCGTAATGCAGCCAGTAGGTGTAGCGCAGCCGCTCCGGCGTTTGCGGCGGCGGGATCAACCGCCCCTCGCCATAGTTGCCGACGATGTATTCGATGATGGCGCCGGATTCCGCGATGGTGTTGCCGCCGTCGGTGATGACCGGTGACTTGCCGAGCGGATGCACCACGTGCAGTTCGGGCGGCGCCAGCATGTTCTTCTGCCGCTGGTAGCGCACGATCTCGTAGGGGACGCCGAGTTCTTCGAGAAGCCACAGCACCCGCTGGGAGCGCGAGTTGTTGAGGTGGTGGACGGTCAGCATCGGCTTCTCCTGGTGTCGGCAACGGGGCGCAATCTATCGGACGCGACAGGGGGCAAGAACATGTTCTCGTCGCGACGCCGCCTCCGAATAATTTACCCGGGTATTATTGATCCCCACTTATTACCCGGGTAATAATAACTTCTCTCCAGGGGGATTTTCGGATGAGCCCGTCCGGACTGCTTCACCATTTCACGGCCTTCGCGGGCCACCGGCGACTCGCGTCTGGGCCATTGGCCGAGGTCGCACTGGCGGTCAGGCGTGCGACGCCGACCGCCGACAAGCCGCTGGCGGTCTACAGCGATGCCACCGGGCGTCCGATCGACCTCGATCTGCGCGGGTCGGAGGCCGACGTCGTGGCCCGACTGCCGCAAACCAGTGCGCCGAATCCGGCTGCGTCGAACGCGCATGCTGCCACCGACGAGCCGCGCGGGCGCGGACGGCCGAAGCTCGGCGTGGTCGCCCGCGAAGTAACGCTGCTGCCTCGGCACTGGGACTGGCTGGCGGCGCAGCCCGGCGGCGCGTCGGTCGCCTTGCGCAAGCTCGTCGACGAGGCTCGCCGCAGCAGCGGCGACAGAGACCGCAGCCGGGCGGCCCGCGACGCCGCCTATCACTTCATGTCCGCCATGGCCGGCGACTTTCCGAACTTCGAGGAGGCCGCGCGCGCACTGTTCGCGCATGACCGGCGGCGGCTGGCCGGCCTGATCGCGGACTGGCCAAACGACATCCGCGATCATGTTATCAAGCTGGCTTTCGCCGATCGGGCCGACTGACCGCGTCACAAGGATTTGTCATGACCACCACGCCGCCGCTGTGGCGGGCGTACATCGCCTTCCTGCTGCCGATGATGCTGAGCAACATCCTTCAGGCGTTGTTCGGCACCGTCAACAATATCTATCTCGGTCAGATGATCGGCGTGGACGCGCTCGCCGCCGTCTCGATCTTCTTCCCGGTGATGTTCTTCTTCATCGCCTTCATCATAGGTCTCGGCGCCGGCTCCTCGGTGCTGATCGGCCAGGCCTGGGGCGCGCACGAGCGCGACAAGGTGAAGGCCGTCGCCGGCACGACGCTGACCGTTACCGTGCTTGGCGGCATGGCCATCGCCCTTGGCGGCGGGCTGTTCGCACGCCAACTGATGATCGCGCTGGCGACGCCCGCCAACGTGCTGGACGCCGCCACCGCCTATGCGCGCATCATGATGATCGCGATGCCGGCGACGTTCACTTTCCTGCTTGCCACCGCGATGATGCGCGGCGTCGGCGATACCGTCACGCCCCTGTGGGCGCTCGGCGTCACCACGGCGATCGGACTCGTCCTCACGCCCGCGCTGATCCTGGGCTGGGGTGGCCTGCCGCAGCTCGGCGTCGCCAGCGCCGCGGTCGCATCGGCAATTTCCTCGGTGGTGACGCTGGCGTGGCTCGCGCTCTACATGCGATGGATCGATCACCCGCTGGCTCCCGACGGGATGCTGCTCCGGGCCATGCGCCCCGACTGGCGCCTGCTCGGCGTCGTGCTGCGGATCGGGTTGCCGACCGCCGTGCAACTCGTGGTGATGTCGCTCGCTGAACTGGTCCTGCTCGGCATCGTCAACCGGTTCGGCTCGGATGCGACCGCCGCCTATGGCGCGGTGAACCAGGTGTTGAGCTACGTGCAGTTTCCGGCGATCTCCATCGCCATCACCGCATCGATCTTCGGCGCGCAGGCCATCGGCGCGGGACAGCTCCATCGCCTCCGCGCCATCGTCAGGACCGGCCTTCTGCTGAATCTCCTGATCACCGGCGGCCTGGTGGCGCTCGGCTATCTGCTCTCGCGCGTCATCATCAGCCTGTTCATCACCAGCACGCAGGTGATCGACCTCGCACAGACGCTGCTTTTCATCGTGCTCTGGAGCACCGTCCCGTTCGGCATGGCCGGCGTGTTCTCGGGGTTGATGCGGGCCAGCGGCACGGTGTTCGCGCCGACGCTGCTGTCGGTCATGGCGATCGTCGCCGTGGAAGTTCCCGTCGCCGTCGTGATGAGCCGGCGGATCGGCGTAGAGGGCATCTGGATCGCCTATCCCGCCGCGTTCTGCGCGATGCTCTTGTTGCAGATCAGCTTCTATATGCTGGTCTGGCGCAAACGCGAGATCCGGCGGCTGATTTGACCGAAACAGCGGGACCGGGCGCGATATATTATCACCATCATAAAAAGATGGACGAAGCCCCCGCGTTGCGCCACAATCGCCGGTGACAAGCAGCCCCTGGAGGCCTTGATGAGTCAACCCAATCCGCAATTCCTGTTCGATTTCGGCAGCCCCAACGCCTTCCTGAGCCATGAGGCGATCCCGACGATCGAGCAGCGCACCGGCGCAAGGTTCGAATATGTGCCGATCCTCCTCGGCGGCATTTTCAAGGCCACCAACAACAAGTCGCCGGCCGAGACGCTCGCGGGCGTCAAGAACAAGCGCGAATTCCATGCGCTGGAAACCGAACGCTTCGTCCGCCGCTTCAAGGTCAAGCCCTATGTCTGGAATCCGTATTTTCCGGTCAACACGCTGCACCTGATGCGAGCCGCGATCGCCGCGCAATTCGAAGGCGTGTTCGAAAAATACGTCGAGGCCGCTTATCATCATATGTGGGTCGAACCGAAGAAGATGGACGATCCCGAGGTCGCCGTGAAGGCGCTGACCGCATCCGGCCTCGACGGCGCGAAGCTTTTGACCCGCGCGCAGGACGCCGACGTCAAGGCGCGCCTGATGGAGAACACCCAGTCCGCCGTCGAGCGCGGCGCCTTCGGCGCGCCGACCTTCTTCGTCGGCAAGGAGATGTTCTTCGGCAAGGAGCAGTTGCGCGAGGTCGAGGAGCTGATTGCGGGAAAGTAAGGCCGCGCAGCGTCATCTTGAGTGTCTGACCGAAAGGTCGCTTTTGGATGCGCAACACGAAAACCGTCCTACTCGCGAATGCGGAGTATCCAGTATTCAACATCGGCTGGCATTTGTACTACGCACGCCTTGATTACTGGATCGTCCGCCGGAGCCCGTCATCGGGCCGGCGAAGCCGGACCCGTTGGCGGACGATGACGTCTCGTTTCCGTCAGGCTCTCGGAATGACGGCTCTAACAAGGAGAAACGCTTATGCCCAAACGCAACGCAACGGTCGCCGTGATCGGCGCGGGCGACTACATCGGCGCCGAGATCGCCAAAAAGTTCGCCGCCGAGGGTTTCACGGTGTTCGCCGGGCGCCGCAATGGCGACAAGCTGGCGCCGCTGGTGAGGGAGGTCGAGGCCTCCGGCGGATCGATCGTCGCGCGCTCGCTCGACGCGCGCAAGGAGGAGGAGATCAGCACCTTTCTGCAGGATGCGGACAAACACGCCCCGCTGGAGGTAACGATCTTCAACGTCGGCGCCAACGTCAATTTCCCGATTCTCGACACCACCGACCGGGTGTTCCGAAAAGTCTGGGAAATGGCCTGCTGGGCCGGCTTCCTCGCAGGGCGCGAATCCGCGCGGCTGATGCTGGCGCGCGGGCGAGGCAACGTCTTCTTTACCGGCGCGACCGCGAGCCTGCGCGGCGGCTCCGGCTTTGCCGCCTTCGCCAGCGCCAAGTTCGGCCTGCGCGCGGTGGCGCAGGCGATGGCGCGCGAGCTCGGACCGAAGAACATCCACGTCGCGCACCTCATCATTGATTCCGGCGTCGACACCGCCTGGGTGCGCGAGCGCCGCGAGCAGCTTTGGGGCAAGGAGGCGCTGGACAATCCCGACCTGCTGATGCCGCCGGCGTCGGTCGCCGGCGCCTACTGGCAGCTCTACCAGCAGCCCAAAAGCGCGTGGACGTTCGAGATGGAAATCCGGCCGTTCGGCGAAAAATGGTAGCGCTTGCATCTACCGCCGCGATGGCGTCATCCTGAGGGGCGAGCTCAGGCGAAGCGCTTGCTCCGCCGACAGCGAGTCCCGAAAGATGCAGCCGTCGCCCTTCGAGGGCCATGCCAGGCATGGCCACTTCTGGGTGACGACGGCCAACAATAAAATGGAGTTTCCGAATGCGCATTCTCGTGGTCGGTGCCGGCGCGATCGGCGGATATTTCGGCGGCAGGCTGCTTCAGGCCGGATGCGACGTCACTTTTCTGGTGCGCCCGAAGCGCGCCACCGAGCTGGCAAACGCCGGTCTCGTCATCAAAAGCCCGCACGGCGACGTGACCCTGAAAAACCCGCCGACGGTTCAGGCCGACGCCTTGAAGGACACGTTCGACGTCGTGCTGCTGAGCTGCAAGGCCTTCGACCTCGACGATGCGATCAAATCGTTCGCGCCAGCGGTCGGACCAAAGACGGCGATCGTCCCGCTGCTCAACGGCATGCGCCATCTCGACGTGCTCGACGCTAAGTTTGGCCGCGAGCGCGTGCTCGGCGGCCAGTGCGCCATCGCGGTGACGCTGAACGACATGCGCGAGATCGTGCAGCTCGCGCCGATGCAGTCGCTCGGTTTCGGCGAGCGCGACGGCACGATGAGCGATCGCGTCAAGACCATCGCGGAGGTGTTTGCCAGCGGCAATTTCGGCTCGCAGGCGTCAGGCGAAATCATCCAGGACATGTGGGAGAAATGGGTGTTTCTCGCCACCCTTGCCGGCACCACCAGCGTCATGCGTGCGGCGGTGGGGCCCATCATTGCAGCGCCCGGAGGCCGGGACTTCATCCTCGGCGTCCGCGACGAAATCGCCGCGATCGCCAAGGCCGCGGGCCATGCGCCGCGGGATGCATTCTGGACGCGCACCACGGGAATGCTGACGGCGGAGGGATCGCCGCTGACCGCCTCCATGTTCCGCGACATCAAGGCGGGCGCAAAGGTCGAGGCCGATCAGATCATCGGCGATCTCATCACCCGCGCCGAGGCCGCCAAGCAGCCGGTGCCCAAACTGCGCACGATCTACACGCATCTCAAGGCGTACGAGAATCAGCGGGGATAGGCGACTCATCTGCGCTCAGCGCAAAAATAATTTTTGTCATTCCGGGGCGCGAGCATTTTGCGAGCGAGCCCGGAATCCATAACCACCACCGAAGTAGGGATTCCCCGATGTGCAATTGCACATCCGAGGCCTGCGCGTAAAGAACGCGCATCCCGGAATGACTGCGGCGGAGGTTTGAATACCGCCGACGTGTGCTTCCCTACAAATGCGCCAGGTAGTGCGCGAGCGCGGTGATCTCCTCATCGCTGAGCGGATAGGCCACGTCGGACATCGCCGCCATGCCGCCGCCCGAGCGCTTGCCCGATTTGTAGTCGTGCAGCGCCTTCACCAGATATTCCTCGCGCTGGCCTGCGAGGCGCGCCACGGCCTTGGTGCCGGCGAACGTATCGGTGTGGCATGACGCGCAGCGGCGGCCCATCGCCGCCTGCTTGCCCTTGGCGGAGAGATCCGGATTGTCGTCCTTCGGACCCTTCGGCGGCGTCAGCGACGCGAAATAAGCGCCTAGATTGCGGATATCCTCGTTGGTGAGTTGCTCCACGATCGGCTGCATCTGCTCGTTCTTGCGCGTCCCGGCGCGGAAGAAAACAAGCTGCCACTGGATGAACTGATCCTGCTGACCCGCGAGCGAGGGAATGTTCTCGGTGGTGGAAATTCCGTTCTCGCCGTGACACGCAGCGCAAATCTCAGTCGCCTTGGCCTTGCCGGCGGCGATATCGGCCGCCTCGGCGTGACCTGCGAGCGCCAGCGCCAACATGGCCGCCATTGTTGTTATCGTTGTCCGTGCCATGTCGGCATCCTCTGACGACAGGGGCTGCGGCCGCACGCGCGACCGCAGCCCCGGTTATCGATCGCCTTACTTCTTGTAGCTGATACGATAGATCGCACCGGCCCAATCGTCGGCCACAAGAATCGATCCGTCCTTCGCCAGCAGGATATCCGTCGGGCGGCCGGTATAACCCTGCTTGCCCTCGATCCAGCCGGAGGCGAACACCTCCTGCTTCGGATGCTTCCCGTCAGGCCCGACGATCACCCGCATGATGCGCGCGCCCTGGTACTGGTGCCGATTCCACGAGCCGTGCTCGGCGATCAGGATGTTGTCCTTGTACGACGCCGGGAACATGGAGCCGGTGTAGAACTTCATCCCGAGCGGCGCGACGTGCGCGCCGAGTTTCAGCACTGGCGGCGTGAACTCCGAGCACTTGTGGCCCATGGCGAACTTCGGATCCGGGATATCGCCCTCGTGGCAATAGGGATAGCCGAAGTGCTCGCCGAGCCGCGAGATCATGTTGAGCTTGTCGCTCGGCGTATCGTCGCTCAGCCAGTCGCGCGCATTCTCCGTGAACCAGTACTTGCCGGAGCGCGGATCGACGTCGCCGCCGACGCTGTTGCGGACGCCGAGCGCGACCAGTTCGGCGTTTCCGGTCTTGGGATCGACGCGCCGGATCTGCGAGTTGCTGGTCGGCGGCAGGCCGATATTGAAGGGCGGGCCGACCGGAATGTAGAACCAGCCGTCCTTGTCCGCCGCCAGATACTTCCAGCCGTGCGCCGCATAGGACGGCAGGTCGTCATACACCACTTTCGGCTCCGGCATCTTGTCGAGATTGGCCTCCGGATTGTCGTAGCGCATCAGCTTGTCGATATCGATCACGTAGAGCGCGCCGTTGAGGAACGCGACGCCGGTCGGCATCTTCAGACCCTTGATGACGGTCTTGACCTCTTTCTTGCCGTCCTTGTCGGTGATGGCATAGACGTTCCCGAGACCGAACGAGCCGACAAACAACGTGCCCTTGTCGCCCCACGCCATCTGGCGCGCCGCCAGCACGTTGGAGGCATAAAGCTCGATCTTGAATCCCGGCGGCAGCTTGATTTTCTTCAGGGCCGCATTGATTTCCGATTCCGACATGCCGGTCGGCGGACCCGACGGCGGCGCGAGGCCTTTCTGCGCCTCCGTCTCATCACCGAGGAACCAGTCATCCGGCGGATGCGTCCAGAATTCCTTGTTGCCGGAATCGTAGTGCTTGAGTCCGTTTTGCTTTTGTTGCGTTTGTTGCGCGTTCACCTGCGTGGTGGCGGCCACCATCGCGAGGATCGCCGCGCACGCAAGAACAGATCGCTTGAATGCGGATGTCATCGCGTCACTCCCTGTGCAGCCGACGAACGGCCGAATTTTTATTGAGGCTTGAGAGACGAGTTATCGGATTGTTGCCCGATGACCGGGCGCGCGAAGCCTATCACATTTATGAAAGGTGAGAAGCGTCATGAGATGATGCGGGCAGCAGCGGCATTTGAGGAAAATGTTGTCGTTGCGTTTGATCGCAGCGCGCAACCACGTCGTGCGCCGCACAATTGGAGCCGATCGGTTCATTTCATCTGATGCCGGTTCGATGATCGGCTGCTGGTGTCCCCGAATCTGTCAGCGCGCGCCGTCGCGAACTTCGGATTCGAAAGGACACTCGCAAACCTTATGATGCTCGTGTGGTTCAGGTTCAGAAGTTCGCCGGAAGAGCCCGCTGAAAGGATGAAGCGAACTTCCGAATCACCAGGCTAGTGTCCCGAATCCGAAGTTCGCCTCACTATCCAGCGTCTTTATAGCGAACTTCGGATTCGAAAGGACACTAGAGGACCTTTGATTCTAGCGTGGTTTAGGTTCAGTAGTTCGCTTGAAGGACTCGCCGAGAAAATGAAGCGAACTTCTGAACCACCACACTAGACCCGCGGCCGATTTATCAAATGTCGCGGGGCCGGTTGCGGCTCGCCCGCGAACTGCGCTGCGTGCCGTTTGGCAAAATCGCCGAACCGGGTTGGGATGATTCCGAATCGGCAATGCGTCTCCAGATGGATCTTCGCCCTGGGATGCTTCAGCCGCTCGAGGGCCTGGTCGCGGATACCATCGGCGAAATAAGCGGGCGCGCCGGCAGCCAGGAGATCGTCGCGGCGCCGCTCAGGGGTGATCGAAACGTAGCGCACCGCTCGGTCCCTAGCGGCCCCGATAGACCCGGCGATGTCATTTCCAGTCAGCGCTTCGGGGCCTGTCATCATGTAGCTATGACCGTCGTGCCCCCCGGTGCGCAGGATCTCCACCGCCACGGCAGCGACATCGGCAATATCCACGGGCGCAAGTTCGATGCCGCCAAGCGGCAGGCGGAGCTCGTCGCTTTCCACGATCGTCCGCGCTTCGCGCAAATACACCTGCATGAATTGACTGGGGCGCAGATGAGTCCAGGCGAGACCGGACCGCTCCAGATAGTCCTCGATACGCTCGTGCATCGCCGTGAAGACGAAAGCCTCGGGATCAAACCCGTCCTCCGCCCCGGAAAATTTTACGACATGGCGAACGCCGAAGCGTTTGCAGGCATCGATGAACGTGCACTGCGTCTCTTCCATCCTTCCATTGGCGCTGGAGATCATGAGGGCGCGATCGACTCCTGCGAGCGCACGACCGAGGGTCTCCGGATCGGCCATGTCGCCTTCGACGATATCGACACCATGACCGGCGATGTGAGACGCGGCCTTCGCGTTGCGGACCAGGGCCCGGACGACAATCCCTTGCGTCACGCACCGCGAAACGATCGCCGAGCCTGAAAGCCCAGCCGCACCTGTCACCAAAATCATCTGAACGCCTCCTTTTGACGGTCGGCCTCAAGGCTGCCGTGAAAGAAGGACGGCGGGGTGCCGTGGAAGGATTCGAGGAATCACCGAAAAATATGGATATCGGCACCGTCGAGACTGTAGCGGGCGTACCTGAAATCGCGGATAGCGCTCAGCCGGCCGTCACGCCAATCGAGCAGCACGATGTAGTCCGGCTCGCGGTGTCCGGGCAGCGACACGAAAATCGCAGGCCGGTCCTCGATCAGACCCGCGAACAGACGCCAGCCGTCGATCGACTCGTAATTGCTGAAATAACGCAATGCCTGCGCGCCCTTCATGCGGCTCTTCGCGACCAGTTCGAGGCGAACGTCCTCGGCCAGCATGTCGCGGATTGCATCGAAATCCCTGGCGTTGAAGAGGTCGACGTAGCGCTGGGTCAGCCGCATTCGGCCATCGTCGAGCGTGACGCGCCGGGGTATATCGCGTTCGGAGGCCATCGCCTTCAGCGCCGTCCGGCCACGATGAAGATTGGCCTTGGTCGCAGCAACTGTCGTGCCGAGAACCTCGCCGATCTCGGCAAGATCGTAGCCGAGGACATCCATCAAAATGACGCTGGCGCGTTGCGCGGGCGGCAGAGCGACGAAGGCGCGAATTCCGAGCGCGCTGGCGTAGCGCATTTCCGCGTCGGCCTGCGGATCTTCCAGTTGCATCAAGGCCTCGCCCTCCACGGCGGCGCCGCGCCGCCGCACGCTGCGCAGATGATCCATTGCGGCGTTGTGCGCGATGCCGAATATCCAGCCCTCAAGGTGATCCACAAGCTGGCCCGCTTCCAGCGCGGCGAGCGCTTTCACCATTGCCTCCTGGACGACGTCTTCGCCCTCGATGAACGAGCCAACCATGCGCGCGCAGTAGCGATGTAGCTTCGACCTTAACGCCGCGATTCGAGATGCAGTCTCTGGATCTTCGCGCCGGTTAGCCTCCATGCGCAGTCTCGGCGTCGGAGAGGTTCGCAAAGCGATCGATATTGAATGCACCAATGACGCGGGCCGGGCGCCGCTCGACGCCGCCGTCCCGGCGATCATGGGCGCGTTCCTGAAATCGTCTGAAGGCCGCGAGCGAGGTCAGCCCGCCGGTATCCTCCGCCTCGTAGCAAACCAGATGGAGGAACGTACCGTCCTCCAGTTCCAGAACGAGATAGCCAAGGTCTGCCGGCTTCATGTCATGAAGTTCCTTGAATACGCCGGCAACGAGGGCGGCGTTCTCGGTACGCCGCCCGCCACGCACCGTATAGCGAACAAGATCGGCTTTCATCGTTTCGCCTCCAGTTAGTCGAAGGACGGAAGCGGCGCAGGGACCATACCCTGCTCCGGCGAACCGGTCCTTATCCGAGAGACGGCTGGACGACCGAAAAGGATTCGCCGCCTGGAAAGAAATCCGGCCGCGGCACCGGCTAGCCGGCGCTGCGGTAACGCCGGGGACCGCGCAGACACCGCGAAAGACGTCCCGGAGAGAGGGCAGGAGCGACAGGCCGGAACCGGTGCTCAGGCCGATTTCGGGACCGTGGTCCGAAAGAGGCTGACCAACGCCGCCACGCCCGCGGACCCCGCGCCGATCAGCAAGGCTGCCGGCGCGCCATACGTGGGCAGCATCTCGAAGCACAGCGCCACCAGCGCGGCGCCGATGGTCTGCCCGAGCAGGCGCGACGTCGCGACCATGCCGCTGGCGCCGCCGCTGCGATGCGCCGGTGCGGCGTCGATCATCGCGCGGTTGTTCGGAGAATTGAAAAATCCAAAACCCAATCCGCAAACCGCGGTACGCCAAACGATCGCAAGGTCGGATGGATGGGACGGCAACGTCGCCATCAACAGCAGGCCTGCCGCCATGCCGATCAATCCAATTCCACCCAGGACAGCCGGCGGGTAGCGATCGGACAACCGGCCCGAAAGGGGGGCGATCAGCGCGACCGTGAGTGGCCACGGCGTCAGCAGCAATCCGGTTCGGACCTGACTGAGCCCGAATGTATTCTGCAACAGAAAGGGCATCGCCACGTAGGCCAGGCCCTGCGCCATGAAGCAGCAGAACGCTCCGGCCGCCGACAGTGCGAACAGCGGCACCTTCAATAGATCCACCGGCAGCATCGGAGCGGGCAGGATCCTCTGGCGACGGATCAACAGGGTGCCGAACACCAGCATGCCGGTCAGTTCGGTTGCGACGACGGCGGCGGACTGGCCATGCGCCAGACCGTCAATGCCGCTGATGAGCAGGCCGAACGTGGCCGCCGTCAGAACCGCACTGACCGAGTCGAAGCGGGCGCGCGCCCGGCTGGTGTGCGGGAGAGCCCACAGCGACAGCGCCAGGGCAAGCAAGCCGACCGGGACGTTGACGGCGAACAGCCAGGGCCAATGCGCCACCGACAGGATGGCCGACGCCACGGTCGGCCCGACCGCCGTGGCCGCCGAGCCGACCATGGCATTCAGCCCGACGCCTCGGCCCAGCATGTGCCGTGGAAAGACAAACCGGATCAGCGCCAGATTGACGCTCATCATGCCGGCTGCCCCGAACCCCTGGATCACGCGCGACACGGTCAGCATCGTCAGATTTCCCGAGAGCGCGCAGAGCAGCGAGGCCGCCGCAAACAGAACCAGGCCGAAAATATGCACGCGGCGGTAACCCACGATCTCGCCCAGGGCCGCCAGCGGCAGCAGGGACATGGTCACGGCAAGCTGATAGCCGTTGACGACCCAGATCGAGGCGGCATCGGTGACATGCAGATCGCGCGCGATGGTCGGAAGGGCGATATTGGCGATGGCGCTGTCCATCACCGCCATGATCAACCCCAGGGCAAGTGCAAGGACCGCCCAATGGCGCTGCGGCGCGGCCAGACCGTCCATGCCATGCAGGGAAGCATCGTTCATGCGGTCCCTTCTCACGGGAAGGCTGTCCCGCCAACCGATGATACTGCACTGCAGAGCTGCGGAACTTTACGTCCTCCGCACGCGGTCTGTCCCCGCCTGCGCGGGAAATGAGCTGATCGCTTTTGCCGGCCGTTAATCAGTCGGGCGTAAGGGAATCCCCCGGGGGCTCTTTTGCAGGAGGCCTTCTTGCCAGAGCCAGAGCGACGAACATCGGTCCGTCATAGGGTCTTCAAGGGCGCTTCGATCGAATTCGGCGGCGGTGCGATCGACTGCACCATCAGAAACCGCTCCGACGGCGGCGCCACCCTGGAGGTTGCGAGTCCGGTCGGCATTCCCGAGCGGTTTTCTCTTCAGATCAAGGGCGAAACCTCCCGCAAATGCCGGACGGTCTGGCGTCGGGACAAGCGCATCGGGATTGCGTTCTGCTGACGCGACCCAACGCGCGTGGCGCGGAGCGGCGCCGGATGACTGTTCCATCCGACTTTTGCGACCATCGTCGCGGCCCTGATACCCGCCGGCGACGCACCGGTTGCGAACAGTCGATGGCCTCACCTCATCGCGGCCGCCCTCGACAGATAACGGGCGGCCGCCAAGGCGGCGTTCGAATTTGCGCGCAACGTAAGAAGCCTCCCGAAGGAGGCTCTTAAATGCCTTGGATTTTAAGTGCCTTGGATTTCCTGGGAAATCTGGAGCGGGCGAAGGGATTCGAACCCTCGACCCCGACCTTGGCAAGGTCGTGCTCTACCCCTGAGCTACACCCGCATCCGAGATGTCCGGCAGGCGGTAACCGCCGGTCGGCAGTCGTATGCCAAATGCAGCCCACGAATGCAACAGCCAGATGTCGGCCGTCTCGGGTCGGAAGCGCTCCGATTTCGGCGATTTCGCCAGCGGGCCGGCCAAAATCCCGGAAACGGCGGAGCCGTCGCCCGAGCCGGAGGCGGCTTGCCCCCTGCATGCGGCTTGCCCTGCAATGGGTTCCCTCGATTGCAAAACATTCGCCGGACCGCCATTTATGGATCGGGCCGTGCTAGCGTGGTGGTTCAGACGTTCGCTACGAAAGCGCTGCGTTGTGAGGCGAACTTCGGATTCGGGATGCGCGGAGCGACCCCTGTCCGGCATATTCAGGCGAGGATCACGTGACCATAGTCGAGCAGAGCGGCGGAGCCGCGCCTCAGGCGTCGGATCTCATCAAGGAGACGACGACCCAGACCTTCATGAAAGATGTGATCGAGGAGTCGAAGCGGCAGCCGGTGCTGATCGACTTCTGGGCGCCATGGTGCGGCCCGTGCCGCCAGTTGACGCCGATCCTTGAAAAGGCCGTGCTGGCGGCCAAGGGCAAGGTCAGGCTGGTCAAGATGAACATCGACGAACATCCGGCCATTCCCGGCCAGATGGGAATCCAGTCGATCCCGGCCGTGATCGCCTTCGTCAACGGCCAGCCGGCGGATGGATTCATGGGCGCGCTGCCGGAAAGCCAGGTGAACGCCTTCATCGAGAAGCTGACCAAGGGCATCGCCGCACCCGGCGAGCCGAACATTGCCGAGATTCTGAAAGAGGCGGAGGCCGCCCTCGCCGCCGGTGATCCATCCACGGCAGCCTCGATCTATGCCGAGGTGCTCGGCCTCGACGCCGCGAACATTCCGGCGATCGCCGGTCTTGCGCGCTGCTATGCGACCACGGGCGCGATCGAGCAGGCGAAACAGACGCTCGCCATGGTGCCGGAGTCCAAGCGCGAGGACGCGGCGGTCAAGACGGTCCAGGCCATGATCGACCTCGCCGATCAGGCGAGCTCCCTCGGCCCTGTCGCCGAGCTCGAACAGAAAGTCGCCGCAAACCCGCTTGATCATCAGGCGCGATTCGATCTCGCGACCGCGCTCAATGCCGCGGGCAAGCGCCGCGAGGCGACCCATCACCTGCTCGAGATCGTCAAGCGCGATCGCAAATGGAACGACGACGGCGCGCGCAAGCAGCTCGTGCAATTCTTCGAGGCCTGGGGTGGCGCCGACGATGCCACCGTCGAGGGACGCAGGCGACTATCGACGATCCTGTTTTCGTAAGCGCTCCGCGGTCAGCCCAGCATCGGATTCCTCCATGCCGATCAACGCCACCTATCGCGGACCCGGTGATCTTCCCGAGGTGATTCCCGTCTTTCCGCTGCCGGGCGCATTGCTGCTGCCGCGCGGCCAGATGCCGCTCAACATTTTCGAGCAACGCTATCTTGCGATGGTCGACGATTCGTTGCGTGACGGCCATCGCCTGATCGGCATGATCCAGCCGGACATCGCGCATTCCGCAAGCGAGGCGCGGCCAAAACTATTCGACGTCGGCTGCGTCGGGCGCATCACTCAACTCGCCGAATCCGGCGATGGCCGCTATATCCTCGAACTCACCGGCGTCGCCCGCTTCAAGGTGGTGGAGGAGCTGACGGTGCTGACGGCCTATCGCCAGTGCAAGGCGGACTACTTTCCTTTCATCGACGATTTCACGGCGCGCAAGGGTGAGGAAGACGTCGACCGCCAGCGGCTGCTCGAAGTGTTGGCCGACTTCCTCAAGGTCAACCGCCTGAAGGTCGACTGGGACGGCATCGAGCGCGCGCCGAACGAGGCGCTGGTCAACGCGCTGGCGATGATGTCGCCGTATGGCCCCCCGGAAAAACAGGCGATGCTGGAAGCGCCCGATCTCAAGACCCGCGCCGAAATCCTGATCGCCGTCACCGAGATGGACCTCGCCAAGAAGCGCACCAGCGGCGATCCGGGATTGCAATAACGTCGGGCCGGCCTGCACATTCACGGCGGCCAAGCCCTTGCCTTGAAAGAGATTGCCTCATGACAACATCCCTGCCCGATCGTCCGGAAGGCACCGTCGATCCAAAGCTGCTGGAGATTCTGGTCTGTCCGCTGACCAAGGGGCCGCTGGAATTCGACAGCGCGCGCCAGGAGCTGATCTCGCGCTCCGCGAAGCTCGCCTATCCGATCCGCGACGGCATTCCGATCATGCTGCCGGAGGAGGCCAGGAAGATCGATTGAGCGGCACGACGGCCTTCAACTCTCAACCGTCATACCCGCGAAGGCGGGTATCCAGTAATCGCCGTCCTGCCGATCAAGCAATCATATCCATCTACTGGATCGTCCGCCTTCGCGGACGATGACGTCTCATTTTGCTGTCAGGCTCCAGGGTGACGAGAGCGCCTATAGCGCCTCGCCCTTCAACAGCCGTGGCACTTCGCCGGTCAGGCCCGCTGCCTGGCGGATGAAGATGTTCTTCAGCGGCGGCAGGCGATCGACCAGACCGAGTCCGATGTCGCGAACGCCGCGCAAGAGCGTCGACTCGTTCGAGAACAACAAGTTGAGCGAATTGGTGGCGACGCCCATCGCCATGGTGTCGAAGCGGCGCCAGCGCTGATAGCGATCGAGCACGTCCGCCTGGCCGGGATCGATGCCGAGCCGCGCCGCGTCGACCACGGTTTCCGCCAGCGCCGCGACATCCTTCAGGCCCATGTTGAGTCCCTGGCCCGCGATCGGATGGATCACATGCGCGGCATCGCCGATCAGCGCCATCCGCTCCGCGATGAACGAGCGCGCCACGAAATACTGAAGCGGAAACGCGCGCGGCTGATCGAGCGCCTTGATCTCGCCGAGATGCAGGCCGAAGCGCCGTTCGAGTTCGGCATGGAATTCGTCCGCCGGCAACGCGACGATGCGCGCGGCTTCAGCACGCCTTTCGGTCCACACCAGCGACGAGCGCTTGCCCGTGAGCGGCAGGATCGCGAACGGGCCGGCGGGCAGAAAATGCTCCTCGGCGCGGCCTTCGTGATCCCGCTCATGACCGACGGTGACGACGATGCCGGACTGGTCGTACTCCCAGCCATGAGTCGCGATCCCCGCGCGTTCGCGCAATTTCGAGCGCGCGCCATCCGCCGCCACCAGCAGACACGTATCGACATGCGTGCCGTCGCCCAACGTCACATCGACGCCATCGGCCCGCGTTTCAAATCCGGTCACCGCCGTCGCGCGCAGATCGACGCCATCGGCTTCGGCCCGCGCCACCAGCGCGTCGATCAGATGCCGGTTCTCGACCATATGCGCGAACGGCTCGCCGGGAGCGACGTCGCCCGCGAAGGTGAGGAATGCCGGACGTGTCGCGTCGTTGAGTTTCGAGTCCGTCACCACCATGTCGAGGATCGGCTGTGCGGTCTCGGCAACCGTTTTCCACACGCCGAGCGCCTCGAACAGCCGGCGGCAGGCCGCGACGATGGCGGTCGCCCGCGGATCGCGGCTCGGCCGGTTTGCCAGCGCCGGATCGGCCACGATCACGGGGACATCGCCGCCAAGACCTTGCCGCAGCGCCAGCGCCAGCGCCAGGCCGGCAAACGCGCCGCCGCAGATGACAATGCTCCGATGTGTCGCCATGATACGCCTTACTCTCTTGCATCGACAGTATAGCTGGGCGAAACAGGTTCACCAATGGCAGAAGCGAGCGGTTCCCGCCGCGCGCCGACCCGTTGGCTCGCAATGACGAATAAATTAACGTCTGCGTATCGCCCAACGATGGGATTTACATGTCCAAAAGCCTGATCGACCTGATCGCCATCCTCGATCTCGAAAAGCTCGAGGAAAACCTGTTCCGCGGCAACAGCCCGAAGACGAGCTGGCAGCGTGTGTTCGGCGGGCAGGTGATCGGGCAGGCGATGGTCGCGGCGTGCCGCACCGTCGAGGGCCGCCTGCCGCATTCGCTGCATTGCTATTTCATCCTGCCCGGCGATCCCGCGATCCCGATCATCTACGAGGTCGAGCGGCTGCGTGACGGCAAGAGCTATTCGACCCGCCGCGTCACCGCGATTCAGCACGGGCACGCGATCTTTTCCATCATGGTCTCGTTCCATGCCGAGGAGAAAGGCGCCTTCGACCACCAGGACAGGATGCCCGACGTGCCGACGCCCGACAAGCTGACGGCGGAGGAGATCTCCAAGCAACCCATGTTCAAGGAAATGCCGGACTTCATCCGGCGTTACTACGAATCCGACCGTCCGATCGAGCTGCGTCCGGTGGAGCTCGGCCGCTACTTCGGCCAGAAGATCGACGACGGCCGCATCCACGTCTGGATCCGCACCGCGGCCAAGCTGCCCGACGATCCGGCGCTGCACATGTGCGCGCTGGCCTACGCGTCGGACTTCTCGCTGCTCGATGCCGTGATGGCACGCTACGGCCGCACGCTGTTCGACAAGCGGATGATGCCGGCCTCGCTCGACCATGCCATGTGGTTTCACCGGCCGTTCCGCGCCGACGAATGGCTGCTCTACGCGCAGGATTCGCCGAGCGCGCAGGATGGCCGCGGCCTCACCCGTGGCCTGATCTTCAAGCAGGACGGCACACTGGTCGCATCCGTCGCCCAGGAAGGCTCGGTGCGCGAGCGGCGCTAGCCCGCGTCAGGCCCGCTCGACCAGCGCGATCTGCGACACATACCAGCGCGTGTACCAGCCGAGCACCCACGGGATCGGAATGATGAAGGCGCAGCCGACAGCGAACACCAGCGTCCGCCACAACACATCGAGCCCGCTGGCGTTGAACACGATCTCGCGCCGCGGGCCGTCGACATGGCGGAACATCCACCGCGTCCAGGCCGTCGTCACCCAGGCCCAGCCGATGATGGTGATGAAGGAGATGTTGAGCAGCACATACCAGCCCACGTAGTGCAACGCCTCGCCCATGAAGGTGAATTGCAGCGGCTGCCCGTTGGAGCTGATGTTCGCGACGATCCATCGGACCGTCATCCAGGAGAGATAAGCCTGGACCGGAATCAGGATCAGTCGGAGGTAAGGGATGCCGGTGACGCCCGCGTAGGTGGTGAGCGCCAACAGCACGAACACCCACCAGATGTCCATCGGCTGGCCGGCGAATTCGAGATTCGGCCGCTGCGGGACGCGCACATGGCCGACGAACCACTTGTAGAAGCTCGTAGCGACCCAGGGCGCTGGAATGACGAGCAGGAAGCCGATCACGAACACGATGGCGCGGCCGAGCATTTCCCATAGGCTGAAATCCACCGAAAGCGAGGCCCCGCCCGTGCCGGTCATTGGCGCAGCGGTTCGGCTCAGGGTGGACGGCATCGCGGCGTCCGGCGCGGTACCCCGGTTCAGCAGGCCCGGAATATCCCCCGCCCGCTGCCAGGCCGGCATGCCTTCGGTCCAGACATAGGTATCGGCCCTCACCGCCCCCCGAGCGATGAAGTCCCGCAACTGATCTTCGGAAAAGGGCCCCTGCTGCTGGTCCCCGGCAGCGTAGAACCACGAACGGTTCGACATGAATTTCCCCCAAATGGCGGCCTTTCGGCCGGAATTATCGTTAGTCAGAAACACAGAGGCGCGGTTCACGCGAAATGCCGGACAGTTTACACCGGAGGCTGCCGGCCGGCGGGCGCTCCTCCATGTTTTTCATTTGAACGGCAACATTTTTGTGCCATTTGCACAGAAAGATGCCAGATTTGGCAGGGGGCTCATCCGGAAATTGCCGGATTGTCGATTCGAGGGGTGAAGAGACCGGATCATGAAACTTGTCGTCGCCATCATCAAACCCTTCAAGCTCGACGAAGTCCGCCAGGCGCTGACCGCGATCGGCGTGCACGGCATGACCGTGACCGAGGTCAAGGGTTACGGCCGCCAGAAGGGGCATACTGAGATCTATCGCGGCGCCGAGTATGTTGTGAACTTCCTGCCAAAACTGCGGATCGAAGTCGCGGTCTCGTCGGAGCTCGCGGACAAGGCCGTCGAGGTCATCACGTCGGGCGCGCGCACCGGCCAGATCGGCGACGGCAAGATTTTCGTGACGCCGATCGATCACGCCTTGCGCATCCGCACCGGCGAGACCGACAGCGACGCGCTTTGATTTTCCGTCATTGCGAACGCAGCGAAGCAATCCAGACGCGTCGCATCGAGAGCTGGGATCGCTTCGTCGCAAGAGCGCCTCGCGATGACGTCAACGGGTAAAGAGTCCGGGGAACGACAATGGGGGCACTTTCGCGTCGGGCAGCACAGGCTGCAACGATGTTTCCTGCAATCGCAATCTACGCCCTGGCAGCTACGCCGGCTTTTGCCGACACCGCAGCCCCTCATCTCAGCGCCGCCGACACGGCCTGGATGATCGTCGCCACCGCCTTCGTGCTGATGATGACGATACCGGGGCTGGCCCTGTTCTATTCCGGCATGGTGCGCAAGAAGAACGTGCTGGCGACAATGGCGCAAAGCCTGTCCGCCGTTGCGATCGTATCCGTTCTCTGGGTGATGTTTGGCTATTCCCTGACCTTCACGGGCGATGGACGATGGCTCGGCTCGCTCAACCGGCTGATGCTTGAAGGCATGACCATGAACGGCATCAATCCGATCGCCAAGACGATCCCTGAAGCGCTGTTCATGCTCTATCAGATGACGTTCGCGATCATCACCGTCGCGCTGGTGGCGGGCGCGGTCGCTGATCGCATGCGATTCTCCGCCTATCTGCTGTTCTCGATCGGCTGGTTCATCTTCGTCTATGTTCCGCTGGCGCACTGGATCTGGGGCGGTGGCTTCCTGGCGAGCGCCGGCGTGCTGGATTTCGCCGGCGGCCTCGTGGTCCATCTCAGCGCCGGCATCGGTGGTCTGGTCGCGGCAAAGGTTGTCGGCAACCGCATCGGGTACGGCTCGGAAAACCTCTCACCATTTGATCTGTCGCTCGCGGTGATCGGCACCGGCCTGCTGTGGGTCGGCTGGTTCGGCTTCAACGGCGGCTCCGCGCTCGCCGCCGATGCACGGGCGGTCTATGCCATCACCGCCACCCATCTCGCAGCCTGCGCCGGCGCGCTGACTTGGGGCGCCATCGAGTGGTCGACGCGACGCAAACCCTCGGTGCTCGGCATGATCTCGGGCGCGGTGGCGGGTCTCGGCACGATTACCCCGGCGTCCGGCTTCGTCGCGCCCTGGCACGGCATCGTCATCGGCGTGATCGCCGGCGGCGTTTGCTACTGGGCCTGTACCGCGCTCAAGCATCGTTTCCGCTACGACGACTCGCTCGACGTGTTCGGCGTCCATGGCATCGGCGGGCTGACCGGCACGCTGCTGCTCGGAGTCTTCGCAACCGCCTCGATCGGCGGCGTCCATGGGCTGCTGGAGGGCAACGCCAGGCAGTTGCTGCTTCAGCTCTATGGCGTCGTCGTCACCCTGGTGTGGTCGGCGGGCGTGACCTTCATCCTGTTGAAGCTGGTCGGGTTGATGGTGCCGCTGCGGGTCTCCCGCGCCAACGAGCTGGAAGGGCTCGACATCACCCAGCACGGCGAAGCGCTGCAGTAGTTCTATGGCCGACAGGCCGGCATCCGGATGGATCCTGCCTGGACGCTGGGCAGGAATATGTCGGAAGCCTGTCATGCCCAGATTTTGGGCTGGCGTGGTCAGGCTTTAGGCGCGCCCAGATTACTCGGACTCCCCCTTCCCATCCCCAAGTCGAAAACTCCCGCATTCATAAGCTGTTAAGCCGATGGTTCGGTCTTGGCACGGCATTTGATTCCAAGGGCTCAGGCTGTGCCCGCGTCGTAAGTTGGTGTGCGTGGCGACGGTCAGTCGAGACCGCCCTGCCATCCGGCCGGGCTCAAGCGGGGGATTGAAGCCCATGAAAATTGTTATGGCGATCATCAAGCCATTCAAGCTGGAAGAAGTCCGTGACGCGCTGACCGCCATCGGCGTCCACGGTCTGACGGTGACTGAGGTCAAGGGGTATGGCCGCCAGAAGGGCCATACCGAAATCTATCGCGGCGCCGAATACGCCGTGAGTTTCCTGCCGAAGATCAAGATCGAGGTCGCGATCAATTCCGACCAGGTGGACAAGACCATCGAGGCGATCACGTCGGCCGCCAAAACCGGCCAGATCGGCGACGGCAAGATCTTCGTCATCAACCTCGACCACGCGGTTCGCATCCGCACCGGCGAGGCCGATGCCGCAGCCCTCTGATTTCGCGCTCACCTTCAAAATCAATTCAGGAGTCAAACAAATGAGGTTTCCCCGTCCATCCCGCACGGGATTGGCAATTGCGGCGGTCGCCGGCCTGGCGTGCATTGCAGGATTCGCCGACATGGCCCTCGCGCAGACCGCCGCACCGGCCGCTGCGCCCGCGGCTGCCGCCGCGCCGGCACCGAAGCTCGATTCAGGCGACACCGCATGGATGCTGACCTCCACGGCTCTCGTGCTGATGATGACGATTCCCGGTCTGGCGCTGTTCTACGGCGGCATGGTGCGCAAGAAGAACGTGCTGGCCACGGTGATGCAGAGTTTTGCCATCACCTGCCTCGTCACGATCCTCTGGATGGTGATCGGCTATAGCTGGGCCTTCACGGAAGGCACGAACTTTCTCGGCGGCGCCTCGCGCATCCTGCTGATGGGCATGGGCACGGATTCGATCGCCAGCGCGGCGTCGACCATCCCCGAGTCGGTGTTCATGTGCTTCCAGATGACATTCGCGATCATCACGCCGGCGCTGATCTGCGGCGCGTTCGCCGATCGCATGAAGTTCTCGGCGATGATGTGGTTCATGGGCCTGTGGTCGCTGCTGGTCTATTCGCCGATCGCGCACTGGGTCTGGGGCGGCGGCTTTCTCGGCGGCCTCGGCGTGCTCGACTTCGCCGGCGGCACCGTCGTCCACATCAACGCCGGCGTCGCGGGCCTTGTGTGCGCGCTGGTGCTCGGCAAGCGCCGCGGCTACGGCACGGAGAACATGGCGCCGCACAACCTCGTGCTGACCGTGATCGGCGCGTCGCTGCTGTGGGTCGGCTGGTTCGGCTTCAATGCCGGATCGGCGGTGACGGCCGGCGGACAGGCCGGCATGGCGATGGCGGTGACGCAGATCGCAACAGCCGCGGCGGCGCTGGCCTGGATGTTCGTCGAGTGGGGGCTGCGCGGCAAGCCCAGCGTGCTCGGCATCTGTTCCGGCGCGGTGGCCGGCCTCGTCGCCATCACCCCGGCGTCGGGCTTCGTCGATCCCACCGGCGCGCTGATCATCGGCGTCGTTGCCGGCGTCGGCTGCTACTGGGGCGCCACCGGCCTCAAGCACATGATGGGCTATGACGACAGCCTCGACGCCTTCGGCGTCCACGGCGTCGGCGGCATCATCGGCGCGCTGCTCACCGGCGTGCTCGCCCGCACGGCGATCAACAAGGCCGGCACCGGCTGGATCGACGGCAATGCCCATCAGGTCGTGGTCCAGATCTACGGCATCCTCGCCACCGTCGTGTACGACGCCATCGTCACGCTGATCATCCTGATGGTCATCAAGGCGGTGATCGGCCTGCGCGTCAGCGACGAGAACGAGCGCGAGGGCCTCGACATCACCCAGCACGGCGAGGTGGTGCAGTAACCACCGCCGCCTCCCTTTCGCAGCCGCCGACAACGGTTGGGACACATACCCGGCAGTGTCCCGTCCGTCGAAGGGCTCCAGCGCAAGCTGGGGCCCTTCACTTTTTGCGCTATAAGCACCCGGCAAAGTTCCGGGAGATTCGCATGAAGCCATCGCCGCTGCCGCTGTCCGGCATTACCGTTGTCTCGATCGAGCAGGCGATTGCCGCGCCGCTCGCCAGCCGCCACCTTGCCGACTGGGGCGCGCGCGTCATCAAGATCGAGCGGCCGGGCAAGGGTGACTTCTGCCGCGACTACGATTACGTCATGAACGGCATGTCGAGCCAGTTCGTGTGGACCAATCGCTCCAAGGAAAGTCTCGCGATCGACATCAAGAGCACTAACGGCAAGCGCGTGCTCGATGCGCTTTTGCCGCGAGCCGACGTGTTTGTGCAGAACCTGGCGCCGGGCGCGGCCGCGCGGCTCGGCCTCGATGCGGCGACATTGCTCAAGCGGTTTCCGCGCCTGATTGCCTGCGACGTATCAGGCTATGGCAGCGGCGGCCCGTATAGCCAGAAAAAGGCCTACGATCTGCTGGTCCAGTGCGAAGCAGGGTTTCTCTCGGTCAACGGCACCCAGGAGCAACCGGCCAAGTGCGGCATCGCCGTCGCCGATATCGCGACCGGCATGTATGTGCTGAACGGCGTGCTGATGGCGCTGTTTCATCGCGAACGCACCGGCAAGGGCACCGCGTTCGAAGTCTCGCTGTTCGATTCGCTCACCGAATGGATGAGCTATCCGGCCTACTACGCCGATGGCGCCGGCCAGCCGCTGCAGCGAACCGGAACGCGCCACGCGACCATCGCGCCTTACGGCCCGTTCAAGACCGGCGACGGGCGCACGGTGTTTTTCGGCATCCAGAACGAGCGCGAATGGATCGCGTTTTGCGCGCAGGTGCTCGACGATGCGGCGCTGGCGCGCGATCCGCGCTTTCGCACCAATCCGCTGCGGATGCAGAACCGCGATGCGCTGGAAGCGCTGATCGAAAAGCATTTCGCCAACTTCTCCGGCGAACAGGTTCTGCAGCGCCTTGACGGCGCTTCCATCGCCAACGCCACCATGAACGACGTGCAGGCCTTCTTGCAACATCCGCAACTGCGAGCCCGTGATCGCGTCCGGTCCGTCGGATCGCCGCACGGATCGCTGACCAGTTTTCTGCCCGCGATCACCATTCCCGGCGTCATTCCGGTGATGGGCGACGTCCCCGCCACCGGCGCGCATACCGACGCGATCCTTGACGAACTCGGATTAGCAACGGAGGCGCGCTCATGACGGCCCCGCGCGTCACCCGCACGTATCTCGCCGTACCGGCGCATCGCACGCGCATGCTGCAGGGCGCCGCGGCCTCGGTCGCCGACGCGGTATTCATGGATCTCGAGGATGCGGTGCCGCTGGCTGAAAAGGCCACGGCGCTGCAGGAGGCCGTGAACGCGCTCGCCACGCTCGACTGGGGCCGCAAAACCGTCGCGGTGCGGTTGAATGGGTTCGACAGCCCGTCGATTCGAACCGAGATCGCGCAACTGGCGGGCATCGCCCGGCTCGATGCGGTCATTATTCCGAAAGCCGAGCGCGCGGCCGACATCGCGACGATCGGCGGCTGGATTCGCGAAGCTTCCGCCTCGCGCGAAAAGCCCGTCGAGATGGAGTTGCTGATCGAAACGGCCCTCGGGCTCGTCAACGTCGAGACCCTTGCGACCGCCGACCCGCTGGTCGCCGCGTTGCATCTTGGCGTCGGCGACTTCGCCGCCTCGATCGGGGCGCGAAGCACGGAGATCGGCGCGTCGCCCGCCGGCTACCAGCACATCGGCAGCGCCGCCGACGGCCATCCGCGTGTGCCGCTCGACCTGTTCGCCTATCCGATGATGCGGCTGCTGGTGGCGGCCCGCGCCTTTGGCCTGCGCGCGATCGACGGTCCCTGCGGCGCCTTCCGCGACGGCGTCGCGACCGCGGCGACGGCGATGAAGGCGGCTGCCATGGGCTTCGACGGCAAGCAGGTGATCCACCCGAGCCAGATCGAGCCGACCCGAAAGGCGTTCGTGCCCTCCGACCAGGAGCTTGCGGAGGCGCGGCGGACGATCGCCGCCATGGAAGCGGCCGAGCGCGCCGGACAGGGCGCGGTCACGCTCGACGGCAGGATGATCGATTACGCCAATCTGCGGATGGTCCAGCGATTGATCCGTTTCCAGGATCCGGACTGATGCCGCATCCGCTCGCCGCCTTGCGAAGCCGGCCTCAGTTCAGCTTGGCCGCTGCGGCCGGGCTGGGCTGCGGCTGCTCGAGCATCCGGAGCGCCGCGTCCAGCGAATTGCGCAGGTGCATCGCCGCCGCGGCGCTGCACCGCAGCCGCCCGCTGGTGACGAATTTGGTCTCGACCGAGCCGTCCGGCAGGGGATTGAGCGTTCGCAATGCCAGTTCGACCTGCACCCCGCCGGCCAATACGCCGTGCGCGGGCGCGATGTCGAACGTGATGACAGGCGCAAGATTATTGTCGACGTAAGTGATGGCGTCGGCCGTCTTCTGCGTGTTTTCATTAGGCATTCGAGTCTCCCGGACTGCCGCCCAGCACCGCGACAGCCTACACCCGTTTTCGGCATATGGGATCGGACGAGAGCGTGCGCTCTTGCCGCGCCTCAATCGCCTCTCTGCGCCGGCGCGATCAACACCACATTCGGAAAATAGGTCCGGTAGCGACGCGGATCCCGCGTCAGCAGCGGCAGGCGTTCGACCTCGGCATGCGCACCGATGAAGAAGTCGGGTAGCACTCGCTCCCGTGTCCCGACGGAATTTCGATAGTTTGCGAAAGCCTTTCCGGCAATAAATGGCACCAGCCGAGCAAATGGCGCGACCGTCACGCCCATATCCTCCAGCACCGCATCAAACTCCGTTTGATCCGGAAAGCGGATCGACGTCTCCGCGTAGATGATGTCGTTGATCAGGAGAGGCCCGCGACGTGCAACACCTTCCAAATTTGTCATCGACCAGCGCCACCAATTCATGTCTCGTCCAAACACATCTAGCAGCACGTTGGTATCGACCAGTGTCATGCCGTCAGTCGCCGCGTGTCCATTCCATGATCTCGTCGGTGGATGGGCCAGGCCCAAGAATTCCGACGAATCGAGCAAACCGGTTCGGGGGCTGCTTGCCGTCTGCCCGCGCGATCACCACGCTGCCATCAGCGGCCCGCTTGAATTCCACGGCGCTGCCGGGACCGATACCGAGATGATCGCGGATCGGCTTCGGAATCGTCACTTGGCCCTTTTGCGTCACTTTTGTCGGCATGGCGTCCTCACTCTCAAAAGTAATACCTCGAGATTGATATGGTAATACTTGGAGTCATATTTGGCAAAATGCCCGGCAAGCTCGATGGTTAATCGGGTCTTAACCTCGGTGTACCTATGGTACTTATCCGTCTCCCGTCCGGTTCCGCCCCGCGCGGCCGAACGCCTTGAAAGTGCTGGCTTAACCGATGGCAACCCCCACGACACCCCGACCGGCACACGACGCCGCGGCCTTGGGAGCGGCGACCGCCGCCGGCGAGCGGTCGCCGTTCGCCCGGACGGCCGAATTGCTGGCGCCTTATCAGCCGGGATTGCCACTGATCACGCTGTCGCTTGGCGAGCCGCAGCATCCGGTGCCGACCTTCGTTGGACCTGTTTTAGCGAATTATATCAATGATTTCGGCCGATATCCCATCGCCAGGGGAATCGAGCCGTTCCGCCGCGCGGCGGCCAACTGGCTGGCCGGGCGCTTCACCCTGCCGCGCCCCCTCGATCCCGAAACCGAGGTGCTGGTGCTGAACGGCAGCCGCGAGGGCCTGTTCTTCGCCGCGCTGACCGCCGCCCGTCATGTCGGTCCCCGCAAGGGCGCGCCGGCGATTCTGGTGCCGAACCCGTTCTATCCCGCCTACGGCGCGGGATCGCGCGCCGCCGGCTGCGAAACCATCTTCCTGCCGACCACGCGCGCCAACGGATTCCTGCCCGATCTCGATTCACTCGACGACGCGATACTGGCGCGGACCGTCGCGATCTTCATCGCCTCGCCCGCGAACCCGCAGGGCGCCGTCGCCTCGCGCGATTATTTCACGCGCCTGATCGCACTCGCACGCCGCTACGGCTTCATGGTGCTGAGCGACGAGTGCTATTCGGAGATCTACACCAGGGCCGCACCCGGCAGCGCGCTGGAATGCGCCGGTCCCGACTTCGCCAACGTCGTCGCGTTCCAGTCGCTGTCGAAGCGCTCGAACCTGCCTGGCATGCGCGTCGGCTTCGCCGCCGGCGACAAGAGCTTTCTCGCGGCATTTCATGAATTGCGCAACGTCGCGGCGCCGCAGGTGCCGGTGCCGCTGCAGCAGGTGGCGGTCGCCGCCTATAACGACGAAACGCACGTCGAGGAGAATCGCCGGCTCTACCGGATGAAATTCGATCTCGCCGACCAGATTCTCGGCAATCGCTTCGGCTATGTCCGGCCGGCCGGCGGCTTCTGCGTCTGGCTCGATGTATCGGCGCGCGGCGGCGACGAAGCCGCAACCGTGAAACTTTACCGCGACGCCGGGGTGCGCGTGATTCCCGGCAGCTATCTGGCGCGCGAGCAAGCCGATGGCGGCAATCCCGGCGCGGGCTTTATCCGTCTCGCTTTGGTTCAGGACAGTGAAACGACCGCCGAAGCATTGCATCGGCTGGTCAAAACTCTCGATTAGTCGCAGGGCCCCATGAGTATGGCAGCGATCGAACGTGTAATTCCCATCGTCGGCCATTTGCCGCCATCGTTTCGCGAGGCGCTGGGTCGCCGGCTGCGCGAGCTGGCCGGCCTCGCACTGATTGCGCTGGCAGGCGCCGCCGCCGCGTCGCTGATGACATGGTCGGTGCAGGATCCGAGCCTGAGCCACGCAACGTCGCGCGCGATCCGCAACGCGCTCGGCTATCCCGGCGCGATCGGCGCAGACCTCTTGATGCAGATCCTCGGCCTCGGCGCGATCATGCTGGTCCTGCCGATCGCCGTCTGGGGCTGGCGAATGCTCACCCATCGTCCCTTCGATCGCGAAGCCCTGCGGCTGGCCTGCTGGATTCTCTGCACCATTCTCGCGGCCGGCTTTGCAAGCTGCTGGCCGCACAATAGCGCATGGCCGCTGCCGACCGGCCTTGGCGGCGTCGCCGGCGACGCGCTGGTGCGCGCGCCTGCTTTCATCTTCGGACCCGGTGTCGTCTATCGGCTGGTGTTTGGACTGGTTCTGTTCGCGGCGATGGCCGTGACGTTCCTGGTCGCAAGCGGAATCGGGGCGAAGCACGCCGATCCGGACGAAGCCGTGGTCGAGGATGATGACATCCCGTTCGAGGAAGACAACGACGATCGCGGGTCGGTGTCGCTCGGCTGGATCGTTCACGCCCTGATGAGCATGAAGGCCCGCTGCGGCCGGCTCATGGTCGCGGCCTACAAGGCACTGGTGTCGAGCGCGCCGAAGACGTCCTCGGCGCAGGCGTTCGAGCGTCAGGAGCCGTCGCTCGGCGGTGGTCGCCGCGCGCCGTCGCTCGTTCCGCAATCGGCCGCCGATGCGGAGGACGAGGACGACGCGGATCAGGACGAAGCGGAGGAGGAGGACGACGACGACGATGACGAACCCGTCGCCCGCGCGCCGCGCAGGAAAGCGGCCCCGCGCCAGTCCACGAGGAAGGGCAAGTTCGAACTGCCTTCGGTCAACGTCCTCAGCGCACCGAAAGCAGCCGATCGCCAGCCGCTCAGCAAGGCCGAGCTGGAAGCCAATTCGCGCGCGCTGGAAGGCGTGCTGCAGGACTTTGGCGTGCGCGGCGAGATCGTGAAGGCCAATCCGGGCCCCGTCGTCACGCTGTACGAACTGGAGCCCGCGCCCGGCATCAAGTCATCGCGCGTGATCGGCCTCGCCGACGACATCGCCCGCTCCATGAGCGCGTTGTCCGCCCGCGTCGCCGTGGTCGCCGGCCGCAACGCCATCGGCATCGAGCTGCCCAACACGCATCGCGAAAAGGTCTATCTGCGCGAGCTGCTCACCGCCAAGGAGGCGACCGATTCGGTCGCCAAGCTGCCGCTGTGCCTCGGCAAGACCATCGGCGGCGATCCCGTCATCATCGACCTCGCGCGGACGCCGCACATGCTGATCGCGGGCACCACCGGCTCCGGCAAATCGGTGGCGATCAACACCATGATCCTGTCGCTGCTCTATCGCCTGCGGCCGGACCAGTGCCGGCTCATCATGGTCGATCCGAAGATGCTCGAACTCTCCGTCTATGACGGCATCCCGCATCTGCTGACGCCGGTCGTGACCGACCCGAAGAAGGCGGTGGTGGCGCTGAAGTGGGCGGTGCGCGAGATGGAGGAGCGCTACAAGCGGATGGCCAAGCTCGGCGTGCGCAACATCGACGGCTACAATGCGCGTCTCGTCGAGGCGAAAGCGAAAGGCGAGGAGCTGACCCGCACGGTTCATACCGGTTTCGACAAGGAAACCGGCAAGGCGATCTACGAGGAAGAGAAACTCGAGCTTGAGCCGCTGCCCTACATCGTCATCATCGTCGACGAGATGGCCGACCTGATGATGGTCGCCGGCAAGGACATCGAAGGCGCGGTGCAGCGTCTCGCGCAGATGGCGCGCGCCGCAGGTCTGCACGTCATCCTCGCCACGCAGCGCCCGTCGGTCGACGTCATCACCGGCACCATCAAGGCCAACTTCCCGACCCGCATCGCCTTCCAGGTCACATCCAAGATCGACAGCCGCACCATCCTCGGCGAGATGGGCGCCGAGCAATTGCTCGGCCAGGGCGACATGCTCTACATGGCCGGCGGCGGCCGCATCTCCCGCGTCCACGGTCCGTTCGCGTCGGACGAGGAAGTCGAGAAGGTGGTGCGCCATCTGAAGACGCAAGGCGCGCCTGAATATCTCGAGGCGGTCACGGCGGAAGAACCCGTCGACGGCGAGGACGGCGCGGTGTTCGACGGCACGAGCATGGGCAGCGATGGCGGCGGCGACCTGTTCCAGCAGGCGGTCGCCATCGTCAAGCGCGACCGCAAGGCTTCGACCAGCTACATCCAGCGCCGCCTGCAGATCGGCTACAACCGCGCGGCATCGCTGATGGAGCGGATGGAACTGGAGGGAATCGTCGGCCAGGCCAACCATGCCGGCAAGCGCGAAATCCTCATCGCGGAAGAGGAAGGCGGCTTCTGACGGCATGACGGACATCCTGAATCCGCTCGCGCAGGGGTCGCGAAATCGCCACAGCGCCGGGTTAACGGCGGAACCCGAATGCCACGATCTTGGACGGCCGCAATCCCACGGGACCGCTGCCGTTTCGACGCGGCATATCGAACGACCGCCTCGCAAAAAAGCGATCACCGCGGCGGCGGCAAACGCGGTAAAAGGCACCACAGCGGGCGGACGGGATCAGACCTTGAACAGACATCAGACGCATCCTTCCGCGGCGCGCCGTGACAGCCGCCATCCACGCACTCGGATCGGCGCGATCTCCCTTGCTGCCGTGATGGTCGCCGCCCTGCTGATTCCCGCCGCGCGGGCGCAAGCGATACCGATGCCGCGTCCGGCGCCGAAAGCCCGTGACGCCGGGCCATCCCGGCCGCTGGATACACGACCCGGCGGACCGGTCACGACCGGCAGCGCGACGAAGCCGCCCGACCCCATCATTCCGGATCGCCGCCGCAACGTGCCGGCCAGCATCTTCCAGACCTTCACCCCGGAGCAAAAGGCGGCCGCGGCGCGGGTCAGCGCCTATCTGTCATCGCTGCAGACGCTGAGCGGCAACTTCGTGCAGGTCGGGCCCGACGGCAGCCGCTCGACCGGCGAATTCTACATCCAGAAGCCGGGCAAGGTGCGGTTCGAATACGATCCGCCCTCGCCGATCGCGATGATCTCGGACGGCTCGTCGCTCGCCGTGCGCGACACCAGACTCGCCACCCAGGACATCTATCCGTTGTCGCAGACGCCGCTGCGCTATCTGCTGTCGGACCGCATCGACCTGATGAGGGATACCAACGTCGTCAGCGTCACGATGGACGATCTCTACATCAGCGTCACCATCGAGGAGAAGCAGGCGCTGGTCGGCACCTCGCGCCTGATGCTGATGCTCGGGGTCAAGGACGGCCAGCTCAAGCAATGGACGGTGACCGATCCGCAGGGCTATGACACCACTGTCGCGATCTACAATCTCAACACGACGGCGAAGCCCGATCCGAGCATGTTCAAGATCGACTTCACGCGGTATCCGACGTCGTCGAACAACAATTAGCGCAATACCGCCCCTTCCTTTCCCTCTCCCACAAGGGGAGAGGGTGCCCGAGCGTCAGCGAGGGCGGGTGAGGAGCAGAGTTTTCCACAGCCAGACACCCTCACCGGTTTCTCACTCCGATCGAAACCACCCTCTCCCGCGAGAGAAGAAGGAAGGCTTCTCGCCGGCGTCAGAAACTCATGCAGCTCACCCTCACCACCTGGAACATCAACTCGGTGCGGCTGCGCATCGATCTCGTCGCGAGATTTCTGAAGGCCCAGCGGCCGGACGTGCTGTGCCTGCAGGAGACCAAGTGTCCGGATGACGCGTTTCCGCTCAAGCGTTTCAAGCGGCTTGGTTATGAGCATGTCGCGCTGAACGGCCAGAAGGGATATCACGGCGTCGCCGTGGTCTCGCGATTGCCATTCGACGTCACCGACATCCGCACCTTCTGCGACAAGATCGACTCGCGGCACATCTCGGTGTCGTTCGGCGCCGGAGCGAACATCGCCACGCCGATCACGCTGCACAATTTCTATGTACCGGCGGGCGGCGACATTCCCGATCCCGCCCTCAATCCGAAGTTTGCGCACAAGCTGCAATTCCTCGACGAGATGAAGGCCTGCGCGCCGCTGCATCCCGGCGCGAACGATCGTCACATCCTGGTCGGCGACCTCAATGTCGCGCCGCACGAAAACGACGTGTGGTCGCACAAGCAGCTTCTCAAGGTCGTCTCGCACACGTCGGTCGAATGCGAGAAGCTGCTCGGCGTGCAGAGCCACGGCAACTGGATCGACATCGCCCGCGCGCGCATTCCGCTCTCCGACAAGGTTTATACGTGGTGGAGCTATCGCGCCGCCGACTGGACCGCCGCCGACCGCGGCCGGCGTCTCGACCATATCTGGGTCTCGCCCGCGCTCGGCGAGAGCGTGCGCGATTTCAGGATCACGCGCGATGCCCGCGGCTGGGAGCGGCCGTCGGACCATGTGCCCGTGACGGCCGTGCTCGAGGTGTGAAAGTGATACTTGGCGTCATCCTCGCGCGTCCCGAAAGATGGCCGGGACGCGCATAGCGTGCTCTTCAGCATGACGGCGTTGCGAGGCGATCCCTCAAATACTCAGCTTCGCGGTCGCCATCAGGATATCGCTGGTTGCCTGCCGGGAGCGGTGCGCGAACTCCTCCCGCAGCCGCAGCGCGGCGGCCGGATCGCTGTCGAGCACGCGCACGAACAGCGTGCGGGGAATGCGGATCACCGACGAATACTCTAGTGCCGTCGCGGTGGCCGGCCGCTGCATCTCGACGATCAGCGCCAGTTCGCCGATCAGCGTGCCGCGTTCCGCGATGACGTCATATTCGGGCTTGCCGTCGAGGCCGAGCCGAAAGGCGCCGTCCTGAACGACGTAACCGGCATCGGCGTCATCGCCGGTATGAAAGAGAATGGATCCGCGGGCGAACTGCTGCTGTTCGGCGCCGATGGCCAGCACCCGCAGCGCTTCGTACCCCAACAGGCGCAAGGTCGGGACGCGCTCGAGCAGGGCAACATCATCTTCGATCGACATGCGCAACCGGATTGGCAGGACTCGCTGGAGGTCGCTCGACTCCCCCATTCGCAGCAACGCCCGCTGAAACGAACGCGAATGTGGGAATCGGACTACTCCGGAGGGTCCGAGCGGCTAGAACGAATCGTCAACCGACCGTATCACGGCACCAGCTTGTAGCCACCGGCTTCCGTGACCAGAATCTCCGGATTGGCGGCGTCCTTCTCGATCTTCTGGCGCAACCGGTAGATATGGGTCTCCAACGTGTGAGTGGTGACCCCCGAATTATAGCCCCAGACCTCCTGCAACAGCGTTTCGCGCGACACCGGCATCTGGCCGGCGCGATACAGGAAACGCAGGATCGCGGTCTCCTTTTCCGTCAGCCGCACCTTCTTGGCGTTGGCGCCGGTCAGCATCTTGGAGCCCGGACGGAAACTGTAGGGCCCGACCGAGAACACCGCATCTTCGCTGGCCTCGTGCTGGCGCAACTGCGCCCGGATTCGCGCCAGCAGCACCGCGAAGCGGAACGGCTTCGCGACGTAATCGTTGGCGCCGGACTCGAGGCCGAGAATCGTGTCGGAATCGGTGTCGTGGCCGGTCAGCATGATGATCGGCGCCTTGAATCCGCCTTTGCGCAGCGAACGGACCACTTCGCGTCCGTCCGTATCAGGCAGGCCGACATCCATCAGGACCAGATCAGGCGCATTGGCCCTCGCCGCGGTGGCGCCCTTGGCGCCGGTGTCGACCGCCGAAGCCTCGAATTCCTCGTGCAGCGACAATTGTTCCACCAGCGTGTCGCGCAGGTCGGTGTCGTCGTCCACGATCAGAATCTTGCGGGCAGTAGCCATGATACAATCCTCTTGGCGGGTGACGCGGGGCCGCGCCAGCCGGCACCCCGGCCGGCTTGTAACTGGTGGTTCGTCCAGACGTATGAATTTGTTACCGATTCACAAGCAGACGTGGGCTCAGTTTACTCCAGAACCGATCGGCGTTTGGATGAATGTCCTGTAATGACGCGAAATAGTGCTGCGGTGATTCGCAGCGCAGGCCGGAGCCTTCCCGTCGCATGGGAAACGCAAGCTTTTCAAGCGGTTATCAGACACGTTGGCGTGATCGGCCGTTGCCATCGATTCATATTCGCCCCGCAGCCGGAGCGCCGAGCCGGGGCTGGCTGACCGCCGGGGGACAGATCATTCCGGTCGCGCTCGGACGTGGCGGAATTCTGGCCAACAAGCGCGAGGGCGACGGCGCCACGCCGCGCGGCGTCTTTCATCCCAAAAGGCTGTGGTGGCGTGCCGACCGCAATCCGCGGCCGCGGACGTTTCTGCCATTGCGTCCCATCACGTCTCGGGACGCCTGGTGCGAGGATCCCGCCAACCGGCACTACAACCGGCCTGTCAGCCTCGAACGGGACGCGAGCGGCGACCGGCTGATGCGTGAGGACCATCTCTACGATTTCATCGTCGAACTCGACCACAACACGCGGCCGCGCATCGTCGGCCGCGGCAGCGCCGTGTTCCTGCATCTTGCCCGCGACAATTTCGGGCCAACCGCCGGCTGCGTGTCGATGACGAAACCGGCGATGCTGCGGCTGTTGCAGCGGATCGGGCCGCAGACCCGGATCGAGATCGGTTGAATAGATCCGTCGAAATATTCTGGTCGTCCGCCTGATAGAACAAGATGAATTGAGGTCGAATCGTCATTGCGAGCGAAGCGAAGCAATCCAGGATTTTTCACTCGGAATTGGATTGCCTCGGAGCTATCGCTCCTCGCAATGACGTGGAAAAGGCTGATCGAACCAAACTCATCCCGCTCTAGCCTGGCTCAAAAGCCGCTTTTTGGATAACCGTCCAACAGGAAAGTCGTCATACTCCGCGAAAGCGGGGTATCCAGTATTCGCTCGCCATGATTACCGGATCGTCCGCCTGAGCCTGTCATCGGGCCGGCGAAGCCGGACCCGTTGGCGGACGATGACGAATCGCTTTCCGGTCAGGTTCTCAGGATCACGCCGCGGAAAGATCACCGCTTGCCGAAAATCGCCGAGCCGACCCGCACGTGGGTTGCGCCCAACTGGATGGCGGTGGCGAAGTCCGCGCTCATCCCCATCGACAGGTGCTTCAACCCGTTGCGTTTGGCGATCTTCGCGGTGAGCGCGAAGTGCGGCGCCGGCGCATCGTCCACCGGCGGAATGCACATCAGGCCCGAGATGGTCAGCCCCCAGGTGTCGTGGCAGCGAGCAATGAAGTCATCGGCGTCGGTGGGCGCGATACCGGCCTTCTGCGGCTCCTCGCCGGTGTTGAGCTGAACGAACAGCTCCGGCCGCCGGCCTTGCCTGGCGATTTCCTTGGCTAAGGCTTCGCAAATGCTCGGGCGATCCACCGAATGAATCGCATCGAACAGCGCGACCGCGTCCTTCGCCTTGTTGGATTGCAGCGGTCCGATCAGATGCACGGCAAGCCCGGGCTGCGCGGCGATCAAATCGGGCCATTTCGCCTTCGCCTCCTGCACGCGATTCTCGCCGAAAATCCGTTGTCCTGCGGCGATGACAGGCGCGATCGCCGCGGCATCGAAGGTTTTGGAAACGGCGATCAGGGTGACGGACGCACGCGCGCGCTTCGCATCCCTGCAGGCGCGCGCGATCTCGTGTTCGACGGCGGCCAATCCGCTTGGTGAAGAAACAGTTGCGGACGCAGCGGAGTCGGAGGGGATTCGATTCATCATGATTCCGGTTTTGGCGATCGGTCCAATTTTAGCCAATCCACGAAAGGCTTCTTGAAACCTTGCTCCTACAATATCGCAGGGGTCAGAGGACAGCGATGTCAAGGGTGAGCTTCAACCGCAAACGGATCAAACTCAAGGCCGCTCTCGGAATCCGCGGCCGGCTGGTGCTGCTCGCGCTGATCCTGGTCGCCCCCCTGATGTTCGAGCGCGTCCGCTCGCTGGAAGCCACCCGAACCCGGACGATCGCAGATACCAACGGCGAATTCATGAGGCTCGCCACGCGCACAGCGGAGGCCCAGCGCGAAGTCATTTCCTCGGTCGAAGCCATTCTCAAAACGTCCGTCCATATCTATTCGGCCGCCGCGCGCGTCGGCGACGGCTGCAGCATCATGCGCGCGAGCCTGCATGTCGACATGCCCTGGATTCGGAACGTCCTGGTTCTCGATCGCACAGGCAAGGTCACATGCGCCACGGTCTCCAGCATGGTCGGGCTCGATCTCAGCGACCGCGCCTACTTCAAGGCGGCGCGAACGAACGGCAAGCTGGTGGTCAGCGACTATATCCTGAGCCGCGTGTCCAAGATGCCGATCGCCGTCGCCGCCTATCCCATGACGTCAGCCACGAGCTACGACGGCGGCGTCATCGTCGCCGGCATCAATCTCGGCTGGATGTCGAAGTTGATGGACAACCTGGGCGGGCGCCCCGGGGTGTCGGCGATTCTTATCGACAGCGGCGGCACGGTGCTCGCAGCTCCTTCCGATCAGGCCAGCATGATCGGCCACCCGATCGAAGACCGGGCGCTGCTCTCCACCCTGGCGCGCACGGCCGCGGAATCGAAAACGGATAGTGGGTCGTTCCACTTCATATCCGCACAGGGGCGCGAGCGCCTGATTTCCTTTATCGGTGTGCCCGGAACGAGCGCGCACCTGATCATCAGTGTCGACGAGGCGCGCGCTGCCGCCGGCATCAACCGCGAGATTTACACCGCCTATCTCCAGCTCGGATTCGTGTTGCTGCTTGTGCTGCTTGGTGCCCTGATCGCGTCGGAACGGTTGATTATCCAGCCGATCAACACCATGACCGCGGCGGCGATCCGGTTCGGCCGCGGCGACCGCAGCGCGCGGGTGGCACGATCGCAAATTCCGACCGAGTTCCTGCCGCTGGCGCGCGCCTTCAATGCCATGGCGGCGCAACTCGGCGAGCGCGAACGCGAGTTGCTCGCCTCCAACGACCGTCTCACCGTGATGGCCTCGGTCGATCCATTATCGGGCCTCGCCAATCGTCGCGGCTTCCAGAGCCGGCTCGATTTCGAGTGGTTCAAGGCCCTCCAAACCGGCACCGAACTGTCGTTGCTGATGATCGACGTCGATCACTTCAAGTTGTTCAACGACACCTATGGCCATCCCGAGGGCGACACCTGCCTCACCCGCATCGGCGAAGTGCTTGATGGCATCGCCCGTGCCACCTGCGGCTTTGCAGCGCGCTATGGCGGCGAGGAATTCTGCCTGATGCTGCCGAATACGGGAACCGAGAGCGCCGTCCGGATCGGCGAGATCGTGCGCGCCTCGGTGATCGACCTGGCGATCCCGCACAACGCCAGCAACCACTGCATCGTGACGGTCAGCGTCGGCGTGGCCTGCACCACGCCCAACAACACCCAGCACAGCAACGATCTCGTCGAAGCGGCCGATGCCGCGCTCTACGCCGCCAAACATCGGGGCCGCAATACGACCGTCGAACACGGTTTTGCGCGGGCCGCCGACACGACGATCCGGCTCGTGGGCTAAGCCCGTGCTGGTGTCCTGAATCTGAAGTTCGCCTCATTATACGGCGGCTTCGGGGTGAACTTCTGAACCACAACACCGGATTACGGCCGCTTCGGAATCTCGAGTCCGCGCTGGACCGCGGGACGGGCCAGCCCGCGCGCGAGCCATGCCGCAACGTTCCCGAATTGATCGAAGCCGACGAGATCGCGCGCGCCGTAGAAGCCGATCAGGTTGCGCACCCAGCCGAGCGTTGCCACGTCGGCGATGGTGTAGGCATCGCCCATGATCCACTGACGGCCGGCCAGACGCCCGTCGAGCACGCCCAGCAGCCGCTGCGACTCCGCCACGTAGCGCCGCAGCGGGCGCTTGTCCTCGAAGTCCTTGCCGGCGAATTTGTGGAAGAAGCCGACCTGACCGAACATCGGCCCAATGCCGCCCATCTGGAAATGCACCCACTGGATGGTTTGCCAGCGCCCGGCCGGGTCCCCGGGCAGCAACTGGCCGGTCTTTTCCGCGAGATATTGCAGAATGGCGCCGGATTCGAACAGGCCGAGCGGCTTGCCGCCGGGCCCGTCGGGATCGAGGATTGCCGGGATCTTGCCATTCGGGTTCAACGAGAGGAATTCGGGGGTCTTCTGGTCGTCCTTATTGAAGTCGACGAGATGCACCTCGTAGGGCAGCCCGGTCTCCTCCAGCATGATCGAGACCTTCACGCCATTCGGCGTCGGGAGCGAGTAGAGCTGGAGCCGGTCGGGATGGGCAGCCGGCCAGCGGCGGGTGATGGGGAAGGCGGACAGATCGGCCATGCCGGGTGTCTCCAGGGTGACTCATGAAACCTTTGGCTTACACCCCAAAAGCGACCGGGAGGCAAACGTGGAAGCTGCCGACCCCCGAACCTGCGCCGCACGGGCGTATCCCATTGACCCGGCGCGCCCTTTCATGGCCTAGTCCGGCGGCTCAAAAGCGCCCGCAAACCACCTAAAAACGCTGCGATTTCCATGACCTCAGACCGTTACAACGCCCGTGAAGCCGAGCCGCGCTGGCAGCGCGTGTGGAACGAACGGGCGATCTTCGCGACCAGGAACGACGATCCGCGCGAGAAATACTACGTGCTGGAAATGTTCCCCTACCCGTCGGGGCGCATCCACATGGGCCATGTGCGCAACTACACCATGGGCGACGTGGTCGCGCGCACCATGCGCGCCAAAGGCTACAATGTGCTGCACCCGATGGGGTGGGACGCCTTCGGCCTGCCCGCCGAAAACGCCGCGATCGAGCGCAAGGTCGCGCCCAAGGCATGGACCTACGACAACATCGCCGCAATGAAGAAGCAGTTGCAGACCATGGGTCTGTCGCTCGACTGGGCGCGCGAATTCGCGACCTGCGACCCTGCCTACTACAAGCATCAGCAGAAGATGTTCCTCGACTTCCTCAAAGCGGGACTGGTCGAGCGCAAGAAATCCAAAGTGAACTGGGACCCGGTCGACATGACCGTGCTCGCCAACGAGCAGGTGATCGACGGCCGCGGCTGGCGTTCCGGCGCGCCGGTCGAGCAGCGCGAATTGACGCAATGGTTCTTCCGGATCTCGGAGTTCTCCGAGGATCTGCTGAGCGCGCTCGACCGGCTCGACCAGTGGCCCGACAAGGTGCGCACCATGCAGCGCAACTGGATCGGCAAGTCGGAGGGCATGCGCGTCCGCTTCGCGATCAGCGGCGAAGCGCCCGCCGGCCACGAGACCGTCGAGGTCTTCACGACGCGTCCCGATACCCTGTTCGGCGCGAGCTTCCTCGCCATCTCACCCGACCATCCGCTCGCCGCGCGGCTGGCGGAGGGCAATGCCGGCCTCGCCGCCTTCATCGAGGAGTGTCACCGCCACGGCACCAGCGCCGCGGTCATCGAGACGGCGGAGAAGATGGGCTTCGACACGGGCCTCCGCGTCGCCCACCCGTTGCGGGCGGGCGTGATGCTCCCCGTCTACGTCGCGAACTTCATCCTCATGGACTACGGCACCGGCGCCATCTTCGGCTGCCCGGCCCATGACCAGCGCGACCTCGATTTCGCGCGCAAATACGGCCTGCCGGTGATCCCGGTGGTGCTTCCGCCGGAGACCGATGCCGCCGCCTTCGCCATCGGTGATACCGCCTATGACGGCGACGGCACC
>DASZVY010000101.1:0-19475 GCA_035546855.1 Nitrobacter sp. | reverse complement strand
TACACGCTGCTGCAGGCGTGCGAAGCGGCGGGCGCTGAAATTCCGCGCTTCTGCTACCACGAGCGCCTGTCGATCGCCGGCAACTGCCGCATGTGCCTGGTCGAGGTGAAGGGCGGCCCGAAGCCGGTCGCGAGCTGCGCCTGGGGCGTGCGCGATTGCCGCCCGGGTCCGAAGGGCGAGCCGCCGGAAATCTCGACCCGCTCGCCGATGGTGCGCAAGGCGCGCGAAGGCGTGATGGAATTCCTGTTGATCAATCATCCGCTGGATTGCCCGATCTGCGATCAGGGCGGCGAGTGCGATCTGCAGGATCAGGCGATGGGCTATGGCGTGGACACCTCGCGCTTCGCCGAGAACAAGCGCGCGGTCGAGGACAAGTATCTTGGCGCGCTGGTCAAGACCTCGATGAACCGCTGCATCCAGTGCACCCGCTGCGTGCGCTTCTCCGCCGAAGTCTGCGGCGCGCCGGAAATGGGCGCGACCGGCCGCGGCGAGGACATGGAAATCACCACCTATCTCGAGCACGCGCTGACGTCCGAGCTGCAGGGCAACCTGGTCGATATCTGTCCGGTCGGTGCGCTGACCTCGAAGCCATACGCGTTCGCGGCGCGGCCGTGGGAGCTCGGCAAGACCCAGTCCATCGACGTGATGGACGCAGTCGGTTCGGCCATTCGCGTCGATACGCGTGGGCGCGAGGTGATGCGCATCCTGCCGCGCGTCAACGACGCCGTGAACGAAGAGTGGATTTCCGACAAGACCCGCCACATCGTCGACGGCTTGCGTACCCAGCGGCTCGACCGGCCCTATATCCGCGAGAACGGCAAGCTCCGTGCGGCCTCCTGGCAGGAGGCATTTGCCGCGATCGCGGGAAAGACTGCGCGCGTGGACGGCAAGCGTATCGGCGCCATCGCCGGCGACCTCGCGGCGGTCGAGGAGATGTATGCGCTGAAGGACCTGCTGGCGAAGTTCGGGTCGGCCAATGTCGCGGTGCAGGGCGGCGACGCCTTCGATCCGAAACTCGGCCGCGGCGCCTACATCTTCAATCCGACGATTGTCGGGATCGAGCAGGCCGACGCATTGCTGATCGTCGGATCGAACCCGCGCAAGGAAGCGGCGCTGATCAATGCGCGCATCCGCAAGCGCTGGCGGACCGGCCAGTTGAAGATCGGCGTGATCGGCGAGAAGGCCGATCTGACCTACGACTACGATTACATCGGCGCGGGTCCGGACTCGCTCGCTGAACTCGCGGGCGGCAAGAACAAGTTCCTCGATGTGCTGAAGGGCGCAAAGAATCCGATCGTGCTGGTCGGGTCCGGTGCGACTTCGCGCGCGGATGGCGCTGCCGTGCTCGCGGCAGTTGCGAAGCTCGCGGTCGATGCCGGTGCGCTGAAGGATGGCTGGAACGGCTTTGCCGTCTTGCAGGGCGCGGCCTCGCATGCCGGCGCGCTGGACATCGGCTTCGCGCCGGGTCAGGGCGGTCTCAATGTCGCGCAGATGACGGTGGCGGGCGCGCTCGATGTGCTGTTCCTGCTGGGCGCGGATGAAACCAAAATCCCGGACGGCGCGTTTGTCGTTTACATCGGCACCCATGGCGACGCCGGTGCGCATCGTGCCGACGTGATCCTGCCGGGCGCGGCCTACACCGAGAAGGCCGGCATCTACGTCAACACCGAAGGCCGCGTGCAGATGGCGAACCGGGCCGGGTTCCCGCCGGGCGAGGCGCGCGAGGATTGGGCGATCATCCGCGCGCTGTCGGATGTGCTCGGCAAGAAGCTCGGCTATGACTCGCTGGCAGCCTTGCGGCAGGCGATCTTCAAGGCGGTACCGCATCTGATGCGGATCGACCAGATCGAGCCGGGCGACAGCGCCGCAGCGGTGCGGGCGCTGGCGGCGAAGGGTGGCAACGTCGAGAAGGCGCCATTCAAGGCCGTGATCGACGATTTCTATCTGACCAATCCGATTGCGCGGGCGTCTGCCGTGATGGCCGAGTGCTCGCGGCTCGCGAACGGCCGGATGCTGACGGCAGCGGAGTGAGCGTGATCTGATGGCTGAATTCTTCGCAGGCTCGTTCTGGACCGGTTTCCTCTGGCCGCTGATCGTGATGGTGGCGCAGAGCGTGCTGCTGCTCGTCGTGCTGCTGATCGCGATCGCCTACATTCTGCTGGCCGACCGCAAGATCTGGGCGGCGGTGCAGATCCGCCGCGGCCCGAACGTGGTCGGTCCCTGGGGCCTGTTCCAGTCGTTCGCCGATCTGCTCAAGTTCGTGCTGAAGGAGCCGATCATTCCCTCCGGCGCCAACAAGGGCGTGTTCCTGCTGGCGCCGCTGGTGTCGTGCGTGCTGGCGCTCGCGGCGTGGGCGGTGATCCCGGTCAATCTGAACTGGGTGATCTCCGACATAAACGTCGGCATCCTCTACATCTTCGCGATCTCATCGCTGTCGATCTACGGCATCATCATGGCCGGCTGGTCGTCGAACTCGAAGTATCCGTTCCTGGCGGCGCTGCGCTCGGCGGCACAGATGGTGTCGTACGAAGTCTCCATCGGCTTCGTCATCATCACGGTGCTGCTCTGCGTCGGTTCGCTGAATCTTTCGGCTATCGTCGAGGCCCAGCATACGCGCGGGCTCGCCAGCCTGATCGGCCTGCCGTGGCTGACCATCCTGAACTGGTACTGGCTGCCGCTGCTGCCGATGTTCGTGGTGTTCTATGTGTCGGCATTGGCTGAAACCAACCGTCCGCCGTTCGATCTGGTCGAGGCGGAGTCCGAACTGGTGGCCGGCTTCATGGTCGAATACGGCTCGACGCCGTATCTGTTGTTCATGCTCGGCGAGTACGTCGCCATCACCACGATGTGCGCGATGGGCGCGATCCTGTTCATGGGCGGCTGGCTGCCGCCGGTCGACCTGCCGCCGTTCAACTGGGTGCCGGGGATCATCTGGTTCTCGCTCAAACTCCTGTTCATGTTCTTCCTGTTCGCGATGGCGAAGGCGATCGTGCCCCGTTACCGCTACGATCAACTGATGCGCCTCGGCTGGAAAGTGTTCCTGCCGCTGTCGCTGGCGATGGTGGTGATCGTGGCCGGTGTGCTGCAGTTCGCCGACATCGCGCCGAAGTGAGGTTGTCATGGGTATCAACGCCACAGCCCGTTCGCTTCTGCTGACCGAATTCGTATCGGCCTTCTTTCTGACGATGCGTTATTTCTTCCAGCCGAAGCCGACGCTGAACTATCCGTTCGAGAAGGGGCCGATCTCGCCGCGTTTCCGGGGCGAGCATGCGCTGCGCCGCTATCCGAACGGCGAGGAGCGCTGCATCGCCTGCAAGCTGTGCGAGGCGATCTGCCCGGCGCAGGCCATTACCATCGAGGCCGGCCCGCGCCGTAACGACGGCACGCGGCGGACGGTGCGTTACGACATCGATATGGTGAAATGCATCTATTGCGGGCTGTGCCAGGAGGCCTGCCCGGTGGATGCCATCGTCGAGGGACCGAATTTCGAATTCGCGACCGAGACCCGCGAGGAACTCTATTATGACAAGGCCAAGCTGCTCGCCAACGGCGACCGCTGGGAGCGCGAGATCGCGAAAGCGATCGAACTCGACGCGCCGTACCGGTGAGGTGAGGGCATGATCCTTCCCGCGCTGTTCTTTTATCTGTTCGCCGGTGTCTGCGTGGCATCCGCCGCGATGGTCATTTCATCGCGCAATCCCGTGCACTCCGTGCTGTTCCTGATCCTGGCGTTCGTCAACGCGTCCGGCCTTTTCATCCTGCTGGGCGCGGAATTCCTCGCGATGATCCTCGTCGTGGTCTACGTCGGCGCTGTCGCGGTGCTGTTCCTGTTCGTCATCATGATGCTCGATGTCGATTTCGCCGAGCTGCGCGAGGGCTTTCTCGAATACCTGCCGTTCGGCTTGCTGATCGGCGGCATCTTCCTGCTCGAGCTGCTGCTCGTGGTCGGCGGCTGGATCATCAATCCGACGGTGACCAAGTCCATCACCGCCGCGATCCCGGCCAACGTCAGCAACACCGAGGCGCTCGGCCTCGTGCTCTACACGAAATACATTCATTACTTCCAGCTCGCGGGTCTCGTGCTGCTGGTGGCGATGATCGGCGCCATCGTGCTGACGCTGCGGCATAAGGTGAACGTCAAGCGTCAGGACATCAACGTCCAGAACGCGCGGACGCCCGAGATTGCGATGCACGTGCGCAAGGTCGCGTCGGGGCAGGGATTGCAGGACGCGGACGCGGCGGAGTGGGTGAAATGACGATCGGGCTCGGACATTATCTGGCGGTCGCTGCGATCCTATTTACGCTCGGCATCCTCGGCATCTTTCTCAACCGCAAGAACATCATCATCATCCTGATGTCGGTGGAGCTGATCCTGCTCGCGGTGAACATCAACCTTGTCGCGTTCTCCACGTTCCTCGGCGACATCGTCGGCCAGGTCTTTGCGTTGCTGGTGCTGACCGTGGCTGCGGCGGAAGCGGCGATCGGGCTCGCGATTCTTGTGGTCTATTTCCGCAACCGCGGTTCGATTGCGGTTGAAGACGTCAATCTGATGAAGGGCTAGCAAGCGTCATGATCCAGGCAATAGTCTTTCTGCCGCTGATCGGCGCGATCCTCGCCGGATTGATCGCGCTGGCGGGCGCTCATGCGCGCCATCCCAGCGGCGATGCCGTCGAAAGCCATGGCGATGATCATGCGCATCATCCGGTTCCGGTGAATGAGGATGCCGGCGTCATCCATGCATCGAGCCATGAGCCCGATCCGCATGATGCCCACGACGACCACGGCCACGCGCCGGTCGAGCCAGCGGCGGCGGGTTCGCGTGCGGCGGAACTGATCACGACCGGCTTGCTGATCGTCTCGGCGGCGCTGTCCTGGGTCGCTTTCGTCGACGTCGGCTTCATGCATCACGACGTCCGCGTCAACCTGCTGCCCTGGATCACCTCCGGCGACCTTCAGGTCTTCTGGTCCCTGCGTGTCGACACGCTGACCGCGGTGATGCTCGTCGTCGTCACGACGGTGTCCTCGCTCGTCCACTTCTACTCCATCGGCTATATGGACGAGGATCCGAACCGTCCGCGCTTCTTCGGCTATCTCTCGCTGTTCACCTTCGCGATGCTGATGCTGGTGACCTCGGACAACCTGGTGCAGTTGTTCTTCGGCTGGGAAGGCGTGGGTCTTGCGAGCTACCTGCTGATCGGCTTCTGGTATCAGAAGCCGTCGGCGAACGCGGCGGCGATCAAGGCGTTCGTGGTCAATCGCGTCGGCGACTTCGGCTTCTCGCTCGGCATTTTCGCGATCTTCATGCTGATCGGGTCGACCGATTTCGAGACCATCTTCCATGCCGCGCCCGGGCTGACCGGCAAGACGATCCATTTCCTGTTCTGGAATGTCGATGCGCTGACGCTGACCTGCCTCCTGCTATTCATGGGGGCGATGGGCAAGTCGGCCCAGTTCCTGCTGCACACCTGGTTGCCGGACGCGATGGAAGGTCCGACCCCGGTCTCTGCGCTGATCCACGCCGCGACCATGGTGACGGCCGGTGTGTTCATGGTGGCGCGCCTGTCGCCGCTGTTCGAGCTCGCCCCCAACGCGCAGGCGTTCGTGATGTTTATCGGCGCGACGACGGCCATGTTCGCGGCGACCATCGGCCTCGTGCAGAACGACATCAAGCGGATCATCGCGTACTCGACCTGCTCGCAGCTCGGCTACATGTTCGTGGCGATGGGTGCGGGGGCCTACTCGGTCGGCATATTCCACCTGTTCACGCACGCGTTCTTCAAGGCGCTGCTGTTCCTGGGTTCGGGCTCGGTGATCTACGCGATGCATCACGAGCAGGACATCCGCAACATGGGCGGACTGAAGGATCGTATCCCCTACACGTATGCGGTGATGGTGGTCGGGACGTTGGCGCTGACCGGTTTCCCGCTGACTGCGGGCTACTTCTCCAAGGATGCGATCATCGAGTCGTCCTACGTTTCGCAGAACCCGCTCGCGTTCTACGGCTTCCTGATGACGGTCGTTGCGGCCGGGCTGACCTCGTTCTATTCATGGCGCCTGATCTTCAAGACGTTCCACGGCCAACCGCATGATCGCGAACACTACGAAGCGGCGCACGAGAGTCCGATCTGGATGCTGATCCCGATCGGGATTCTTGCGGCCGGTTCGATCCTCGCAGGCTTCCCCTTCAAGGAGTTGTTCGCCGGCCACGGGATCGAGGAGTTCTTTGGCGAGTCCGTCAAGATGCATCCCGGCGTCATCGAGGAGATGCATCACATTCCCGAGGCTGTCGGCTTCCTGCCGACCGCGATGATGATCGTCGGATTCATCGTGGCGTGGCTGTTCTATATCCGCCGGCCGTATCTGCCGGTCGAGCTCGCGCGGCAGCACCAGATGCTCTACCAGTTCCTGCTCAATAAGTGGTACTTCGATGAGCTCTACGACTTCATCTTCGTGCGCCCGGCGAAGTGGCTCGGCCGATTCCTGTGGAAGAAAGGCGATGGCTTCCTCATCGATGGTTTCGGCCCCGATGGCGTGTCGGCGCGGGTGCTCGACGTGACGCGGAATGTCGTGAAATTGCAGAGCGGCTACCTCTATCACTACGCCTTCGCGATGCTGGTAGGCGCGGCCGGGCTGATTACCTGGTTCATGTTTGGCGTGGGAGGCCAGTGATGACAACCTGGCCGATCCTTTCCGTCGTCACCTTCCTGCCGCTGCTCGGCGCGCTGCTGGTGTGGCTGCTGGCCCGTGGCGGCGATGAAGCCGCCAACCGGACAGCGCGCTGGATCGCGCTCTGGACGACGATCGTCACCTTTGCGATCTCGCTGATCCTGATCGCGCGCTTCGATCCCACCAATACCGGCTTCCAGTTTGTCGAGCAGACGACCTGGCTGGCCAGCGGCATCCGCTATCACATGGGCGTGGATGGTATTTCGCTGCCATTCGTGATCCTGACGACGGCGCTGCTGCCGTTCTGCATCATCGCGAGCTGGAAGGCGATCTCGCAACGCGTGCCGGAATACATGATGGCGTTCCTAGTGCTGGAAACGCTGATGGTCGGCACCTTCTCGGCGCTCGACCTGGTGTTGTTCTACCTGTTCTTCGAGGGCGGTCTGATCCCGATGTTCCTGATCATCGGCGTGTGGGGCGGTCCACGCCGGGTCTATGCCAGCTTCAAGTTCTTCCTCTACACGCTGCTCGGCTCGGTGCTGATGCTGCTGGCGATCATGGCGCTCTACTGGAATGCCGGCACCACCGATATTCCGACGCTCATGCACACGGCCGTGCCGCGCTCCTTGCAGACCTGGGCGTGGCTGGCGTTCTTCGCATCCTTCGCTGTGAAGATGCCGATGTGGCCGGTGCATACGTGGCTGCCCGATGCGCACGTCGAGGCGCCGACCGCAGGCTCGGTGATCCTTGCGGCAATTCTTCTGAAGATGGGCGGCTACGGGTTCCTGCGCTTCTCGCTGCCGATGTTCCCGCTGGCGTCCCATGATTTCGCGCCGCTGATCTTCACCCTCTCGACCATCGCCATCGTCTACACCTCGCTGGTGGCGCTGATGCAGGAGGATATGAAGAAGCTGATCGCCTATTCGTCGGTTGCGCACATGGGCTTCGTCACGATGGGCATCTTCGCCGGCACCATGCAGGGCGTCGCCGGCGGCGTATTCCAGATGATCTCGCACGGCATCGTGTCGGGCGCGCTGTTCCTTTGCGTCGGCGTCGTCTATGACCGCATGCACACCCGCGAGATCGCGGCTTATGGCGGCCTCGTCAACCGGATGCCGCTCTATGCGCTGGTGTTCCTGGTGTTCACCATGGCCAATGTCGGGTTGCCCGGCACATCCGGATTCGTGGGTGAATTCCTCAGCCTGATCGGCACCTTCAAGGTCTCGATCCCGACCACGTTCGTCGCGACCACAGGCGTGATCCTGTCGGCGGCCTACGCGCTGTGGCTCTATCGCAAGGTGGTGTTCGGAGCTTTGGTGAAGCCGTCGCTCGCCACCATCAAGGATCTCACGTTCCGCGAGGGTCTGACGCTGGCCCCGCTGGTCATCCTTACCATCCTGTTCGGCGTCTATCCGAAGCCGGTGCTCGATATGTCGGCCGCGTCGGTTCAGCAACTCGTCGCCAACTACAATACCGCGGTAACGGCTGTGAAGTCGGCTTCGTTGGTGCAGGGGCAAGTACGATGACTTTTGAGACCGCCGGATATCATCTTCTTCCCGCGCTGCCCGAGATTGTGCTCGCAGTCGGCGCCATGATCCTGCTGATGATCGGAGCGTTTCGCGGGCAGCAGGTCCGAGGTGCCGTCACCGCGCTGGCGGTTTGCCTGCTGGTCGTGACGGGCGTGCTCGAATGGATGCTTCCGCACGGCAAGCTCACGACGTTCGGCGGCAGCTTCACCGTCGATGACTATGCTCGCTATCTGAAGACTTTGGCGCTGATCGCTTCCATCGCCACGTTGGTCCTGTCGCGCGGCTTCCTGGCTGAGCAGGCCAAGATCTTCGAGTACTCCATCCTGGTGACGCTCTCGACCGTCGGCATGATGGTGTTGATCTCGGCCACCGACCTCATCATGTTCTACATCGGCTATGAGCTGATGAGCCTTGCGCTCTACGTCGTCGCGGCGAGCCATCGCGACAATGCCAAATCCACGGAAGCCGGCCTGAAGTATTTTGTGCTCGGCGCGTTGTCGTCGGGCATGATGCTTTATGGCGCCTCGCTGATCTACGGCTTCACCGGCACGGTGAGCTTCGCGGGGATCGCCGCCGCAGCCAAGGCCGGCAGCATCGGCGTCCTGTTCGGCATCGTGTTCCTGCTGGTGGGTCTGTGCTTCAAGATCTCGATCGTGCCGTTCCATATGTGGACGCCCGACGTCTATGAAGGCGCGCCGACGCCCGTCACCGCGTTCTTTGCCTCGGCTCCGAAGGTCGCGGCGATGGCGGTTCTGGTCCGTATCCTGCTCACGGCATTTCCCGGCGCGACCCATGACTGGCAGCAGATCATCGTGTTCGTGTCGATCGCGTCGATGGCGCTCGGTTCGTTTGCCGCGATCGGCCAGAAGAACATCAAACGCCTGATGGCCTATTCCTCGATCGGCCACATGGGGTTCGCGCTGGTCGGCCTGGCCGCGGGCACCACGGAGGGCGCTCAAGGCGTATTGGTCTATATCGCGATCTATGTGGCGATGACGCTTGGTTCGTTTGCGTTCATTATAGCTCTGCAGCGCAAGGGGCAGGCGGTCGAGCAGATCAGCGATTTCGCCGGGTTGTCGCGAACCAACCCGCTGCTGGCTTTCTTCTTCGCGATGCTGCTGTTCTCGCTTGCGGGTGTTCCGCCGCTTGCCGGCTTCTTCGCGAAATTCTATGTATTCGTTGCGGCGATCAAGGCCGGGCTGTTCACGCTCTCGGTGATCGGCGTTTTGACCAGCGTCGTCGGCGCGTATTATTACCTGAACATCGTGAAGGTGATGTATTTCGACCAGCCGGTCGGCAAGCTCGATCCGATGCGCGTGGAGTTGCGGACCGTGCTCGCGGTCGCCGGATTGTTCAACATCCTGTTCTTCGTCTATCCGGGGCCGCTGGTCAGCGCGGCGACGGCCGCGGCGAAATCGCTGTTCTAATAATGCAGTGGCTCAGAAGTTCGCTTTGGGAGTGACGCGCGATGTGGCGAACTTCAGATTCGGGACGCTAGATGGCATTCTCGCTGGGGCCGCGGGCCGCATCCGCAGGATACCGGCTCGCCGCCTTTGACAGTATTGGGTCGACCAACGCGGAGGCGCTCGCGCAGGCGCGAGCCGGGGAGCGCGGGCCGATCTGGTTCGTGACCACCGAGCAAACGGCCGGACGCGGCCGCCGGCAGCGAGCCTGGGTAGCGCCACGCGGCAATCTTGCCAGCAGCATTCTTGAGATTGTCGATGCGTCGCCTGCGGTGGCGGCGACGCTGGGTTTTGCCGCAGGGCTGGCGCTCGAGTCGGCGCTGCAGGCCGTAAGCGTCGAGGCGCGCCTGCGGGCCCCGGATGCAGAGGAGATGACATTTCAATTGAAGTGGCCCAACGACGTTCTCGCCGGACGCAAGAAGCTCGCTGGCATTCTGCTTGAGGCGGAGACTGTCGGGGATGGCCGGTTGGCCGTCGTTGTGGGAATTGGCACCAACGTCATCGCTGCACCCGAGGGAACGCCATATCCGGCTGCTTCGCTGCGGGGAATCGGCATCGATATCGGCGCTGAAGAATTGTTCCGCGCCCTGGCCGAGGCGTGGGTTGAGTTTTGCGGGATTTGGGATGGTGGCCGTGGCTTCGAGATCATTCGAAAACTGTGGTTGGATCGTACGGCGGGGCTTGGCGAACCGGTCTCGATCCAGGCGGGTGGCTCTGCGATATCTGGCATCTTCGACAGTATCGATCAGGCCGGATGCATGATCGTGGCGACTCCTGACGGCAGACGCGTGCCGATCTCGGCCGGAGATGTCTATTTCGGCACGGCGAAATCCGTGGGGGCGGCATGATGGCGCGGCCGGATGAATTGACCTTTGCACCGCTCGGCGGTGTCGGCGAGATCGGCATGAACCTGTCGATCTACGGGCTTGGCAACCGGCATCAGCGCGCGTGGCTTGCGGTCGATCTCGGCGTTTCCTTCGGTGACGAGGAACATCTGCCCGGCATCGATTTGATCATGCCGGACGTCAGCTTTCTGGAGAAGGAGCGCAAGAACCTGGTCGGCCTTGTGCTCACCCATGCGCATGAGGATCATTTCGGCGCCATCATCGACCTGTGGCCGCGCCTGAAATGCCCGATCTACGCGACGAAATTCAGCGCTGCGCTGTTCGAGGCCAAATGCGCGGCCGAGCGCAATCCGCCAAAAATTCCAGTCACCGTGGTGCCTTCGGGCGGTCGCGTCGATCTCGGAGCGTTCACCGTCGAATTCATTCCGGTCGCGCATTCGATTCCGGAATCCCATGCGCTGGCCATCCACACGCCGGTCGGGACCGTTCTGCACACTGGTGACTGGAAGATCGATCCCACGCCGATCGTGGGCCCGCCGACGGATGAGCGGCGGCTGCGCGAACTTGGGGACGAGGGAGTGCTGGCCCTGATCGGCGATTCCACCAACGCGGTGCGTGACGGCCGTTCGCCGTCCGAAACCGAGGTGGCCAAAACCCTCGCGGAGCTGGTGAAGGCGGCTAAGGGCCGCGTTGCGGTCACCACTTTTGCCTCCAACGTCGGCCGGCTGCGGGCCGTGGCCGATGCCGCGCGCGAGGCCGGGCGTGAGGTGGTCGTCGTCGGCCGCGCCATGGAGCGGGTGGTGCAGGTGGCCCGTGAGACCGGGCATCTCGACGGCGTGCAGAATTTCCGCAGCACCGACGTCTATGGCCATCTTCCGCACGACAAGGTGCTGGCGCTGTGCACCGGAAGCCAGGGCGAGCCCCGTGCGGCGCTGGCGCGGATCGCCAACGACGACCATCCTCAGATCACGCTCAACCGGGGTGACACGGTGATCTTCTCCTCCCGCACCATTCCAGGCAACGAAAAGGCTGTCGGCGCGATCATCAATGGGCTGGTGACGCAAGGCGTCGAGGTGATTACCGATCGCACCCATCTGGTCCATGTGTCCGGACACCCGCGCCGCGACGAGTTGCGCGACATGATCGGATGGGTTCGCCCGCAGCTTCTGATCCCGGTCCACGGCGAGGCCTTGCATCTCTCCGAACATGCAAGGCTTGCGCGCGCCGCCGGCGTCCCCAAGGTGCTCACGTGCCGCAACGGCGATCTGGTGCGTCTCGGTCCGGGTGACCCCGCCGTTATCGACGAACTGCCCTCCGGGCGGCTTTACAAAGATGGCGCCATTCTCGAGGACGCGAAATCGCGCGCGGTTGTCGAACGCCGCCGCATGAGCTTCGCCGGGTGCGCCTTCGTTGCGGTCGCCATGACCGACAAAGGCGAACTGGCGGAAGATCCCGAGATCGATCTGGCGGGCATACCGGAGAAAAACGTGGCGGGTGAGGAATTCGACGACATCGTTTTCGATGCCGTCATGTCGACTGTCGAGACGTTGCCGCGGGCGCGCCGCCGTGACCCGGACGCGGTGGCGGAATCCGTTCGCCGGGCGGTCCGTTCCGCCGTCGCCGCGGAGTGGGGCAAGAAGCCGCTCTGTTTCGTTCACGTGCTGGTGGTCTAGTGACCAAGGAGGAACACATGCTCGGCCGGCTCAATCATGTCGCCATCGCGGTCAGGGACGCCGAAAAGGCCGCACGCATTTATGGCACGGCATTTGGCGCCGATATCTCGAACCCGGTGCCGTTGCCGGAGCACGGCGTCATCACGGTGTTCGCGACGTTGCCCAATACCAAGATCGAATTCATCCAGCCGCTTGGCGACAACTCGCCGATCGCCAAATTCGTGGAGCGCAACCCTGATGGAGGCATCCACCATGTCTGCTACGAGGTGCCGGATATTCTCGCGGCGCGCGATAGCTTGATCAAGGAAGGCGCGCGCGTGCTTGGTGACGGCGAGCCGAAGATCGGCGCGCACGGCAAGCCGGTGCTGTTTTTGCATCCGAAGGATTTTTCCGGAGCTTTGGTCGAGATCGAACAATCCTGACTCACGCGGCGCAGGCGGACGGGAGGCGATCCCGTTCGAACTTCAACAAGCGAGACGCCACATGGCCTATACGATCTCAACTGCGTTCGCGATTTACTTCGTCATCTGGTGGCTTACGCTGTTTCTGACGTTGCCGTTCGGCGTTCGGACCCAGCACGATGAAGGTGAGAGTGTCCCCGGTACGGAACCCGGCGCACCGCTGATGGCCCGCATGGGGCAAAAGCTGATCTGGACCACAATCCTGTCGGCTGTTTTTTTCGCGGTTGGCTGGGTTGCGTACCAGGCCGGCTACCTCAATGTCGAACGGCTTACGCAGTTGATGGGATTTCCATCGAAGAACTGGTGAGCAGTCCCGGCCCCCACACGCTCCTCACCCCGTCGCCGCCATGCCGGGGAGAGGCGCTCGCCGACGCCACTTCCACGTGCTGTTGGCTGGAGGATTATTCACCCGTCCGGCATCACTGGCAGATGTGCTGCGCGCCGTCTTCGAGGCGAACCAGCGTGCCCGGCTGACAGATAAAACCGTTTCGTGCGGAATAGCTGTAAGGATCGCTATAACGCGGGCCGCCACTGCCAGAGGCCTTCTGGCCATCGTTCATGTAGTCCCCGTTATCGTACGCATACGCGTCGTTATACGCATATCGGTCATCATAAGCGTATCGATCGGAGGCGTAAGCATCATCACGGAAGGGTGCCGTTGCAACGGCGCCGGCTGCGCCTATGGCTCCGCCGACCACGCCGGCAGCCACATCGGCTGGCCAAAAGCCGTTGTCGCGATGGCCGTAATGGCGATCATAGGCATGCGAACCATAGGTGCGATGGTGATTTAACCGCTCGTGAGTCGTCGGCGGTTGCGACATGTCCTGCGCCAAGACGGGCGATACGGTCATCGACGCCAGTACGGCCGCCGCGGCAAGAAATTTTGTGCAAGTCATTCTATGCTCCCTCGTTTCGAGCAGAGCCAACGAGGAGCGGCATTCGCCGTTCCCCTGTGATGACGGATGCAGATCAAACAGATGTGAGGTTCCGATCCAGGAATCTCGCTGTCGTCGTCACCGCGGAATATCGAAGGCGCCCAATCGGAACTCGTCTCCATCATCGGCCGCGGGCTGGACGATTCGCGTGAACGCGGCGTTGGGGTATCGCTGCCAGATGGCGATATCGTCTGCCGTGATCGTGAGCCAGCCGAAGGTGAAGAGATAACGGCCAGGCTCCTTGACGCGGCCCACCTGTTGCCAAGTCACCTTGTGAATTTCCGGATCGAACATCGCCGATTATCCCGAGGAGCGAGCAGAAACGATCCGCTCCAATCCAGATGCGCGATGAAACGATCGAGCTCGAGAAGCAGGTGTCGCCATGCAGAATCCATATCGGTCGACCAGTCTGCGCCGAGAATCTCCTTCAGCGTGGCAGCGATGATACCGAAAAATTGACCGAACAGTTCAGGCGGCGTGCCATAGGCGTCATGCGGGGAGTTCATGAAACCGGCGGCGATAGACAAGAGGCGTCAGGTCCTCGCAACGCAGCACCGTCGTCTCCAGGTTCCGCTCGATGAAATTTGTGGATGCCAGCGAGGGTTCCCTTCAACTTGCCAAAAGGAGCAGCCCAAAAAAAAGCAGGGCTGGACGCCCCGCTCTCAAAATTGTGTCGACCCTATTTCCCCGAAAATACAGATTTATCGTTGATTGACGGGGCGACGCTGCTTCTGCGCGTCAGGGCTCCTCCCGAGACTTGGACCACCAGACTGTTACCCTGCGGGTAGTCTGCGCACAAAACGCTAGCCGATCTTTTTTCCGTTGTCACTATTTTCGGCAATGTTTGGCCAAAATTCGACCATGTCCCGAAAGGAACGAACCGCCACACGTTAAGGTTGTGATGCCGGGCATTCGGGTACCAATTTCGGGGAAACGCGGCCGGTTCTGCGGGGCGGGCGCCCCGGTCCTCACGCGAGCCGGGCGGCGGCGCGGGCGAGCGCTTCACCGCGCTCTCGCTGCGATCTTGCCATTACCTCCTTGACGCGTGCGACGACCGCTGGAGGCGCAGTCTCCGGCGATCCGGCCGTGAAAGGTGGCGCGGGGTTGTATTCGAGAACAAGCTGTATCGCCTCAGCGGTTGCGCGGTCCCGCAACAGTTCGATCAGGGTGAGTGCGAAATCGATGCCGGCCGTGACCCCGCCGCCGGTCACGCGGTTGCGGTCGATGCAAACGCGGGCCGCCGTGGGGATAGCACCGAACTGCGCCAGATAATCCATCGACGCCCAGTGAGTCGTCGCACGATAGCCGCCGAGCAATCCTGCCGCGCCGAGCACGAGCGATCCCGTGCAGACAGACGTCACGTATCGGGCCCCGGCCGCTTGCTTGCGCAGGAAGTCGAGTGTCTCGTCATCGTTTGCAATGTCGGCTGTTCCCGCACCGCCGGGAACGCAGATCACGTCAAGCTGTGGACAGTCCCGATAGGTGAGCGTGGGCTGCAGCGTCAGGACGGTGTCGCTCGGAACCGGCTCGAGATGCTTCCAGAGCAAGTGAACGGTTGTATCCGGCACGCGCGCGAACACCTGCAGCGGACCGGTGAGATCGAGTTGCGTGATTTTCGGAAAAATCAGCAGGCCGATCTGCAAGGGAGCGTTCATGGGAGATTCCATCCGGCTTGACGGAACCAATCTGGCATGATCGTCTGATGTCAGAAATGGCTTAAAACCCTCAAATAATGACATGGCCGATAAAAAGAAAAATATGGCCGATAGAAAGTATGGCGATAAGAACATGGCGGGCCCATCCCGATGATCGGCGTTCTCGTGTTCCCGGATTTCCAGTTGCTCGACGCGGCCGGGCCGATCTCGACATTCGATATCGCCGCACGGCTCAGCGGATCGCATCTATCGATCCGTCCGCTGGCGATCGAGACTGGATTGGTGCGCAGTTCGTCAGGGGTCGCGCTTCAGGCGGCAAGCTTCCGCAACACCAACCGTCTGACGACGCTGATCGTGGCGGGCGGCGGCGGCGTGCGCTCGGCCATGACCTGCAAAGCCACCCTGAATTTCATTCGCCGGACGGCCCGGCGCGGATGTCGTGTCGCGAGCGTATGTTCCGGCGCTTACCTCCTGGCGGAGGCCGGGCTGCTCGACGGCCGCCGCGCAACGACGCACTGGCGGCATACGCGCGAGTTCGTGGCGCGCTATCCGAAGATACGTCTCGAGGCGGATCGCATTTTCGTGCGGGACGGTAATATCTGGAGTTCAGCGGGGATCAGCGCCGGAATCGATCTCGCGCTCGCAATCGTCGGCGATGATTTCGGCGATGACATTGCACGGGAGACCGCGCGCCATCTCGTCGTTTATCATCGCCGGTCGGGCGGCCAGTCGCAGTTCTCCACGTTGCTCGAACTGAAGTCTCCGAGCGGACGCTTCAGGCCGCTGCTGGCTTGGGCCCGCGAGCATCTCGATGACCGGCTTACGGTCGAGCGCATGGCCGAACACGTCAACATGAGCGCGCGCCATTTCACCCGGGCGTTCATTGCCGAGACAGGGACCAGTCCGTCAAAGGCCGTGGAACGCCTGCGGGTCGAAGCGGCGCGCGAGCACGTTCAGTCGGGGGCAGCGCCGATCGAAGCGATTGCCGGGATGACGGGGTTTGGCGATCCGGAGCGGATGCGGCGCGCTTTTATTCGGGCGTTCGGTCAGCCGCCGCAGGCCTTGCGGCGGGTTGCGCGCGCGATGTGAACCGTCGTCTTGACTCGCAGCCGTCGTCAATGCCGGGCGGCCGCGAATGTGCCGCTTCCGACGTAGTTGTTGGCGCCGGAAATCGCGACGCTTCCGCCCATCTCGCCGACGGGACTGCTGGCACCCTGGAAGAAGCTGCCCTGCAGCGCCATGCTCCGGCCGCCGGTATTGCCGGCGATGGTGCCGCCGAAGTTGCGCGGGTCGGTGGAGTTGAACGAGACGTTGCCGGCATAATTGGTGCTGTCGAGATTGGTCACGGTCACCGCGCCGGTGCGGGTACCGAAGTTGACGGTATTCGAGAAACCGCCGGCAGCGAATCCCGTATTTTGGATGCTTGCAATCACGTGGCCGGTATAGGTTGCCGTTCCCGTCGTCGGGATATCGCTGATCTGAACGGGGCGACCCGCGACCCAGGTGCCAATGACCGTTTCCGTGGGGGGAGCGGTTTGGCTCGTGGTGCTCGTCGGTTGATAGAGCCAGAATCCCCACCGGGTGTAATCACACTGGCAAGGCGTCAGGTTGGGGATCGAACCGGAGACCACCTGGCTCAGGGGCGCGCTGTTGGTGGATACGACCACACCGTTGTTCGATACGGCTGCGAAATTGGCGTAGTCGATATAGCCTCCGCTCGTGGGCCCGAACTGGAACGTCCGGGCTGGAATTTGCGGATTGTTGGGATCGGAGACGGTCAGGCTCGCCTGCGCGGCATTGGCCGCCGCATCGAGTCCTACGCTGGCTGTGCCGGTCACGGAGCGGGTCGTGACAGTTTGACCGGCGACGATGATGTCCATTCCGCCGGCGTATCCGGTCAACGTCACCGAGGGGCGTGCCTCCGTGCTAGCGGGAGGCTGGCTGTTATTCGGAGGCGGATTGTTATCGGTGGATTGCGAGATCTGCTGCACGGCCGTCGATTGACTTGAGGTCTGCGCGGATTGCTGGAAGGCGGATGTGATCGCACTGATCAATCCGGCGACCGGCGTCGGGGGCGCGGGCGGTCCTCCGGATCCCGTCACAAAGCCTCCCGGCGAGCCGGTCGCACGATGCTCCGCCGCCGCGACGTTTTGCTGGGATGCCGCTCCCCGGCGTGTGCCGCCGGTCTGACCCACGGCACTCTGGAAGAGCGCAATCTGCCGCTGCACGAATCCGGGAGGCGGAAAGTTGGGAAGGCTCGGCGGACCGCCCGCATGGATCTGCGTGAACTCCCCGGCATGCAGCGTCACGCTTCGGCCGCCGGAGGTGACGGTCGACGTGCCGTAGCCGGCATAAATGCCGCCCTTGCCGTCGGTCATCATCACGCCGCCGCGAATGCCGATGGTCGCGGACGCAGTCTTGATTTCGGCGTCGCCGTTGTGGCTGATCTGGCCGCCGACGAAACGAAGCGCGCCCTTGCTGAGCGTCGCCGCCAGCTTTCCGGTGTTGGCGCTGGGGTCGTAGACGTATTCGTCGATCGTCAGGTCGCTGTTCGGACCGATGGTCATCGAGGTCTTGTCGAGAAACAGCAGTTGCACCGAGCCGCTGGACTTGGTCTGGATGCGCTCCTTATGCGAGATCGACTGGCCGATGATGATAGTCTTCAGGTTCGCGGTCGCAGCCGGGTTGACCGCCGATGCGGTGCCGACCTGCTGGGCCTGCGCCGTCGCGCCGCAAATCGCCAGCACAGCCGTCGTTATTGCAAGCTGAAGCGCCCCCGTCCGGCTCATGGCAATTCCTCGACACGCAAAACTGAAAAGGCGAGTATAGCCTCGAATATAGCCCTGAACACCACGAACGTGCCAACCCCGCAGACCTACCGAAATACCATTCAAGACTCGAATGATGCCATCTGTTGCTCTAAATCCACTGTCGTATGTTTGCCGCTGAAACCTGGTTACGTCGGGGTGTGCTGACCGGAGTCGAGGGCAGCAAGCGCAAGAAACGGATCAAGCTCGACCGCGGTGATGCGCGCTTTTCAGATCGGCCGCGGGAGTTGTCATCGCCGAAGATCGGCGACCGTCGCTGACGCGGCTTCATCGGACGCGCCGCGATCTGCGATCCGCGAACGAGACGGGTGCGCATCCAACTGGTGTGCGCATGCCGCCCTTTCCCCGCCGCAATCCCCGTGTTAACCGAGCGTCTGCGAGCGGCTTGGAGCCATTAAATTTCTGTACAATGTTCCGGCCCTGATTCGAGCCAGACAAAGCCGCGCGAGATGTTCCGAACCCTTATCATAGCCGGTTGTGCGGCTTTCATGATCGCCGGCCTGATCGCGGCAGCGTCGCCTGCGCGCGCGCAAATCGGAAACATTTTTTCGGATCCTGTGCCGCGCCCGCCGGCGGCCATTCCGCGCGGGCAGGGGATGCCCGAGGACGATGAGGAAGACGTGCCGGATCTGCCGCGGCAGGGCCGCGTGCTGCCGGCGCCGTTGAATCCCGGGCAGGGCGTTGCGCCGCCGGGACCGGTCCAGACCCAGCCGCTGCCTCCGCCCGGCACCACCGTGGTTCCGCAGAACGCGCCCGGTGGCGTTGCGGTCGCGCCGCCTGCGCCCAACCAGCCGTCCGCACAACATCCGCCGCGCTCGGCTCCGCCCGCGCCGGCCACGCTGCAACCGGGCGACGAGGTCGTAACCGAGCCGCCGGCACAGAAGATCATCAACAAGAAAGCGGTCTTTTCCGGCCTCGACAAGATCACCGGCCGCATCATCCACTTCGACGAGGATGTGGGAGAGACCGTGCAGTTCGGCGCGCTGCGGGTGAAGACCGACGCCTGCTACACGCGTCCCGCGACCGAAGCCGCAAACACGGACGCCTTCGTGGAGGTCGACGAGATCACCCTCCAGGGCGAAGTGAAGCGGATCTTCTCCGGCTGGATGTTCGCGGCGAGCCCCGGTCTGCATGGCGTCGAGCATCCGATCTATGACGTCTGGCTGACCGACTGCAAGGATCCGGAAACGACAGTCGTCAACGCGCAGCCGGATCCCCCGAAACCGGCGCCGCCGCCGCCAGCCAAGCGAACGCCGCGGCAATCCGCACGCCAGCCGCGTCAGCCGGCGCCGCCGCCGCAACCGGCGTCGCCTCCGCCGCCGCAGCAGCAGCAACCTCGCAGCAATCCGCTCTTTCCGCCGTTCGGGCGATAGCCCCGGTTAAAAGCGCTACAAGCCCAATCTCAGTTGGTCGTCCGGAT
>DASZVY010000100.1:0-8757 GCA_035546855.1 Nitrobacter sp. | reverse complement strand
CCCCCCCCCCCCCCCCACGCCGCAATGATAACCCTCTGGTGTCATTTCGAATTCGAAGTTCGCTGGCGAAAGCGGGGGTAGGTGGGATGACTTCGAATTCGTGACACCAGCCCCTTTGATTCCACGGGCCGCCATGCTATCGACCACCGCCAACCCTGCTGATGGAACTCGATTCGACAGCGACGCCAGAGGTGCCGCTGACCGCCTGTTCCATTCTCATCTCGTCTTGCGGCGACCGCGCCGCTGAATGGAGTTGGCGATGGCGAATGCACAACGATTTCAGGACCTCCGCGAAGCCTACACGTTCGATGACGTGCTGTTGAAGCCGGGCCTGTCGGACATCCTGCCCTCCCAGGCCGATATCCGCTCCCGCGTGACCCGCGCCATTCCGCTCAATATCCCGATCATGGCGTCGGCCATGGACACGGTGACCGAAGCGCGCATGGCCATCGCCATGGCGCAGGCCGGCGGCCTCGGCGTCATCCATCGCAATTTTGATGTCGAGGGACAGGCCGCCCAAGTGCGGCAGGTGAAGAAGTACGAATCCGGCATGGTCGTGAATCCGCTGACCATCAGCCCCGACGCGATGCTGTCCGATGCACTGGCGCTGATGAACGATCACGGCTTCTCCGGCATTCCGGTGGTGACCGGCGGCAGCGCCACGTCTCCCGGCAAGCTGGTCGGCATCCTCACCAACCGCGACGTGCGTTTCGCGACCGACCCGCGGCAGAAGGTGTCGGAACTGATGACGCACGAGAACCTCGTCACGGTGCGCGAGGGCGTCAGTCAGGATGAGGCCAAGCGCATGCTGCACAAGCATCGCATCGAGAAGCTGCTGGTCGTCGACGACCAATATCGCTGCGTGGGTCTCATCACCGTCAAGGACATGGAAAAGGCAGTGGCGCATCCGCTGGCCTGCAAGGATGCGCAGGGCCGTCTGCGTGTCGCCGCGGCGACGACCGTCGGTCAGGGGGGCTTCGAGCGCACCGAGCATTTGATTGACGCTGGCGTCGATCTGATCGTCGTGGATACGGCGCACGGTCATTCCAGGCATGTGCTGGACGCCGTCAACCGCATCAAGCGGCTGTCGAATGCAGTGCAGGTGATCGCCGGCAACATCGCGACAACCGAAGGCGCGCAGGCCCTGATCGATTCCGGCGCCGACGCCATCAAGGTCGGCATCGGTCCGGGTTCGATCTGCACCACGCGCATCGTGGCCGGCGTCGGCGTGCCGCAACTCACCGCGATCATGGATGCGGTCGAGGCGGCGAAGAAGGCCGATGTGCCTGTCATCGCCGACGGCGGCATCAAGTATTCCGGCGATCTCGCCAAGGCGCTGGCCGCCGGCGCGGACATCGTCATGGTCGGCTCGCTGCTGGCGGGCACCGACGAGACGCCCGGCGAGGTATTCTTGTGGCAGGGCCGCTCCTACAAGGCCTATCGCGGCATGGGATCGGTCGGTGCGATGGCGCGCGGCTCGGCCGACCGTTACTTCCAGCAAGATATCAAGGACACGCTGAAGCTCGTGCCCGAGGGCATCGAGGGGCAGGTGCCCTACAAGGGCCCGGTCGGCAACGTCATGCACCAACTCGCGGGCGGCCTGCGGGCAGCCATGGGCTATGTCGGTGCGCGCACGATCGCCGAGTTCCACGACAAGGCGCAGTTCGTCCGCATCACCGGCGCGGGCCTGCGGGAAAGCCACGTCCACGACGTGACGATCACCCGAGAAAGCCCGAACTATCCTGGCGGCGCTTGACCCGCAGGCCCCAATTGGGCCGTACATCTGCGCGAAAACACGCTAAACTCGCCCTGCGGTTGCCTGATGCTTGCCGCTCTCGGCTCAGAGCCAAGCGGCCCATGGCCATGTTCGATATGGCCCATTTTCGAAAGAGAACGATTGATGATCGATTGGACAGACGAACGAATTGGCGCGCTTTCGGATTCCGAGTTGAAGAACCTGCTCGCCAACGCAGAGCGAAAATCCGTCGATGATCTCATCGAGCGGTGCCGGGCCGAGCTTGAGAAGCGCAATGCGCTGAAACCACGCAAGGCCGCGAAGCCGCGCACCGAACTGAAGGAATTCGAACGTGAGATGTCGATCCGCCTTGCTGAAGTCGGCAAGCAGATGGCCGAGAAATACGATCTGTCGGAAGAGACCGCGAAAGCGAAGTCCGTCGGCGTGAAGGGCTTTCGCGCCCATAAACTCGTTGGCAGCGACGGCCAGGCCAAACTCGGCGGCATGCAGCGCGATGGATCGGTGGCGGTGGATCGCTACATTTCGTACCGCTGCGGCAATGACATTGTGACGCTCGGTGTTTTCCTGCTCAAGGATCAGGCGATTGAAGATCGCGAATTCCATGTGATCGCCCCGAAAGCCGTGCTCGAAGGCGCGAAGCCGGTTGCGGAGATCCGCCCGACCGCGACCGAGAAGCAGAAGCAATCCGCCGACAGCGGCCTTGCGTTCAAGGATCTCGACAGCGCAGCCGAAGCCTTCGACAAGGCGCTGGCCAAGATCGCGGCTTGATGTTTCAATCAACTGAAACGAGATTGTTATTTTGAATAAGCCGTCATGGCCGGGCATGGCCGTTCGAAGAACGGCGTCGCTTTGCTTGCCTATGTCCCCATCCGCGTCTTCCCCTTGCCGCGCGTGCTAAAGACGGGGATGCCCGGCATGAGGCCGGTCATGACGGATAAGAATTGGAGGAAACACACCCATGTCCCAATCCGCAAAGCGTATCGTCCTTGCCGCGCGTCCGGTCGGCGAGCCGAAGGCGTCGGATTTCCGTCTCGAGGATTATCCGGTGCCGACGCCGAGCAGCGGCCAGGTTCTGCTACGGACGATCTGGCTGTCGCTCGATCCCTACATGCGTGGCCGCATGAGCGAGGGCCCGTCCTATTCTGCGCCGGTACCGCTTGGTGGGGTGATGGAAGGCGGCACGGTGTGCGAGGTGATGGCCTCGAACAATCCGGGCTTTGCGAAGGGCGACATCGTGCTGGCGCATTCCGGTTGGCAGCAATATGCGTTGTCGGACGGTGCGGGCCTGCGCAAGATCGATCCGAAGGTCGCGCCGATCTCGACGGCGGTGGGCGTGCTCGGCATGCCCGGCATGACTGCCTATACGGGGCTGCTCGAAATCGGCAAGCCGAAGGCTGGCGAGACCGTGGTGGTCGCTGCGGCCTCGGGCGCGGTCGGCTCGGCTGTGGGCCAGATCGCGAAGATCAAGGGCGCTCGGACGGTCGGTATCGCCGGCGGCAAGGAGAAGTGCGACTACGTCAGGAACGAGCTCGGCTTCGATGAATGCCTCGATCACCGCTCGCCCGATCTCGCGGCCCGGCTCAAGGCGGCGTGCCCGAAGGGCATCGACGTCTATTTCGAGAACGTCGGCGGCAAGGTGTTCGACGCTGTGTTTCCGCTGCTGAACGACTTTTCTCGCATTCCGGTGTGCGGCCTGATCGCTGATTACAACACCGTCTTCACCAAGGACACGCCGGCCCCGCCATGGGCCAACACGATCATGCGCGCGATCCTGGTCAAGCGGCTGAATTTCCGCGGCTTCATCGTCCGTGACTTCGCCGCCATGTTCCCGGATTTCATCCGCGATATGTCGCAGTGGCTGCGCGAGGGCAAGCTCAAGCACCGTGAGTTCGTCACCGAGGGTCTCGAGAGCGCGCCTGCGGCTTTCATGGGGCTGCTCAAGGGTGCGAACTTCGGCAAGCAACTCGTGCGCGTCGGGCCGGATGAGGTCTAAGGCCGCGCGGCGGCACAATCATCAGCGGAAGAGGGTTTTCCATGTCGGTGCAAATGGCGTTGCCGCCGGTCTTTGCGCAGGTCGGGTTGGTGTTCGCTCTGCTGATGGCGATGTCGGTGGGGCGGATGCGTGCGTTCAAGACCGGCGAAGCCCGGATCAAGGACATCGCGCTGCGCGAACCGAACTGGCCGCAGCGAGTTGCGCAATTGAACAACTGCTTCAGCAACCAGTTTGAAGTACCGGTCCTGTTCTATGTCCTGATCGCGCTGGCGATGCCGTTGCGCCACGCGGATCTGTTCATCGTGCTGATGTCGTGGGTCTTCGTCGCCACGCGTTTCGTCCACGCCGGCATCTTTATCACCAGCAACAACGTCCAGCAGCGCGGACCGGCCTGGTTCGCCGGCGTCGTCGTGCTGCTGGTGATGTGGATCTATTTCGCGTTGCGCATCCTGCTCGTGATCTGAGCAGGCAACTCGCTCCAATCGAAAGTTTGTCATGACGCCCGCCGCGCGGCTTTCCGCCGCCATCGAAGTGATCGAAGCCATCGACAGCCAGCGCGTGCCCGCAGCGAAGGCGCTGAAGGAGTGGGGCACCGCGCACCGCTTCGCCGGTTCCGGCGACCGCGCCGCGATCTCCGGGCTGGTCTACGACGTGCTGCGCCGTCAGGCTTCCAGCGCCTGGATCATGGAGGACGATAGCGCGCGGGCGCGGCTGCTCGGCATGCTCAAGCTCGAGCGCGGCATGGATGCCGGGGCGATCTCGGCGCTATGCGACGGCGGCCGTTTCGCGCCCGCACCGCTGTCCGATACGGAGCGTGCCGCGCTCGCCTCGCGCACCACGGCCGGCGCGCCCGCCCATATCGCGGGCGACTATCCGGAATGGCTCGACAGTCATCTGGCGCAAGCTTTCGGCGACGATCGAGCCGCGGAGGCGGCGGCGATGGCGAGCCGCGCCCCGCTCGATCTCCGGGTCAACACGCTGAAAGCCGGGCGCGAGAAGGTTTGGAATTCGCTCCGCCATCTCGGCGCGCGACCGACGCCATGGTCGCCGCTGGGGCTTCGCATCCTCATCGGCGCCGATGCCCGCAATCCCGGCGTCCATGCCGAGGAGGATTTCATCAAGGGGGCCGTCGAGGTGCAGGACGAGGGCTCGCAACTGGCGGCGCTGCTGTCGGCCGCCAAACCCGGCGAGCAGGTGATCGACCTCTGCGCCGGAGCGGGCGGCAAGACGCTGGCGCTCGCCGCCATGATGCAGGGCAAGGGCCGGCTGATCGCCACCGACCACGACAAGCGCCAGCTCGCGCCGATCCATGAGCGGCTGTCCCGCGCCGGGGTCCACAACGCCGAGGTTCGCGCGCCCAAGGGGGAGGCCGATCCGCTGGCGGATATCCGCGCCACGGCCGACCTTGTGCTGATCGACGCGCCCTGCACGGGAACCGGCACCTGGCGACGCAATCCCGACGCCAAATGGCGGATGCGGCCGGGCGCGCTGGAGGTGCGTTTGAAGGATCAGGCCGAAGTGCTTGATCGGGCGGCGGGTTTTGTGAGGCCGGGCGGGCGGATCGCCTATGTTACCTGTTCGGTGCTGCCGGCGGAAAATGCCGAGCAAATCCGGCAGTTTACCGGCCATCATTCAGAATTCACCGTGGTGCCGCCGAATGAGGTGGCCGCCGCGCTCTGGGACAAGGCCGAGGATTTCCTGGCGGCGACGATGCACGGCCCGGAGGGGCTGCTGATGACCCCGCGCCGGACCGGAACGGACGGGTTTTTCGTGAGTGTGATGCGACGGAGCTAGCCCATGACGTCGTCCTGAGGTGCTCGCCCTCTTCGGCGAGCCTCGAAGGAGGACACACCCGCCGCCGCCGCCCTTCGAGGCGCGCAAGCGTGCGCTCCTCAGGGGGACGGCTATCATCTCCGGTTGAACCTGCGTCCCGTATCAAAGACGTGGATGGCCAGGACCGGCCCGGCGATGACACCTTTTTCCCCGTTGCGACCCCGTGGCCGGTCGCGTATTGGCTTGCCATGACAGCCAGCACATCCGCAGCTTCTTCCGGCGACCATTCCCCCCACGTGGCCTCGGCGCACGACAAGATTCTCATCGTCGATTTCGGCAGCCAGGTCACGCAACTGATCGCGCGCCGGGTGCGCGAGGAAGGCGTCTATTCCGAAATCGTGCCGTTCCAGAAGGCCGAAGCCGCTTTCGCCGAGATGAAGCCCAAGGCGGTGATTCTGTCGGGCGGGCCTGCCTCCGTGCTCGACAAGGATGCCCCGTCGGCGCCGCTATCGATCTTCGACGCCGGCGTTCCGGTGCTCGGCATTTGCTACGGCGAGCAGACCATGGCGCAGCAACTCGGCGGCACCGTCGAGGCCGGCCACCACCGCGAATTCGGCCGCGCGGCGATCGAGGTGACCGATAGCTGCGCGCTGTTCGACGGTGTCTGGGAAAAGGGCGGCCGATACGACGTCTGGATGAGCCACGGCGACCGCGTGACGAAACTGCCCGAGGGATTTCGCGCCGTGGCGAAAGCGCCGGGCTCGCCGATCTCGGTCATTGCCGACGACAGGCGCAAGTTCTACGCCATGCAGTTCCACCCCGAGGTGGTGCATACGACCGATGGCGCCAAGCTCTTGCGCAACTTCGTCCGGAAGGTCGCAGGGCTGAAGGGCGACTGGACCATGCGCGCGTTCCGCGAGGAGGCGATCGAAAAAATCCGCGCGCAGGTCGGCAAGGGCCGGGTGATCTGCGGCCTGTCCGGCGGCGTCGATTCATCGGTCGCGGCGATCCTCATTCATGAGGCCATCGGCGATCAGTTGACCTGCGTGTTCGTCGACCACGGCCTGCTGCGCAAGGACGAAGGCAAGACGGTGGTGGACCTGTTCCGTCATCACTACAACATCCCGCTGGTGCACGTTGATGCCTCGAAGCAATTTTTGGGCGAGCTCGCCGGCGTCATCGATCCCGAAGTGAAACGCAAGACCATCGGCCGGCTGTTCATCGACGTGTTCGAGGCGGAGGCGAAGAAGATCGCAAGTGAAGGCAAGGGATCGGCGGAATTTCTGGCGCAGGGTACGCTCTATCCCGACGTGATCGAGAGCGTGTCGTTCACCGGCGGCCCATCGGTGACGATCAAGTCGCATCACAATGTCGGCGGCCTGCCGGCACGCATGAACATGAAGCTGGTCGAGCCGTTGCGCGAGCTGTTCAAGGACGAGGTGCGCGCGCTTGGCCGAGAGCTCGGTTTGCCCGACGTTTTTGTTGGCCGCCACCCGTTCCCGGGGCCAGGGCTTGCGATCCGCTGCCCCGGCGAGATCACGCGCGAGAAGCTCGACATCCTGCGCGAGGCCGACGCTGTCTATATCGACCAGATCCGCAAAGCGGGACTCTATGACGAGATCTGGCAGGCGTTCGCGGTGCTGCTGCCGGTGAAGACCGTCGGCGTGATGGGCGACGGCCGCACCTACGACTATGTGGTTGGCTTGCGCGCCGTGACATCGACCGACGGCATGACCGCGGACTTCTATTCCTTCGACATGAAATTTCTGGGCGAGACCGCGACACGGATCATCAACGAGGTCAAGGGCGTCAACCGCGTCGTCTATGACATCACCTCAAAGCCGCCTGGCACCATCGAGTGGGAATGATTCAGGTCTCTCGCTGGCTATCGCGATCTTTCGCAAACTACGATATAAATCACTGATTTTCAACACTTATTCTTGTCATATCGTTCGCGATCGTTTGACCACGAGCGCTTCCCACTAACGATGTAGGTGACGGGCTCAGAATTTTGTCCGACACGCTTATGACGGACACCGTCAAGCTCTTTCATCCAAGCGATCGCCGGTAAATCGATATAGGTATCTGATATAATTGAATTATTTTTGTGATTTGACGGTCTTTCTCGTGACGGACAAAATGTCCCCATCAGGATCTCAATTGTCCGTTTTCTTGGGGTGAAAATGCTCACCGACACGGCACTTAAGCATCTGAAATCAAAGCCGAAAAAGTATAAGGTGACGGACCGTGACGGCATGTACGTGCTCGTCATCCCATCAGGTGCAAAAACCTTCCGACTGGATTACCGTTTGAACGGTCGCCGCGAGACACTGACGATCGGGCGGTACGGGCCTGGGGGCTTGTCGCTCGCCGAGGCGCGTGAACGATGTCTTGCTGCAAAGAAGGAAGTTGCTGAGGGCCGTTCGCCGGCACAGGAAAAACAGCGTGCGAAGCGGCGTATCGCCCTGGGTGAGACATTCGGCGCTGTTGGACAGCGCTGGATCAAATCTGCGCCGATGGCCGAAAGCACCCGCGCCATGCGCAAGGCGATTTTTGACCGGGACATACTGCCTGTCTGGAAAAATCGCTTGCTTACGGAGATAACGCCTGACGATTTACGTGCCCAGTGCCTGAAGGTGAAGGATCGTGGGGCGCCGGCGACCGCGATCCATGTTCGCGACATCGTCAAGCAGATTTACGCTTACGCGATATTGAATGGCGAGAAGGTCCCAAATCCGGCGGAGGAGGTTGGTCCTGCTTCCATTGCAACCTTTGCCCCGAAGGACAGGTCGCTCTCGCCAACCGAAATACGGATCATGTTCGACCAACTGAGGCATGTTCCGACATTGCCCACCATTCGTCTCGGTTTCCGTCTCATCCTTCTTACAATGGTGCGCAAGAGCGAATTGCTCGACGCTGTTTGGACCGAAGTCGATTTTGAGAATGCGGTGTGGAGCATCCCCAAGGAGCGGATGAAGCGCCGCAAGGCGCATAATGTCTATTTGTCCCGGCAAGCGCTTGACATTATGATCGCGCTTAAGACGTGCGCGGGCAATTCCCGCTATCTCTTACCGTCCCGGTACGATGCCGATGCTCCGATGTCGCGAGCAACATTCAACCGGATCACAATGGCAATCGCTGACCGCGCCAAGAAGCTCGGCTTGGCCCTGGAGTCGTTTACGGTGCATGATCTGCGCCGTACTGGATCAACACTGCTGAATGAGATCGGCTTTAA
>DASZVY010000099.1:0-3100 GCA_035546855.1 Nitrobacter sp. | reverse complement strand
GTGTGGTGGTTCAGAAGTTCGCTTCATTTTCTCGGCGAGTCCTTCAAGCGAACTACTGAACCTAAACCACACTAGAATCAAAGGTCTTCTAGTGTCCTTTCGAATCCGAAGTTCGCTATAAAGACGCTGGATAGTGAGGCGGACTTCGGATTCGGGACACTAGTAGGCGTTCTCCGCCTTCATCAGGGCCAGCGGCGTTTTGAGCAGAATGTAGAGATCGAACAGGATCGACCAGTTCTCGATATAATAAAGATCGAACTCGACGCGCTTCTGGATCTTTTCCTCGTTGTCGACCTCGCCGCGCCAGCCGTTGATCTGCGCCCACCCGGTGATTCCTGGTTTGACGCGGTGGCGCGCGAAATAGCCGTCGACCGCTTCGTCGAACAGCCGGCTTTGCAACTTGCCCTGCACGGCATGCGGCCGCGGACCGACCAGGGACAGGTTTCCTTTGAACACCACATTGAAGAGCTGCGGCAGTTCGTCGAGGCTGGTCTTGCGGATGAAGCGGCCGACGCGGGTGACGCGGCTGTCGTTCTTGGTCACGACTTTCGCGGCGAGCGGATCGGCCTGGTCGTGATAGAGCGAGCGGAATTTGAAGACGTCGATGCGCTCGTTGTTGAAGCCGAAGCGCTTCTGGCGAAACAGCACCGGTCCGGGGCTGTCGAGCTTGACCGCCAATGCGACCAATGCCATCACCGGCGACACGAGCAGCAGGATGAGGGCGCCGACGATGCGATCGAACAGCCACTTCATCACCAGATCCCAGTCGGTGATCGGCGCCTCGAACACGTCGAGCGTCGGCACTTTGCCCAGATAGGAATAGGCGCGAGGACGGAATCGCAGCTTGTTCGTGTGCGCCGACAGGCGGATGTCGACCGGAAGCACCCAGAGCGTCTTCAACATCTCGAGAATGCGGGTTTCGGCGGAAATCGGCAGTGCAAACAGCACGAGATCGATCCGTGTCCGCCGGGCGAATTCGAGGATGTCGGCGACCTTGCCGAGTTTCGGACTGCCGGCGCAGGTCTCGAGCGCGCGCGTGTCGTTGCGATCGTCGAATACGCCGAGGATCTGCAGGTCGGAGTCGTCCTGCGCCTTCAGCGCCCTGATGAGGTTTTCGCCGTTTTCGTCGGAGCCGACGATGACGGTCCGGCGGTCGAGCCGCCCGCCGCGCGCCCAGCGCCGGATGATCGCACGCAGCACCAGCCGCTCGGCGATCAATCCGCCGAGGCCGACGAAGAAGAACGCGGCCAGCCAGAGTCGGGAGACCTCGTCCCCGCGCTTGAAGAAAAACGATATGCCGATGAACAGCAGGAAAACGAAGGTCCACGAGGAAATCAGGCGCGACATTTGCCGCAACTGACCGCGGAATATCTGGACTTGATAGATGTCGGCGGCCTGGAAACAGATCACCGCCGCCGCTGCGACACAAAGGATGACGGCGATATAGCTCCAGCTAAAACCGTCCATACGCGCGACGTACCCAAGGTAAAGCGCGACCCCGATCAGGCTCAGCAGCGTGAAATCGATCGCGCGCACGACGCCGGCGATCACCACGGGTGAATAGGCTGCGCGAACCTTCTGATTGGTAACGGCGAGCGCCGCGGGAGACAGTCGGCGTCTCCGCTCCACCCGCGCGGGCGAGCCATCGTTCGCAGCGGCGTTCGCCGCCGTGTCGATCATGGAGCGTGCGTTGATCGGGTCCATTCCTTAAGTCCGTATCTGCGCCGCTCCGGATGGCGGCGCACGGGCGAGAAGCCTTCGATGGCGACTTAAGGGTCAAATCGGAAGATTTGGTTGCGGGAAATGCAGGCAATCGCCAAAAGGTTAACGTCCGGCAAACGCGTCCCGGTAAGCGGTGATGACGCCTTCGACCATGGCTTTCTGCGAAAAGTGCAGAAAGATGCGCTCGCGCAGGCTCTTTGCGCGTGCTTTCGCGGCCGCAGGATCGTCCAACGCCGCCTCGATCGCATCGGCCATCGCGCCCACGCTGTTCGGCGTGAACAGCGCCTCGCTATAGGGGCCGAAAATCTCCGGAATGCCGCCGACATTGGCGGCAACCATGGGAACGCCGGCCGCGGCGGCCTCGATCACGACATAGGGCATTGAATCGCCGCGTGACGGCACAACCAGAAGCCGGCCCTTGGAAAAGCCGTAACGGGCCTTGACGTGGCCGAGAAAGCGGACGGCGTCGCCCATCTTGAGGCGCTCTATCTGGGTCTTGAGCGCAGCCGTTTCCTCACCGTCGCCTCCAAGTGTCAGCGTCACCGGTTTGCCGTCCGCGCGCAATCGCGCGACCGCATCGATCAGGAGATCGGCTCCCTTGATATGCCTGAACTCTCCGACATAGGCGACGTCGGTGGCGTCGGGCGCCAGCGTCACGGGATCGAATTCGTCGGCGGTGACGCCGTTGAAAACGCATCTCACGAGACCGGCCGGCGTACCGACGATCCTCTGATAGGTGTCGCGGGCAAAAGCGCTTTCGAACAGAAACAGGTCGGTGCGGTTCATCAGCGCCCGCTCGAGGCGGCTGTAGAACGCTCCTTTCAGGGTCGTGAGCGGGTAGTGCAGCGATCCGCCGTGGGGCGTGTAGATCCGGATCGTGTCCTTGGATTTTCCTTTCAGGCGAACGAATACGCCGGCCTTGGCGCCGTGGCCGTGAAGCACATCCGGCCGGAGCGTTCGGACCAGCCTCGCGAAGCGCGTCCAGGCAAACAGGTCGGTGGGGTGGGGTTCGCGGCGGATCGCAATGCGATGAACGCCGAGCGCCAGCCGCGGCGCGATCTCGCGGAAGGCGGCACTGGCGCGCTCGCCGCCGGTGAGACTGTCGGCAATGATGCCGACCTGATGGCCGCGCTCGGCCTGTCCGTTGGCGAGGTCGAGAATGTGGCGAATGATGCCGCCGACAGGAGCACGGACGGCATGGAGGATGCGTAGCGGCGACTCGGATGAATCGGGCATGTTCAGAACCAGCGTTCGCCGACGGTGACGGTGTCGCCGGGGCTGAGCGGGGTTGTGGGCGGCACCACGATGCGGACGGTGCCGCGGGCATCGGAGTGGGTCAGCGTGACGCGGTCGCGCTTGGCGCGCGGCGAGAAGCCGC
>DASZVY010000098.1:0-24951 GCA_035546855.1 Nitrobacter sp. | reverse complement strand
GGGCGAAACAGGATCGACGAGGGCGTAAAGGGCTCGCTTTTTCCCGGTATTGTTCCGCCGTTATCGGGCTATGCAATAGTTGCAAACGACAACTATGCTCCGGTTGCTCAGGCTGCGTAACGCAGTTTGAAAGACCACTCTGAAGTCCTGACGGGTTAAGCTCCGCCAGGCGGGGTTCGGAGGCACCTGGCAACAGAAGCCTCCACTCATCTTGCCCGGTCCGCGTTTCCGCACGGTCAGTCCTCCGGAAATCGTCCGGAACATCTGCTGACCTGAGGGCATGGCCGGGGTAGCATCGTCCAAACGAGCCGAGTCGGGCGTCAAGCGCCGCCGGCCCTTCCGCAGCCGCCACCACAGGATCAACCGATGGCAACCGATCACATCCGATATGATGTTCTTGCCCGCGATGCGCTCCGCGGCGTGCTTCGCCGGGTGCTGGCCGACGCCGCCGAGCACGGACTGCCCGGCGACCACCACTTTTTCATCACCTTCCTCTCGACGGCCGAGGGTGTGAAGATTTCGCCGCGCCTGCTGGCGCAATACCCCGAGGAAATGACCATCATCCTGCAGCACCAGTTCTGGGATCTGGCGGTGACGGAGGATCGCTTCGAGGTCGGATTGTCGTTCGGCGGAATTCCCGAGCGGCTCGTGGTCCCCTTCAGCGCCATCAAGAGCTTCTTCGATCCGTCGGTGCAATTCGGCCTGCAGTTCGAGGCCGGCGACGCCACCTCCGAAACCGCGGCTCCCAAACTGCCGGCCGCACCGTCGGCGACGGCGGCCCCTGCCCCCGTGCCGCCCGCCGCCTCGGAGACTTTGGACGAACCGGCCAAGCCCAACGAGGGCGCCGAAGTCGTCCGGCTCGACCGCTTCAGGAAAAAGTAGTCCACGCGACACTCACGCGCGCGGTATCATTCATCGTCGGGCGCGGCGGCCATCTGTGTTCCCATGCCCGCAGCCAGCAGAACGGGTAGGAAACATGGCCACATCATCGCGCAAAAAAGCCACGCGGACCGAAACCGACAGTTTTGGCCCGATCGACGTCCCCGCGGACCGCTATTGGGGCGCGCAAACCGAGCGCAGCCGGCAGAACTTCCGTATCGGTCATGACCGGATGCCGATGCCGGTCGTGCGCGCGCTCGGCATCGTCAAGCTTGCCGCGGCCGAGACCAACCGCGAACTCGGCCTGCTCGACCGGCGGCGCGCCGGCGCCATTGCCCGTGCCGCGCGCGAGGTGATCGACGGCAAGCTCGACGATCATTTTCCGCTGGTGATCTGGCAGACCGGCTCCGGCACCCAGACCAACATGAACCTCAACGAGGTGATCGCCAACCGCGCCAACGAGCTGTTGGGCGGCAAACTCGGCGCGAAGGCGCCGGTTCATCCGAACGATCACGTCAACATGAGCCAGTCGTCAAACGACTCGTTCCCGACCGCGATGCATATCGCGGCAGCCCAGCGCATCGGCGCCGATCTCATCCCGGCCCTGAAGGAACTTCTCGCCGCGCTCCGGCGGAAGGAAAAGGCCTTCGCACGCATCGTCAAGATCGGGCGCACCCATACCCAGGATGCGACCCCGCTCACGCTCGGCCAGGAATTTTCCGGCTATGCATCGCAGGTGGAAAGCGGTATCGCGCGGCTGCGCGTCGCGCTTGACGCGCTTTATCCGCTGGCGCAGGGCGGCACCGCTGTCGGCACCGGCCTGAACTCGAAGCCAAAATTCGCCAGAGCATTCGCAAGGCATGCGGCCGCCATCACCAGGCTGCCGTTCACCAGCGCGCCCAACAAGTTCGAGGCCCTGGCGTCGAACGACGCCTATGTCTTCGTCCACGGCGCCATCAACGCGGTGGCGACCGGCCTGTTCAAGATCGCGAACGATATCCGTCTGCTCGGCTCGGGACCGCGCTCGGGGCTTGGGGAGCTGATCCTTCCCGAAAACGAGCCGGGATCGTCGATCATGCCGGGCAAGGTCAACCCGACTCAGTGCGAAGCCATGACCATGGTCTGCTGCCAGGTGTTCGGGAATCACACCACGATTACGGTAGCCGGAAGCCAGGGCCACTTTGAATTGAACGTCTACAAGCCCGTCCTGGCATATTGCATGATGAATTCAATTCAATTGCTGGCCGATGCCGCCCGCTCCTTTACCGAGCATTGCGTCAGCGGAATCCGCGCCGACGAGAAGCGCATCCGCGAATTGATGGAGCGCTCCCTGATGCTGGTCACCGCGCTCGCTCCCCGCATCGGTTATGATAATGCCGCAAAGGTCGCCAAAGCGGCCCATGCCCGCGGCACGACCTTGAAGGAGGAGGCCCTCCGGCTTGGCCTGGTGTCGGCTCAGGATTTCGACCGGCTGGTTCAGCCCGAAAAGATGACCCGCCCCGGCTGACTGCCAAATTCCGTGCTGGCATTTCAAAGACCAGTGCCCGGAAAATAGTTATAAGTCATATCATCGAAAGACTTAGCCAGAATTCGCTACCGTCGCTGCAATGCGGCATGCTAGACAAAATTATCCCCTGCTTCCCGGAGCAGGATGGTTTTGTGAATTTTCGCTAGGCGCATGACCAAGGATTTTGCCTTTCATCGACACAACCGGCGAAGGCACCGGTTCGCTCCCACCCCCGGTCACCGGTTTTTGAGGTGATGGAATCGACATGGGAGACATCGTCAATCTGAACAGATTCAGGAAGCGCGCCGAACGCGATCGGCAGGGCAAGGTCGCCGAGACCAATCGCGCGCGGCACGGCCGCACCAAATCCGAACGCGAGCGGGACGAAGCGCGTGTAAGGCGCACCCGGGATTTTCTCGATGGGCATCACATCGACGGCAAGGACGCACCATGAAATCGCCGGTAGTTAAACGATCGATCGTTGTGGCCGGTCACAAGACCAGCGTCAGCCTCGAAGAGGCGTTCTGGAGCGGCATGAAGGAAATCTCCAGCCTGCGCGACATGACCTTGTCCGAACTGGTCGGCGAGATCGATAGCAAGCGCCAGCAAGGCAACCTCTCTTCCGCCATCCGGCTCTTTGTGCTGGATTACTTCCGCAATCGTGCGACGGCTCACGCACAGGATGGCAGCGCGCAGCACGGCGTGGCGACGAACACCGCTCCGTAATTGTCCCATCGGTAAGTCCGTCCAGGCCGGGCGGCATGATCGTGGGTTCTGCTTAGGGTGTTTGCCGGATACCGCCGCGCAGCCGTTTCAGCTACTATGTACCCGTACCTTGATGAGGGACCGGGATCGCACCCGTCGTCGCCTCGTCCTGCAGACAGTCTGCCGGCAAAGGTCGACAGTATCAGTATCCATTCCCTGAACCGACACACCGCCGGCGCGAGTCCGCCACGGCAACCGATGGCGCTCGCCCGGCCCTGGAAGGAGCCTTTCATGCACAACGCTCAATCTTGTCGCGCAAGCCGTGAAGCCGCGTCCGATCGTGAATATGCCGTGGTCAAGCGGTCGGTGGTCGTCGACGGCCACAAGACCAGCGTCAGCCTCGAGGATGCGTTCTGGACAAGCCTGAAGGACATCGCCATGCGGCGCGGCATGACGCTGTCGACGCAGATCGCAACCATCGATACCAGCCGCAAAACGAACAATCTGTCCTCAGCCATTCGTCTGTTCGTGCTGGAGCACTTCCGCTCACGCGCCGTCGGCGCGATGCTGATCGGGGAGCGGCAAACGCCGTCGCCTCTCTCCTTGAATTCGGATCGGCTTTAGAAGGCAGAGCGCGGCGCGGCCGGAACCGGCGGCGTCAGGATCAGCGGCGCCCGGCTTCGCGGCGGCCTCGCAGAGCCCGGCGCCGGCTTCACCTCGATCGGCGCCGGCAGGGGTGGCGCCGCATGTGGCGTGGCCGCGGGCGCGTTCTGTGCCTGCGGTTGCGACGGAGCGACGTGCGGCTTGGCCGAAGCCCCCCGGCGCGGATCGCGATTGGGGACCGGCACATCCATAGGGGCGGCCGCGGGCGGGGCCACGGCAGGCTGGACCGGGAGCGATGCCGTCGCGGGCGGAACGGAGGCTGTCGCCGGCGGGGCGGCCTCGCCGCGCTCGATTGAATCGAGTCGCCGGGTTTCGCGGTCGATCGCCCGCACCGCCAGCCACGACGACAGCGAACTGACGTCGACGGTCCGATGCAACGTGCGCGATGGCCCCACTGCAAATATCTGCAGCTCCGGCCGATTGGTCGCGGTCCCTGCCGACGTCGAGGTGAGCGTGGCGCGGATGTCGGCCTGATCCGCAGCGATGTCGTAACCGCCGGAGATCAACGCCCGCGCCCCGTCGCCGTCGAGCGCGGTCGTGCCGACGCGCAACCGTCCGTCGCGGACGTTGAACGAGACTTGCATCGACGACACCGACAACGGCGCAGCAAGCAATGCCGGCTCCACGACCTGCCGCAGCGTATCGCTGTTCGTGGCCTTCCCGCTGTCGCTGGCTGCAAGCGCGGCATCGAATGCGCCCGGATTGAGCCCCGCCAGGCGAGCGTCATTCAGCGTGACAACTCCATTGCCCGACAGCGCGCCCAAGAGGGCGGCCGGGCTGCGGCCCTGACTTCCCAGCGCCATCTGCGCGCTCACGCGCCCCGGCGGCATCGCCAGCGCTCCGTAGTGAAGCGCCGCGCCGTCGACGCCCTTGAGTTCGACCCGCGCGTTCACGACAATTCCGTCCGTGGCGGGCCGCGCATCGATCCGGCCGCTCACGTCGCCGCCGCCGATCGTTCCCTTGATCGCATCGAACGTCAGCGACGCGCCGTCGCCTTTGACGATCGCGCTGAAAGGCTTCAGTTCGATGCCGCCCGGCAGGACACCGCGCAGCGCCTGAAACGTCAGCCGGCCGCGCCAGCTTTGCAGCCATCCGCTGCCCAACGGCGCCGTCGCGTCTTTTCCGGCGGCGCCGATCGCAAACGCGAAGACCGGCGCGAGATCGATCGAAGCCATGCCGATCTCGCCGTCAACGATGCTGGCGTTGGCGAGGTCGAGCGCAACCCTTCCGCGCATCCGCGCCCCGGCGAGAGCGCCGTCGATGTTGCCCAGGGTGAGCTTGTCACCGGCCAGCGCGAGATGCGACGTCAGGTCGACATCGCGAAGCCGGCCATCGGACGGCGCCAGATCGAACAGCGGTGCGAAGTTGGCGCCATGAACCGTGACGTCGAGCGCGGCCTTGCGCTCGGCCGCCCACGGCTCGGCCGTCCCCTGCACGCCGGCGTCGAGACCCGCGCCCGACAGTTTGGCCTTCAGGCGTATCGCCCCGTTCCAGACACCCGTGACCGAACCCTCGAATTGCGCCGGCCCGTTGGCGGCAGCAACAAGTCGGTTCGCGCCGAACAGCGCCAGGAGCGCGTCGCCCTGCCCCGCCGACAACTTCGAATCCACCGTCAGTTCGGTGCGGCCGAGCGCCTGAACGTCGAGGCCGCGAAGGGCGGCCACCGCCGGCGTGCCTGCGACGGAGACGGTCCCATTGAGCTGCGGGGCCTCGATGCCGAGGTTCGCACGCGCGTCGACGCGATCCGGGTGCGACGGATTCTTGCCGATCGCCAGCGCGAGCTTCAATCGCGCGGAGCCGGGAGTGGCCGGCAGCGCGCTGAGACGCGCAGCCACGGCCGGCGCCACCGGCGCGATGAGGTCGGCGATGCGCGCGAAGGATGGCGATGTCGCATTCAGCGTCAGCTTGCCGGTGGAGTCGGTGCGATCGAACGTTCCGCCGCCGTCGAGCGTGAGGTCGTTCTGCTGGCCGATCTTCAGCTCGCTCAACGTGATCTGCTTCGGCCCATAGGCCACACTGAAAGCGATGGGCCGATACTCCCGACCGGACGACACGGCGCTTTTCACGTCCAGCGCCAGCGCGCCCTCGTCAGGCCACCCGCTCCGGGGGCCCGCGACGGCGCGCAGGAACGGCCCCGCGGCATCCAGGTCCAGCCGGTCTGCATTCAACACGGCCTCGACACGCGTAACCTTCTTCGCTGCGGCCTCGAAGGCCAGCCGCCCCTCGACACGGCCGCCGCCGTCGAGTTCGGCCCTGAGCTGGTCGATCGCGATGCGGTCGGGCCCGAGCGCAAGACGGCCGCGCAGATGCAGCGGCTTCTGGCTGCGATAGGGAACGTCGCTGCGGCCTTGCAGCCAGGCCGCAAACGTATCCGGATCGGATGAATCGAGCGTCAGCGCGCCGTCGAAATTGGCCTCAGGGCCCGGCTGACCAATCTGGCCCGCGAGCGCCACGCTGGTTGCGCCGGGCGCAACAAACCCGATCTTGTCGACCGTCCAGGACGCGTCGCGGCTGCTGAGCTTCGCCGTCAGGGTCTGCACGGGACGGCCGCCGAAGATGATCTGGTCCATGCTCAATTCGACCTGCGTGGCCAGCGGCATGCGCGGAATGGCCGCGAGCAGGGTTCGCAGCGTCGGAACAATCCGCGCCGCCGAGCTCCTGTCGCGCGCGAGCAACTTGTCGGCATCGAGTTGCCGCGCCGACAGAGCCACGTGAAGCGCGGGGGCCGCGCCGAAGCGGAGATCGCCGAGGCCCGTGAACTTCAACGCGGCATCCTCGGTGCCGTAACTGGCCTCGATCTGCTCAAGCCGCGCCGCGACCGGATCGGCTTTGAGTTTTGCCGTCACCCGCCATGGCCGCGAACCCGTGCTGGCGGCATGCGCCGGTGCGGGCCCGGCGAGCGTCGCCACGCCATTGAAATGGGGAATGCGCTTGTCGAACGACAGAAGGCCGTCAAGATCGATCGTCACCGGTCGCTCGCCACGGTCGACGGTGAGATGGACGCGGGTGCCGTTGCCGTCGGGTCCCTGCCCGGTCGAGATCCGGAACGGATAGCGGACGTCCGATACCGTGAAATTGCCGTCGCCTCGGACCGATCCGGCCAGCGAACGAACGTCGCCGCTGAAGGCGATGTCGTTCAGTTCGAGCGTGCTGCGGCTTGCCGCATCGTGCAATGCGACGCGGCCGGTCATGTTCAGCCGGTCGATGGACAACGAACCGAGATCGAACGATCCCGACGCCATCGGCCAGTCGATGCGTCCGCGGCTATCGAGACCGACATCGAGCGACACGCCGTTGATGGTCAATTCGGTCGCGCGCCATTCCCCGCGCATCAGCGACCCCAGGCTGAATTCGACGTCGAGCTTGTCGGCGCGCACCTTGCCGGCGTCGTTGGCGCCGCCGACCACCACCGACTGCAGGCGCAGCGACGGGGAGGGCAGCAGCCGGGCATCCAGCGCGCCCTGCACCCGCACCGGCGCGCCGATCACGCGCGAGGCTTCAGCCTCGAACTGCGGGCGGAATTGATTCCAGTCGACAAAATGAGGCCCGACCAGCGCGGCTATCAATGCGAGTATGAATGCGATCGCCAGTCCGAGCAGGGTCGTCTGCACGGTGTCTCCCCTGGAGCCGGTCCGTCATATGGTCCCGCCAGCGCCCGACCGGCATGGCCGCGTCCGAGAGGCGGACCTCCACGGAACGCGCCTGTCCAAAACAAGCGCCGAAACAGACCCTTATATAGAGGCAACTGTGGCGAAGTCACAGCAATACCTCTGACGGCCGGAAGCGCCGCCTCTCACCAGCTCGCCGGCAGCCGTTTGAGGCCGCGCAGCACGAAAGTCGGCCTCCACTCCGGATTTTCCACATTGTCGAGCCGCAGACCGGGCAGCCGGCGCAGCAGGGTGGAAATGGCGATTTCGGCCTCGATGCGCGCCAACTGGGCACCGAGGCAGAAATGAATGCCGCCGCCGAACGACAGCGGCTTCACATTCGGGCGCGTGATGTCGAGTTGATCCGGCCGGTCCGGATAGACGGCCGGGTCGCGGTTGGCCGACCCGAGCAGGCAGAGCACGCCCTCGCCCTTGAGAATCCGCCGGCCGCCGAGATCGTCAATGTCCTCAAGCGCGGTGCGGCCGGTGAGTTGCACCGACGAGTCGTACCGCAGAAACTCCTCGATCGCGTTGGTGATGAGGTCCGGCCTGGCTTTCAGCAACGCGAGCTGGTCCGGATTGCGGTACAGCGCGAGCAGGCCGTTCCCGATCAGGTTGACCGTGGTTTCATGACCCGCCCCGAACAGCAGGATGATGTTGGCGGTCAGTTCCTCGTTGGTCAGCTTGCTGCCGGCCTCTTCCGCCTGCACGAGTTGCGTCGTGAGGTCGTCGCCCGGGTTGCTGCGGCGCAATTCAAACAGTTCCTGGAAGTAGCTTTGCGCGGCGAGGTTGCCCTCGTTCGCGGCCTTGATCTCGTCGGGCGACAACGGCACCGGATCCAGCAGCCGGCCGTCGGCCCGCGCGTTGGTGTAGAACCGCTCGCGGTGCTCTTCGGGAATGCCGAGCATGTCGCAGATGATCGTCACCGGGAGCCGGAACGCGAAATCCTCGATCAGGTCCATGTGTCCGGCGGGCGCGACGCGATCCAGCGTTTCGTCGACGACGTGCTGAATGCGCGGCCGCATGTCTTCCACGCGCCGCGCCGTGAACGCCTTCACCACGAGACCGCGCAGGCGGGTATGATCGGGCGGATCCTGGTGCAGCATCCAATGCCGCATGCTGCGGAAAACCGGCTCCTCCATGATCCCGGGGCCGTAGCGCCGGACCGTCCTGTCGACGAAATCCTTGCCGAACCGCTTGTCGCGCAGCACGAGGCTCGCCTCGGCATGGCGGCTCGCCAGATAGGACCCGAACGGGGTCTGATGCATCGGATCGAGCGTCCGCAGCCGCTCGTAGGCCGGATAGGGATCGCGGATGAAATCCGGCGACAGCGGATTGAACAGGGGTTCAGCCGCCTGGGCATGCTCGCTCATGATCACCCTCGCTCGGTTGCCGCGTCGATGCCAGCGATGACGCGGCCTCGCAACTCGATACAATATTGTATCGAGTTGCATTCTGCGCTAAAATGCGAAGATGTCAAGAGTTCGGACCAGGCCGACACGGGACGACACCTGCGAAAAGCTGTTCGAGGCGGCCGCGCAGGTGTTCGAGGAACAGGGGATCGGCGGCGCCAGCATCGAGGCGATCGCGGCCGCGGCCGGCTTCACGCGGGGCGCTTTCTATTCGAATTTCAGGAGCAAGGACGAGTTGATCATCGCGATGCTCGAGGACCACGTCGAGCAATCGATCCGGCGCAATCTCGATCTGCTCGCCAAACACGACAACCTCCCCGACTTCCTCGAAGCCCTCAGGACGGCCGACCGAAGCCGGCAGGATCCGCTCGGACGCTCTCCGCTTCTGCACATGGAGATGATCCTGTTCGTGGCGCGTGCCGAGAAACGGCGGCCGGAACTCGCCAAGCGCCTGCGCGCGCGGCGCAAGCTGGTGGCTGACATCGTCAGGGGGACGTTGCAAAAGTCAGGGCGGAACGCCCCGGCCGACGCGGAATGGACCGGTGCCATCGTTCTCGCGCTCGAGGATGGTTTCCGCCTGCACCGCCTGATCGATCCCGACACCACGCCGCAGAACAGTTTCTTGCGCGCCATTACCGATCTGCAGCGGGCGATGGGACTTTCGCCGGCCTGACCGATCGCCTCTTCAGAACCGACTGAAAATGAGCTGTCATCGTCCGCCAACGGGTCCGGCTTCGCCGGCCCGATGACAGGCTCCGGCGGACGATCCGGTAATCATGGCGAGCGTAAAGGAAAACCAAGTAATTTGAATGCTGGATACTCCGCTTTCGCGAACGCGGAGTATGACGGCTTTCTTGTTGGACGGGCACGCGCTCAAGTCGATTGCGGGGCGCCGGACCTCGCGACGGTGTTGGCGTGCGACCGGTGCAACTGCCCCGCGACCGCCCTCACCTTTCCCGGCGCGGCGAGCCAGATCGTCGCCGCGCCGACGGCGCTGACGCCGATGCCGATCAGGAAGGCGAGATCGTAGGTCCCGTACCGATCATGCAGAAACCCGGTCACCCACGGACCGGCGGCGCCCCCGGCAAGCGCAGCCAGCATGATGGTGCCGAAGATGCTGCCGTAGTGCTTGCCCTGAAAAATTTCGACGACCACGGGACCCATGATGGAGGTGACGCCATAACCCAGGAGACCCTGCGCGCCGATCATGACATACAGCAGCGCAAGCGACGGATGCCGGCTGAGCCCGATCAGCGCGGCGAAGCAGATCGCAAAGCCCGCCCCGCTCACCGTCCATATCCACTCCCGCCCGATCCGATCGGACAGATGCCCGAGCAGGATCTGGCCGGGAATGCCGAGCAGGCTGACGATGCCGAGCGCCCACGCCGCGACGGTCGGGCTGAAGCCGACCTCCAGCAGATATTTGGTTTGATGAACCTGGACCGCGTACCAGGTGTACAAGCCACAGAACAACCCGAGCGCGAGCCACCAGAAACGCGCCGTCCGTATCGCGCGCCCCAGGGTCCAGTCGACCGCGGCCCACGCGGGGTCGACGACGTTGGAGACGGGCGGCGCCGCGGCGGTAGCCGTTGAATCCCCGTCGGGCTCGAGCCCGATGTCTTCCGGGCGCTTGTGCAGCAAGAGATTGATCGGCGCCAGCACGATCAGCAGGACCAGGCCCAGCGTCCAGCACGCGCTGCGCCAACCCACCTGTTCGATCATGTGCTGCATCCATGGCAACAGCGTCACCGAACCGACACCGACGCCTGCGAACGCGAGGCCCATGGCGAGGCCGCGGCGACGGATGAACCAGTTCGGCAGAAACAGCGACTGGCCGGAATAACCCAGGCAAATGCTGCCGCCGCCGACCAGCGCGCCGATCGTCACGTAGAGATGCCATGGCTCCGTCGTGAACGGCGACAGCAGCAGACCTGCAGCCATCAGCACGACACCGAGCTCCATCACGGCGCGCGGCCCGACGCGATCCATCATCCGTCCCATCAGAGGGCTGAAGACGGCCGACACCAGAAACCCGAATGAAAACGCGCCGGCGGTGACGCCGCGCTCCCAGTGGAATTCATCGATGATGGGCGGAAACAGCAGCGAGAACGACGTACGGGCGTTGACCCCGATTGCCATCGTCACGAACGTGACGGCGATGATAACCCAGCCGTAGAAAAATCGGAGGCGCATGGATGCCTTCCCTGAATAAACGTGGAGACTGCACTCTGCCCTTCGTTCGCCGGAAACGCACCGCAGGTCATACGGACCACGCTCGCCTCCGACAAACCGCGCGACCGAATACCCGTCCCGGACTGTTAATTCGGCCGTGCAAAGGCGGCCGCGGACATGATCGGACAGAAGGCGCCGGGCTTTCGGACCGGCGCCTGTGACGAACGACCCGCCGGCCCCTATGCCGGCGGAATGATTTTTCCCGGATTCAAAATGTTGTCGGGATCGAGCGCCGTCTTGAGCGCACGCATCGCATCGAGCGCCTCCGGCCCCAATTCCGACTTGAGATATTTCTGCTTGCCCTGCCCGATGCCGTGCTCACCCGTGCACGTGCCGTCCATCGACTGCGCCCGCTCGACCAGACGGTGCATGAATTCCTCGCCGCGCGCCATTTCGTCGGGATTGTTGACGTCGCACAACAGCGAGCAGTGAAAATTGCCGTCGCCGACATGACCGACGATCGGCGACTGCAGGTTCAGCCGCTTGAGGTCGTCCTCGGTCTCGGTGACGCAATCCGCCAGCCGCGAAATCGGCACGCAGACGTCGGTGGCCACAACGCCGGCGCCCGGCCGCAACGCCTTCACGGCCCAATAGGCATCATGCCGCGCCTGCCATAGCCGGGTGCGATCTTCCGGCCTGGTGGTCCAACTGAAATCGCCGCCACCGCACTCCTCGGCGATCGCCTTGAAATTGCGCGACTGCTCGGCAACATCGTTTTCGCTGCCATGGAATTCGAGCAGCAGAAGCGGCGTTTCGGGCAACGACAGTTTCGAATAGGCGTTGCACGCTCGCACCTGCTCGGCATTGAGCAGTTCGATCCGCGCGACGGGTATGCCGGTCTGGATCGCGAGGATGACGGCCTGGCACGCCCCCTTGACGGTTGCGAACGAGCAGGACGCGGCCGCGATCGTCTCCGGAATGCCGCGCAGCCTGATCGTGAGTTCGGAGATGATGCCGAGCGTGCCCTCGGCGCCGATGAACAGATGGGTCAGGTCATAGCCGGCCGACGACTTTTTCGCGCGGGTGCCGGTCGTGATGATCTCGCCGTCGGCCCGCACCACCTTCAGAGCCAGCACATTCTCCCGCATCGTGCCGTATCTGACCGCGTTGGTGCCGGATGCACGCGTCGACGTCATGCCGCCGAGCGAGGCGTCCGCGCCGGGATCGATCGGAAAGAACACGCCCTGATCGCGCAGTTGCTCGTTCAGCAGCTTGCGGGTGATGCCGGGCTGAATGACGCAATCGAGATCTTCCGGGTGAACCGCCAGAATCCTGTTCATGTCCCGCAAGTCGATGCAGATGCCGCCGGCCGGCGCGTTCACCTGCCCCTCCAGCGACGTTCCGGTGCCGAACGCGATCACCGGCACGCGGTTCGCGGCGCAAATCCGCACCACGTCCTGAATATCGGCGGTCTCCTGCGCCATCACGACAGCATCCGGCGGCTGCGTCTCCAGCCATGTCGTCGTATGAGCGTGCTGTTCGCGCACCGCCTGCGACGTCACGAGCCGATTGCCGAACCGTGCGGCGAGCGCTTCAATGGCGCTGGCCAGCGCCTTCGGTTCCGGCCGCTTGAGTGTATTGGCTTTTGTCACGCCCACGATCGTTTCTCTCCGGGTTGAAGCGGACCGTGGCAAAGGACGCAAAACCGGTCAAGGGACCCGACAAACAAGAGGCAAGAAATGATGACGATACCTGCGGACAGCGCAGACCGGTCGGCCAACGCAATTCCGTTCAAATCCTCGATCATGCAGATCGAACCGCAATGGATCGATTATAACGGCCATCTCAACATGGCGTATTATAACGTGATGTTCGATCGAGCGATCGATCAGTTCTGGCTGGAACTGGGCATCGGCCCCAACTACAAGACAACACGAAACGGCTCGACCTTCACGGCCGAATGCCATGTGCGCTATCTGCGGGAAATCCACCTCGGCGACCCCGTACAGGTCTCGGTGCTGCTGGTCGCCGCCGACGACAAGCGGCTACACACCTTCGAAGAGCTACGTCACGCGACGGATGGATGGCTCTCGGCGACGTCCGAGAACATGTCGGTTCATATCGACATGGCCGCCCGCAAGGTCGCGCCGTTTCCGCCGGACATCCGCGCTCATATCCAGCGCGTTCTGACGCGTCACGGCGTCGCGCCGCGGCCCGAAGGCCTCGGACGCAAGGTCGCAATGCCTTCGAAGCCATAAAGTCCCACGGCTATATCCGGCGGCCACGCGCCAAGCCGACCACGGCCGAGACCACGAACAGAATCAACGCAATGAAGAAGATCACCTTGGCGATCTCGATGGACGCGCCGGCAATGCCTCCGAAACCCAAAAGACCGGCGATCAGCGCGATCACCAGAAACGTCACCACCCAACTCAGCATGATCCCGATCTCCATATGCAGCGCGGCCGTGGCGCGCCTGAACTGAGACAACAAGCGTCCGCCGGAACGAAAGTTCCACGCGGTTTGCCGCTGCAAGCGCCTGAAAAATTTCCGATTTTTACGGAACAAAAAGGAGAGCGGCTGAAAACCGGCCCGTTTGCCGCGGACGGGGATAACGCGTGTCAAATGCCGGGAACGCCCCATATATCCCCTTGATCCTGTTATGAAGGCTCCCTTTCCCCGCCCCGCAATGCCATCGTGGGGAAAACCGATTCGCATGACTGAACCGAACAGACTGAACGCCCCTCGCCTGACCGACCACCAGCCCGTCGCTGGCGGCATTGCGGCGCGCGCCCGCGCGGCCGCGGCCCCGCCTTATCTCGCCGGACTCAATCCCGAGCAGCGCGAGGCCGTGGAAACGCTGGATGGTCCCGTGCTGGTGCTGGCGGGCGCCGGCACCGGCAAGACGCGCGTGCTGACCACGCGCATCGCCCACATTCTCAGCCAGGGCCGTGCCCGCCCCGGTGAAATCCTGTCGGTGACGTTCACCAACAAGGCCGCCCGCGAGATGAAGCACCGGCTCGGCCAGATGCTCGGACAGGCGGTCGAGGGCATGCCGTGGCTCGGCACCTTCCATTCCATCGGCGGCCGCATCCTGCGCACTCACGCCGAACTGGTGCAGCTCAAATCGAATTTTACCGTGCTGGATGTCGACGATCAGGTCAGGCTCCTGAAGCAACTGCTGCAGGCCGACAACATCGACGACAAGCGCTGGCCGGCGCGCATGCTGGCCGGACTGATCGACGGCTGGAAGAATCGCGGACTGACGCCCTCGCAGGTGCCGTCGGGCGAAGCCGCCGTGTTCGGCAACGGGCGCGGCGGCAAGCTCTATGCCGCCTATCAGGAGCGGCTGAAAATTCTGAACGCCGCGGATTTCGGCGATCTGCTGCTGGAAAACATCCGCATCTTCCGTGAACATCCCGACGTGCTGCGGCAATACCAGCACCGCTTCAAGTTCATCCTGGTGGACGAATATCAGGACACCAACGTCGCGCAGTATCTGTGGCTGCGGCTGCTGGCGCAGGCGCCTTCGCCCCAAACCTCTCCCCGCGTGCGGGGAGAGGTCGGATCGCAACGCGATCCGGGTGAGGGGCAAACCATCGAGATCACACGCCTGGATTCCGCCCCTCACCCCAACCCTCTCCCCCCACGCGGGGAGAGGGAGCAGGCCGCCGCGCCGAAAAACATCTGCTGCGTCGGCGACGACGACCAGTCGATCTACGGCTGGCGCGGCGCCGAGGTCGACAACATCCTGCGTTTCGAGCACGACTTTCCCGGCGCCAAGGTGATCCGGCTCGAACGCAACTACCGCTCCACCGGGCACATCCTCGCCGCCGCCTCGCACCTGATCGCGCACAACGAAGGCCGGCTCGGCAAGACGTTGCGCACCGAAGACGTCGACGGTGAGAAGGTCACCGTCACCGGTTCCTGGGATTCCGAGGAAGAGGCTCGCGCCATCGGCGAGGAGATCGAGCAGTTGCAGCGCGCCGGCCACAAGCTGAACGAGATCGCCATTCTGGTCCGCGCCTCGTTCCAGATGCGCGAGTTCGAAGACCGCTTCGTCACCCTCGGCCTGCCCTATCGCGTCATCGGCGGCCCGCGGTTCTACGAGCGCGCGGAAATCCGCGACGCGCTCGCCTATCTGCGCCTCGTCAATTCGGCTGCCGACGACCTCGCCTTCGAGCGCATCGTCAACGTGCCGAAGCGCGGCCTTGGCGACGCGACCGTGCAGATGCTGCACGACGTCGCGCGCAAGCGGCGGATCCCGCTCAGCGAAGCCGCGCGCGCGGTGGTCGAAACCGACGAATTGAAGCCGAAAGCGCGCGGATCGCTCCGCGCGCTGCTCGAGAGTTTCGACCGCTGGCGCCGGCAAAGCGAAACGCTGCCGCACACCGAACTCGCCGAAGTCGTGCTCGACGAAAGCGGCTACACCGAGATGTGGCAGAAGGACCGATCCGCCGACGCGGCCGGCCGGCTCGAAAACCTGAAAGAGCTGGTGCGCTCGATGGAGGAGTTCGAGAACCTGCAGGGCTTCCTCGAACACATCTCGCTGGTGATGGACCGGGAGGGCGGCGCTGACGAGGATGCGGTCTCGGTCATGACGCTGCATTCCGCCAAGGGGCTCGAATTCGACAATGTCTTCCTGCCGGGCTGGGAGGAAGGTCTGTTCCCGCATCAACGCGCGCTCGACGAACAGGGCCGCGCGGGACTCGAGGAGGAGCGTCGGCTCGCCCATGTCGGGCTGACGCGCGCGCGACGCCGGGCAAAGCTCTATTTCGCCACCAACCGGCGCATCCATGGGTCGTGGTCGACCACCATTCCCTCGCGCTTCCTTGACGAACTGCCCGCCAACAACGTGGAGATCACGGAGTCGAAAGGCGGTGCGGGCTGGGGCGGTGCCGGCGGCTATGGGTCATCCCGCTTCGACAATCTTGAATCGTTCGGATCGAGCTACGCGACGCCGGGCTGGCAGCGCGCGCAGGCGAACCGCGGACGCGGCGGCTTCAACGAGGCCGGCGCGCCGTACAACGCGGGCGGCGCACGTCCCAAGCGCGCGCCGCTGACCATCGAGGGCGAACTGGTCGCAAAGTCGACCGGCACGGCGTCGGACTTCACGCTCGACGATCGCGTGTTTCATCAGAAGTTCGGCTATGGACGCGTGACGAAGATCGACGGCAACAAGCTGACCATCGCCTTCGACAAAGCGGGCGAGAAAAAAGTGGTCGACAGTTTCGTGGAGCGGATTTAGGTCGGCCGCTCGTCCGGCGACCTGCGCGTTCCGCGCTGCGGCCCGCCGCCATGCGGGTTGCGGTCACGAAATCCGTTCCTATGTACCTGTCCCGCAATTTAATTTGCCGGATATGTCGGACAACGGCTGTTTCGCCCGTCTTTAGTTCGAAGTATCGGTCTCTCTCACATCTGAATCCCGCATGTCCCCCATCATCTCCGTCTCCGGTCTGTCAAAGACCTACGCGTCCGGCTTCACCGCGCTGAAAAGCATCGATCTCGACATCAATCGCGGCGAAATCTTCGCGCTGCTCGGCCCCAACGGCGCCGGGAAAACCACGCTCATCAACATCATCTGCGGCATCGCCAACGCCTCCACGGGGCGCGTCCTGGTCGACGGTCACGACATCCGCAGCAACTATCGCGCGGCCCGCGCGCTGATTGGCCTCGTGCCGCAGGAACTGCACACCGACGCGTTCGAAACGGTCTGGGCGACCACAAGCTTCAGCCGCGGGCTGTTCGGCAAGCCGAAGAACCCGGCCCACATCGAGAAGGTGCTGAAGGACCTGTCGCTGTGGGACAAGAGGGACAATAAGATCATCACATTGTCCGGCGGCATGAAACGCCGCGTGATGATCGCGAAGGCGCTGTCGCACGAGCCGCAGATCCTGTTCCTCGACGAGCCGACCGCCGGCGTCGACGTCGAGTTGCGCAAGGGCATGTGGGAGGTGATGCGGGCGCTCAAGTCCGCCGGGGTCACGATCATCCTGACCACGCACTACATCGAGGAAGCCGAGGAGATGGCGGACCGGATCGGCGTCATCAACAAGGGCGAGATCATCCTGATCGAGGAGAAAGCCGCACTGATGCAAAAGCTCGGCAAAAAGCGCCTGAAACTGCATCTGCACGGCCGGATCGACGGCGTCCCCGCCGCACTCGCCGCATACCGGCTCGAACTGGCCGACGGCGGCAAGGAGCTCGTCTATACCTACGACACAAGGAGCGAGCGGAGCGGAATCACGAGCCTGCTGGGCGATCTTCGCACGGCCGGCATCACGTTTTCCGATCTCGAAACGACGCAGAGCTCGCTGGAAGACATTTTCGTCAGCCTGGTGAGGGCCTGATATGAATTTCAGGGCAGTCCGGGCGATCTACCGCTTCGAAATGGCGCGCACGTTGCGTACGCTGCTGCAGAGCATCGTCTCGCCGGTGGTCTCGACCTCGCTGTATTTCGTCGTATTCGGGGCGGCGATCGGCTCGCGCATCACGCAGGTCGAAGGCGTCAGCTACGGCACCTTCATCGTGCCGGGTCTCGTGATGCTGTCGGTGCTGACGCAGAGCATCGCCAACGCCTCGTTCGGCATCTATTTTCCGAAATTCGTCGGGACCATCTATGAAATCCTGTCGGCGCCGGTGTCGTATGCCGAGATCGTGCTGGGCTATGTCGGCGCCGCCGCGACCAAGTCCGTCATCCTCGGGTTAATCATTCTCGCGACTGCCGGCCTGTTCGTGCCGCTGCATATCGTCCATCCCGTTTGGATGCTGGTCTTCCTGATCCTGACAGCCGTTACCTTCAGCCTGTTCGGTTTCATCATCGGGATCTGGGCCGACGGCTTCGAGAAGCTGCAGATGATCCCGCTCCTCGTCATCACGCCGCTGACATTTCTCGGCGGCAGCTTCTATTCGATCAGCATGCTGCCGGCCGGCTGGCGGACGATCGCGTTGCTCAATCCCGTAGTGTATCTGATCAGCGGGTTTCGCTGGAGTTTCTACGAGATCGCCGATGTCAGCGTGGCGCTGAGCCTCGGCATGACCGTTGGATTTCTCGTGATCTGCATGATGGCCGTCGCGTGGATATTCAGGACCGGCTATCGCCTGCGCACCTGACCGCGCAAAAATGCGCGGACCCTGACAGCACCGGGTCCGCGCATTGTCGTGCCGGTGTCACATTGCGTCTTAGCGATAGCAGTAGAAATGATGGTGCCGCCAGTAGCCCCGGCACCTGTGACCGCGATGCGGACCGCGGTCCGGAATGCCGAGGACGCCCTTGACGCCGCCGACCGCGCCACCAACGCCAGCGCCGATCGCGCCGCCGACCACTGCGCCGACCGGCCCCGCGGCCCGGCCGCCTTCACGCGCGCCCTGATGTCCGCCGCGCTCCATGCCGCCGATCACACCCTGGGCGTGGGCCAAATGAGGAACGGTCAAAAGCGCCAAGGCCGCTGCGGCCGCCATGAACTGAAGCCGCACTGAAATCCTGCCGGGCAATGTCGTGGTCCTCATCGTCATATCCAGTCCCCTTGTTAGGCCGCACCCGCGCGGTGCAGGCGTTGAGCGGTAAGCATAACGTGATCTCCCGCATAAAGTTCCAGCGGGCCGGCTGAAAACGGCCGCCGGATCTGCAAAACCCCTGTGGCAGAGGGACTTTAGACCTGTCCCTGCCTTGGTTATGCCGCTTCGGGTGTTAACGATGCCCCGCATCCGCTACTGGAAGCAGCCCTATCGACATGCCTATATTGGCGTTGGGGGACGGCAGGTGGCATGCAGATCGAGGCTGAAGTCAAATGCGCTCCCTCCTTATCCCAGTCGCCGGGCTGGCGTTCCTGATCTCCGGCGGTATCGCTCAGGCGAAGGTGTCGATTCTCGTCGACAAGGACAATCAGCAGATGACCGTCTCCGTCGACGGCGTCGAGCGTTACCAATGGCCGGTCTCGACCGGAAACCCCTCGCACGAAACGCCGAACGGCACCTTCCGGACCTTCCGGATGGAAGCCGATCACTTCTCCAAGGAATTCGACGACGCGCCGATGCCGCACTCGATCTTTTTCACGAAGATCGGGCACGCCATCCACGGCACGTTCTCGGAAAAGAGTCTTGGCGTTCCGGTGTCGCACGGGTGCGTGCGCCTGTCCCGCGCCCACGCCGCCACGCTCTACGATCTCGTGCAGAAGGAAGGCGTCCTCAACACCACCGTGACGCTCACCGGATCGTCGCGCGTCGCGCTGGCCCGCCTCCAGGGTGGCAAGCGTGCGACCGAAGTGGCGCGCAGCGACGATGCCGCCCCCTCCTACGATGCGGCCGGGAATCCGGTCAGCCTGACGCCGCCGCAGGTTCGGCAGCCTCAAGCCGTCGTGCGCGGCGATGACGGCTATATCTATCCGGCCGACGGCAGCTCCAACGCGCAGATCTATCCCGCGCCGCGCGGTTACGGCCGCCGCATCTACGATGCGCAAAACGTGCAGCAGCAGTATTACTATGATCAGCAGCCCGGCTACTATGCCCCGCGTCCCTCCTATCAGCCGCGCGGCTACTACGATCAGGGCTACGGCGGATACGCCAACTACTGATCCTCGCGATTTCCGAAGCCGGCGCCGGCCGCGCCGAGGATATTGGAATAGCCATCGGTCCAGACGCGCTGACCATCCGCAGGGACGGCCGGCGCGCCTTTAGCCGAGGACGCCGGCGCGCCGACATCGGCGTCGTCATGATGGCTATGCGGCCGCCGGCGAAGCCGAACACCGGTATCCGACAAGGGGCAACACGGCCGCGCACGTTGCGGGCTTGTGCGGGTCCCCGCCGTCTCCGATAAAGAGCACGACCGAAGCTGAACGGTTGCCGAACGCGATCCGTCGGCCCAACTCATCCTTGAACCGGACCATGGCTGATACCGACGTTGTCATCATCGGCGCAGGGCATAATGCCCTCACCTGCGCGGCCTATCTCGCGATGGCCGGGCTGCGGGTCAGGGTCGTGGAACGGCGCAAGGTCGTGGGCGGCGCGGCGGTGACGGAAGAATTCCATTCCGGCTTTCGCAATTCGGTCGCGGCCTACACGGTCAGCTTGCTCAATCCGAAGGTCATCGCCGATCTGCGTCTGCATGACCATGGACTGCGGATCGTCGAGCGCCGCGCGCAGAATTTCCTGCCCGCGCCCGACGGCCGCTTTCTTCTCACCGGCGAAGGCCGCACCGAGGCGTCGGTGGCGCGGCTGAGCGCGCACGATGCCGGTGTCATCGGCGGCTTCATGAACGAGCTTGAGAGCATTGCCGACGTCATCCGCCAACTGGTGTTGCGCGCGCCGCCAAATCTCGTCGACGGGTTTGGCATCGATGCCGCGCACGAAATCGTCAACGCCATCGGCACGGTCGGCATCCTGCGCGGCCTGTCGCTGGAGCAGAAGCGCAACCTGCTCGACCTGCTCACGCGCTCGGCCGGCGACATGCTCGACGACCGCTTCGAGAACGATCTGGTCAAGGCGCTATTCGGCTTCGACGCCGTTGTCGGCAACTACGCCAGCCCCTACGCGGCGGGATCGGCTTATGTGATGCTGCACCACGCCTTCGGCGAGGTGAACGGCAAGAAGGGCGTCTGGGGCCATGCCATCGGCGGCATGGGCGCAATCACCCGGGCGATGGCGGCCTCGGCAAGCACGCATGGCGTCGAGATCGAAACCGACGCCGGGGTGCGCGAAATCATCGTCGAGCGCGGCCAGGCGAGCGGCGTCGTGCTCGACGACGGACGGACCGTTCGCGCGACCTATGTCGCGGCCAACGTCAATCCAAAACTGCTCTATACGCGCCTCGTGCCGCCGCAGGCATTGCCGGCGGACTTCCTCGCGCGGATCAAGACCTGGCGCAACGGCTCCGGCACGTTCCGGATGAACGTGGCGCTGTCCACGCTGCCCTCGTTCTCGGCGCTGCCGGGCGCGGGCGATCACCTCAGTGCCGGCATCATCCTCGCGCCCGGTCTCGGCTACATGGACCGCGCCTGGCAGGACGCGCGCCAGTCCGGCTGGAGCCGCGAGCCCATCGTGGAGATGCTGATTCCGTCCGTCATCGACGATTCCCTGAGCCCGCCCGGGCAGCATGTCGCCAGTCTGTTCTGCCAGCACGTCGCGCCGCGATTGCCCGACGGCGCGTCGTGGGACGATCATCGCGATGAGGTCGCCGATCTGATGATCGCGACCGTCGACCGTTACGCGCCGGGCTTCGCCGCCAGCGTGATCGGCCGGCAGGTGCTGTCGCCTCTCGATCTCGAGCGCGAGTTCGGGCTGCTCGGCGGCGATATCTTTCACGGCGCGCTGACGCTGAACCAGTTGTTCTCGGCACGGCCGATGCTGGGTCATGCGGATTATCGCGGGCCGCTCCGGGGTCTTTATCATTGCGGCTCCGGAGCGCACCCCGGCGGCGGCGTCACCGGCGCGCCCGGCCACAATGCCGCGAAGGTCATCCTCCGGGATCACTTCGCGTTTTTCAGCCGGCGCGGGTGAGGCGCGGCAAGCCGATTGTCCGTTGAGAGAATGCAAACCGTTTATTTCTCAGCGGAAACGGCGATGCACGATGCGGAAAATCCGGCTGAGAACCTATGAATTACCCTGTGGAAATCCTGTGGATAACCAGTTGATGAATATCTGATCTCGCGGTAGTGTCTCAGTTTGAATTTTTTGATCGTTTTCCGATCACTATGCCAGTCCAATTCGTTTCAAAGTATCTCTGCTCACTATCTCGTTGAGCGCGCTTGTCCGCACGTCTCTCCTCTTTACGTTTCTCCAGTTCCAATTTACCGCGCTCAAGGCAAAGCCTTTTCGTGCAGTTGCGATTCTCACATGCATCATTCGTGACAGGACATGCAAAATTGCGGCGCATGATGGTCCCTTGCATAGCTTACCGCTAAGCATTACCATAAAATGCAAGAGGGCGAATATGGAGTTCGCCAATGTTATTGGAACAAGCCATCTTGAAAGCAAATCAGCGGGCGCTGTTGCGGAATCAGCGCTCGATTGCTGCGCTCAAAAGGAACCCTCGCAGCATCACGAACGGTCGCGCTGATGCTACCGGGAGCACAATCGGCATGTGGCGAGAGGCCAATTCAAGCCTTCTTTGGGCCAATGCCTACATTCGAAAGTGGCTAGCTAATGCCCAGAGGCCCTAAAGGCGAGAAGCGTCCGGCCGACGCCATCGGCAACGCGGTCATGATCGCCAAAATCGCCACCGGCGAGATTGATGAACGGACCGAAGCAACAAAAGCGGCGGCAATGCTTGGTAAGCAGGGCGGCAAAGCCCGAGCCGCTAGCCTTACGGCGCGCCAGCGGTCCGAAATAGCGAAGCTGGCGGCCGAAGCCAGATGGAAGAAGGGCGACTCTTAAGCCCTGCCCTCGTCGTCGTCTGGGACGTTCTTACGCAATTCGATATCGAACGTTAGGTCCATCGGAAGCTGGATAGGCTCCTCGCTTTCGTGGGCAGAATTCCAATGCTCTTGGTCGTAAGTAAGCATCAGGCCATCACTGACCATTTGCTCCCGCCGGTTTACCAACGAAACAAGCATCTGACTGCGTGTCGCTTCTTCGATATCGACAAAGAAGTGAAGCTGAGTGCCGCCGTGCGAGGTCTTGAGCGCATGATAGACGCGATACGGATTGCCAGTTTTCTTGTCGTATTCGATCACTTCCCGGGCGGCTGTCGAGAATTCGCGCGCGAGAACTTCCATCGGGTCGGGCGGTGTCGGTAACGTCCAGCCCTTTGCTACAGCCCACTTGGCGACCTTGTGCATATCGAGGGCGCTTTCGTGGGTTTCGTCTTTGTACGCTCTAATCAAACGCTGCATTTCTCGCTTCTTGGACACTTCCTGTCTCCATTAGTTGCCGAGGGGCGCAACATCCCCCCATCCATCTGTGATCGCATTCGGCGTCACAATGGATCTGATCTTGGAAAGGTGATTTACAAACCGGTCGTAACGGCCCGTTCGGTACCGCAGTTGGCCGGCAATCAAACCAGGATGAACATTGATCATCTTGGAAAATGCGAGAATGTCCTTCTCGCTGAAGATGGGCGCCTTACGCGCAACAAATGCGTCCATCATCTTTTTCGGTACACAAAACTCAGCCGCAGCGGCGTTTGCAATTCGCTCTTCTTCGTCGATCTGCGCCCCAGTTCCCGCGTTCTCTCCCTCAAGCTCCGTATCCAGCATCATTTTTAAAAGGCCGTGGCCTCGTGCTACATGCTCCAATTCGTGGCGGAGAACGAACCAAAAGTTGTCGATGCGGTCGAATCGCATTGACAGCGCGATAACTGGTGCTTTCTCGTTTAACCAGAAGCAGACGCCGTCGATCTTCGCAGATGGAAGAGACTCGACGATCAAAAAGCGAATTCCATGTTCTGCTAAAATCCGAGGGACCTTTCGGGCTTCCTCGGGAGCAGTCAAAAGGGGCTTCAGCTTTGAGGCCGCCTGCGTCGCTCCGTAGATTTGGTAGGGGGCAACCAGCATTTCACTGGCGATCTTTTTGACTCTGTAGAGCCATGCGAGCTGCACGGGGGTGGCCTCGACGCTGACTTCTGTTTTCTTGGCTGCGTGCGGCAGAATCTCGATGTCCTCTACCCGGTTGACCCCGAAAAAGCGCACTAGCTCGGGCTGCACCATCGGGTCCTTTATGTCTTTCGCGTTGATCCATCCTCGCTTGATCATCTCGGCAACAGGTAGCTTTCCGAAAAGATGGGCGCGGGTTTCGCGTACAGGATCATGTCGGGCAGACAACCGCGCTTGGGCGAGGTCGTAGCTCTGCTGAAGCTCAAGAAAATGTTCGGCTGGAACGGCAAATGCCTCTTCCAGAATAACGGCAAGCTCAGCGTCGATTGGCCGCTTGCCGTTCACGATTCGAGATACGCCCGTTTCGTCCATTTCTAAGACGATGGCTAACACCCTGTTTGTCCAGCCTCTTTCCTTCAAAAGGGCGTCGATTAGCTGGGACGGTTCGCGGAATTGGTCGAAATTTCGATGCATTGCAGTTGTTTAGCATGTTTGCGCAAACTCGCAAACTGAAATAATATGCTTGACTGCAAGCATAAAAAGTTCATTATGGAGCGATGAACAAATTGCCCTTGGAAACCCGCGTCCAAATCCTGACCATGCTCTGCGAGGGCAGCAGCATGCGGTCCATCAGCCGGGTAACGGGCGTCAGCATCAATACGGTGAGCAAGCTGCTGGTGGACGCCGGGAACGCTTGCGCAGCCTTCCATGACGCTACGGTGCGGGCGGTGCCCTCCAAGGCCGTCCAGTGCGACGAAATCTGGTCGTTCAGCTACGCCAAGAACAAGAACGTCAAGTTCGCCAAGGCGGCTCCGGAAGGCGCTGGCGATGTGTGGACGTGGACCGCGATTGATGCCGACTCCAAGCTGATCGTCTCGTGGCACGTTGGCGACCGCAGCGCGCAGACCGGCGCGTCATTCCTGCACGATTTGAAAGCCCGTCTCGCAAACCGCGTTCAACTCACCACAGACGGCCACAAGGCTTACCTGAAGGCCGTTCTAGACGCGGGCCTTGATGCTGACTATGCGATGTTGAACAAGATTTTCGCGACGGACTATGCGGGACCGGGGCGCTACAGCCCGCCCAAGTGCATCGGCGCGATCAAGAACCCGATCATGGGCAACCCTGATATGGCGCTGGTCAATACGTCCTTTGCCGAGCGGCAGAACCTGACCATGCGCATGTCAATGCGCCGGTTCACCCGCTTGACCAATGCATTCAGCAAGAAATTTGAGAACCATTGCCACGCGCTGGCGCTGTATTTCGTGTTCTACAACTTCTGCCGCGTCCACAAGACACTCGGGGCAACTCCGGCTATGGCGTCCGGACTGATCGACCGGGTTATGAAGATGACGGACGTGGTTGCGCTGATCGACGCCGCTAATCCGGTCCCGGCTCTTCGCGGCCCTTACAAGAAGCGAGTTGCTGAGGAAATTTCA
>DASZVY010000097.1:0-50467 GCA_035546855.1 Nitrobacter sp. | reverse complement strand
TGGCGGAGAGAGTGGGATTCGAACCCACGGTACAGTTTCCCGCACACACGCTTTCCAAGCGTGCGCCTTAAGCCACTCGGCCATCTCTCCGGGCGCCCTCTCATGACGGGCTCAACGGATTTTTGCAAGAGAGCGAGGCGCGGGCCATCGCAATTTAACTAACTACATGAAATTTATGATATAAATTGCCGATGCCGGCCTAATCCGCCGCCGGCGCTGCGGCAGCCGATCGCACCACCCCGCCGCCGCCGGCGCGATCAAACCCAATCGATTCCTAATGATAGCGCGCGCTGCCCGCCGCGCCGACGGCCCGCAGCGGCATTGCGCTGGCCGGCCCGCATGAGGAAACGACGGCACCGGATCGCTCCCCGGGCGGACGGACATCCTCAAGGGCCTCGGTGAAGTCGGAGAACCATTGCTGGATCGTTCCGGCGCGGAGCTTCTTCATCATGGCTTCCCACCGCTGCCGCCGCTCCGGCAGCGGCATCGACAGCGCCGCCGCGATGGCGCGGGCCATGCCGTCGATATCGTGCGGATTGACGAGAAGCGCCGCACCGAGTTCGTTGGCGGCGCCCGCGAACTTCGACAGCACCAGCACGCCTGGATCGACCGGGTTCTGCGCCGCGACGTATTCCTTGGCGACAAGGTTCATGCCGTCGTGCAGCGGCGTCACCACGCCGACCTGCGCCGTGCGATACAACCCCGCCAGCACCGTCTGGCTGAAACCCTTGTTGAGATACCGGATCGGCGTCCAATCCACCTCGCCGTGACGGCCGTTGACGTCGCTGACGAGCTTGGCGAGTTCGCTCTGCAGGTTGCCGTAGGCTTCGATGGTGCCGCGGGACGGCGTTGCGATCTGCAGCAGCGAGACCGCGCGCTTCAACGCCGGCTGCATCGTCAGCATGCGGTCGAAGGCGGTCATACGGTTGACCAGCCCCTTGGAGTAATCGAGCCGGTCAACCCCGATCGCCAGCCGTTCGCCATGCAGGCTGCGACGCAGCCGCGACACATCCGGGTGCGCGGCCGCGCGCGCGGCCTGCGACGCGAACTTCTCGACATCGATTCCGATCGGGAACACCGCACAGCGTGATATTCCGAACCGCGTCCGCACCACGCCGTCCTCGACATCAAGCCCTAGCTCGGACTGGAGATAGCTGAGAAAATTTTCGCAATCATCGTCGGTCTGAAAGCCGATGAGATCGTACGCCAGCATGGCCGAGATCAATTCGCGGTGATGGGGAACGCCGGCGATGATGTTTCGTGCGGGCCAGGGGGTATGCAGGAAAAAGCCGATCGGCTGGGTCACGCCGAGATCTCGCAATTCCGAACCGAGCGCGAGGAAGTGATAATCCTGGATCCAGAACGCTGCATTCGGCTTGCGGAAGCGCATCAGCGCCCGCGCCATGAAGGCATTGACCTCGCGATAAGACTGATAGTCATCCTGCGAGACATGAATGAGGTCCGGACGCGAATGAAGCGCGGGCCACAGCGCGGAGTTGGCAAAGCCCTCGTAGTATCCGCCGTAATGCGCCGCGGGCAAATCAAGCAGCGCGAGCGCGCCTGCACCGAGCGCTTCCACCTCCGCGAAGGGCTCCTTCTGCGCGCCGTCCCGCACGCGACCGCTGGAACCAACCCACACTGCGCCGGATCTCTCCACCACGGGCAGCAATGCAGCAGCGAGGCCGCCCGTCATCGGCTCATTGGCTTTGGCGCGCGCCACGCGGTTGGAAACGACGACAAGATTCACAGGGTCCCCTCCCGGTTTCTAGGGCGCCATATAAACATCCGTTCATCAATATGGTTCCTGGTCATCGTTCAACCCCAAATCAACCCAGATTCGCGCATTGACGCGCGGAACCCGGCACTCCATTCACGGAACAATGATGAATCACGCGTTCTTCAAGCTATTTTCCGCCGTTCGTTCTGTTTTTCATGCCTCGCTGCATCGATTCTTCTGGTTCCATCATGAGGACGAGAGATCTGGAGGGAACCAGGTGGCGCGAGTTCCCTGAAATATTTTTTGGCGAGGACCATCAATCGAATGCAGGCGGCCTTGCCCTCGAGCCTTGCGTCCCAGGAATTGGCGCAACATCGTTTCAATGCGATGCCGCGCATCCCGGATGACTGCGAGGGAGATCAGCGCGAAATCGACCGCTTGATATCAAGAAGACCGCTCAACCACGCGCGCACCGCGCGCGGCGACTCGAAATGACCCGCCACGCCGCGGGCGTGACGGCCGACGGAAAACGCCAGACCGCGCAGATCGGGCATGATCGCGAACACCGTTTCATCCGTGATGTCGTCGCCGAGAAACACCGGACGCCGCCCCTTGAAGGGCTCGTGCCGCATCAATTCCATCACGCCGGTCGCCTTGGTGAAGCCGGAGCGCTTGATCTCGCAAACCAGTTTGCCGGGAAGCACCTCGATGGGCGCATTCGGCAGATCGGCACGAATGGCGGACACGGCGTCGTAAATCTCTTTCTCTGCGGCAGGCACCCTGCGATAGTGAAGCGCCAGCGAATATCCCTTGTCCTCGACGAGGATTCCGGAATTCATGTCGCTGATCGCCGCGAACCGTCGCTTGAGATCGTCGCTCAGGGGCGGCGCGCGCGTCGCGACCGCTTCGTTCTCAACGGAAATGCGCATCTCCGCGCCGTGACCGCCGACAGCCGGAAACAGCATCGGCGAGAAAATCCGGTCGATGTCGCTGAGCGAGCGGCCGCTGACCAGCGCCAGCGCGCCGGACATGCGCGCGAGCAAGACCGGCAGCGTCTTCGCCAATCCCGGCGGCACGCGCACCTCGTGCGGAGACGGCGCAAGATCGAGCAGCGTGCCGTCGATATCGAGCAACAACGTGCACTCGCTCAACGGCGGCATCACCGCATTGGGATCGACGCCGGGCATTTTGACGGACGCTCTCTTCGGCGCAGCTTCTGTTGTCTCGATCGAATTCTCGGTCATCCTCACTCCACGACGGCAAGCGGCGACGCCACGGATTCCAGCGGACGCCGCTCGGCGGCGATCCCGTATCGCCAGCCGACGGCGGCGGCGACAAGCATCAGGACCGCACCCAGGCAATAGCCCGCGAAGACGCTGCTCCGCGAGCCGGTATCGATCAGCGCGCCGAACAATGCGGGGCCGGCGACACCACCGACCGCGGTGCCAACAGCATAAAACAGCGCGATCGCCAGCGCACGAACCTCCAGCGGGAATGTCTCGCTGACCGTGAGATAGGCCGCGCTCGCCGCCGGCGACGCGAAGAAAAAGATCACCATCCAGGCGATCGTTTGCGTTTGCGCCGTCAATATCCCCTCGGCGAACATCCATCCCGAGATCGCCAGCAGAAGGCCCGAGATCGCATAGGTGAATGCGATCATTCTGCGGCGTCCCCATGTGTCGAACAACCGCCCGAGCAGCAAGGGACCGAGAAAGTTGCCGAGAGAGAACGGCAGGATGTACCAGCCGATGCGATCCGCAGGGATGCCGAAGAAATCGGACAACACCAAGGCATACGTGAAGAAGATCGCATTGTAGAAGAATGCCTGTGCCGCCATCAGCGTGAGGCCGACCAGCGACCGCTGCCGATAGGTCGAGAACAATGTCTGCGCCACCTCGCGAAGCGGCGTGTGATCGCGCATGCGAATCCTGATCGCGGGCCAACTGCGTTGCTCCGTGTCGTTCAAGCGCGCAGATTGCATGATCCGGTCGACGATCAGCCGCGCCCGCTGCGGCTGGCCATGGATCATCAGCCATCGCGGGCTCTCCGGAATCCAGAACCGCATCACGAACACCACGAGACCGAGACAGGCTCCGGTCAGAAACGCCAGCCGCCAGCCATACTCCGGATTGATGACGCGGGGATCAAGCAGCACGATGGCGCTGACCGCGCCGATGGCCGCTCCGATCCAGAAGCTTCCGTTGATCGTCAGGTCGGTCCATCCGCGATAGCGCGCCGGCACGAGTTCCTGAATGGTGGAGTTGATCGCGGTGTATTCGCCGCCGATGCCCGCCCCCGTGAAAAAGCGGAAGACCGCATAACTCGCGACGTTCCAGGACAGCGCGGTCGCGGCCGTTGCGAGCAGATAGAGCGCGAGCGTCACGAAGAACAGGCGCTTGCGTCCGATCCGATCCGTCAGCCAGCCGAAGCCGAGCGCGCCCAGCACCGCGCCGCCAAGATAGGCGCTGCTGGCGAGGCCGACGTCCACATTCGAGAAGCGAAGAACCGGACTGTCCTTCAATGCGCCGGACAACGCACCGGCCAGCGTGACCTCGAGCCCGTCAAGAATCCAGGTGATTCCGAGCGCCGCAATCACGCGGGTATGAAAGCCGCTCCACCGCAGACTATCCAGACGTGCCGGAATGTCCGTTTCGATGATCCGGTCGGTGTCGGGCGGCAACAGCAAATCCTCGGTCGTCGTCACGAAGGCGAATTCGTGAATCTCCGTGCGTCTTGAAATGTCCGGTCTTTCTCGTAACCGGTAACGCAGGAGGACGATCAAAGTTCCCGTCACCGCACATGACCCGGCGGTGACAGGTCGGCGCGGCAACGGCCGCCCGATCTCAGGCGGCGCGGATATTTTCCATGAAGCGATCGAGCTCCTGGCGGAGCCGCGTGCTCTCCGATGCAAGGGTTTGCGCGGAATTCAGCACTTCGGTCGAGGCCGAACCCGTTTCAGTGGCGCCGCGATTGACCTGAGTGATGTTGTCGGCGGTCTCCTGCGTGCCTTGCGCGACCGTCTGAACACTGCGCGCGATTTCCTGCGTCGCCTCGCTCTGCTGTTGAACGGCGGTCGCGATGGTCGAGGCGATGGTCGAGATCTGGCCGATGGTGCTGCCGATCTCCTTGATCGCGGCAACCGATTCCTGGGTCGCACCCTGCATTCCGGCGATGTGCGATGAGATTTCGTCGGTCGCCTTCGCCGTCTGGCTCGCGAGCGATTTGACCTCCGACGCCACCACCGCGAAGCCGCGACCCGCCTCGCCCGCGCGCGCCGCTTCGATGGTCGCATTGAGCGCCAGGAGGTTGGTCTGCTCCGCGATCGCCGTGATCAGCTTGACCACGTCTCCGATTTCCTGCGCGGCACGCGACAGCTTGCCGATGCGCGCATCGGTCTGCTGCGCCTGCGCCACCGCGCCATCGGCGATGCGGGTCGATTCGCGGGCCTGACGACCGATCTCGTCGACCGAGGCCGACAGCTCCTCGGTCGCCGCCGCCACCGACTGCATGCTCGAGCAGGCTTCCTCCGAAGCGCCGGCCGCCATGCCCGACAGGCTTTGCGTGGTTTCGGCCGTCCGCGACAGCGTTCCCGCCGCCGCCTCGAGCTGTACCGCCGAGGATGAAACGTTCGACACGATGCTGCCGACCGCGGTTTCGAACTGATCGGCAAAGCGGATCAGTTCCGCGCGCCGCGCTTCGCTGGCGGCCTTGTTCTGCGCGTCATGCGCAGCCGCATCACGCTCGGCCTTGGCGATCGCCTGCACCTTGAATTCCTCGACGGCCCCGGCCATGTCGCCGAGTTCATCCTTGCGGCCAAGACCCGGCAGCACGACCTCGAAATCGCCGCCGGCGAGCTTGCGCATCGCGGCGCACATCGCAACCATCGGGCGCGAGATTCCACGCCCCAGCAACCACGCCAGCAGACAGCCGAGGACAAGGCCGCCCGCAGCCAGCAGGCCGAGAAGCCGCTCCGTCTCATGAATCGCGCGCTGGGCTTCGTCGTCCAGCCGATGCTGGTCGGCGAGCAGATCGGCCTTCATCGCATCCGCGCCTTGGGTAATCGCGGCGGCCGATTCCGTCATATCATTCGTCAGGCCGGTAACGCTCCGCGCGTTCTCCACCAGTTTGCCGAAAGCGGTCTGATAGCTGCCGAGCAGCGCCTTGACCTCTTTCACCGCCGCCGCAACCTTCTCATTGTCCGACGGAATGGCGTGGATCGCATTCTCGACGAACTTCAGGCGCGCAATCGCGCTGTTGGCAACGGTGATGTCCGAATTGAGGACGAACGAACTGGTCAGGCCGGTCGCGGACAGAAGCTGCGTCAACACCTGTTTGGCGCTAAACACCACCGCCGGCAGGTTCAGCTCACCAGCCGTGCTCGCCAGATCCTCCAGCTTGTAGCGCAGGTTGTTGCCATCACGCATGAGCTGGTTCTGGGTGATCCGGTCGCTCTCGTGCTTGAGGCTGCGGATATCCGCGAAGATCTTGGTGAACGTACGGAATTCGCGCGACAGCCGGGTGATCTTGTCGAGCCGGCCTGAATCGGTCGTCGCCTTCATCGATTGATCGATGGCATTTTTCAACTGGGCTTCGGACGCCAGCGCCGCCTTCTCGTCGTCATCCTTCGCGGTCACGACATAGTATCGGACCAGCGACTGATAGGCGATCAATTCGCGGTCGATATTTCGCGCCAGATTGGCTTCGGTCACGCTGCGGCGGTACGATTCGACCTTGTCGGAGATGCGCTCGAATCCGAGATAGGCAATTCCCATGCTGATAAGGGTGATGAGCAACACCAGCGCAAAGCCCAACGTGACTTTCGCGCGGAATCGCAAGGTCGGCATTTTCAGCGAAAATTTGCGCGCCCCAGTGCGTTTCGACTTCTTCATCCCCGCCCCCCGTGTCATTCCAAAGCTCGTCGTTTCCGGAGCCCCACACCCCCGGAGTCCGGCACCAAAACCTAGAGCAGAATGGATAAGAGGGCGTAAACTGCTACCGCAGGTCGTAAAAATTTCCGCCAGACGGCAAGACCAGCACCTTGTCGGCGGATCCCGAGGCACGACAACAGCGACAGCAGCCGCATGCACCGACCCGAAACAAGCTGCACCGCGGCGCACACGACAGGATTTGGCCGTTTCGCGTCCCTGCCGCTCCGTTCCCTGCAAAAATGCCGCTTGCCAAGCCCACGTGAGAGGCGAGACAATTTATCCAACAAGCGTCGGGAGGATGTTGACGGTCCGCTTCACCCGCGGCCGTGCCACCCGCCCGATCCAACAACCAGGCCTTTTGGCTTCGACCCATCAGACGGAACGCTCACGTGCTCGATAAACCTGCTCCCGAGACTGCCACCCGCATCTCCGGCCCGCTCGCCGGATTCCGCATTGTGGAATTCGCCGGGATCGGCCCCGGACCCTTTGCCTGCATGTTGCTCGCGGACATGGGCGCGGAGGTGATTACGCTCGACCGGATCGGCGCAAAGAAAAACCTGAAGGCGGTCGCCGCCCGCGGCCGGAAAGTAGTCGAGCTCGACCTCAAGGACAAAGCCGCGATTGCGCAGGCGCTCGATCTGCTGAGCCATGCCGATGCGTTGATCGAGGGTTTTCGTCCGGGCGTGATGGAGCGGCTCGGCCTTGGTCCCGATGTGGTGCTGGCGCGCAACCCGCGCCTCGTCTACGGCCGCATGACCGGGTGGGGGCAGGAGGGTCCGCTGGCGAACGCCGCCGGGCATGACATCAATTATATCTCCGTGACCGGCGCGCTGGCCGCGATCGGGACCAGGGACAGGCCGGTCCCGCCGCTCAACCTCGTCGGCGATTTCGGCGGCGGCGCACTTTACCTTGTGGTCGGCGTGCTTGCGGCGCTGCTGGAGGCCGGCAAATCCGGCAAGGGCCAGGTGGTCGATGCCGCAATGTGCGACGGCGCGGCGTCGCTGATGTCGATGTTCTTCGACATGAAGGCGGCGGGACGCTGGACCGACCAGCGCGAGAACAACTTTCTCGACGGCGGCGCTCATTTCTATGGCGTGTATGAATGCGCCTGCGGCGGCTTCATTTCGATCGGTTCGATCGAGCCGCAGTTCTATGCGTTGCTGCGCAATCTGGCGGGCCTGTCGCAAACCGACTTCGACAAACAGATGGACCAGAAGGCGTGGCCCGACCTGCGCCGGAAACTCGTCGAGGCGTTCAAAACCAAGACCCGCGACGAATGGTGCAGGATCATGGAGGGCACCGACGTCTGCTTCGCGCCGGTTCTCACCATGACGGAAGCGACGAAGCACCCGCACATGGTTGCGCGCAAAACCTTCATCACCCGGCACGGCGTCACCCAGCCGGCCCCCGCGCCGCGCTTCTCGCGGACGCCGTCGGCCGCGCGCGACGCCACGACGGCCGATCTTGCCGCCATCACCGACGACTGGAAGACGTCCCGCCGGCCGTGACTGCAATTTGCACAAGGCGATATTGCATGACAGGGCAGCGGACCGACGATAACAAACCACCTTGCGGTTCAGCCGCGCTTCGGGCGTGACTGCTCCAGTCATAACGCCAAGGAGCTTTCATGGCCCAGAGTCAGACCGGCCGCCCGCAGCCGTCCCAGACCATGCGCGTGACCGCCGCCATTCTCGGCAACGCGCTGGAATTCTATGACTTCACGGTCTATGCGGCGTTCGCGACCTGGCTGGCCAAGGCGTTTTTCCCGACGGAGAACCCAAGCACCGGCCTACTGCTGTCGGTTGCGACCTTCGGCGTCGGATTCATCGCGCGCCCCCTCGGCGCCATCGTGATCGGCGCTTATGCGGATCATCACGGACGAAAGCCCGCGATGACCCTGACCATCTGGATGATGGCCCTCGGCAGCGGCATGATCGGACTGTTGCCGACCTATTCGCAGATCGGCGTGCTGGCGCCGGTCCTGCTCGTGTTCGCGCGGCTGCTGCAGGGCTTCTCCACCGGCGGCGAGATGGGCCCGACAACAACCTACCTGCTGGAAAGCGCCCCGGACTCGCGCAAGGGCTTTTTCGGAAGCTGGCAACTCGCAAGCCAGAGCCTGGGGACCGTGATATCGGGCCTGGTCGGCCTGCTGCTGGCGCTCATGATCACGCCCGGCGCCACCGATAGCTGGGGCTGGCGCGTTCCGTTCCTGCTCGGCATCCTGATCGCTCCTGTCGGCTACTACATCCGCCGCAATCTCGACGAGACGATCGATACCGCCGAGGCCCACGACAGCATGGGCAAGGTGATGGCCGACGTCGTTTCCAACCACTGGCAGAAAATCCTGCTGTGCATCCTGCTGATCTCGGGCGCGACCATCACCCAATACTTCTTCCTCTATACCGCGACCTACGCCATCAACACGCTGCACTACAGCTCGGGCTGGTCGATGGCCGCCAATCTCGCGACCGGCATCAGCGGCGTGGTGTTCTCGCTCATCGGCGGATTGCTGGCGGACAGGTTCGGCATCAAAACGATCGCGATCGTGCCGCGCATTCTGGTGACCTTGCTGCTCTACCCTGCGCTGCAACTGGTCGTCGGCTCGGGCATGCCGATCATGCTCGTCATCGTCGCTGCCGGCCTGATGTCGCTTCATGCCATGTCAGGCGCAGCCGGAATCGTTCTCATTCCGCTGATCTTTCCTTCGGTCGTGCGCACGTCGGGTCTTTCCATCGCCTATGCGCTCGGCGTAACTATCTTCGGCGGCACCGCGCAGCTCGTCTTCACATGGATCATCGGCGCCACCGGCGATAAGCTGTCCTGGATCTGGTACATCATCGCCATGAGCGTGATCAGCATCCTCGCCACGTGGGCGATCCGCGTGCCGGGCCTCGTCGAGCGGACGCCGCGGGCGGCGGCGGCCGCGCGCGCCTGAGTAACGCTCCGGCTGGACAGGAAAGATAGGGAGACATGACGATGAGCGAACATCCTTTGGTGGCCGCCCTCAAGACTCACGAAGCGGAGATGATCGACATCCGGCATCAGATCCACCGCAATCCGGAAGTCGGATTCGAGGAAACCCGGACCGCGGCTCTGGTGGCAAGGAAGTTGCGCGAATTCGGACTCGAGGTGACGGAAGGCATCGCCAAGACCGGCGTGGTCGGAACCTTGAAGGGAAAGCAGCCGGGCCAGCGCGCGATCGGACTGCGGGCCGATCTCGATGCCCTGCATATCCAGGAAGTGCCGGGGCGCGACTACGGCTCGACCGTTCCCGGCAAGATGCACGCCTGCGGCCACGACGGCCACACGGCGATGTTGCTCGGCGCCGCGCACTATCTGTCGAAGCATCCGGACTTCGGCGGCACCGTGAATTTCATCTTCCAGCCGGCGGAGGAAGGTCTCGGCGGCGGCAAGAAAATGGTCGAGGAAGGCCTGTTCGAGTCCTTCCCGGTCGATGCGGTCTACGGCATGCACAACATGCCGGGCATCCCGGTCGGCCATTTCCACACGCGAACCGGACCATTTCTGGCGGCGAGCGATAGCTGGGAGGTGAGCTTCCACGGCACCGGCGGCCATGGCGGCGCCGGCGCGCACCTCGCGACCGACCCCACGCTCGCGGCTGCGCAGTTCATCACGACGATCCAGACCATCGTCAGTCGATCGGTGCCGGCGATCGAGACCGCGGTGGTCAGCGTCGGCTCGATCATGGGCGGCGATCCCGGCTCGCCGAACATCATCCCGTCGAAAGTGACGCTGACAGGCACCGCGCGGTCCTATTCGCCCACCATTCGCGACCTGCTCGAAAGCCGCCTGACCGCGCTCGCGCACGCGCAGGCCGCAGCCTTCGGCTGCACCGCCGAGGTGATCTACAACCGGCGTTACCCGCCGCTCATCACCCACGCCGAGCAGACCGACATTTCCATCGCCGCCGCCTCGGATCTTGTCGGCGCGGCGCAGGTCGTGGGCGACGCGCCGCCCATCACCGGCTCGGAAGATTTTTCATTCATGCTGGAAGCAAAGCCCGGCGGCTTCATCATGATCGGCAACGGCATGGCGCCGGATGGCTCGTTCCACAACGTCCACACGCCCGGCTACGACTTCAACGACGGCATCCTTGCGCTTGGCGCCGCCTATTGGGTGAAGCTGGTGCAGACGGAGTTGAGCGCCGGGACATAACGCCTCGACTTTCCAACAAAGTACGTCATGCCCGGCACTCGGGTCCGGCTTCGCCGGCCCGAGCACAGGCCATTGTGCCGGGCATCCACGTCTTTCCTCCGAAAAGCGCGAAAAGACTGTCATGGCCGAGACAAGCCCGGCCATGACAGCAGCCACGAATTCCGCGCCTCTCAAGCCGCCGTCTTGTCCTTCAGCACGCCGCGGCGGATCTGATCTTCCTCGATCGATTCGAACAGCGCCTTGAAGTTGCCTTCGCCGAACCCATCGTCGCCCTTGCGCTGGATGAACTCGAAGAAGATCGGTCCGATGGCGTTGGCCGAGAAAATCTGCAGCAGCACCTTGGTGTGTCCGCCATCGACCACGCCTTCGCCGTCGATCAGGATGCCGTTCTTCCGCAGCCGCGCGACATCCTCGCCATGCCTGGGCAGCCGCGCGTCGATCTTCTCGAAGTAGGTGTCCGGCGGCGACGGCATGAACGGCAGACCGTCGGCCCGGAGCTTCTCGATGGTGCGGTAGATGTTCTTCACGCCGCAGGCGATGTGCTGGATGCCCTCGCCCTTGTAGACATTCAGATACTCCTCGATCTGACCGGAGTCGCCGGCATCCTCGTTGATCGGAATCCGAATCTTGCCGTCGGGACTGGTCAGCGCGCGGGAAAACAACCCGGACGCGCGGCCCTCGATGTCGAAGAAGCGGATCTGCCGGAAGTTGAACAGTTTTGCGTAGAAACCCGTCCACACGTCCATGCGGCCGCGATGCACGTTGTGGGTGAGATGATCGAGATAGAACAGCCCGGCGCCTTCGGGCCGCGGATTGTTGGCGCCGAGCCATTCGAACTCGAGATCGTAGGCCGAGCCCTTCGCGCCGTAGCGGTCGACGAAATACAACAGGCTGCCGCCGATGCCCTTGATCGCGGGCACGTCGAGCGCCTTCTGCGCGGATGTCGCATCCGCCGGCTCGGCGCCGAGCGACACCGCGCGCGCATAGGCCTTCCGTGCATCGACCACGCGAAACGCCATCGAGGGCGCGCAGGGCCCGTGCGCGGCGACGAAATTATATCCGTGCGTGCCGGGCTGCTCGTTGACGAGGTAGTTGATGTCGCCCTGACGATAGACCGTGATCTTCTTGGTCTTGTGCCGCGCGACGGGCACGTAGCCCATCAGCTTGAACAGCGCGTGCAGCTCTTCCGGCTTCGGATGAGCATACTCGACGAACTCGAAGCCATCGGTGCCCATCGGATTGTCGGCGGAAATGACGGCGGGCGGCGCATCGTGCGGAAACGGTCCCATGGCAAACCTCCCAAGTCCAATCTTTCCGCTACTATTATCCCGAAATCGCGCAAAATGTATGCAAATTCGGCTCGGATTTGCTAATCTATGCATGATCAATGCATAGATTAGGCATTTGACGCATGATTTCAGTTGACGCTTTCGACCTCAAGCTGTTGGCCGCGTTGCAGGATGACGGGCGGCTGACCAATCAGGAGCTGGCCGACTTCGTCGGCCTCTCGGCCTCGCAATGCTCGCGGCGGCGGATGCGCCTCGAGGAGGACAAGGTCATCGCCGGCTATCACGCTAGCCTCGCCGGCGAAGCGCTCGGCTTCACCCTGATCGCCTTCATCCACATCACGCTGGCGACGCACTCTCCCGACAACGCGGACAAATTCCGCGCGCTGGTCCATCGCGTCGACGAGATTCAGGAAGCCTATTCGATGACCGGGGACGCCGACTATCTGCTCAAGGTGGTGCTGCACGATCTCAAGAGCCTGTCCGACATCGTCAACAACGTGCTGATGCCGCACCAGAGCGTGGCGCATGTGCGCTCGTCGATCGTGCTCGACCGGCTGAAGGAAACGCAAAAGCTGCCGCTCAAGACCACGCGCTAGCGATCGTCTTCTTTTCGTCATTCCGGAATACGCCAAAGGCGCAGACCCGAAATCCAGCCACGCGAAAAACGGTCCTGGATTCCGGGTTCGTGCTTCGCACGCCCCGGAATGACGGCAAGTATTCAGGCCGGAATCGAAGGAAATCTGCCATTCGCACGACGCGGACGATTTGGCATGATCGGCCAATCGACATAAGGAGAACCAGGAATGGCGCTGCAGCTTCGGCCGAACTGCGAGTATTGCGACAAGGACCTGCCGCCGCAGGCTCTGGACGCGCGCATCTGCAGCTACGAATGCACCTTTTGCGCCGATTGCGCGGAGACCAAGCTGCACAACGTCTGTCCGAACTGCGGCGGCGGCTTCGTGCCGCGGCCGATCCGGCCCTCCCGCGAGTGGCGCGCCGGCGTGTGCGTGACCAGGCAGACGCCGTCGGACAAACGCGTGCATCTGAAATACGGCGTGGAGGACATCGCGGCGCTTGTCGCCCGCGTCGAGAGCATTCCGCCGGATCAGAGGTGAGGGCCGGGTCTCTCCGTCATTGCGAGGAACGTCAGTGACGACGCAATCCAGGTCTTTTGCCCTGAATTGCTTCGCTCCGCTTGCAATGACGCATCACCCCGCCGCCCGGATGGTCCCCTCGACCTCACCGAAACCGACGCGGTAGCCGTCGCCCTGGCACCAGCCGCGCATCACAAGCGAATCGCCATCTTCCAGAAACGTGCGCTTTTCACCGCCCGGCAGCTCGAGCGGTTCCGCGCCGTTCCACGAAATCTCCAGCAGGCTGCCGCGCTGGCTTTTCTCGGGACCGCTGATGGTGCCGCTGCCGAGGAGATCGCCGACATTCATGGCGCAGCCTGAGGATGCATGATGCACGAGTTGCTGCACCGATGACCAATACATGTATTTGAAGTTGGTGCGGCAGATGCGCACCTGCGCCTTCATGTCCGGTGTCCGCAGGGCCACGTCGAGATGAAGGTCGTAATTGTTCGCGCCCTTCTGTTGCAGATACGGCAGCGGCCGCGGGTCCTGCGCCGGCCCCTGCACGCGGAACGGCTCCAGCGCCTCGCGGGTCACGACCCACGGGCTGATCGAGGTGGCGAACGCCTTGGCCTGGAACGGGCCGAGCGGCACGTACTCCCATTGCTGGATGTCGCGGGCGCTCCAGTCGTTGAGCAGCACGAAGCCGAAGATCATGGCCTCGGCCTGCGCCTCGGTCAGCATCTCGCCCATCTCAGACGCGCCGCCGACGATCACGCCCATTTCGAGCTCGAAGTCGAGCCGCTTGCAAGGACCGAAGCTCGGCGCGTCGGCGGTCGGCGGCTTCAACTGCCCGCGCGGGCGGCGCACCTCGGTGCCGCTGACCACCACCGTGGAGGCGCGGCCGTTATAAGCGATCGGGATGTGCAGCCAGTTCGGCTGCAGCGCATTATCCTTGCCGCGGAACATCACGCCGACATTGGTGGCGTGTTCCTTCGAGGAATAGAAATCGGTGTAGCCGGCGACCTGGATCGGCAGATGCAGCCTGGCGTCGCGCAGCGGCACCAGCGCGCGCTTGCGCAAGGCGGCGTTGTCGCGCAACTCGGGGTGATCGTGGCGCAAGAGCTCGCTGATGCGCGCGCGCGTCTGCGACCACACCTTCGGCCCAAGCGCCATGAAGGCGTTGAGCGACGGCTTTGCGAACACGCAGCGTTCCGCGCCGGTGCGCAACAGCCCCTCGGATTCCAGCAGCGCCAGATCGAGCACCTCGCCCCCGATGGCGACGCCGATCCGCGGCGCCGGCGATTGCACTGTCGAGAACACGCCATAAGGCAGGTTCTGGATCGGAAAATCGGAATCGGCAGCGACGTCGATGAAGGATTTTAGTTTCGGATCATTGGGGTGGGACAAATCACTCTCCGTTTAAGAGGCGTCGTGCCGGGCCTTATACCGGGCATCCACGTCTTTGATCGTATCAGAGAAGGAAGACGTGGATGGCCGGGACAGACCCGGCCATGACGGCATGATGTGCGCGAGCCCTGTTACCGCTGGTTCGGATCGAACCGCTTCTCGAGTCCTTTCCAGCAATCGGCATAATCGTCCTGCAACGTCGCGGAGGTGGCGGCATATTCGGTGACGCGCTGGGGAAAACGCGTCTCGAACATGAAGGCCATGGTGCCCGTGAGCTTGACCGGCTTCAGCTCGCCATTGCTGGCGTGATCGAACGCTTCGCGATCCGGGCCGTGCGGCAGCATCTGGTTGTGCAGGCTGATGCCGCCCGGGACAAAGCCCTGTGGCTTGGCGTCATAGACTCCGTAGATCAGCCCCATGAACTCGCTCATGATGTTCATGTGATACCACGGCGGGCGGAAGGTGTTCTCCGCCACCGCCCAGCGCTCCGGGAAGATCACGAAATCGATGTTCGCGGTACCCGCCGTCTCCGACGGCGAGGTCAGCACGGTGAAGATCGACGGATCGGGATGATCGAAGGCGATCGCACCGACCGGCGAGAACGCGCGCAGGTCGTATTTGTAGGGCGCGTAGTTGCCATGCCACGCCACCACGTCGATCGGCGAATGCGGCAGCGTAGTCTTCCAGAGCGATCCGCCCCACTTCACGAACAGCTCGGTCGGCGTGTCCTTGTCCTCGTACGCCGCAACGGGGGTGAGGAAATCGCGCGCATTGGCAAGGCAGTTGGCGCCGATCGGCCCGCGCTCCGGCAGCGTGAACGCTCCGCCGTAATTCTCGCAGAGGTAGCCGCGCGCAGGGCCCGACGGAATCTCGACACGGAATTTGACGCCGCGCGGAATCACCGCGATCTCGCCGGGCTCGATGTCGATGCGGCCGAACTCGGTGACGAAGCGCAGGTTGCCCTGCTGGGCGACGAACATCAGCTCGCCGTCGGCATTGTAGAACGCCTGATCCACCATCGATTGGGTGATGAGATAGACATGCGCGGCCATGCCGGCCTGGGTATTGGCGTCGCCCGCCGTGGTCATGGTGTAGACGCCCTGCAGGAACGTCACCTCGCCGTCAGGCATCGGCTGCGGGTCCCAGCGCAGTTGCGCGATCGGCATCTCGTTCTCGAGACACGGCGCGGTGCGCCAGAATCCCATGTCGGCCCTGGTGAAGCGGCCGGAATGCTTGACCGACGGACGGATGCGATAGAGCCACGAGCGCTCGTTGGCGCCGCGCGGCGCGGTGAACGGCGAGCCGGACAGTTGCTCGGCGTAGAGGCCGTAAGCGCATCGCTGCGGCGAGTTGCGGCCGATCGGCAGCGCGCCGGGCAAGGCTTCGGTCTCGAAACTGTTGCCGAAGCCGGACATGTAGCCCGGCGTGACCTGAGCGGAAGCGCGGTTGATGATGTCAGGCGCGGTGTTGATGTTCATGACAGGTTCCTCCTGTTCGTTCAGGGCTATCCGCCCTGCAAGGCCGCCCACATTTCGCGGTCGCGCTTGTCGGTCCAGATCACGGGGTCGTCGATGCCCGACGCCTCGTCGAAGGCGCGCGACACGTTGAACGGCAGGCAATGCTCGTAGATCGCAAAACTGGAAAACTTCGGATCCATCACCTCGCGGGTCGCCGCCATGGTGTCCTTCAGGCCGCGTCCCTTGGCGACCGACGACTCCGCCGCACCGTAGAGCGTGGTGACGAAATCACGCGTCATAGCGATGGCCTCGCGCACCATCGCCTGCCCCGTCAGCGCGTCGCCGCGGCCCGGCGCCACCGCCTTGGGATCGAAGGCGCGGATCTCGTTCAGCGTCGCCGGCCATTCGCGCAGGTGCGCGTCACCGCAGTAGCAGGCCGAATGATATTCGATGAGATCTCCGGAGAACATCACCTGCGCGTCCGGCACCCACGCGACGATGTCGCCCGAGGTGTGGCCGGCGCCGAGCTGCATCAGCCGCACCTCGCGCTTGCCGAGCCAGATCGACATGTCGCCTTCAAATGTCAGAGTCGGCCAGGTCAGGCCCGGAATGCTTTCATGCCCCTCGAACAGTCGCGGAAAGCGGCCGAACTCGGAATCCCAATCCTGCTGGCCGCGCTCCCCGACCAGGCGGCGGGTTTCCTCCGACGCAATGATGGCCTGCGCCTTGTAGGCGGAGGCGCCGAGCACGCGCACCGCGTGATAATGCGACAGCACCACGTATTTGATCGGCTTGTCGGTGACGGTCCTGACCCGCTCGATGACCTTGTTGGCGAGCGCCGGCGTCGCCAGCGCGTCGAACACGATGCAGCCGTCGTCGCCGACGATCACGGCCGAGTTCGGATCGCCCTCCGAGGTGAAGGCATAGAGGTCGGGGCCGATCTCGGAGAAGGTGATTTTCTTTTCCGTAAGATCGGTGGTGGACGCGAAATCTTTGGCCATCGGTACGTACCTTTCAGTCGAATCTCAGAAGCGTCGTTCTCACTTCCCACCGCGAGCGGGGGAAGGAGAGAAATGTGTCACCACGACTTGCCGTTTCGCCAACGCAATAGCGCCGTGCAGCACGCCGATGTCACCGATGTGATTGGCGAGAATCAGAACGAGCGCGGCATCGAGATCGTGGCTCTGGACGTCGGCGAGTCCGCGATGCGCCTCCACGATCGCGCGGAAGGCGTCGTCGGGCTTTGCGAAATTCGAACGGGTCGACAGCGTCATGACAGTTCCTCAATTCCGGCCGGATGCGCGCGCCAGCGCCGATGCAATCGCAGTCCGCGTCGGATGGCGGAAGCGCGCGGCGACATAGCCATCGGGCCGCAGCAGATATGCCGAGCCCGGCGCGGCATCGTATCGGTGACAGAGCAGCCCGCTCGGATCGGCAAAGCCGCTCTCGCCGATGTCGATAATGCCGACATCCTCCGGCACGTCGAGCGCCGCCCCGTTGGCAAACGCCAGCAGCGTGAACCCCGTTCCCGCGGCGATAAAGGCATCGGTCAGATAGGTCGGCTGGCCGCCGTCATCCGTGAGCGGCGCATCGGGCATCGACGTTCCCGGCCGCGCGCCGCCGTTCCAGGCATCGGCATCGGGCGTCGACAGCGGCGTCTCGTAAACGGAGGGAACCGACAGCCGCCCGCCGTTGATCATGCGCTTGCCGAAATCAGTCTCCCTGGCGAGCGCCAGCACGGCCTTGCGCAGGCGTGCTTCCTGCGCCGTGACAGGCGCCATGAAATCGGTCGAGCGCGTGGACTCGCGAATGTTTTCGTCGGCCGCCGCGCCGCGCTCGATGTGGTAACTGTCGAGCAGCCGTTCCGGCGACAGGCCCCGCAGCACGCGGTCGAGCTTCCACGCCAGGTTCTCGGCATCCTCAAGGCCGGAGTTGGCGCCGCGTGCGCCGAACGGCGAGACCTGATGCGCCGAATCGCCTGCGAAGATCACGCGGCCATGAACGAATTTGTCCATGCGCCGGCACTGGAACTTGTAGAGCGAGATCCACTCGAACTCGAATTTGTCATGGCCGAGCATGCGCGCGATGCGCGGCCGCACGTTCTCGGGCCTCTTCTCGACCGCCGGATCGGCGTCGGGGCTGAGTTGCAGATCGATCCGCCAGATGTCGTCGGGTTGCCGGTGCAGCAGCGCCGAGCGCCCGGCATGGAACGGCGGATCGAACCAGAACCAGCGTTCGGTCGGAAACTCCGCCGACATCTTCACGTCGGCGATCAAAAACTGGTCCTCGAACACCTGGCCCGCGAATTCGGCGCCCACCATCCGCCGCAACGACGACCGCGCGCCGTCGCAGGCGACGAGATGGCTTGTGGCAAGGCGATACGATCCGTCTGGCGTCTCCACCGTCAGCACCACATGATCGTTGCGCTGCTCCAAAGAGATGACTTTGTTGCGCCAGCGCAGATCGATCGCGGGCAATTCCTCGACGCGATCGACGAGATAGGCTTCGGCATAGAACTGTTGCAGGTTGATGAAGGCCGGGCGCTTGTGGCCCTCCTCCGGCAGCAGGTTGAATTGATAAAGCAGATGCTCGCCGTGAAAGATCTTGCCGACGCTCCACACTACGCCCTTGCCGACCATGCGGTCTCCGACGCCGAGCCGGTCCCAGAATTCCAGCGAGCGTTTCGAGAAGCAGATCGCGCGCGAGCCTTCGCCGATGCGGTCGGCATCGTCGAGCAGAAGGACGCGCTGTCCGCGCTGCGCCAGATCGATCGCGAGCGACAATCCCACGGGCCCCGCGCCCACGATCACCACCGGATGATGGGCGGGATCGGTTTCGCGCCGGTCCTGATCCGGGTGGCGACGGTAACCGAACTGGGTTTTGGCTTGCGTCATGACTGCTCACGCCGAAAGATCGGGTTGACGGCAGATAGTTTCATGTGCAACTATCTGCCAGTCCGGTTTCGGCGTCAACTCAAAAATGCGCAAGCGCAGATTGCGGAACGTCTCGTGGCGCGACTCGACCTTCTGAAGTTCATGCCCTTCCGCCTCAGCCGCCTCGCGGCCGAAGTGAGCACCGCGCTGTCTGGCGAATATATCGAGCAATACGATATCGACGTGCCGCAATGGCGCGTGCTGGCGACGCTCGGATTTCGCGAGGAGCCGTGCAGCGCGCAATTCATTTCGCAATGCACAAGGACGCACAAATCCACGATCAGCCGGGCGGTCACGGAACTGCTTAAAAACAAGCTGATCGAGCGCGTGGAGAACGAAGACGACCGCCGCGAATTCCGGCTTCAGCTCACGGCCAAGGGAACGCGGCTCTACGAGGAACTGATCCCGCGTCTGCTGCGAAGGGAGCAGGACATGCTGTCCTGCCTGTCGGCACAGGAGCGCAAGGATTTCGCCACGGCGCTCGGCAAGATCGAGGCAAGCCTCGACCTGGCCCAGACCAGCCAGCAGGCCAAAGCCAAGGCGGCATACTGATTCCCCCTGCACTCAGCTTGATCCGTCATGCCCGCGCTTGTCGCGGGCATCCACGTCCTGAAAGCGTTGCCGTTCAAAAACATGGATGGCCGGAACAAATCCGGCCATGACGACAATACGGAGCCGACAACACGGATCCCATCGAACTCCAGTCGCGAACATCACGACGCAAACGAGCGCGACGGCGACTTGTGCAGAGCGAACGCATCGACCCTGTCACCCGCGCGCGGATAGATCTCGCCGACCAGCGGATCGTGGCCGGGAATGACGCGGTCGGGGTGGCCCGCAAGGCGATGGGCGACATCCCAGGCGTCGTACATATCGCCGACATTATAGACGATCGAAAATGGGCTGCGGCGATGCATGTTGGCATAATAATGCGCAGCATCCGACGCCAGCACCACCGGACCGCGCGCGGTCGGCACCCGCACCACCTGCAGGCCGTCCGAATGGCCGCCGACGCGATGCAGGGTGATACCCGGTGCAATTTCGCCTTCGCCATTGTGGAAGGTGACGCGTTCGCCGAACACATGACGCACCATCAGCGTCACATCCTCCACCGAGAACGGATGCCGCAGGATGCCGTGGCACATGCAGCGTCCGGTGGCGAAACTCATCTCACGATCCTGGATATGGAATTTTGCATTCGGAAAGCGGTCGAGATTGCCCGCGTGGTCGTAATGCATATGGGTGATGACGACGTCCCTGACGTCCTCGGCACGGACGCCGAATTTCGCCAGGGCGTCGACCGGATTGAGCGTCAGCTTGCGGGCGCGCTCCTTCGCCGCGGCTTCATTGAATCCGGTATCGACCAGGATCTGGCGGCCCTCGCCACGGATCAGCCAGACGAAGTAATCGAGATCGGCGGCCGTCGTCTCATGCGGGTCCGGCACAAGAAAATTCATGTGAGGCGTCCGCCCCGTCATCGTCGCGTAACGAATGGCGTAGATTTCATAGACGGGGTCCATCGCTCACCTCTTTGTTCTTCTCATTTGCGCGCCGCACACCAAGCCATTCCCGGAGACCAAGGTCAAATTCATGGCCCGTCACTTGGGTCGATGACCGCACCGCACACAGGAAACCGACGTTGAAGCCTGCAAAGCCCTTGAATAGTCTTGAACGTCATCCGGCCAGCGGACGTCTCACTGATGACCAGCCGGGGAGATTTCCCCTGCATCGGTCCGCAGACGCTTCGTGATGCAGGTCACGGTCCGGCCCTCCCTGGCCGGTTCACACTCCTTCACATGGCGCCGGCGAAGGTGCGCAGGACGGGCGACACGGGGAATGGAGGCCACGATGCTGATTCAACAGACGTATTGGACAAAAATCCTGACCGGCGCCTGCCTGGCGCTGCTGGCGGCCTCAAGTGCGGCCCTCGCCGGCGAGCTTTCGGAACAGCGGATCATCAGTGGCTTGCGGGTGCCGAAAACCCGCAGCCTGGGCGCGTCTCCGTCGCTGAGCAGCGACGATCTCGCTTTCGTGCAGAAGATGCGCGGCAGGACGCGCTCCCTGTCGATGGGCGACCGCGAGCACATGGCTGAAATCGCCGCCAAGCGGCCGAAAATCGATCTCGATATCAATTTCGACTTCAATTCCGCCGAACTGACGCCAAAGGCGGAGCCAGAACTCCATAACCTCGGCAAGGCGTTGACGAGTCCCGAACTCGCGGGCGCGGTTTTCATGTTGGGCGGCCACACCGACGGCAAGGGCGGCGAAGCCTACAATCAAACGCTTTCGGAACGGCGCGCGGCCACGGTGAAGCGTTTCCTCGAGGACAAATATCATATCCCCGCGGCAAACCTGGTATCCGCCGGGTATGGCAAGCAGGGATACAAGAACCCGGCCGACCCGTTTGCTCCCGAAAACCGCCGTGTCGAAGTCGTCAACATGGCCGAGAAAGATCAGGCCTCGAAGTGATGCGCGGCACCGGCCGGCGCGATCGACGGAGCCGACAACCTGTCACGGTGCGCGGTCAAATTGACACCGCGCATCTGGCATTGACCGACTCTTGACAGTGACTGCCCCCACGGTTTGATAATCCGTATTGCGTAGGACAAGGCCGCCGCAGCTTGATCGACCGGCGCCCTCTTTGCCTGGACTGGCGCCCATGAACACTCGTTTCGCCGTGATCGCCGCTGCCTTCCTTTCGGTGATGCCGGCTGCGCCGTCGGCCGCGATGGATGCGCATTCCGACAGGGTCGCGCTGGTGATCGGCAACGCCAAATATCCCGACAGCGAAACTCCGCTCAAGGACTCGATCAACGACGTGCGCGACATCGCCGATGAGCTGAAGCACGACGGGTTTGACGTCGAAACCGGCGAGAACCTGACCGGCAGCGCTATGCGTGCCGCGCTGGATCGCCTCTATAGCCGTATCAAGCCAGGCTGCGTCGCACTGATCTTCTTCAGCGGATATGGAATCCAGTCGGCACGTCAGAGCTATCTTATCCCGGTCGATGCGCAAATCTGGACCGAAGCCGACGTGCGGCGCGACGGGATCAGCCTCGAGACCATCCTGGGCGAAATCAACAACCGCGGCGCCGGCATCAAGATCGCGCTGCTGGATGCGTCCCGTCGAAATCCGTTCGAGCGGCGCTTCCGCAGTTTCTCCGCAGGGCTGGCGCCGGTCATCGCGCCCAGCGGAACGCTGGTGATGTATTCCGCCGCGCTGAGTTCGGTGATCAGCGACACGGATCGCGACCACAGCCTGTTCGTCAGCGAGTTGCTCAAGGAGATTCGCGTGCCCAACCTGACGGCGGAGGAAACCCTTAACCGGACCCGCGTCGGCGTCACCCGCGCCTCGCGCAGCGAGCAGGTACCGTGGATTTCATCGTCGCTCGCCGACGATTTCTCGTTCATTCCCAGCCAACCGCCCAAGGTCGCCGTCGCCCCGACACCAAAGCCTGTCGCCGCGCCGCCAGCGCCTGTGTCGCCGGCCGCGGCGCCCGCTGTGCCAGCGGCCGCGAATGCCAAGCCCCGGCAGCCCGTAGCGACGGCACCTCGCCCCGCGGCCACGGCCGCGGCAACTCCATCCACCGACGACACCAAGATCGCATTGGCATTGGCGGACGATCCGACCATCAAATCGCTGAATGAACGGCTTCGCACGCACCCCAGCGACGCCAACGCACTCTATCGTCGTGGACAGGTCTATGCCAGCAAGGGCGCCTATGCGCTCGCGATCAGGGATTTCGATGCGACGCTGCGCCTCAACCCGACCGACGCCGAAGCCTATAACAACCGCTGCTGGACCCGGACCGTCGTCGGCGACTTGCAGCCCGCGATGCGCGACTGCAACGAGGCGCTGCGGCTGCGGCCGCATTTCGTCGACGCGCTCGACAGCCGCGGGCTGCTGAACCTGAAAAGCGGGGCGAACAAGAACGCCATCGCTGATTTCGACGCTGCGCTGAAGATCAACCCGCGGCTGACCTCATCGCTCTATGGCCGCGGTCTTGCCAGGCAGCGCAGCGGCGCCACCGCCGAGGGCAGCCTCGATATTGCCAATGCCAAAGCCATGGATCCGAACATCGTGAAGGAATTTGCCGATTACGGCGTGCATTGATGCCGTTTCATTCAATCACCATCTGGACCACACCGTTCCGCGCGTCTGCAAGGTACCGTTTGTTGTCGCGGCCGGCGATGCAACGTATAGGTTGGCACCGCTTGCCGAAAAAGAGAGCCGCGACGTGAGCCAAATGACTGATCCGGGACGTTGGCCTCCACGCGCGCGCGGCAAGACCGCCTCCGGCATGGTGGCGCTCGCTTTCATCGGCGCGGTCGGCGCCGGCAACCTTGCGCGAGCTGCGGACGATACCGGCGGCCCGGCGGGCGGCTTTCCCGTGGTCGTCGCACGCGCCACCAATGCCTGCTTCTCGGACATGGTCCGCGGCACAGGATTCGTCGTGCCGCGCCGGGAAGCGGATGTCAGCCCCGACTCGGAGGGATCGATCGTCACCGGCGTCTTCGTTCATGCCGGCGATCTGGTCACAGCCAATCAGGAACTGGCGCGACTCACGCCTCCGCCCAGCAACAACCGGGCCGGGCCGATTTCGCTTCGCGCGCCGGTGGCCGGTCTCGTGACCGACGTCCACACCGCCGTTGGCGCACCGGCATCGCCGCAGGCCGGGCCGATGTTCAAGATCGCGATCGACAACGAGATCGAAGTGAACGCGGAGATTCCGGGCCTCCACATTCTCAAGCTCAATCCCGGCGCAGCCGCGCGCATCCACAGCGACGAAGGAGCGGATCTCACTGGACAGGTTCGGCTCGTATCCCCCGAGATCGACCGGACGACCCAGATGGGTCATGTCCGGTTGTCCCTATCTGGTCATCCCACCGTCAAGATCGGCACATTCGCTCGCGTGGCGATCGATGCCAAGCGCAGTTGCGGCGTCGCGATCCCCCGCTCGGCCATCGATCATCTGACGGTTCAGGTGGTGAACGGCAACACCGTGGAAACGCGGCGGGTGCGCGTCGGTCTGACGTCCGGTACCGAGATCGAGATTCTCGAAGGATTGAAGGTCGGCGAGATCGTCGTCGCCGACGCCGGGACGTCGCTCCACGACGGCGACCAGGTCAAGCCGATGTTTGCGGATGAACTCGATCGATCGCGAGGACGTTGATGGCCCTCAATATCTCAGCCTGGTCGATTCGCCACCCGCTCCCCTCCGTCGTGTTTTCCATCATCCTGCTGCTGCTCGGATGGGTCAGCTTCACCAAGCTGGCCATCACGCGCCTGCCGAACGCCGACATCCCGGTTATTTCCGTCGCCGTATCGCAGTTCGGCGCGGCGCCGGCCGAGCTGGAGGCCCAGGTCACCAAGACCATCGAGGACGGCGTCTCCGGCGTCGAGGGCGTCCGGCATATTTCCTCGTCGATCACGGACGGCCTGTCGCTGACCACCATCCAGTTCGCGCTTGAGACCAACACCGACCGCGCGCTGAACGACGTCAAGGACGCGGTGACGCGCGTGCGGGCCAATCTGCCGCAGAACGTCACCGAGCCGTTGATCCAGCGCGTCGACGTCATCGGACTGCCGATCGTCACCTATGCCGCGATCTCGCCGGGCAAGACGCCCGAACAATTGTCCTATTTCGTCGATGACGTGGTGAAGCGCGCGCTGCAGGGCGTGCGCGGCGTCGCGCAGGTCGAACGCATCGGCGGCGTCGAGCGTGAAATCCTGGTGTCGCTCGATCCGGACCGCCTGCGCGCCGCCGGATTGACGGCTGTCGATGTCAGCCAGCGCCTGCGCGGCACCAATGTCGATGTCGCCGGCGGCCGCGCCGAGATCGGCAAGAACGATCAGGCGATCCGCACATTGGCCGGCGCCAAGACGCTCAATGACCTGGCGGGAACCATGATCGCCTTGCCGCATGGCGGAGAGGTCAGGCTCGACGATCTCGGCACCGTGACCGACACCATCGCTGCCCGGCGGACCTTTGCGCGCTTCAACGGCGAGCCGGTCGTAGCGCTCGGCATCAAGCGCTCCAAGGGCGCTAGCGATGTCGTGGTCGCCAGGGCCGTGCAGAAGCGGATCGATGCTCTGAAGGAGCAATATCCGGACGTCGACCTCAAGCTGATCGACACCTCGGTCGACTTCACCAAGGGTAACTACGAGGCCGCGATCTCGACGCTGTTCGAAGGCGCGATTCTGGCCGTCATCATCGTGTTCCTGTTCCTGCGCGATTTCCGGGCGACGGTGATCGCGGCGATCTCGCTGCCCCTGTCGATCTTCCCGGCGTTCTGGGCGATGGACATTCTCGGCTTTTCACTGAACCTCGTCAGCTTCCTCGCCATCACGCTGTCGACCGGCATTCTCGTCGACGACGCCATCGTCGAGATCGAAAACATCGTGCGGCACATGCGCATGGGTAAATCGCCCTATCGCGCCGCGCTGGAAGCCGCCGATGAAATCGGCCTCGCCGTCATCGCGATCAGCCTCACCATCATCGCGATCTTCGCGCCGGCGAGCTTCATGTCGGGGATCGCCGGGCAGTTCTTCAAGCAATTCGGCATCACCGTCTCGGTACAGGTGTTCTTCTCGCTGTTGGCCGCGCGGTTCGTGACGCCGGTGCTCGCCGCCTATTTCATGAAGGACCATCCCCACGAGGTTCCGCCGCCCGGCCGGGTGCTGCGTGCCTATAACCGGCTCGTCTCGTGGTCCGTGCGGCACTACATCGTCACGGTCATCATCGGCTTCGCGATCTTCGCGGGCTCGATCTGGAGCATCAAGCTGTTGCCGCAAGGCTTCCTGCCCGCGCAGGACACCGCACGCTCCCTGCTCGCGATGGAGCTGCCGCCGGGATCGCAACTCGCCTATACCGAGAAGGTGACCGAGGACATCGTGGCGCGGCTGCGCAAACGGCCCGAGGTCAAGAGCGTGTTCGTCGACGGCGGGCGTGTGCCGCCCGGCATCCAGGAAGTGCGGCGCGCCTCGCTGATCATCAACTATACGCCGAAGGGCGACCGCAAGATCAGCCAGCGCGACCTCGAACTCGCGATCGGACAGGACCTCGAAAACGTTCCCGACATCCGCTACTGGTTCCTCGACGAGAACGGCCTGCGGGCGGTGTCGCTCGTGGTCACCGGGCCGGACACCGGAATCGTCGGCAACGTCGCCAGCGAACTGGCGACGCAGATGAAGCGCATCCCGCTGATCGCCAACGTCACACCGGAAACCTCGCTCGACCGTCCCGAACTGCGGATTCAGCCGCGTGCCGACCTTGCTGCGCGTCTTGGCGTGTCCACCGAGCAACTCTCGCAGACCATCCGCGTCGCCACCATCGGCGACGTCGGCCCGGCGCTGGCCAAGTTCGATGCCGGCGATCGTCAGGTGCCGATCCGCGTCCAGCTTGAGGACAGCGCGCGGTCCGACCTGCAGACGCTCGAACAGTTGCAGGTGCCGATCGGCGGTGGACGGGGGCAAGTTCCGCTATCGGTCGTCGCCGACGTCAAGCTCGATCAGGGTCCGACCAGCATCAACCGCTATGACCGCCAGCGCCAGGCCACCGTCGCGGCCGATCTCGTCGGGACCGCCGCGCTCGGCGACGCGACCCGGCAGATCTACGATCTTCCCGTGATGAAGACGCTGCCGAAGGGCGTGAAAGTCAGCCCCTCCGGCGACGCGGAAAGCCTCAACGAGCTTTCGGAAGGCTTTGCGACCGCCATCACCTATGGCCTGATGATGGTCTATGCCGTGCTGGTGCTGCTGTTCGGCACCTTCCTGCAGCCCATCACCATCCTGTTCTCGCTGCCGCTGTCCATCGGCGGCGCGATCGGCGCGCTGCTGCTGACCGGCAAGCAACTGACGACGCCGGTCTGGATCGGCATCCTGATGCTGATGGGCATTGTCACCAAGAACGCCATCATGCTGGTGGAATTCGCCGTCGAGTCGATTCACGCCGGCAAACCCCGCGACGAAGCCATCATCGACGCCGGCATGAAGCGCGCGCGACCGATCGTGATGACCACCATCGCCATGGCGGCCGGCATGATGCCGAGCGCGCTGGCGTTCGGCGCGGGTGGCGAATTCCGCTCGCCCATGGCGCTGGCTGTTATCGGCGGCCTGCTGTTCTCGACCATCCTGTCGCTGGTGTTCGTGCCTGCGATGTTCATGCTGATGGACGACATCGGCGCTTTCACCTGGCGCTACGGCAAACGGCTGTTGACGTGGGGCGGCGAGAACGATTCGGCGGACGACGGCTCGCACCCGCCGGCAGCGTTGCCCGCACCCGGCGCCGACCCATAGTGCCTATTCGCTGCGGGCCGCCGCGTTCAGCCGGCTCATGTTCTTGAGCAGGATGCGGCCGCGCTGCAGATCGAGGATTCCGTCCTTGCGCCACTGCTGGAGCTGGCGATTGACGCTCTCGCGCGCTGCCCCGACATAGACGCCGAGTTGCTCCTGCGAGATGTGGACCTCCGAGCCGAAATCATCGGCCAGCGCGCACAACCGCCGCGCCATCCTCACGGCGAGCGGTTGCAGCACCGACTCTTCCATGCGCTCGCTGACCCAGCGAATGCGCTGGCACAGCAGCTCGATCAGCCGGATCGCGATTTTCGGCTCGCGCTCCAGGAATGACATCAGGTCGCCGCGCCGCAGAACGAACAATTCGCTCGGTTCGCTCGCCACCGCATCGGCGGTCCGATTCTGGCCGTCGAGCACCGCGATCTCGCCGAACACGTCGCCCGCACCCTGAAAATTCAGCGTCAGCCGCGAGCCGTCGGAGGCGCCGGTCTCGATCCGGATCTGGCCACGCCGAACGCCATAGAGGGCGTCACCCTCGTCGCCTTTCTGAAACAGCACTTCGCCGGCCGCGAGTTGCTGGGTATGACAAAGCGCCGAAATGCGCTGCAGCGCATCGCCTCCAATATCCGCGAACAGCGGGTTCATCTTCAAAATGACGGCAAACTCAGACTGCTTGCTCATGGCCATTCGCCCTCGCCCGGTCAAAATTCTTCTAAAATATCGAAGGTCCAAGATGTTTGTCCGCCGGCCCGGCGGCTTCGCGCCCGTATGCCTGATCGATGTGCGGCAAAGTGTGTCATAAGTCACAGAGCTTTGCAGCCCTTGCGGGCGATTTTGACGCCATGCAGGAATAGTCCTCCGCTGCGGATGGTGTCTTTCAATCGATGCCGACGTCGCGGACCGAGCCGCAATCCACGCTCCGAGGTGGCAGATGAAAGCATTGAGAATCGCAGGCGCTGCCGCCGCCGGCCTCGTGGTCGTGGCCCTGGCATTGCTGCTGACGGTCGGCGTGCCCTCGGGCGTCATCACCTCGATGGTCCAGGATCGGGTGGCGCGTGACACCGGTTACCGGCTGTCGATCGACGGGATGACCGACATCGGATTATGGCCGTCGCTGAATGTCACGCTGCACAATGTCGCGCTGGACGATCCCAAAAACCCCAACGACGGCATCCATCTGACAATCGGCGAACTCCGCGGCAGCTTTCCGTTGAGGGGGCTGCTGTCGGGACATCCGATCCTCTCCGACGTGACCATCGATCACCCGTTGCTGCGGCTGCCGATGTCTCGCAAGCGCAACACGCCGTCGAAGGGACCGTCGGGATCGGCGGGCGCAGACAGCAACAGCACGGTCGCATTGCCGGTCATGCGCGTGAGCGTCTCCAACGGCACCGTCGTATTCTTCGACGCTGTCAACCGGATGGAAAATCGCATCGGCGATATCGACGCACAGGCCGCGTTCACAGCCGGGCGGCAGGCCACGATCGCGGGTCGCGCGCGTCCGGGCGGGCATCCGCTCAAATTCGCGCTGACAGCCACCGTGCCGGAAAACCTGTCCGTCAGACAAAACATTCCAGTCGCTCTCAAAGTTGATACACCCGATCTGCTGTCGCGCCAGCTTTCGGCGCGAGCGGACGTACGGCTGAACGGCACGACGCTGCTGATCAACGGACTGAGCGGGCTGATTGGCGGCGGCCAGTTCAACGGCTGGGCGTCAGTGGACTTCGCCGGCAAGCCGCTGGTGAAGGTCGACCTCGACATCCAGAAGCTGGATATCGCCGCGCCATCGAGCCCGGCGGCCTCGCCTCGATCCGCCCCGCGGCCTTGGAGCGACGCACCCATCGACCTCACCGGCTTGAACTATGTCGATGCCCAGCTTCGCCTGTCGGCGGACCAGTTCACGTTCGGCAAGGCGCAATCCGCGCCCGCGGCCATCGATGCGACGGTTACCGGAGGTCACGTGAAGGCCTCGTTGTTGCAACTCGGGGTCTATGACGGCCAAATCAGCGGCAACGTCGCGATCGATGTCAGCACGGCGACGCCTGCCTACACCCTGCAAGGCGACGTCACCGGCGTTCGCGCGCTGCCGCTGTTGTCCGGACTGTTCGACTTCGACAATCTCGACGGCAAGATGCAGGCAAAGCTGGCGCTGCAATCCCGCGGCGGCAGCCTGCGCGCCATCATGACGAACCTCGACGGCGCGGCCTCGGCCGATGTCCGCGACGGCGCGATCCGCAACCTCAACGTCGCGAAGATGATCCGCTCGCTGACATCGGCCACGCTCACGGGATGGCAGGAGCAGCCCGATCAGACCACCGATCTGACCCAACTCAGCGCCTCGTTCCGGATCGCGCAAGGCAAGGCCGCGACCGACGATCTCGTGCTGATCGGGCCACTGGTCCGGATGACCGGCGCCGGCACTGTCGACCTCGGGGCGAAGTCGCTGGGATTCCGCGTCGAGCCGAAACTTGTCATGACGACGCAAGGTCAGGGCGGCACCGCCGATGCGGTCGGACTGGGCATCCCCGTGATCATCGAGGGCGCATGGAATGACCCGCGCATCTATCCGGACATCGGCGGGATTCTCGACAATCCCGATGCTGCTTACGCGAAGCTTCGGGAGATGGGCCAGGGATTGTTCGGTGCAAGCGGAGGGGCCGTCACCGGCCAGCAGGGCACCCTCGGCGAAACCTTGGACACGCTGATCCAGCAGGGCCTCGGAGGCGGCGCTACAACCAACTCGCCCTCGCCCGACGGCAAACCTGCGCCCAGCCGGCCATCGGCACTGAACGGCCTCATGAAGCAGTTGTTCGGTCGCTAAAATGGCCAGCTTTCGCTAACCACATGCGGCAAACCGGGCGCTCCTCGTCTTGAATCGTGATAAAAGGGACCGCACGTCCGGACGGACACGCCGGGCGCAGACGGCTTGCGCCTTCCGCGACGCTGCGCCTGCCATAGCGACGGCCAGGGGAGCTCGGCGGCAGGCGCCGCGCAGGACACTTGATGGACGGGGTCAGGGACAAAAGCCGGTACCGCGGCGGCCTGTTTGCCAAATACGTGATCTCGCTCGTAGGCCTGGTGCTGTTCGTGCTGGCGGTCAATGGCGGCCTCGAAACCTGGATCAGCTACGACCAGACCCGGACCGCCCTCGTCGACGCCATGTCCGAGAAGGCCGCGGCAACCGCGCGGCGGGTCGAACGCGCGATCACCGATCTCGAGCGCCAGATCAGTTGGGTGACGCGGGCAAGCGCCGTCACGATCGATCAGCACCGCGCCGATTACGCAGAGTTGCTGAATCAGGCTCCTGCGGTGAATCAGATCTTCCTGCTCGACGGCTCGGGCCGTGAACGACTGCGCCTGTCGCGCCTCACCGTCTCGATCGACAGCGGCGCCGACTTCTCCCGCGACCTCAGGTTCACACAGACCGTCAGCAAGGGCGTGACCTACGCGCCTGCGTTCTTCCGCGACGGCCATCCCTTCATGTCGATCGCCGTGGCGCACTCGGGACAGGACACGGGCGCTTCGGTCGCGGACATCGATCTGCGCTTCCTGTCCGACTATGTGGATGACGCGCAGACCGGCAAGATCGGTTCGGCCTACCTGATCGACCGTCATGGTCAGGTGCTGGCCAGTTCCGGCCCGGAGGAAAGGGTCGGACAGGACCTCTCGAAGCTGCCTCAGGTCGCGGCGCTTCTGAGACCCGGAGGCGCACCGCTGAAATCCGGAACGAACGCCGACGGTCAATCCGTATTGACGGCGGCGATGCCGATTCCGCAGCTCGGCTGGTTTGTCATCTACGAGCAACCGGCGAGCCAGGCGCTGGCGCCTCTCCATGACCTGCTGATCCGGATCGGCGCGCTTCTCGCCTTCGGGCTGGTGGTGGCGATCATTGCGGGCACGCTGCTCGCGCGACGAATGCTGATTCCGATCAAGGCCCTCAACGCCGGCGCGCAACGGCTCGGCAGCGGCGACTTTGAACACCGGATCGACGTCAAGAGCGACGATGAACTGAAGCAGCTCGCGGATCAATTCAACAGCATGGCCGAACAACTGCGCGAGACATATTCCGATCTCGAACTGAAGGTGAAGGAACGAACGCAGGATCTGGCGCAATCCGTCAACGAGCTCAAGGTGCTCGAGGAAGTCGGCCGCGCCGTCGTGTCGTCGCTGGACCTGAATGCCGTGCTGCAGACGGTGACGACACGCGCGCTCGACATTACCAAAGCCGACGCCATTCTGATCTATCGCTACGAGACCGCCGGCCGCCGCTTCATCCTGGCCGAAGCCTCCGGAATCGATAAATCCGGCACGGGCCGCCATCTCGCGATCGCGCAGGAGGGCAGCGTCCTCGGCGACGCCGCCGCCAGCGGCGAGCCGGTCGCAATTCCGAATGTCGACGGCGACGATCATCCGCTCAGCATTCTCGCCGTCAACGCGGGATTTCACTCCGCGCTGGTGATGCCGCTGATCGACCAGACCGGGATTCTCGGTTCGCTCGTCGTGCTGCGGAAAAATGCCGGCGCCTTCCCGCCGAACCTGATCGGGTTGATGCAAACCTTTGCCCATCAGTCGGCGCTCGCCATGCGCAACGCACAACTGTTTCACGAGGTCGATCACAAAGGCCGTGAACTGGCCTCGACGCATGCCACCGTGCAACAGCAGGCCGCCAAGCTTCAGGAGCAAACTGACCAGTTGCGCGACTGGAACAAGTCACTCGAGGATCGGGTCGGCAAGCAGCTCGCGGAAATCGAACGCATCCGACGGCTCGAGCGCTTTCTGGCGCCGCAAGTGGCGCAACTCGTCGCATCGTCCGATGGCCAAAGCGCGCTGCTCGACAGCCATCGCGGCGAGGTGACGGTCGTGTTCTGCGATCTCCGCGGCTTTACCGCGTTTACGGAAACCACCGAGCCCGAAGAGGCCATGAACGTGCTGCGCGAGTATCACGCCGCGCTCGGTGAATTGATCTTCCGCTACGAAGGTACGCTCGACCGTTACGCGGGCGACGGGGTCATGATCCTGTTCAACGCCCCGGTTCCGGTGACCGATCATACCCGGCGAGCGGTGCGGATGGCGGTGGAGATGCGCGACAGCATCAACCTGTTGTCGCGGAAGTGGCGCAGCCGTGGTCACACGCTCGGCTTCAGCGTCGGCATCGCTCTCGGCTACGCGACGCTCGGACAGGTCGGCTTCGAGCGACGGCTGGAATATGCCGCGATCGGCAGCGTGACGAACCTGGCATCCCGGTTATGCGACGAAGCCAAGGCAGGACAAATCGTCGTCAGCCAGCGCGCCTACGGCATGGTCGAACCATGGGTCGATGCAACGCCGCTGCCGCCGCTCAAGCTCAAGGGTTTTCATCAGCCGATCGCGGCCGTCGAAATCCTGAGCTGGCGCGATCAAGCCGCGCCCGAAGACGCCACGGCGCAACCCCGTTCGGCCACCGGCTCCAACCGTTCGGACTAGGGCTCGCTACCCCTCTCCAACCCTCTTGGCGCGACCGTTTGGACTGGCATAAACTTGCGATGATATTCGAGATTTTTCATCACGACCGTTCTGAAAGCTGACTTGCAATGAAACTCCATGGCCTGAGGACGGAAGGCTTCGGCAAGTGGGCCGCCGCCCTCATCATTGCCGCGTCGATCGATCTTGCCGCCGCTCCGGGATTCGCCGCCGACGACGTGAGCGCGGCCCCGAAGGGGACGACCGTGACGGTGCTGAAGGCAACCAAGGCCTGTTTCTCGGATGTCGTCGAAGTGTCCGGCATTCTCATTCCGAGAGATGAGATCGCCGTGCGTCCCGAGCGGCCGGGATTGAAAGTCGCCGAAATTCTCGTCGAAGCCGGTCAGACCGTAACTGCCGGGCAGGCGATGGCGCGCCTCAGTCTTCCGGAAGGCGGCACGATGACGGTTCAGGCTCCGCAAGCAGGGCTGGTCAGCAAGTCATCCGCCGTCATCGGTGCGATCGCCTCGGGCAAAGGCGAGCCCCTGTTCAACATCATCACCAGGAACGAGTTCGATCTGGTCGGCCAGGTACCGACCGAGGATCTTCCTAAGCTTGCGCCCAACCAGTCCGCGCAGATCAAGATCGTCGGTGCCGACGACATGACCGGGACAGTCCGCCGCGTCGCACCGACCGTTGAACCGAACAGTCAGCTCGGGCAGGTTTTCATCGGGGTGGATTCGACGCGGCATCTGCTGGTCAATGCGTCGGGCCGTGCCTTGATCAAGGCCGGCGAGAGCTGCGGCATATCCGTGCCGCTGACCGCGATCCTCTACAGCTCCGCGGGCACCGTGGTTCAGGTGGTCAAACGGCAGCGGGTGGAGACGCGGCGCGTCGACGTCGGGTTGATGTCGGCCGGTCAGGTAGAAATCCGCGAAGGGTTGTCGGAGGGCGATGTCGTTGTCGCCAGAGCCGGATCCCTGTTGCGCGAAGGCGACGCCGTGAGGCCGGTCACCGCGGAAGCGAGCGCGAAATAGCGGGCATGCGGCGCGTCCTGCAGAACGCAGAAGGGCTGCGGCTTAGACCTCGTTCGAAAAGCTTGTTTCCTGAGTGTCCCGGGCGCGCTGCGGCACGAAGTGACGCTGCGTAGAACCGGGATCGTTGCAATCGATATCGTAAAGACCCCGGTTCAGCAGCGCACCGTTTCACGCTGCGCGGCGTCCGGGGAACGACCAGGTGGGCCGCCCGGCGACGTTTCAAACAGCGGCCTAGCTGCCGGTGTTCCCGGCCGCGACGGCGGTGGGCGCCGCGAACGGAACATCTCCCACGAGCGAGGATGAAATCGTCGGCACCTGGCCGCCGTCGGTCGCGCGGGACACTGCGAGACGGGTTTTGCTGAAGACGGCCCCGGCGCTCGCCGCCGGCGTATCGAGGTTCTTGAGCAGTTCGGTGACCAGCAGGCTGTATTGGCCTTTGGCATCGTCGACAACGCTTCCGGGCGTTGCCGATGACAGGATCAAGGTATTGTCGGGCACGCTGATGGGCGCGAGGCCGTGGGAGTAGGTCCGGAAGCGTCGCTCGTAGGGATTGCGGCGGGATGCATCGATGATCGCAAGCTTTGCCTTGGCGCCCCGCTCGGTCATGGCCGCGAGGAAGGATTCGACCGAGAGCCCGTAGCGACGGACATCGGTCTCCTTCCAGATCTGCGCGTCGACCGGGATCATGTAGCTTTCGCGGCCGGCCTGAATGCCGAATCCGCTGAAGAACAGCATCGCGACGGAGTCCCGATGGAGCTTTGACTTCAGCCGCGTCAGCGCCCGCGCCATGTCGGCCTGGTTGGCGTCCTCAACCATATCGACGTCGAAACCATCGCGGCGCAGGACGTCAGCCAGAGCCCGCGCGTCATTGATGGACTGTCCGAGCGGCTGGTTCGCATCAGGATAGTGGCCGTTGCCGATGACCAGCGCGACCCGCGTCGGCTTGCCCGGCGCAACACTGGTATCCGCGGTATCCGCGACAGCTAACGCCTTCGCGACCTCCAGGCTCCGCTTGTTGAGCGCCGCGTGAGCGCCGATCGCCAGCGAAACCATGCCGACGAGAGCGGCTGCCAGGGTCACTGTACGGGGGGAAACGCGAAACTTGCTCATTGCCGTTTATTCCTGGTCATCGCCCAAGCGCGTTCGTGAGGCGCATCAATGCAAAACGGGTTTGGGAGTTGCGGGGCTTCGTGCCGTCAAAATGTGCTGGATTTGCGGCACCGCAACATGGAGGGGTTTACCCTGCACGGCCTTCATGAGCAACCCGAAACCTTTCATTCTCGAAAACACCCTCACTTAAGGATACCTCCTGCGCTTGCGCGCCAGCAGGCGGCTTTGTATTTGCAAATGCAATGACTTAGGCCGATCAAGACGTCGTTTTGCATCTGCGAGATCACTGAGACCTCAGGCATACAGCCGGTTCGTTGCTCAGCGGTAAACGCATGGCCCGCGGAACCTGCAACCGCTCGCGACAGGGACAGGCCGTGGTCATGAGAAGCTCCCGGATGTGAGTAGCGAAGCTATTGATGCGGCGAGCAGAATGTCGCCCGCGGCGGTTCGCCGCCGTGATTTGAATCACATTTGTATTTGCTGGCGGGGCGTGTAGCCTTTCAAAGGCTTGTTGGGGAAACGGTCCGTTGGGCTGGCCTTGGCGCGGCGTGTGGCGGCCCGTGCGGAGGTTCACCGAAAGAGATTGGATGAATGTCCGCTATTTTGCCGGCGCTGCGTGCCGCGCGCTCACGGCCCGCAAGGACGGTCCTTCCCTTTACGATCTTTGCGACCCGGTGTTGCGCCATCATCGTGGCGGCGACGCTCATCTGGTGAAATTCTACAGAACCGCGCTGGGCAATCCGGTGTTGCGGCCGCTGCTGCGGCGAGCCGGCCTCCCGGAGTTGAAGGACGAAGCGCGCTTTCGGGCGTTGCAGGCCGCGCTGGTCCGGGCGCGCGACGAGGCGTCGCCGGACTGGGCGGCCATCGGCCAGCCCGTCGCTGCGCTGCTGGACACGGTGTCGCTGAAACATCCTCGGCCAGGGCGAAGGACGACGCTTCCGCCCGCGCCGGACATGGCCGACATCGAGCATGCAATCCGCGTCTGCGGCAGGCATCTTCTGCAATCGTATCGTCGCAACGGCTTCATCCCGACCTACGCCGCTTTCAACCTGATCGGCGACCCCGACGTGCACGGCCGCGACTTTCTCGCCGCCCTCACGGGACTGAACGCGCGCGGTTACAAGAACTCCACGCTGCTGTTCAATCTGGCCCGCGTCTTCATCGCGCGCTCGCCGGCAGGCGACCTCATCAATCCGCCATGGAAGGGAATCGCCGAGCCGATGTGGGAGCCGGTACAGATCCGGCATCGGTCGGCCTATTACGACGCCTTCTTCACGGAAGCCCTCCTGAGCTTCGCCGACACCGGCCTCGCGACGGTGGCCGACGCCGCAGCCGCGCGCGATGCAACCGCGCACATGGTCGATTTCTGTCTCTCCACAAGCCGCGAGGACGTCTTATCGCGCAATGGCGAACGCTTCAGCGTCATCACGGCGCTCGCCCCGCATCCGCATCCTCGCTTCAGCCGCTTCTTCGCGCAGATCAAGCAGGACCTCGGCTTCGGCATCTACGTTCCCGATTGCGACACCACCGCGTGTTCGTTCTCGGCCGCCACGCAAGCCGGATCGGCCGACCCGATCCTCGCGCAACCCCTGCTCGACTTCTATGCGGGATACCAGGTCGAGGGCAGCGCCAACGAACCGCTCGTCACCGTCCCACTCAACGACGCCATCGACTACGATGGCGGGATCGTCACCTGGATCGACAACATCGCCGGCGAGCGGCCCTACGGTAACGACCTCGATCCGACACTCAATCTCGACGTTCTCGACGTCAGCTTTCGAAACTGCGCGCGTTGGAAAGTCATCGAGACACCGCAACGTCTGCAGACGGCCCGGCGGATCATCGGTTTCCAGCATCGGCTCGTTGCGAATGGCGCATTCAGCGATCCACGGTCCCACATCTACTATTTGCCGGAACTCTACTGCGCCTATTTCGGCCGATGCTACGCGGCGTTCCGCGCGCTTCCACTCCTGGCGCAGCAGGCGATCGACCCGGATGGCGCATTCGCCTTTATTCGCGACAAAGTGCTGGCCTACGTCCAGAATGAATTGATTGCCGCTGAAATGAACGCGTTCGATGCCGCGCTGGCCTTGATGGCGCTCGGACATCTCGGCGCCGACCCCGCCACCTTTGCCCCCGCCCTCCATTGCATCATCACAAGCCTCGGCGAGGGTGGGCGGCGCGGGCCGTTCAAGGCCTACGAGTGGAACAAGATGAAAACACCGACGCGCATCCTGGTCGGCGGCCCCGAGGTGACCTCGGCTTTCGTTCTCATGGGACTGGCGCTGGCGCGCAGCGCGATCAGGCGCCGGACCCATCATTAGATCGTGTGGCGATTAGATCGTATGGCAGCGAATTGAAATCGGCGGCTGTCGGCACACTGGCCCATCCGCCCAAATCGCACCATAATTCGCAAGACTGTCCTGAGCGGAATTTCATCCGCATCCATGGTTTGCACGCATGTTTGGACAATCGAATTTCGCAGTCGAGGCCTCACCGGTCGATCAACTCTGCCCAGTCGAGGCTGCCGGTCGTCGCGAAGCCGGACGATGACGCAGGATTTGGCAGGCACCGTTCCCCGTGACTGATCCCGTCTCCCGTGCCGAACTTCCCGCACCGCCTGAACAGCGCCGCCTGCGGCGGGTCGCAAGGTTCGCGCTGATCTCCACGGCGATCTATCTCGCCACAGCCTACTTCGCGCTGCCTTTCCTGTGGACTCATTATGAACACCAGAAGGGCCTCGACGGGTTGCCCATGGTGACGCGCACCGCACAGGGGATTCCGGGCGATCCCATCAATGTCGGCCTGATCGGCGACAGCAAGGACGTGCTCTGCGCCATGCACGCGGCGGGATGGTATCCGGCCGATCCCGTCACGCTGCGGTCAAGCATCGCGATCGTCGGCAGCGTTCTGCTGGACCGCTCGTATCATGACGCGCCCGTCAGCAACCTTTACTACCAGGGCCGGCGCGAAGACCTCGCCTTTGAGAAGCCGGCCGGTCACAGCGCCGACAGGCGGCATCACGTCCGCTTCTGGAAAGTGCTCGACAATGGCGCCGAAGGCAGGCCGGTCTGGCTTGGCGACGCGACTTTCGACCGCGGCGTCGGTCTGAGCAAATATACCGGCGCAGTTACCCATCACATCGCGGCGGACATCGATGCCGAGCGCGGCCTGCTGGCCCACGATCTCGAAGCCGCCGGCATGGCCGACGCGAAGTATCAGGTGACGGGCATCGGACCGACCGTGGCAGGACGCAACGGCGGCGGCGATCTCTATTACACCGACGGCGAGGTCTGGCTTCTGCGCCTCGTCGTCGCCTGCGCGAAACGGACCGGCCCCATGGTCGAACTGCCAAGTCCGGTCGCAACCGAGATCAAGGATGAAATCTGGCAGAATATCCGCACCGCGCTCGGGGCCGCGGCGCCGCGCTGAAAGCCGCGATCAAAGTCATGGCTGCCCGTCGCAGCCTCCGGTTGATCGCGGCGTCTTTTGATATAAGGCATGTGCCGTGCAAGCATTTGCACCGGCTCACACAACAGGACGAGAGACATGGTCGTTAAAGCGGGGCGTGAATTCCTGGCAATCCCCGGCCCCACAACGATGCCCGACGAGGTTTTGCAGGCGATGCATCGCCCGGCCCTCGACATCTATTCCGAGACCATGGTGCAACTGACCGATGGGCTGCTACGCGATCTCAGCCGGCTGTTTGCGACCAGGGGCCGCTCGTACATCTATATCGCCAATGGCCACGGCGCATGGGAAGCCGTCATCAGCAACGTGCTGTCGCGTGGCGACAAGATTCTGGTGCTGGAAAGCGGCCGCTTCGCCCTCGGCTGGGGCAGCGCCGCCAAGGCCATGGGCGTCGAGGTCGAAGTTCTCAAGGGGGACATCCGCCGCGCCGTGCGGCCCGCCGAGGTCGAGGCGCGGCTGCGGCAGGACACCGAGGGCCAGATCAAGGCGATCGTGGTGGTGCAGGTCGATACCGCCTCCGGTGTCTTCAACGACATCCCCGCGATCGGCCGCGCCATCAGGGCTGCCAACCACAACGCCCTGTTCATGGTCGATGCCGTCGCCTCGCTCGGCTGCATGCCGTTCGAAATGGACGCCTGGGGAATCGACGTCGCCATGTCGGCCTCGCAGAAAGGCCTGATGACGCCACCGGGTCTCGGCTTTGTCGCGGTCAACGACCGCGCGCTTGGTGTTCACAAGACCGCCAATCTGCGAACGCCCTATTGGGACTGGAGCGAGCGCGAAGGCGTCGAGCACTATCGCAAATATTCGGGTACCGCCCCCGTGCATCTCCTGTTCGCGCTCCGGCAGGCGCTCGACATGCTGTTCGCCGAAGGGCTCGACAACGTGTTCCTGCGTCACCGGCTCCTGGCCGAGACCGTCCGCCGTGCGGTGGCGGCATGGTCGGAGGGACAGGCGCTGTCCTTCAACATCGCAGACCCCGCAGAACGCGCGGATACCGTGACGACGATCCGCATGAGCGAAGGCCATGATCCCGCCCGGCTGCAGGCCTACTGCAAGGACAAATGCGGCGTCGTGCTCGGGACCGGGATCGGCGACCTGTCAGGCCGCGCGTTCCGGATCGCCCATATGGGCCATGTCAACGCGCCGATGATCCTCGGCGTGCTCGGCGTGGTCGAGGTCGGGCTCGCCGCACTGAATATTCCGCACGGCCGCGGCGGAACGAGCGCGGCCATCGACTGGCTGGGCCACAAGGTCGGCGCGTAAGGTATCGCGGTGCGCCGGCGTCATCCACATTGCCGGCATGCAACGATCCCGCGCGTTCGATGCGCAGGATCGGCGGGCGGCGCGCTATTCTTGTCCGCAGTGCAGCAACTGGGGGCGATCCGACTCCAGGCGCCTCTCCATCACGTCCTTACGACGCATTGACGCCGCTTGAGGAAAGCAGGCAAAACTAGCGTTCGGATTGGCGACGTCCCGACTGCATAAAAATATGGACGCGCCGGGCTTCACGGGAGGAAACATATGATTTCAGCCAAGATTTCAGCCAAGGCTATCATTCTGACTGGCGTGCTCGCCGCTGCATCGTTGTCATCACCGGCCGCGTTCGCACAGGTCTCCGACGATATCGTCAAGATCGGCGTTTTGACCGACATGAACGGCCCGGCCTCCTCGCCGACAGGGAAAGGTTCGGTCACGGCGGCTCAGATGGCGGTCGACGATTTCGGCGGCAAAGTGCTGGGCAAGCCGATCAGCGTGATCGTGGGCGACCATCAGCTCAAGCCGGACATCGGGGCGTCCATCGCGCGGCGCTGGTACGATGTCGACAAGGTCGATCTTATCGTCGACGTGCCGGTCTCCGCGGTCGGACTCGCGGTGCAGAACATCGCCAACGAAAAGAAGAAACTGTTCATTACCCACTCCACCGGCGCCACCGATTTCCACGGCAAGTTCTGCTCGCCCTATGCCATCCAGTGGGTGTTCGACACGCATGCCCTCGCGGTCGGCACCGCGCAGGAGGTGGTGAAGCGCGGCGGCAACACCTGGTTCTTCATCACCGACGACTACGCCTTCGGACACTCGCTCGAGAAGGACGCCTCGGCCGTCGTGACCAAGATGGGCGGCAAGGTGCTGGGCGCCGTGCGGCCGCCGTTTGCGACGCCGGACCTGTCGTCGTTCGTCCTTCAGGCACAGGCCTCCAAGGCCAAGATCATCGGCATCGCCGGCGGCCCCCCGAACAACGGCAACGAGATCAAGACCGGCGCCGAGTTCGGCGTGTTCAAGGGCGGCCAGCAGATGGCGGCGCTGCTCGCGCTGATCACCGACATTCACTCGCTCGGGCTGCAGACCGCACAGGGCTTGTTGCTCACGACCTCGTTCTACTGGGACATGGACGACAAGACCCGGGAATGGTCGAAGCGCTATTTCGCCAAGATGAACCAGATGCCCACCATGTGGCAGGCGGGCGTCTATTCGTCGGTGATGCACTATCTCCAGGCGATCAAGGCCACCGGCACCGACGATCCGCTGAAAGTCGTCGCGGAAATGCGCAAGCATCCGATCGACGATTTCTTCTCCCGCAACGGCAAGCTGCGCGAGGACAATCTGATGGTACACGATCTCATGCTGGTGCAGGTCAAAACGCCGGAAGAGTCCAAATATCCGTGGGACTACTACAAGATCCTCGCCAAGATTCCGGGCGATCAGGCCTTTGGGCCTGAAGACCCGGCCTGCAAACTGGTGAAGAGGTAAGATCGGCGAATGACGGGCAGGCGGGGCTGCGAACCGGGTCGTGGCCCACCCCATGCTGCTGTCGCTGCGGCAGCTTCTCGATCACCGCGTGGATCGCTTGTCCGCGACATCGTTGACGCCGATGTGCATGGCCGGCGCAAGTCAAAGCGCCGCTGCGATGGACGGCAGACACCAAACCAAGCGTCGTGGCGGCGAGACCGCGCGTGCCGATGGAAACACCGAACGCCTCCGTATCACGCCGCGATGGAAGATTCGCGTGACGCGCCATGTGACTTTTCCCGCCGGCCAGCGTAATCATTCGACGAAAGACCGGAGCGCGGTCCACGAAAACCCTTAAGGCACTGGGACGGAACCATGGTTCAGCTCAATCTCCGGCCGGGAGACATCGGCCCCTTCGCCGGCCTCGACGTGCCGTGGCTGCTGCGGATGCGCGCGGAGACCCGCCGGGATCATCCGTTCCTGATCTGGGCGCCCTTCGACCAGCCGGCCCGCTCCTGGAGCTATGGCGAATTCCACGCACGAGTCGGGGCGCTTGCGGCGGGCCTCGCGAGGCGCGGCGTCAAGCCCGGCGATCCGGTTCTGATCCATCTCGACAACTGCATCGAGGCCATGCTCGCGTGGTTCGCCTGCGTCGAACTCGGCGCCATTGCCGTCACCACCAACACCCGCTCCGCCGCCGCCGAGATCGAATATTTCGCCGGCCACTGCGGCGCCGTCGCCGCGATCACGCAGCCGGCCTACGCCGAACTCGTCGCCGCCAACTGTCGCGGCTTGCGCTGGATCGCCGTGACATCGCACGACGCCGGCGCGCCGCCAGCGCAGGGTTACATCCCCCCGCGCACGGAGCGCTTCGAGACGCTGTTCGCGGACGCTGCCGACAGGCCTCGCCGGGCGGCCGATCCATTCGCCCCCTGCAGCGTGCAATACACATCCGGAACGACGTCGCGGCCCAAGGCGGTGCTGTGGACCCACGCCAATGCGTTATGGGGCGCCAAGGTCAATGCCGTGCATCAGGACCTGCATGCGGGCGACGTGCATCAGACCTACCTTCCGCTGTTCCACACCAACGCTCTCGCCTACTCGATGCTCTCCAGCCTGTGGGTCGGCGCATCCTGCGTGATCCAGCCGCGCTTCTCGGCAAGCCGGTTCTGGTCCGTCGCTGCCGAACACCGCTGCACCTGGACCTCGACGATTCCCTTCTGCATGAAGGCGCTGCTGGAGCGCGAGATTCCCAGGCAGCACAGCTTCCGGCTCTGGGGCTCGGCGATCTGCGAGCCGCCCGCCTTCGCCGCGTTCGGCGTCAAGATCATCGGCTGGTGGGGCATGACGGAAACCATCACGCACGGAATCATCGGCGAGGTCGATCAGCCCAATACGCCCATGGCGATCGGACGCGCGGCTCCCGAATACGTCATCCGCGTCACCGACGACGACGGTCAGCCGACGGCCGTCGGCGATACCGGCAATTTGGCCATCAAGGGAATCCCCGGCCTGTCGCTGTTCAAGGAATACCTTCACAACGAACAGGCGACGCGCGACAGCTTCGATGACCACGGCTATTTTCTGACCGGCGATCGCGTCACGCTGCTGGACGGCGGGTTTATCAAGTTCGGCGACCGTGCCAAGGACATGCTGAAGGTCGGCGGCGAAAACGTCGCGGCGTCCGAGATCGAACAGGTCATCGTCACCGTCCCCGGCGTTCGCGAGGCGGCCGTGGTTGCACAGAAGCATCCGATGCTCGACGAAGTGCCGGTCGTCTTCATCATTCCGCGCGACGGCGTCGCGGGGATGCGGCCGGCGCTGCACGAGGACATCATGGCGGCGTGCCGCAACGCGCTTGCCGATTTCAAGGTGCCGCACGAAATCCGTTTCGTCGATGACATGCCGCGCTCGACGCTCGAGAAGGTCGCCAAGGCCGAACTGCGCAAGATGCTGAGCGCGTGACGTCCGCGATCAGCACCCCAGTGCGACGGGCCGGAAGGCTTGCAGCAAATGCCGATCGAGCTTGTCGCCCATCTCTTCCATGATGGCGAACGCCTTGGCATGGGTGAACGGCAGCCGGTAGGCGCGCTTCTCAACCAGCGCGGCATGAATGTCCACGATGGTGGTGAGACGGACGATATCGCTGATCTCGTTGCCGCGCAGGCCGTCGGGATAGCCGGTCCCGTCCAGCAGCTCATGATGATGCAGCACCACGTCCAGCATTTCCGGCGGAAAGCCGCCCTGCTTCACCAACGCATCGTAGCCGAGGCGGGGATGCTGGCGAATCGTCTGCATTTCCGGCTCGGTGAGCGTCCCCGGCTTGTCGAGGATGGCGACGGGAATGAAGGCCTTGCCGACATCGTGCAGCAGCGCCGCACGCGTAAGACGGCGCTGATCGTCTTCGCGCATGCCGAGATGCTGCGCGAACGCAACCGCGAACCCCGTCACGAAGAGACAGTGACGATAGCTGTGCGCATGGTGGCGGCCGACGGCGGCAAGCCATTCGCGCAGCGACGTCCGCTTGATCGCCTTCAGAATCTGGGATTCGGCCGCGGTAACGTCATCGAGCGTGAGCGGAATTCCCGCAGGCAGCCGTTCGAAGATTCGAACCAGAACGGCATGGGCGGCTGCGATGCCTCGGTTGAGCACCTTGCCGCGCTGCGTAACGTCGAAACCCCGATTGTCAGGAAAGGACGCGCGGATTCGCTGCAGAACGCTCCGCTCATCGAACGGGCGCGAAATCGTATCGGTTGCGCCAAGCGCCCAGGCCTGCATCGATCCATGATGGAGCGCATCCGCAAGGACGAAAAGCCGTGGAACGGACTGATAGGCCTTGCCGCGCAGCTTGTCGCGCACGCGCTGCACGCTTTCCGCCGAGCGGAGATTGATATCGACGACAATGCCGGAAAAGCGGCTTTCCGGCACGTCCGGAATATCGGCGGTGGAAATCGTGTCGACGCTCCCGACACTTTGCAGAATATCCGCGAGTTCGCAGCTTTGGTCGCTTCGGTCAGACGCCAGAAGCAGGTGGCGCCGGATCGGTGGTTCAATCACGGTCGTTGTCATCTATCCTCATCGGCCTCAGGCGGTCGCCGCACGGGATAATACCGACAAGTCTATTCCGGGAACTTAAGGGGTATTACTAATGACTGCACAGCAATTTCCGTGCAATTTGACGGATACTGCGCCACGCTGGAAACCTGCCGATGTTCTCGGAGGTTAGACGGCAGACGAAGGCGCCGTTCGGACCTGCGCTGCGAGGGCATGAAATCCGAAGGGACGGTGGGATTTGACCGAGCTTACTCACATCAGAACGCCTGTCCTGGATATCGCCTGCGAGCAGGGCGGCCCGGCCGGCGCGACGCCTGTCGTGCTATTGCACGGCTTTCCCTACGACCCCCGCGCCTTCGATGGGGTCGTTGCCCGCCTGAACCAGGCCGGCCACCGCACCATCGTGCCTTATCTCCGCGGGTACGGCGCGACACGCTTCCTGTCGCCGGATACGTTGCGATCGGGTCAGCAGGCCGCGCTGGCCCAGGATCTCCTCGACCTGCTCGATGCGCTCGGCATCGAACGCGCTGTTCTCGCAGGATTCGACTGGGGCGGCCGCGCCGCCTGCATCGTCGCGGCGCTGTGGCCCGCGCGCGTCGCAGGGCTTATCAGTTGCGGCGGCTACAACCTGCAGAATCTCGCGATCGCGGATCGGCCAGCCGACCCGGAGCAGGAATTGCGCTATTGGTATCAATATTATTTCAACACCGAACGCGGGCGGAACGGACTGGCTGACAACCGCCACGCCCTCTGCAAACGGTTATGGACGATGTGGTCGCCCGGCTGGGCGTTCGACGACGCAACCTACGAGCAGACCGCGACTTCGTTCGAGAACGAGGATTTCGTCGACGTCGTCATCCACTCCTACCGCCATCGCCTGAACAACGCACCGGGCGACCCGCGTTATGACGCCATCGAGATGCAGCTCATGACGCAGCCCACGATCTCCGTTCCGGCCATCGTCATCCACGGCGCGAGCGACGGCGTCACGCCCGCCGCCATATCCGAATCACATTTCAAGAAGTTTGGCCCCCGATACGAGCGGCGCGTCTGGCCCGATGCCGGTCACAACCCGCCACAGGAACGTCCGGATGCCTTTGCCGCGACGATTCTTGAATTGTGCGCGGCTTCGCAGGATTGAATGTGGCAAAACAAAACCGCCGGAGGGCATGACCTCCGGCGGTTCAGTGATCTCCTGGCGGATCAGGCCTTCATCGCCGCCTTGACCGCCTCCGCCGTGATCGGCAGCGAACGGACGCGGGCGCCGCAGGCGTTGAAGACGGCGTTCCCGATCGCCGGCGCGATCACCGTCACGGCCGGCTCACCGACGCCGGTGGCATGTTCGCCGTTGGCAATCACGCTGACGGCGACATCCGGCAACTGGCTCATGCGCAGCGGGGTATAGGTATCGAAGTTGGTTTGCTCGATACCGCCATCCTTCAGCGTGGCCTTCTCATAAAGTGCCAGCGACAGGCCCCACAACGCCGCACCCTCGACTTGCGCGCGAATGCCGTCAGGGTTGACCTGCGTGCCGACGTCGGTCGCGACGGTGAGCTTCTTCACCTTGACCTCGCCGTCCGGCGTCACTGCGACATGCGCGACGCACGCCGTCCAGCTTGCGGTCTTGCGCTCCTGCGACGAGACGCAGGCGACACCCATTCCCTCACCCTTCGGCAGCTTGAGCGAGCCATAGCCGGCCAGCCCCATCGCGGCGAGCAAGGTGTTGCGCAAGCGTTGCGCGCCGCCATCGTTCTCGCCCTTGCCGTCAAGCATATCGATCCGGTACTGCGCCGGATCCTTGCCGGCCGCATGGGCGAGTTCGTCGATCATGCTTTCGACGGCCCAGAAGGTCCAACCCGGCGCGACCGAACGCAACTGACCGGACGGTGTTGCCTTCTGCGCCATCTCGTTGAGGATGGCGCGGACCTGATGGTTCGGCACGGTATAGAAGAAGTCCGCGCCGTTGACGGTGAAGCCGTCGAGGCCGCCCTTCTTGTCGACCGAGGGCGTCAGGAAGTCGGGAATACCCCAGCGCTTGGTCGGCCACGCACAGACAACATCCTGATTGAGCGCAACCAGCTTGCCGTCTCCGTCAAGACCGGCCTTCATCTTCTGGTAGGTCAGCGGCCGCGAGAAATCCATCGTCATGTCATTCTCGCGTGAGTAAATCACCTTGACCGGCTTGCCGACGGCTTTCGCGGCCTGCACCGCCGGCACCGTCATGTCGGCGTCGAGACGCCGGCCGAAGCCGCCGCCCAGCCACATCTGATGCATCACCACATATTTGGGGTCGACCCCGGCCGCGCCGGCTGCGATCGCACCCGTGCGGGTGGCGAACTGGTTTCCGGTGTAGATGTGCCAGATATCGCCTTTCAGTTCCGCCGTAGCGTTCATCGGCTCCATCGGGCAATGGATGTTGATGTTGGTGGTGTATTCCGCCTCCATCACCTTGGCCGCGGTTCCGAACGCTGCCGCCGTATCGCCCTGCTTGACGAAGAACAGCCCGGAATCGTCGAGATTCTGCAGCCTCTTCGCCTCGTTGACGAGATCTTCGCTCGACAGCTTGGCGTTCGGGCCGTTGTCGTAGGTGATCTTCAACGCGTCGGCAGCTTTCTGCGCGCCGGTATAGGTCTTGGCAACCGCCACCACCCAACCCGTCGTCGTCTTGGTCTTGTCGTCAATCGTCACCGCCTTGATGAAGCCCGGCACCTTCTTCGCCGCGCTGTCATCGACCGACTTCACGGTCGCGCCGTAACGCACCGGCGGCGTCACCAGCCTGCCATACACCATGCCCGGCAGCATGACGTCGATGCCGTATTGAGCTGCGCCCCGGGTCTTGTCGGGAATGTCGAGCTGCGGCACCGAGACGCCGATCTTGGTGTATTGATCCGGCGTCTTCAGCTTGATCGCCTTCAACTCATCGGGCGTGAAGGTCTTGGTGATCTTTCCGCTCTTGACGATCTCGGCAAAGGTTTTTGACTGCTTCGACTTCGCATGCGTGATGACGGAGTCATGCACCGTCAGTTCGTCCGCCGGAACGCCCATCATCTTCGCCGCCGCGTCCACGAGCGCTATTCGCCCGGCCGCGCCGGCCCTGCTCATGGCGTCGAAGTTCATCATCGTGCTCCAGCTTCCGCCGGTGATCTGCGCGCCGAGCACGGGATCGTTGTATTTCGGATCGTTGGACGCGAGCAGGACGCGCATATCCTTCCAGTCCGAACCCAGCTCTTCGGAAATGAGCTGCGCCATGGTCGAGGCGACGTGCTGCCCCATGTCGGCCTTGCCGACGGTCACGGTCACGAGACCGTCCGGCCCGATCGCGTACCAGACACTTGGATCGAAAGCCTTGGGCGCGGCGGCCAGCGCCTGGTCCTGCCCGAACAGGCCCGGCGTCGCGGAATACCCCAGCACCAGACCTGCCGCGGCCGAGCCAACCAGAAACGAGCGGCGGCTGAGGTCGGCGGGCTTGCCCTTTGTGATCTTCACGTGCGTATTCATGTCGCCCTCCGCTGGCTGCCGTTGTTGGAGGCGGTGCGCATCTCGGTTGCGGCACGCATGATCGCCTTCTGGATGCGCGAATAGGTCATGCAGCGGCACAGGTTGCCGTCCATGTGGGCAACGACTTCTTCCTTCGTCGGATTGCTGTTCTTCGCGAGCAGCGAGGCGGCCTGCATGATCTGGCCGGACTGGCAGTAGCCGCATTGCGGCACCTGCTCGGCAATCCACGCCTTTTGCAGCGGGTGGTCACCCTTCGCGCTCAATCCTTCGATGGTGGTGATCTTCTTGCCGACGGTGTCGCTGACTGACGTCTGGCACGAGCGAACGGCTTCGCCGTTGACATGGACCGTGCAGGCGCCGCAGAGACCGGCGCCACAGCCGAATTTCGTTCCGGTCATCTGCAATTGCTCGCGGATGACCCATAGCAGCGGCGTATCGCCAGCCGCCTCGACGGACATATTCCGTCCGTTGATGCTGAGAGTAGCCATCGTTTCTTCCCCTCCGGTGCATGATGCCGCTTACGGCGGCAACTCACGTCTGGGCAATAAGCTGCCATCCACCGGGTCGATGGCGGCCTCGTGAAAGAATGAGCGCCTTGCAATCCGAAGGCAATCAAAATTAGAATCGGTCAAAGAAGCCGGCGGATCGGGCATCGCAGATTTTGTGCGCCGCAAGGTTTGCCGCCGGCCATCAAAGAAACATGATCCGGATGCGCTTGCGCGAGACCTGGCGCGCATCAAGAATGGCCGCGATCGCAGAGGAATTTTCCGGAACGCTTGCATGCCCAAACTCGACCGCGACGGTGTTGAAATTTACTATGAAGTCCATGGCAGCGGCCCCGTTCTGCTGTTGACGCACGGCTATTCTTCCACATCGGCGATGTGGGCGGGGCAGATCGAGCCATTGTCGAAGCGGCACAAGCTCGTGCTGTGGGACATGCGAGGTCACGGGCAATCCGACTATCCCGACGATCCTTCCGCCTACAGCGAGGCGCAGACCGTCGGCGACATGGCCGCCGTGCTCGACGCCGTTGGCGCGCCGGAAGCGATCGTTGGCGGGCTGTCGCTCGGCGGATACATGTCGCTGGCCTTCTACCGCGCACATCCTGAGCGCGTCCGCGCGCTGCTCATCATCGATACCGGGCCCGGCTTCAAGAAGGACGACGCACGCGACGCCTGGAACCGGCGCGCGCATGACACCGCCGAGCGCTTCGAACGCGAAGGGCTGGCCGTCCTGAAAACGGCGAGCCGCGAACGATCGACAGTCGAGCATCGTGACGCAAAGGGCCTTGCCAAGGCCGGGCGCGGCATGCTGACCCAGCGCGATGCGCGCGTGATTGATGTGTTGCCCAAGATCAGGGTTCCTTCGCTCGTGGTGGTCGGCGCCGACGATACGCCGTTTCTCGCGGCATCCGACTACATGGCAGCGAAGATTCCCGGCGCGAAGAAAGTCGTCATTCCCGCAGCCGGCCATGCGGTCAATATCGACCAGCCACAGGCCTTCATCGACGCGGTGATCCCGTTTCTGAACGGGCTCTCACAAAATGCCTCGATGCCATCACGGACGCCCTCATGAAATCGCAAGTTGCCTTTCTCGCCGTCGTTTCAATGATTATTTTCAACGTGACGCCCGCGAGCGCACAACAGGCGTCTCCGTTCGTGCCGAGCGGGCCGCCCTTCACCGCAACGCAGTCGAACAATACGCCGCTGGCCTTCGGCATGGACGAGGAAACGACGGCACGCGCACTTGGCGTCCCTCTCATCTACATCAGCGGACGGACGGGAAACGAGGTTTACATCGCCTTTCGTGAGTATGGGGGCAGCGGCTTCTTCAACCGCAGGGACCGGCTCTATCTGCAATTCCGCAGAGGACGCCTGACCGGCTGGAAAGGCGACTGGGGCCGCAACTGGATGTGGCAATAGGTCGTCCCGGCAAACTGGACCGCCCTCGCCGCACCATCGAGCCGGCATCATCGATTCCTCATCGCGCCGTACAAGATGCGCGCAACCCAGGGAGTTGCAACATGGGACGAGACCTGACTTTAACCGCTTCGGACAATTTCAAACTCGGCGCCTATCGCGCCGATCCCGCGACGACACCCAAAGGCGCGATCGTGGTGGTTCAGGAGATCTTTGGCGTCAATCATCACATCCGGTCGGTCTGCGACCGCTATGCCGCCCAGGGATATGTCGCGATCGCGCCGTCCATCTTCGACCGCATCGAGCCGAACTTCCAGTCCGGCTATTCGCCGGAGGAGGTTGCGGTCGCGCGCAAATTCGTCGCCAACCCGGATTGGCCTGCAATGTTGCGCGACACACAGGCGGCGATCGATGCGGTCAGGGACGTGGGGCCCGTCGGAATCGTCGGCTTCTGCCTCGGCGGCAGCGTCGCCTATGCCGCGGCCACCAAGCTGTCGGGACTGAGCGCGGCGATCGGCTACTACGGCGGCGCCATCGTGCGTTTCGCCGACGACAAGCCGAAGGTCCCGACGCTGCTCCACTTCGGCGCGAAGGACGCCGGCATCCCGCTGAAGGACGTCGAGACGATCCGGAGCAAGCGGCCGGACGTTGAAATCTTCGTCTATCCCGGCGCGCAGCACGGCTTCAGTTGCGACGAACGCGCAAGCTTCGACAAGGCCAGCGCCGACCTTGCCGGCGAGCGCAGCCTCGCGTTCTTCGCGAAGCACCTGAAAAAATAGCGGCTAAAAATTCAGAACCAGCGTTCGCCGACGGTGACGGTGTCGCCGGGGCTGAGCGGGGTTGTGGGCGGCACCACGATGCGGACGGTGCCGCGGGCATCGGAGTGGGTCAGCGTGACGCGGTCGCGCTTGGCGCGCGGCGAGAAGCCGC
>DASZVY010000096.1:0-65751 GCA_035546855.1 Nitrobacter sp. | reverse complement strand
ATGTCGAGTTCTCCGGAACTCAGCGGGCGCGCTTCCGCCCTCTGAATAACCTTTGCAGCCTTGATGGTCGTCATTGCGATTGATCCTTTCAACGGTTGTGGAAACAGCATTCGGAATAAGCCGGTCGCGGCGCCTGCACCGTGAGCAAGGTCATGGCTATCGTAGGAATGAAAAGCCGCCGATTACGCCAACCGCGCCCAACTCGCTTTTCAAGTCGGCAGTCGGCAATCGGCAATCGAACGCTTTGTTTTTTCAGCAAATTTGAAGGGCGTCGCTGGCGCGCTCGGAGAGTGTCAACCAGCGTTGAAGTTATTCGCAGATTTTGCGCATTGGGGAATTGCTCCCGGATTTACTCCCGAGGAATCGTCACGCCATAAAGCCGCGCCAGTTCGTCTAGCGCCCACTGCGCCTGCCTGCGGTTTTTGAACACCTTCCCGTCCACCATCAGTTTGACGAGCAGCGCGGTATCTTTCTTTGTCATTGGATTGCCCCGGTGTGATGCGCGGTCAATTCGACCGTAGCCGACAGTTGCATGAGATCGACGCCGCCTCTACGCAACTATATGCGGGCTTGTTGTTCCGACTAAGGCATTGTAATATATAGACTATTGTTGATTTTCAACACGATCGTTGAAAAACAGCGCCGAACGGACTCCACATTGTTCTTGTTTCGTTCTATTTTGCTGCCATGAGCGATCGACCCGCCTCCTGGCGCATGCCTTCAACGAAACAGTTCGAAAAGATGGCCCGCGAGCAGCCACAAGAGCGTGCACCTGACACCGAGCCGGACGGCTGGTGGGACTCGGTTCTATCGGATCCGCGAGCGGCCGGCGCCCCTCGCTTGGCGATCCAGCAATGTCGGCTCAACGAAATTCCGCGGCACGTCCTGCGTGTTGGCTGCCTTCGGTGTATGCGCCTTGTAGAAATCCAGAAGGCCGACGCGGTAAAGTTGTACGGGCCGCACGCCGTGTGGAAAGATGTGGGGCAACGCCTATTAGACGACGGCTGCCAGCATCGCACCGGTCGTTACGAAGAGGATGGATGCTGGCCGGACTGGGGCGGATGATCTATCGCTGCATTGCAATGTAGATCGTTAAATTTTTCGTAACGTCGCCTTGCGGCAGTCATGATCTGTTCACATATGTGGGAAGTCTGCAATGTTGCAGACGCAGAGCGGCCCGGAAGGTGTTGGAAGCACCGACCGGGCCTTGTTCCAACCTTGGCGGTTGGGAATTTGTGATCACATGATGAGTAGTTGTTGTTTATTTAATAATTGTCAAGTGGTCCCTACGTTCCAGCCGCCATTCACGTAGCCCCAAGGAGGGGCAACTAGAAATGGCGTTACATTTTCAAACAGATGATCCTGCGGGATTGTTGGCGGAATTTCGCCGCCTGATCGATGCAGGTCATATTGATACCTGGCAGTACGACGACGCCGGTGATTTCACCCACACTCCTGATCAGTGGCGTTTCAAGGCGTGGATGAAGCCGTACGTCGGACCTGACGTCTTGTCGTTCGGTATCATCGCAAAGAAGAGTGAACCTATGAAGGTGCCGGTGTACGGCGTCTACCACGGTCGCCTGATGGAATCATTCTTGAACCACTGCGATCAGCGATTCCGCAACGTGGTTTCGACAGCGCTGCTTGATCCCGAATACGACATCTATTCGATCACTGTGCAGACCGATCAACCTGCATTGCTGACCAGCTAACAAGCTACTTGGGGACGGTTCATGCCGTCCCCGATTCAACATTCAGACCAGGAAACTCCAAAATGACCACATCAAAACGCGATGCATCCAAGGCTTCAAAGTTGCTGCGTACGAGCAAGAGCCAAGCCGTTAAGTCTGTAGCCGGATCGGATCTGGCGCAGGCTAAGCACAAACCGAAGTCAAAACGGAAATAAATACAGATCAGTGACGCTGGTGTCGTGAGGCCCGCGGCGTCACTGAGTTACTCCAACTTTGAGTAGTCTCATTTCAACCCCGCAAACACCGCATCGAACAGCGCCGGCGACAGCTTGCGACCGCTGACCTGCGGCTGCTCCGGTGTCGCTTGCGCCTCCGCCTTTTTCGCGACGGCTTCGAGGTACGCGATATCAAGCGCCCGGATGATGTCCATCTCAAAAGGCCGCACGGGTTCGCGCCGTAGCCGTGACCAGGATTCTATTTCGCCGTACGAGATCGGATTGGCACCAAAGCCGTTGCTGCCGCGAGTTGCGTGCACGTCGAGGAAGATTCCCCACACCCGCTGACCGGCCCATGGCACTTCCGGGCCGTCATGGTCGCCTGGATGCTCTAGTTGCCACCGCAGGATCGTGCACAGTTCATCCGAGAGCCATTGGAGGTCGATCATCGTCCGACCCGCAACTTGCCAGCCTTGATATTCGCGTTACCGACGTCATGCGTGAACTGCGGTGACTTCCGATAAGCCGTGAGCGCCTGCCCTACTCCTGCATTGACCGCATCGGCGATTTCCTGGCTCCCGCGGGCACCAGACACGGTGACGTTGATATTGATGTCCTGTGACGAACTACCGCCGCCATTCAGCGCCGCCATGGTCGGGCCGTTCGGAACGACCTGCGAACCCTTCGGCAGGTTGACGAGTTCCGGTCCCTTTTCGCCGACGATCGCCAAGCCGCCCGGTGCGCTGTCGGTGCCACTGGCGAACATCGGAAACGACAGGCCACCAGTGCCCGCGCCTAGACCGGAGGACCACGTAGCTCCCGCGGTGGCGGACGATGCGCCAATTCCGAGCAGCGACAGCAACCCGCCTCCACTCGACGCGCCGCCGAACGCCTTGGACCACAGATTATCGACCGCCATGCTGGTCAGTTTGTCCGCGATCTTGCTAAGGGCATTTTCGCCGGCCGTCTTGAGCGCGTCAAAGGCGCTCGATCCGTTGCGGATTGCCGTCTCGAAATCGACCGCGAACCCCTTCGTGACGTCCTGACCGAGCGTCCCGACGGTGCGCAGCGCATTGTTGAAGCGCATCGCAGCGGCCTCAGACGAAGCCAGAGCAGCCGGAATGTCGTCGCCATAGATGCTGGCGAGTTGACGCGCGATCTGCGCATCCTCCGGCGTCAGGAAGGCCGTCTGCTTATCGACGCTGATTTGGCTGGCAACACGCGCCTTCGCCAGTGCCTCTGCGGCATCGCCGGCGTCCTGTGCCAGGTCTTGAATCTGATCCCGCATCTTCTGCGTGACAGGAAGGCCCGCTTGCTGTGCCGCGGTCAGCAACGTGGCTTCGGCACGCAGCTCCTCCTGGGCAGCGGCGCCCTTCCCGACCGCATCCGTATCCGCTTGGAGTCGAGCGGTGTGCTTTTCAATGGATTCGGTCGCATGGTCGTATGCGTCGGCAGTATCGGACTGGTCGCCCTTATCGTTCTTCGATTTATCCGGTAGCGGACCATAAGCAACTGTCGTCGCCTGCTGCATCGCGTTCGTGACGTTCGCATGGTTCTGCAGCGCCGCAGTCAGCTTAGCGTTCGCGGCGACCATGCCGATGTCGTGCGGGTCACTGGAAATACCGTAGGCCGCTTCCGATGCCGCACGGGATTCCGGCGTCGTCGTGGCATTCGTCAAACTGGTCCAGATGGACGCACCGCCGATCCGGTTGGCGAACCAATCGGGTACCTGCTTCAAGGCTGTATAAAGTGCGGTGGCATAGCCGACGGCTTCGGCCAGGTCTTCATTAATGCTGACCCATGCCTCGTGGTAGTTCATGCCAACCTTGGCAAGGTCGTCCTGAATAGGCTTCCACTTTGTCGCAAGCGTCTGTTGCGCCGCGTCCATCCGCTCCTTCAGTTCGATCGCACGGCCGACGTCTTCTGGCGACACAAGTTGCGCCTTGCTCATGGCGTCGGCACGTTTGAGCATATCGTCCAGATAGCCGGAATCCGCTGTAAGCGCCTTCTGTACGGATGGACCAAATGCGGTACCGGCCAGGTCGAGCGCTGCCAGCCGTTCGCCCTTGTTCATCGCCTGGTCGATCAGCGATACGATGGCTCGCAGACGGGTTTCGGAGTCGTTTGCTAATCCCAGCGCGCTAATACCCGTGTTGCCCTGAAAATTGCCTGCCTTGGTCAGGCTGTCTAGCCGCTGCTGAACATCGGATCCGCCAAGCTTCGGCTGTGTGGCGTCATTGAATTTCTTGAGCGACGCGGTCAAATCGTCGATCTTGTCGCGAGCCTCACCGCCGGATTTGGTGATGCGCTGAAAAAAGTCGGTGCTGAAGCCGGAAGCATTCGCCTTGTCGGCAAGATCGTTCCAGTCCGCGATTTTCTTATTCGCTAGGTCGATACTGTACCCAACAAGATCGAAGGCTCCCTTGATCGCGGTGTAGGCCAGCAATACTTGATTGATGACCGGCAGAAAGCGGCCGACAGCAATCGTTGCGCCGCCGATCGCACCTTGCGACGCCAACCAGCCAGCGTTCATCTCAATGACCGATGCAGTCACGCGTCTGACAGCGCTGTGTGCAAGCTCCGTCGTCAGATTCATGTCCGACTTGAATTTGTCAGTGTTCGCGCGGACTGTGACGTTAAGCGTCGGTGTCGACATTCTCTGCTCCAATAAAAACTGCGGTGACGAGACCGAATGCGATCAACGCAAGCGGAGCCAATGGCTGTCCACGAACGTGCGCTTCAATCAGCGCTTCGACATCCGACTCCAACATGCCGCCGCCGAGCATGCCAATGCGAAATACGTTTTCGATGTCGGCGGGCGAATATACCTGCTCATCAAATCGTCTCAGGACCGCAGCAACGGTTGGACCATACTGACCGGGAAAGCCGTCATTCAGCATCCAGGCGACACGCCTCGAATTCAAATCAAAGACATGCGTGCCGCCGGCCCATGTCACTTCCCGTGCTGCTGCACTCATTTTAGCGCTTTCTCCACTGCTTTACTGATTGCATCTTCGATCCCTGCCCGCTTCGCTCGGTATGTCGGCCAAAAGAATGGCTTGGCGTGCTGGCGGGAAGTGCCGAATTCAAAAGCGATGGCATGGTCAAACGTCACGGCGTGGCCCGTGCCCTTGCGAGCCTTCTTAATGCCTTCGTTATTGCGGCCATCAATCACAACCTCGGACTGGTAATCAGTCCATCGGTCGTAAACGTAAGTTGTCGGTTGACCACCGGCCTGGACAGTGAAGGCAAGCGGATCATCGGTCGGAACGACCATGCACGACTCCGCAAGGGCTCCCGTTATGGATTCATCTTCCAAGGATTGCGCCGCCTGACGCTGTGCATCGGACAACATTTCCGCCTGCGCCTGAACCGCGCCAGACAATTCGGCCCGGATCCGATCCGGCAGGCTGTTCATGTAAGCGTCAAAATCGCTGTTGTCGTCGCTCATGCCCACGCCATTTCATCGGACCAGTTCGGGGAATCGTAAATCGAGGTCTGCTCCACGGCGGCGGCACGACCAACTGCCATCCACGAGGCCGCTACGCCATCGATCCTATCTTTAGATCGCCGCTTATCTATCTTGCGTGATCCCGCGGCATCGATGATCTGCAATTGCACATTCATGAAATTCCAGCGCAGCACCGGTTGTCCCGCGTGGATAATCTTTCCGTCGAGGAACGCCTTTTCCAACGCGTTCAGCATCGGAGACTGCGTGATATAGCCCTGCTTGATGGTTGATGTCGGGTAGCCCTCGTCAGTGAGCGGGTTTGCAACCGGCATGGCGTAAGCCGGATCAAAATTCACCTCGCGCACGTCGAAGCGTTCACATAGCCCGCGAATGCAGGCTTTCACCGCTTCGTAGTCGATCGAACTGCCCTCGGTGGCCGTCAGATATCCCGTTTTCGACCAGGTATCGTAGTCGACGCCATCGTGATTGCCGCGCTTTACGATGTCGTCCGCAGGGCAAAAGAAATGCGGCAGTAACACAAATTCGTCGCCGTATTTCACGCATGCCACCACTGCGGACAAATCGGTCGTGCGCGACATGTCGACGCCAATCCAGCACGGCAGCCCATTGATATCGTCGGGTATCGGACGATCACCCTTGTCGTATATTTCAGGCGCAATGTAAGAGGATGTTGTCGCCTCTTGCCAAAGGCACAGATTGTACATTTTGAACGAATAGGCGGCGGATGGTGAATGCTTCGCCTCCTCCGCCTTGATCCGATAGCTTGCCAGGTCGGGGTATCCGAACCGCATACCGGGATTGACTCGGAGCCACGTCTGCTCGTCTCGCCAGGCTTCGCCATCTTCGTTCTCTAGACCAAATATAATTGGCAGAAACGAAGGGTCTGTAACTTCGCCTTTTTGGATTCTAACGGCGCGCTGATCTAATTCGTAACCGACCGACTCCGTGCCGTGACCAGCCGTCGTCGTCACGATCATCAACGTGTCTCTGATTTTCACCATTGCGCTGTCGAGCGCATGCCACAACTCGCGGCCTTTGTTGGTATCGAGAGCGTGGCTTTCGTCAACGTGACAATAATTGAACGTCAATCCGTGAAGGGATTTACCCTCACTGGAAACGGCTCGATATTTCGAATTGAACTTCGAGCATGTGACGCTAGTCTTTGCGCCTTCATATACCTTCAAATGTTTCCGAAGGCGCTTGTCGTTGTTTATGATTAGTTTGGTCTCATCAAACAATTCGAGCGCTTGCTTGTGCGCCGCCGCCGCGCCGATGATGCGACCGCCCTCCGATCTTTCTGGCCCACACAATTTCAGCAGCACGCAAAGGGCTCCCAGGCTAGTCTTTCTTGCGCCTCTTGGAACCCGCATATAAACCGTGCGGACGATGCGTTCGCCTTGCCGGTGCAATAAGATGCCGGTCGACTCGTCGAACACGTCTTCAGTGTAACGAGGCCCGAAAATCCGCTTAATGACGCGACGCTGCCATCGGTCCAACTGGAAAGGATGGCCCGGAGCCGGGTTCGCAGGATGCTTTAAACGCAACGCCCAATTAACCGCCCTTTCGCCGTACCCGTAGGGGTCAGGAATCGCGGAATTGTCATAAACCCACTCAGGGACCAGCATTTACACGTCCTCGATGAGTGAATCATCGTCGTCGTCATCGGTGACGGTCGGCCGGCCGCGCGAAACCGGCGTCAAACCGAGTTCGGTGGCGAACAGACGCGCTTTGTTCACCGCGTCGGCCAGGATGGCCGCAGCGGGATGACGCTTAATCGACCCCTTTTCATCGACGTAGGTGAAGCCTTCAGCGCGGAGTTTCCGTTCCATCTGGCGCCCGACTGCAATCATCATGCAGTAATTTTCCAGCGAACCGAGATCGGACTCGGTCAAGATGCGCCGCTCCACCAGCGATGGCATGACACGACGCCATTCGGCCCTCGCATCATCATCCATCCACTTCGGCGGTGCTTTGACCTTGCGAAATGCCTTACCGGCAGGCTGCGGGGCTGGTTTGACGCCGCGGGTCACGCAACCTCGTCCGCAATATGCACAACGTCGATTGCCCTGTCGCGGCCATCGCGCGGGCGAATTCCCATCGCATATCGAACTGGCGCGCCGATATGCGGCGTCCAGGATTGATCCGCCAGCGCGAAGCGATGGAAAAAGATGTCAGGACTGCCATCGTCGGGGACGATGAAGCCAAAGCCGCGGTCCTCGACCCAGTGAACAACCCTGCCCGTTTTGGTCACGCAATCCTCTGGCATCTCAATTCCAGTCCTGCGCGACGGCCCAATTCACGGGTTTCCTTGATATTGTAGTTCTCGCCCGCGTACACAACGCGATCCGCCGTGGTAACGTCCGCGTGCCACCATGTCCGAAAAATGATGATCGTTTCATCCGACGCGCCATAGCCGCGGATATATTCGTCTGTGCTCGTCTGCACCTGCTGCGCGCGAAGCGTCATCAGGTCTGACCAGGTTTCAACCGGCGTGCCGAAGTCGTCGACCGTGCTGCTGAAACGCTGGATGGTGATCGTGCGATCCATAAGACCAGCCCTCATATCGACACGCTCCAACGCTGCTGCACGAGGCTGTTCAACGTCATCACGCCGTGGCTGGTCTCGCCGTCCGGGTCGCGCATGAATCGCACCTGCTCAATGGTGCAGTCCGAGCAAACGTAATCGGCGTCCGCCAAATCCAGACGGGCCGACCGATTCACGCCGATCGCCCGCCGAATGGCATTCGCAATCGCCTTGACGCCGGCAAGTGACACCTCTTTTTTCCAAATGTGCAGCGTCGAATAGACCCGAACGAACGACCTGTTCAGCATCACTTCTGGCGCGTCGACGATCTGATCCTCGCCCAGGATGATGGAAGGATCGGGCGCCGGCCGCTGGCTCGTGTCCAAGATGCTCGCCGCAGGCACAAGAGCGATCACACCGGCATTTCCAACAAGCCGGGTCCGGATAGCTCTCTGTACTGCGGCGGACGCATCAATCATCGGCCTCGCCCCAACTCCAGTCGCGCCAGTCGTTGACGATCTCGCAGACACCGAGCGGCAACGGCGCTGCACTGACGCCAACCAACGTGGCTTCGCGGTTCGCGTAAAAATGGCCGATCATCATCAACTGACAATGGTCGAGTGCGGGCGGGACATTCAGCGTGGCAGGACTGCCGGTCGTGAACCGATCCGCTAATTTGTAGCCGAGTTGCGTTTCCAGCCAGTCTTGAGCCGCCGTAATGAGGCGCATGACTAGGCCACTGTCATCATCGGTCGTAAGATTTAACTGCGCCTTCGCGTCGTCGAGGGAAACGGTCATTGCTGAAAAAATCCCATTTTTGAACGCGATAAAGGTTCAGGGGATGTCTGGTCAGGGGCGATTTCTCGAAACTTTTCGACCACCCCCGGCATCTGCATCAGGCGATCGCGAACCGCATCAGGTTCAACACCGGCAAGCGTGCATACGGTTTTGAAGTCGATGCTATCGACGAGCAGCCAATCCAATGCTGCCTGCTTCTCGCTCTGCGCGCGCTTGCTGATACGTGTTGACGTTGCGTCCTCAATGGCCTGACTAAGCACAGCACACCAGAGTTGACGGTCCACATCTTCGTCGTGATGCTCAAGCGTGGTTGACACCGAGCCTGTCACGATGCTCGCTCCATGCGTTGCTTGCGCGACGAATGGCAAGGCGACGATGCCATGGGCTGCCAGTTCTCACGGTTCCAGAACAAGCGCATATCGCCACGGTGCGGGATGATGTGATCAACCATGTCGGCACGCCGACCGCATCCGCATGCACAGAATTGGTTCTGAGGTAGCGCAAGGAATGCCTTGCTCTCGCGTTGCCACTTGCCATCATAGCCGCGTTGTGCAGCGTTCGGCCTGCGTTTGTCGGCCTCTGCACGCATGCGCTGCTGACACGCACACCGCACGCCATAAGCGACACGATGACCGCAGGAGCAGATACGATGAGGACGAATTGGCAATTGAGCGATCCTATTAGGGTGAATGGGTGCCGAGCGGAGTTTCGGGAGTCTCGGTTCGGCACCCATTCGTCATACGCGCACGGCCTAACACATGCGCGCAGAGCGGTGTTTGGCTTAGGAGCCGCTGACCGTGGCCTTGAGCAGGACCAGTGCTTCGGTGAGCACAGGCTTGCCACCAGTACGCTTGCGGGCGCGGAATTTCACGATGCCGTTGTCGGCGCCAGTGTAATCGTCGCGCATGATCTGCACGCCAACGCGATCGATGATCTGATACGCTTTGGCGAAATCGCCGAACGCGACCGGATACGTGGTAGCAGCAGGCGAACCGGTGCCGGCGAGATTGTCCATATCGACCGACTCGTAAACCGGACGGCCGAGCAACGTCGCCGGAGTGCCGTTGGCGAGGCTGTCGGACCAGAGATTGCCCTTGGTCGTATTGTCCGCGGCAGCGCGAATGATGCCCTGCATGGCGCGGTTCATCATCCATGAGCCGTTGGACGCATATGCGCCTGGCAGCGAATAGAACAGCGCGATCACTTTGTCGATGATGTCGCTGGCATCTTGCTTCGCCGTCACCGCGTCGTAATTCGCCGGCGTGTGCAGAAGGCCAGTCGGCTTGCCGGAGCCGTCACCGACCATGAAGGCGGTCGATTCCAGCTTCGCAAACTGCGTTGCGATCTGCGTTGCGAGGTAACCGGACAGATCAACGAAGCTGTCCTCAAGCAACTGCTGCGAAACCGGCACGATCACCGCGGCCTCGTACGGATCGATCTCAAGCTGATCGAAGGTCGGCTCGGAACTGGCCCGCGTACCGGTCTCGGTGACCCAAGCTGCGGCAAGGCGATCATCCAGCAACGGCAGGTAGACCTTGCTCGCGCCGACGGTCATCACCGAGGCAAGCTGGCGGATCGGGCTGATCTGCTGAATCTTCTCGATGATGGTCGTCGAGTATTCCGGAGCGGTCACGTAACCGCCCGACGCCGGCGTACCGACAACAAGGGTCTTGCGCTCAAGATCATCCAGCGCGGTCACACCGCCGCGGAAGAAAGCGTTCAGCGCCTTGGTTTCCAATTCCTTGGACTCGTCGGTCGACTTGGCGCCGCCGCTCGGCCGCTGCATCTTGGCCTCGATCTTGTCCAGGCGATCGTTCGACTTGGTCTCGATATCCTTGAGCCGGGTTTCGACTGACTTGCTCAGATCGTCCAGCGACTTGGTCACCAGTTCGACCGGATCGGCAGGATCCGCGTCTTTGAATTCAAGTTCAGAAAAATGCTTCGTCACGTAGTTACCTCGTGGTTGCGAATGCGGCCGTTGCGCGGGTGATAGCCTCCGCAATTGCGACAGCCACGTTCATGGACTTCGCGGAGGTAATTCTTGCTCGGGGATGACTCGGATTGCGTACGATTGACGTCTCGAGGACGTCCAGTGCGGTGATAAGCCTGCCGCGGGCTCGCTTCGTAGAAGCCTTCGTTCTGAAGCCGATCGACAATCCGTCCGCAATCTTGCCCTTGACCATTGCCAGGATTGATCGGGCACGCGGGCGATCCATATGGAGTTTGCCCTTTACGACCAGTCCTTCATCCGTCTCTTTCACTTCGGTCCATGTGCCGATCAAGTCGGACGGATCATGATTGAAGAGGATCGGCATGTCGGCGAGCGGAATATTGAACGCGCCCTTCGTGATGACATCGCCGACGCTGTCCGCGCTGCCAAACGGCCAGGCGACTCCAGCTACTTCACCCTCGTCCGTGACGCTGAGCGTGGCTTTGACTTCAAGCAACTCCATGCGGCACCTTCACGAACACTTCCACCGGTAGGCACGCGTATCGAAGTTGCTGGCTCGCCTCATACCAGACGACATGTGCGAGTTCGACGCAGTCGCGGTCCTTGTAGACGCGATCGACTGTCATCACGGGACCACCTGATTTCAATCGGACCGGATCGCCAACCTTGAGTGTCATTCTTCCCCCATTGGCAGCCGCAAGAAATACGGCGCCCTATCTTGAGAAAACCGTTCGACCTGTTCGCGAACCGATGGCTGCTCGCGCAACAACTTTACAACTGCTGCGAAGGTGAACGGCACGTCCTGCTCTGCGCGCTTCAATCGCCAAGAGACGACGCACCGGGCGAGCCGATCGATGTCCATCCGATCGTATTCGGCCGCTGGCGGTCGTCCCTTGAACGCGTAAAGTTCATCCTGCATTTGCAGTCGCGCACGGCGCTGCGTGTCACTGTCGGGACCGGCAATCGTCAGCGTTCCAATCGGCTCGCCGGTGACCGGATGTTTGATCGCCAGATCAGCGCCGCGGTCCTGACCGGCCACAAGATCGTCGAGTGCGGAAAGATCACTCGACATTTTGCGCCCCCGTCGGGATTTGCTTCACTGTGACGTTCTTGTTTTCAAAGACGTCGCCGCCTTCATGAGGCGGCATGCTGATCCACGACGCGCCCTGGTTCGGAGAAAGGACGGTCGATGCGATCAGGCTGTTGATCGCATTGGCGCGGGTCGCGAGATCAACGCGGGAAAGGTCGTCGCGATCAAAGCGGAACGTCAGCGTGGCGCGTTCGTCGTCAGACAGCAGCGCGCGGTTGAATGCCGATTCCAGAGCACACAGCCAAGGCTCAAGGCAATACGACAGGAACTCCTTGGCTTTCTGTTCCTGGTTCGCATAACTGGATTTCGTCAGATCGCCGAGCATCGACGGCGACATGTTGAATGCGCGAGCGATTTCCTCCGTCTGAAAACGGCGCAGTTCCAGGAATTGCGCGTCGACGGAAGAAATCTCCGACGGCGTAAAGGTCGCACCGTCGTACAGGTAAACGATCTTGCCGGCGTTCTGGACGCCCGCATAAGCGGTGTTGAATCCCGCCTTTGCGTTCTTGATCGCCTGTTCGCTCATGCCCCTCTGGAAGGCGACAACGGCGGACGGCTTCGCGCCGTTCTCGAATTGGTGCTTCGCGTGCTTCTCCATCGCGGCAGCAGTGGCAATCGCGTTGCTGGCCAAGTTGACGGGCGAGCGGGAAAATGGGCCGCGGACGTGAACGATGTTGGCAGCGTCGACCGCCGTGCCGTTGATGCTGTAGGTTGGTTCGCCGGAGCCGTCGGAGGCGTATTGCACGGTGATCGTGCCGGCGTCGTAGCGGATGATCTCAACCGGCTTGCCGCTGACCCGATTCACCCAGGCCAAACCGCCGGCGTCGTAAATGCATGCTTGCGCGGTCAGATCGCGGATCAGTTCGTATCCCGAGGTCCACGGGTTTGCCTCACTACGGAGCAACGCGAGTGCCGGATGGTCGGTCTTGTCGGCCGTGCCGCGCTTGATGACATCAATGTCGAGGGTCGCGGCGCCTTCGGAAATCAGCCGGACGGCGTTGGCAACGGCTTGGACTTCTAGACCCGAGCTACCGCGCGTGAAGATCGAAAACTCGAGATCGCCGGGATCGCTGAGAGATTTGCGTTCGAACTTAAACTCGCGGCCGAATAATTCAAATTTCATCCCGCGTAGAATACACCATCGCGGGCGACGATATAAGTTGCCTACAGCGGACTAAGCGGCCTCAGGCGGACAAAGCGGACTCTTCTGGCGTTGCCAGCGTATCAACTCCGAGCGGAACGCGACGAATCTGCCATCGCCGGGAGGCTTGAAGATCGGAACGCCTTTCCGCTGCGCGAGTCGCCGAACGTGTCGCGTCGAGCAATTCAGAAACGCCGCGATGTTCGCGGCTCCGGTAATCCTCTCTTCCATAATCGTAAGGTCGTCGAGCTTGATCTCATCTTCCATTGCGATTTAGTGCTCCTTGTAATTATGAGTTGACGGAACGAAACAACGAAACACCCCTAGAGAAAAGATGTTCTGTTCCACCAGTGCGGGGGCATAAATGCCCCCACCGCAACCATGGTCATGAAACATGTTGCGAAACACATGTTATGCCTACTTTTCAATGGTTTGCTGGGTGGTCGGAACGGAATGAAACATGCGTTGTTTCGGTTAGTGTTTCGCTGTCATTGGTAGGGGTAAAATCAATGGCAGTGAAACAGCGGGTGTTTCGCGCTCAACAGTCTTTAGGTCCATGCGGTTCAATTCCTTTTGGCCCGCCGAACTTAGAATCCATTCGTCGCGGTGCTTCATGACGAGGCCGTCATTAGCCAGCTTTCTGATCGTGCGGTTCACCCGCACCCCATAAGGCTTGCCATCGCGCATCCTCCAGTTCAGATGCTCGGCGAGTTTATTCAGAGACGCGCCAGGCAAGGCTTCGACCGCTTTGAGAACCTGATCCTGGTCGCTGCGTTCGGTGACAGCCATTGCCTGTCGCTGAAAATCGTCAATTGGCGCTGCCATGACCGTCGGGATATTCCGCCCACGGGCATCTTTGAGCCGTTGAGCCGTCACCGTATCGAGCCGGAACATCAAGGGCGCGAAGTCCATACCGCGGAACTTTCCAGTCCAGTGGACCTCGACCGCGCTATCACCTTTCTGAGCGCATAGGTTCCCGTCGACTTCTGCGATGAATGCTCCACCACCTCGGGGGACTAGACTTTCTTTGGTCGCGGCGTTCTTCACTGGATGACAGAGCACCAAAACGGTGGGCCGTCCCTGCAACTCTGTCAGGCTCCGCATCCGTCGGGCATGCAGACCCTGTTCAACGTTTCCATTTTCATCATCGCCCTCGAACGTGGCAGCCGAGGTATCAACGATGACCAGTGCGAGATCACCGATGGCCATGGCTTCGTCCGTGATCCGCGCCGCAATTTCGGACAGCTTCGTTGCACCCGGCACGAAATGAACGTCGATCGCATCCGCATCAAAGCCGCAGTGTTCCGACATGGCGATCCAGCGCGCCTGCACGTCGACGTAGTTTTCGGTAGCGAAATAAAGAACACGCCCGCGCTCCACGTCGCGATCGCCCAGCTTCCGCCCCAAGGCAACATGCGCGGCAAGTCGCAGCGCGATAGCCGTTTTGCCCGCTCCAGTCGCGGCGGTCAGCGAGTAGCAGAACTGTTTCTGCAGGATCCCGTCTAATAGATAGGAGGGTGCCACGAAACCGGCGACGAACTCTGCGCTCGTCTGAATCAGTTTCTTCAGAGGTTTTTCAGGCGCCAACGGAGGCGCAACGACCACGTCAGTGACGTCGCTGAACATCTGCTCCGCAGACTTAAGCCTTCCCCGCCACCCGGCGCGGCTTGCGATTTGAGCGATTGTGTCGAGCGTCGTCGGTTTACCGTGCTTTATTTGTCCCTCGCCTGCGAAGCTGTTCCAGCGTGACATCGCTTGGCGACCCAACGACTCGTGAGCGACAATCTGCCAAAGCTCAAGCCCGTCCTCGCCGAACTCGTACTTCGCAGCCATGCCGGCGTTGCGCCAATCGTCGTCGCTGGACAGGACGTTATTGTCGGCGAGCCATTGATACAATTCGCGGGCTGCGTTTAAATCGTAGCGGCGTTCCCATTGCACGGTCGACGCCGGTTGTTGTGTGGCAACTGGACTAGTCTGTTGCCGAAACCAGTCGATCGTCCATTGCGGCCAGTCTGCGAGCGGGAAGTCCGGCGGGGTGATCCAGTTACGGAGACCCTTCTCCGGATCGCCGCTCGGCGGCAAGATGATTATTCCGCCGTCGCCCTTAATGTCGATACCGGGTGCTAGTCCTTTTTTATCGGTCCCGACGCTGCATGGGACGTGAAAACCAGGATGGTCAAAGATTATGTGCTCCGAACCGGACGGGCTTCTCGCCCTCAGCGTCGGCGGCAATTTGCCGTGTTGAGCCTCTAACTTTTCGAGCGACGCGAATCCGTCGTACTTGTGACCATTAAGCGTGTCGATGTCGGCGGCGATCATTCCCGAAACCGCGCCAGTTCGAGCGCCGATCCATGCCTCGGGATGCGTTTCAAATATGCTGCGAACGACCGCTGGATCTTTGCTCGCGCCCCACGGTCGGCCCGTTATTTCAACCTTCAAGTCGCTGTAACCGGCCTTCGTGCCGGGAGGAACCGGGAACACTTCCCAGCCTTTAGCTACATAGAAAAGCGCCCATTGCAGATTGATACTTGCAGAATCCGCCGGCGGCGGTACTTCGGTCGTCAAAAGGTGCCCCTCCAGGCTATTCAGGCGTCAATGTCGTCCAGCGCGTCTAGCGCTGCTTCGCAGATGCTGGCGCGTAAGCCGATCGCCTCATCCCAAAATTTCAGACCCGCGGGCGGCAAGACAAAACAATCGCCATCCTGGCGCTCGAGTAGCTTGCAATTGCGCAGCAACGCTTGCGGCAAATCGACGTCGAAGGTCGCGATCAGGGTTGGCGTGCCGGGACGATCAGGCGATGTCGCGGTGATGCGGGTGATCGAGACGGTCACGGGGTGCCTTTGGCCCGTTCGTCCAGCACCTCGATGACGATTTCCCGTATCAACGTGCGGAGCGCGGCCTTAACGTCGCCGCTGAGTCCCTCGCCAATTCCGGGCGGTTTGCTGAAGCGGATGTCGTCAAGGTTATCGACGCCGAGGGCTTCACAGGCTGCTGCCACGGCGCGGTCGCCTTTCACAGGACTGTCGGTCATGCCGCGACTCCCTGCGTGCGCTTGGCAAGCCATTCGCGAGCCGCCTCCTCGCTGATGCGGACATGGCGGCCGATCCTAAACGTCTCGGGCGCATCGCCGTGCTTTTGCAACAGATAGAATCCGCCGCGGCTAATGCGGTGCGCGGCGCAAAATTCTTGGATCGTGAGTGAACCCATTGGATACGAGCCTCCGATTTGAGCGCTCGCCGTAGGCAACAAAAAGCCGAGACGACGAGCCGCGTTTGCAGCATCGTCCTCTCGGCGGCTTCGTCCTTACTTGTTGCCCGCCGACTTGCCCGGGGCGAGGCGAATGGGAGTTCATACCCATTTCATCGCTGGCAGCACGGCCGAAGGCATAGCCTTTTACATCACGGAGGATGTCCAGCGACCCACTCGTATCCCGAAGGTGTCGATTTGCGAACCCTATCAAATAAAACGTCGTTTGTCCACCCGTGCGCAACGGCGCTCAACGTTACGCTTCACGCAACCGCTTGATTCAACGGTGATAACCCCGTCTTTAAAAAGCCAGACCATGCTTCCAGTAGTGCGCGACGCTTTTCGATGGCACTGCCACGTCGATAAGCCTGCTCGACCGCCGAACCGACAGCGTGCGCCAGGCATCCCTCCGCAACTTCGCGCGCGTGGCTTGTCATATCGCCGCTCCAATCTCTGAATGTCGAACGCCATCCATGGAGGGTCACTGGCGTCACTGTATGCCTACGGATGACCTTGGCGAGCGCAACGTCGGACGTCTTCTTGCCACTGCGCATGGACGGGAAAATCAAACCCGATGTGGTATGCGACTCGGACAGCACAGCGAACGCCGCATGCGACAATGGAATCGCGTGGTCTTTGCCGCCTTTCATCCTGCGGCCAGGAATAGTCCAAGTCCGTGCGGCCTTGTCGATCTCAGACCAATCCGCGTTCGCGGCTTCGCTGTACCGAGTGCAGGTCAGAATGGTCCAGCGGACCAGTGACGCATTAGGCGACGCATCGGCAGCGAGCGATTGCCAGAATGCGGGCGCCTCCACATAGGGCAGCGCATCGAAATGCCGCTGCGTCCGCTTGTGCCGCGGCAATAGAAACTCGAGGTGTCCCTTCCACTGCGCCGGATTTTCGCCGGATCGAAGTCCCTCGACCTTGGCCGCGGCAAGAATCACTTCAACACGCTGGCGAACTGCGCGAGCGGTTTCTTTCTTTGTGTCCCATATCGGGCGCAACACACGCAGCACGTCATCAGTTCCGATGTCGGCAACTGCCATATGCCCGATATGAGGCATCGCGTGATCGCGCAGCGACGACCGCCAGCCGCGCCGATGGACAGCGTTTTTCCAAGCGGATTCGTGTTGATCGATGTACGTCGTCGCATACTGCTGGAAAGTGACGGTTCGGCGCTCTTTGACCTTGGCGGCCTCGCGTTCAATGCGCTTCGCTTCAAGCGGGTCGATGCCTTTGCGAATCTTCGCACGCGCCGCTGCGGCCAATTCACGCGCTTCAGCAAGGCTCACATTCTTCAATGGCCCGAAACCAGCTAGTCGCTCCTTGCGTGTCACTGGCGACGTGTATCGGAAAAACCACCGGCCGCGGCCTTTGGCATCAACCTCGAGCCGTAGTCCATCTCCGTCCAAAAGCCGCTCACCAGCCTTGGCGTTCTTGATTTGCAGTGCTGTCAGTGTTCCCATTTTGCCCCCAAAGGGAGATCCGAACTCCCGGATTTACTCCCGCTCTAATCGTGGATATGGGCGGTCACCCCTGAACGTCAGAAGGCACAAAAAAGCAAAAAACCCTTGCGTTGCAAGGGCTTGTCTTTCACGGGTGAACAAGGGTGAACGCTGGTTGACAGCGTACTGGCGCGCTCGGAGAGATTCGAACTCCCGACCCTCGGAATCGAAATCCGATGCTCTATCCAGCTGAGCTACGAGCGCAACCGCTCCCTTATAGGGAGCGCAAGGGGTCGATGTCACGCGAATTGACGGCGCGCGTGGGTGATTCGGATGGCAGCGACCGCAGAGCACTCCGGACACGGCAGGCACGTCACTCCGCTACCCACATGACGACCGCCGGTATCATCGCACGTGTACGATCTGATGCCGACCCGCGCCACGACCTGACGCGCGTTGACGTAGGGGTTGCCTCTTTCCATAATGGCGACGGGACAAGACAACACGGCTGGCTGCGCGCGGATCACCATGAAGAATGGGCTGTATTCGATTCACGTCGTTTTGCTCGACGGTCGCTCGGGCAAAGGGAGCGGCGTCGTGGTGTTCCGCGACGGCAAAATCCTCGGCGGCGACGCCTATCTGTTCTACACTGGCAGCTACGTCGCGAAACCCGACGGCACGTTCAAGGGCGAGGTTCTGATCCAGCGTCACACGCCGAGCCCTGATGCCAGCCCGCTGTTCGGCGGCCCTGATCCGGTCGGCGCCGGCGTCACCGGCACCTTTACCGATACGTCGGGCACGATGAACGGAACGGCGCTGGTCGGAAAGGCCAGTCAGATTTTTCAGGCAACCTTGCGCAAGCTGGTCGACGCAGACTGACCACCGCCGCGGAGGTTATTCTATTCCGCCGCCAGATCCAGCGGCGCGACGCGCGGCAGCACGATGCGGATTTGCGTTCCCTCGCCCGGCTTGGTGTCGAGATCGAGCCGTCCGCCAAGGCGGCTCGTTACAATGTTATAGACGATGTGGAGACCGAGCCCGGTGCCGCCCTGATCGCGCCGCGTGGTGAAGAACGGATCGAACGCCTTGCGCCGCACCTCGAGGCTCATGCCGCATCCGTTGTCGGAAAACAGCACCTCGACATACTCCTGATCCACAGCCCTGACCTTGATGTCGACAGCACCGCCTTTCCCGTCGGGAAATGCGTGAGCCAGCGCGTTCAGGAAAAGATTGGTCAGCACCTGGCCATAGGGACCGGGGTAGCTGTCCATCGACAGATCTGGTTCGCAATCCACCGACAACGTCACGTTGTGCTTCCGCAAGCCAGGCCGCAAGCTCATGACAACCTGCTCAGTCAAATCGCCGAGATCGAACGTTCGCTTGTCCGAATAGTTGCGGTCGGCGGCGACTTGCTTGAACGACTGGATCAACTCGGCCGCGCGATTGAGATTGGCCACCAGTTGCGCGGCGGCATCGCGGTTGGTCGCGATGAAATCGTTGAGACTGGAGCGCCGCAGGTCGCCGCGTGCAACTTCGTCGGCGAACGTCGCGACCTTGCGCTCCAGCGATGAGGCCACCGTCAGGCTGATGCCGACAGGATTGTTGACCTCGTGGGCAACGCCCGCCACCAGCCGCCCGAGCGCGGCGAGTTTTTCCGCCTCGATCAGGGAATTCTGCGTTTCCCGCAGGTTGCGCAGCGCCGCTTCCGCCGCGTCCTTGGCGTGTCGCATTTCCTGCTCGCTGCGCTTGCGATCGCCGATGTCGAGGGCGACCGTCACGATGTTCTCGATCTTTCCATCCGCGCCGAGGATCGGCAGCTTGTTGACCAGCCACTGCCGCATCGTGCCCGACGAATCCAGATATTCCTCCTCGTAGAATCCGAGTTCCTTGCGGCCTGCCAGAACTCGCTTGTCGTTCTCGTCGGTCTTGACCGCGCCGTAGCGGGACATCAGGTCGCTCGTGGTCCGCCCGATGGCATCCTTCGGTTCGATCCCGAAAATGCCGGCCATGTAGCGGTTCATCAGCACGTAGCGCAGGTCGGCGTCCTTGACGTTGATGACCGCCGGCACGGTGTCGATAACGAGTTGCAACAGGCGGCGGCCCTCGGCGATCGCCGCCTCCGCACGCTTCTGGTCGGTGATGTCGCGCACCACGCCTTCATAACGGATGACCTGACCGTCATCGTCGCGCACGACGGTTGCACTGTCGGAAAGCCAGAGGATCGCGCCTTCCCGGTTGCGAACCTGGTATTCGAATTCGCGGACGGTGCCGTCGCGCGCCATCCGGGCCTGATATTCGGCACGATCGTCCGGATTGACGTAGATCGTGTGCGCGATGTCGCCGATGCCCTGAATCAGGCCCTCCGGCGTCTGGTATCCCATCATGCGCGCCAGTGCCGGATTGGCATTGAGCAACTCGCCCTTCGGCGTGGTGACGTAGATCCCGTCGACCGAGCCCTCGAACAGCTTGCGGTAGCTTTCCTCCGCAAGGCGCTGCTCGGCAAGGGCGTGCACGGCGGCCTCGCGCGCGGCGTCTGCGTCGGCCAACGCCCGCCGGAAAACTTCGGCGGCGCGCGCAATATCGCCGATCTCGTTGTCGACGTCGGTCGCCGGGATCGACGCCTGCTTGTCGCCGCCGGAGAGCGCACGGATCGCTCTCGCGATCGCCTTCAGCGGGCGAACCGTTCGCCGCACCACGAACAGCGAGGCGAGAATGCCGACCAGGATGCCCGCCGATCCCAGAACAATGCTCTGCCACTGGGCTTCGGCGAGAATGCGGGCGAAATTGTGCGACAATACCCGGCCGCGGCGTGCGCTCAATTCGCGCAACAGGTCCGTCACGCGCCCGATCAGGCGCCCCTCGGTGCCCAGCACGTCCTTGTCGAGGTCGGCGATCTGGCGCTCGCGCAGCGAAATGGCGATCGCCGCATCGGAATAGGCTTCGACGGCGTCGCGAAGCGGCGGCTCGCTGATCGTCAGCGCCCGCATTTTTGCCGCCGATTGCTCCGCCGCCGCCGGATCGCGCGCCAGCAACGCAGCCGCGACGTCGCTCTGGATGCGAAACAACCGCGTCGCCACGGTCCGGTCGGAGGCTTGTTCGATCGCCGTCTCAAGTTTTTCGCGTAACGGAGTCAGGGTTTCGATCAGTTCGGCGCGGCGCGCGATCAGCGTGGTGACCCGCTCGATCCCGTTACGGTAGGCCGCGAGCCGGGTCGACACGCCGTCGATCATATCTTGCTGTTCGGGCGCGAGTTCGAGGCGGGTCTTCTTCAGCAACTCATTCAACGAGGACGCGGCTTCCCAGACCCGGTTCGACTGCGCGCCGGGATTGGTGACAAAATCCCGCGCTGCGAGCCGAAGTTCGCTCATGCGCCGGTCGATGTCCTCGGCCAGATCGCCGACGCTCTGCAGCCGCTGCAGTTCCGCGAAGGTGGTGTCGAGACGACGCATGGCCACGACGCTGGCGACGCTGGTGATCGCGACGATCGCCAGAACCAGCAGGAAGCCGCCGAACGTGATCTGCCCGATCGAGAGCGAGGACGGCCGGAGTCGCCGGGCGAATGCTGAGAAGGCGGATGCCATGGGGTCAGGACCGGACTGCGAACGGCCCTATATACGCCGGATTACGGCAAGGAGGGAACGGGCCACGGGCCACCCCTCCCGGCAGTCCGCGCGCGGCCGGGATTTTAATCGGTCCCAAATCCGCCGATCCGGCGAAGTTTCGTCTCCGCCGGATCGAACGTCGTCAACCGTTACTTCTTGGGCCTGACCGCGTCGGCGGTGCCCTGGATGAAGGCGGCGATCTTGGTCACCTCCTCATCGGAAAGTTTTCCGGTGAAATCCGGCATACCCTTGTCCACGAACGGTCCCTTGAACACGATATCCTTCAGATGACTGATGGTCTCGGGGCTCGAATAGCCGAGATTCGGAATGTTGCCGCCTTTGTTCACGCCGGGGACACCGTGGCAGAAGGCGCAGTTGGTGACGTATAGCAGTGTCCCGGGGCCAACGTCCTCAGGCTTGTAGGCCACGCCCTGCACCAGCTTCTGCGGAGGCAACTGGGTGAAGGCCGGCGGCTTGGCCGTGCCGCCGATCGCGAAAGTATAGACGGTCCCGTGCATGTCGGAGTTGTTGGCGCGCTCGGCTTCGCCGTAAACGCCACCCCAACCGGCCGCCACCGACACATACTGCGTACCGTCCACCATATACGTGACGGGCCCGGCGACGACACCCGTTCCGGTGGGAGCCTCCCAAAGCTTCTCACCCGTCTTGGCATTGTAGGCGACGAAGTGTCCATCGGCCGTTCCCTGGAAGACCAGGTTGCCTGCCGTCGTGGTGGTGCCTCCATTCCACGGTGAGGCGAAGTCATGGCTCCAGACCGCCTGCTGCTTCACCGGATCCCACGCGATCAACCGGCCGAACGGCTTGCTCTTCGGAGGCACGGCGTTGACCGAGTAGCCGAGGTTCCAGCCGGTGCCGCTCTGCGGCTTGCCGGGCGCAACCTCATTGAACTTGAACTCCTTCTCCGAGGTCAGGTTGATCGGCACGTTCTGCGCCGGCAGATAAACCAGGCCGGTCTGCGGGTTGTAGGACATTGGCTGCCAGTTGTGAGCACCGTAAGGGCCGGGGATCGCATCGAAGGGGGCATCGCCGCGGGCGGCGGCGATTTCCATCGGCCGTCCGTCCTTGTCGTAGCCAGTGGCCCAGTTCACATCGACGAAGTTCTTCGCCGAGATGAACTTGCCGTTGGTGCGGTCGATGACGAAGAAGAAACCATTCTTCGGAGCGTGCAGGATCACCTTGCGCGGCTTGCTATCAATGGTGATGTCCGCGAGGATCATGGGCTGGACGGAGGTGTAGTCCCAGCTATCGCCGGGCGTCTCCTGATAGTGCCAGACGTATTTTCCGGTGTCGGGGTTCAGCGCGACGATGGACGCGAGATACAGATTGTCGCCGCCCGACGGACTGCGGAATTTGCGATTCCACGGCGAACCGTTGCCGGTGCCGATATAGACGAGGTTGAGCTCGGGATCGTAGGTGATGGTTTCCCACGGTGTGCCGCCACCTCCTGCGACCCAGTATTTGCCGGCCGGATCCCAGGTCTTGGCGGCCTTCTCCATCGACTCGTCCTCGTAGGGCTTCGACGGGTCGCCGGGCACACAGAACCAGCGCCATGCCTGCGCGCCGGTTTCGGCATCGTAGGCGGTGATGTAGCCGCGCACGCCGTATTCGGCGCCGCCGTTGCCGATCAGCACCTTCCCCTTCACGACGCGCGGCGCGCCGGTGATGGTGTAGGAGCGGCTGTGATCGATCACTGTGTCTTTTTCCCACAGCTTCTTGCCGGTCGCCGCGTCGAGCGCAACGAGACGGCCGTCATAGGTGCCGACATAGACCTTGCCCTTGTAGAGGGCGACGCCGCGATTGACGACGTCGCAGCAGCCTTTGTAGCCGACGCTGCGCGGCACGCCGGGATCGTAGGACCACAGCCGCTTGCCGTTACGGACGTCGATCGCATGTACCACGCTCCATGATGCGGTGACGTACATGATGCCGTCCACGACGATCGGGGTCGCTTCGACGCCGCGTATGGAGTCGAGATCGTAGGACCATTTGAGGCCGAGCTTGCTGACGTTGCCCGCGTTGATCTGGTCGAGCTTGCTGAAGCGCGTGCCGGCGTTGTCGAGGCCGTAGCTGAGCCAGTCCTTGGTGGTTTTCGCATTGGCCTGGATCGCAGCGTCGTCGACCGCCGATGTCACAGTCTTGATCTGCGCTTCGGTCAGCGGCTTGTCGTCGGCACGAGCGACGCCGGACCAGATCACGGCGGCTGTCACAGCGGCGACGCAGATCGATTCCGCGACCTTCACCGCCTTGACGAATTTTGGGCGCGCAAAACCAGATTGATCGGCAGATCGTGTCATGCATTCCTCCCATGGCCTCTCAAGGGGCCTGTGGGAATGTTAGGCGTGCAAAAAGAGCAGCGTCAACGAGATAAAAATTCTGTCGTCCGCGAGCGCGCATGACGACGCTTTGCCGCAAGTTTGGGCCGACCGCGAGATTTTTGCGGCGCAAACTGTCCTTCTCGCGCCGACCCTTCCCTTTTGCCTGATAGCTCCAAGCCGAACGACGACTTGCGGGCCCTTCTTCCAGCGCTATGATCGGACGCAAAGCAGAGGTGCAGGCAGCACCCGATACCGCGTGAGGAGAACGCCGATGAATGTGACACAGGGCTTGCGCCGCGTGATGCAAACCAGCTCTCGCGGCCTCGCGACAGTCGATGGCGAACGACGCAGGTCATGGCGGGACGTCGGCGACCGTGTCGCGCGCCTTGCGGGCGCGCTCCAGCATCTCGGAATCCAGCGCGGCGACCGGGTTGCCGTCCTGATGCTGAACTCCGATCGTTATCTCGAGCTTTATCTCGGCATCGCCTGGGCCGGCGCGGTCATCGTGCCCACCAACATCCGCTGGAGTCAGGCCGAAATCGAGGACTCCCTGCATGACTGCCGGGCCAGCGCCCTTGTTGTCGACAAGGCCTTTGCGGCGATGGGAACGGAGCTCGCGAAGGCGGCCTCGCTGAAACTGATCTACGCCGATGACGACGCTGGCCCTGCGGGCGCCCTGCACTACGAAACGCTTGTCGAGAAATCCGCCCCCGTTCCGGATACCATGGCGGGGCGCGACGACCTGGCCGGCATTTTCTACACGGGCGGCACCACCGGCCGCTCCAAGGGCGTGATGCTCAGCCATGGCAATCTCGTCAGCAATGCGCTGCACATGCTGGCCGAGGGCCTTCTGCCCGAGGGCTCGGTCTATCTGAACGCAGCGCCGATGTTTCACCTCGCGAACGGCGCCGGGATGTTCTGCTCGCTGATCGGCGGCGGCACCAACGTGGTGATCCGCTCCTTCACGCCGGAGGGCGTCATGGCGGCGGTCGCGCACGAGAGGGTCACGGTCACGCTGCTGGTGCCGACCATGATCCAGATGCTCAGCGACCATCCGGATTTCGGCACCGCCGACATGTCGTCGCTCAAGCGGATCATGTACGGAGCTTCGCCGATCAGCGAAGCCCTGCTCAACCGCGCCATGGCCGGCCTCCCCGGCACCGCGTTCAATCAGCTCTACGGCATGACCGAACTGTCGCCGGTCGCCACGCACCTGACTTGGGACCAGCACATCAGTGCCGAAGCCCGCAAGAAGAACCGGCAGCGCGCCTGCGGCCGTGCCGCGATCGGCTGCGAGGTCCGGATCGTCGATGCCGACCACAAGCCGGTGCCATCAGGCACCGTCGGCGAGGTCGCGGTGCGCGGCGCGAATGTGATGATGGGTTACTGGGAGCGGCCCGAGGAGACGGCGAAGGCGCTGATCGATGGCTGGATGCACACCGGCGACGGCGGCTACATGGACGAGGAAGGCTACGTCTATCTGGTCGACCGGGTGAAGGACATGATCATCTCCGGCGGCGAAAACGTGTACTCCATGGAAGTCGAAAACGTCATCACCCAGCATCCGGCCGTATCGCAATGCGCCGTCATCGGCGTTCCCAGCGAGCAATGGGGCGAGACGGTGCATGCCTTCGTGATCCCGAAAGCCGGCGCCAGCGTCAACGCCGCCGAGATCATCGCCTTCTGCAAGGAGAAGATCGCGCATTACAAGTGCCCGCGCAGCGTCGACATCCGAAGCGCGCCGTTCCCGCTGTCCGGCGCCGGCAAGGTCCTGAAGCGCGAGTTGCGCAAGCAGTATGCCGAGGCCGCGAGCGCACCGAAGGCGGCCGCTGGTTAGGCCGGACGCCCCTAAAGCATGGTCCGGGACGCACCTAAAGCATGATGAAGTTAGGTTGAACCACCCTGCGCTGGCATTGCGAGCGAAGCGATCCAGAGCCACAAGGAAAGAACTGGATTGCTTCGTCGCTCGCGCTCCTCGCAATGACGGTGATGCAACTTCATGTCAACCCGCTTTAGCCGGCGACCTCGAATTCCTCGCCGTCATAGTCCGCCTCGCGCGGGATGCGCAGGCGGCGCGTGTCGCCGCGCTTCACCACTTCCGGCAGGACGGTGACGATGGTGCGGGTGCCGGCGTCATCGAGCGCCGCAGCGACATCCCGTTGCTTGCCGAGCCGGATCAAGTTGCGCGTGGTCGGAAACGGCAATTTGAAGCGGCCGCTCTCGCTGCCCGCCAGGGCCTCACGTGCCGACAGCCAGATCGAGTCCGTCGATTCCTTGCCGTCGTGGCGGCCCATCTGCTCCGGCGGCGCGGCTGCCAGAAAGAACCAGGTATCGAACCGCTTCGGCATGCCCTCTGGCGTGATCCAGTGCGCATAGGGCACCAGCAGATCAAGCGCCGCCACCAGTTCATTGTCCGAGAGAACTTGCGCGAACGACACCTTGCCCTCGCACAATGCGGCACGGTGCGCCGCTTCGAGCTCGGCGGCGCGGGACGCGGTGACCAGCGCATCCGATCCGCGCGGCCGGGCCAGCAGAATGCCACTCTCCTCGAACGTCTCGCGAATCCCGGCGATGCGGAAATTCAACATCGCGGCGCTCTCCCCCGTCACCGCCGTATGCAGATCGGGTCGAGCGGCAATCTCCTGATCGCCGGGATCGACGCTGCCGCCCGGAAACACCAGGGCACCAGACTGGAATTCAATCTGGATATGGCGCACCATCATGAAGATTTCGATTTCGCGGCGGCCAACGGCATCCCGCATCAGCAAGACGGTGGAGGCCGGACGCGCCGGCGCTGGGTCCCTCGTCATGGGATCAACCAGCCGCGCTCGACTGGGGGTGAAGGTTCGCCCGCTTGTCGACGCGCGCCACCCGTGACAACAGATAGTCCACCTCCGCCTTCGCCGCCGGCGTGATGCCCGCGGCCGGCTTACGCTGGGCGCTCGACGCGATGACGCCGCGCTTGGCCAATACGTATTTTCGGACCGCGAGACCCGCGCCCGGCTGCTGCTCGTAGCGGATCAAAGGCAGATGGGCGTCGAACAGATCGTGCGCGGCATCGCGCTTGCCCGCCTTGGAGAGCCTGACAACGTCGATCAGCAATTCCGGGAAGGCGTAGCCGGTCATGGCGCCGTCCGCGCCGCGCTCCATCTCGAAATCGAGGAAGGTGCCGCCGTTGCCGCACAGGATCGACATCGGCCGCAGCGAGCCGTCCCTCTGGAAATTGCGCAGCGCGGTGATCTTCTCAAGCCCAGGCCAGTCCTCATGCTTGAGCATCACGCAGGACTTGCTGTCCATGACGATCCTGCGGATCACCGCCGGCGTGAACACCACCGACAGGGTCAGCGGATAATCCTGCAGCACCCAGGGGATGTCGTCGCCGATGGCTTCTTCCGCCTGCTTGAAATAGTTGACGATCTGATCGTCGGTGCGCAGCGACGGCGGCGGCGCGATCATGACGCCGGCCGCGCCGGCATCCATCGAGGCCCGCGCCAGCGCACGCATGGACGCGAACCCCGGCGCGGATACGCCGACGACGACTTGCATGGTCTTGGCACGCTTGATGAAGCGCGTCGCGACCTGCAGCGCCTCTGCGCTGTCCATCTTGGGCGCTTCGCCGAGAATGCCGAGTACGGTGACGCCCTCGCAGCCGACTTCGCCATAAAAGTCGGTCAGCCGATCGATGGATTTCTCGTCGATCCGTCCGTCGTCGTGAAACGGTGTCGGGGCAATGGCGAAAGTGCCAGCAGCTTGCGCAGTGAGTTTCATGAGAGCCTTCTTGATTTCGGATCCGGCCGGCCCGGTTGCGGCGACAATACCACCTCGTCACAAATCCTTCAAAGCAAGGACCAGCCTTGGGAGAAAGCGCCCCGTAATTGAACCGGACGGCACCAAACCATCGTCGACGGCACCAAAATGCTTGTAAAATGCCGCAGCACCGGGATCAGCCTCAATCACGAGCGTGCAGGCGCCGGATTTGCGCGCCTTGGCCGCGGCCCATAAAAGAAGGTCGCGACCCACCCCGCTTCTCAGTCGATCCGGGGCCACGAACAGCTTATCCAGTTGCGCCTCATCACCGCGGATCGATACCTGCACAATGCCCGCCGGACAGCCACCGATTTCAGCAACCTGAACATGCGACTGATCGAGCGCGGCAGGCGTCAGCGTCAGCTCAGCGCGGCAGGCGCGCATGAAATCGGCATCATATCCCCACACCGCCTTGGAACGCAGACAGAGCTCCGTCAATGCGGCCAACTCCTCGGAATGAGCCTCCCTCAGCAGCATCTTTCCCCTCGTTGTGGGTCAAAACCGCCGCGCGCCCTTCTTGACATCCTCGTCGGAGAAAAAAATCTCCTTGGCGTGGGCGACGATGTCCTGCGCCTTCCAGCCGGTGAACGGCGGCTTCCAGCCCTCCATTTCCATCATCCGCATCTCGCGAACGCCGCGGGGACCGGAAACGCCAAGCACCTTGCCGGTCTGATCGCCGGACAGGTCCGAGACCATGTAGAGCACGGCGGGCGCGATTCCGTCGGGTCCAAGCGCCGCGCCGGGATTCTCCTTGTAGCGCGGCAGGTCGGCGGTCATGCGGGTCAGCGCGCCCGGCGCCAGCGTCCAGACGCGGATGTTGTATTTGCGGCCCTCGATCGCCAGCACGTTCGACAGGCCCCAGATGCCGCCCTTGGCCGCGCCATAGTTGGTCTGGCCGAAATTGCCGATCAGGCCCGACGTCGACGACGTGTTGACGATGACGCCGCCGCCATTCTCGCGCATCCACTTGAACACCGGCTGGGTGACGCAGAAGGTGCCTTTGAGATGCACCTTGATGACCTTGTCCCAGTTCGCCTCCTGCGCCTTGGCGAAGGTCTCGTCGCGCAGGATGCCGGCGTTGTTGACGAGGATGTCCACGCGGCCAAAGTTCTTGATGGCGTCGTCGAACACCGACTGCCCGCCGGCCATGGTCGAAATGTCGGCGCCGTTGGCGACCGCCTTGCCGCCCTCGGCCTTGATGGCGTCGACGACGTGTTGCGCCATCGACTTGTCGGAGCCCGAGCCATCGCGAGGGCCGCCGAGATCGTTGACCACCACCGACGCCCCTTCGCGCGCGAACAGTTTTGCGTAGGCTTCGCCAAGACCGCCGCCCGCACCGGTGATGATCGCAACCTTGCCCTCAAGCAGTCCCATGGTGGTTCTCCTGTCCTTGTCCCGGACGCGGTGCGGCGCTCTTCGTGCCGCTCCGCAGAGCCGGGATCGCCACAATCGCCGTGCTTCGTGACGGCCCGGGCTCAGCGGCGCAGCATTTCATGCCGCGCCGCGTCCGGGGCACGCATTTCGCTTTTAGCCCAGCACCGTCTTGCCGTTTTTGATGACCGTGACATCCCGGGCCTTCACCCGCGCCTCGAACGAGATCACGTTGCCGTCCTTCCAGAGGTCCATGGTCACGGTCTCGCCGGGATAAACCGGCGACGAGAACCGCGCCACATGCTGCCTGAACGCCTTGGCGTCGTAGTCGGCATAGGTCTGGAGCACGCCGCGGCAGGTGATGCCATAGGTGCACATGCCGTGCAGGATGGGACGCGGAAACTTGGCGCGCTGCGCGAATTCGGGGTCGCTGTGCAGCGGATTGCGGTCGCCGCAGAGACGGTAGATCAGCGCCTGGTCCGGCCGCGTCGAAATATCCACCGAGCGGTCCGGCGCGCGCTTCGGCACCGTGTGCGGATCGGGCTGGCCGTCCGACGGGCCGCCGATGCCGCCGTCGCCGCGCGCGAAGCGGGACGCCACCAGCGTCGCGAGCTTCTCGCCGCTCTCGTCCTTCAGCACGGTCTGGTGCCGGATCACGAGGCCCTTGTCCTTGCCCTTGTCGAATACGCCGAGCACAGAGGAATCGGCGATGATGTTGGCGGCCACCGGCAGCGGCTTATGAAACGTGATGTCGCGCTCGCCGTCGACGACCAGAAGACGGTTCAGCTTCATGTCGCCCGGCCCCGAACCCCACGCCGCGACCGACGCGAAGGTCGGGACCACCTTCAACTCGCGCGGCGTGTACGTCGCCTCGTTGACGAAGGCCAGTTCCTTCTCGTCCATGGGATCGGCGCCGAGCCCGATGCCGTACGCGTAGAGCATCACCTCGCGGTCCGTGTAGCTGTATTTCTGGCCGAGATTTTTCATGGCCATCAGTTCGTCGTAGCGCGCGGACATCTTTCCTCCGGATTTTCTGTGTCCCGGACGCGGTGCGGCATTCATGCCGCTCCGCAGAGCCGGGACCATTGCAAGTGCTGTCCCTCGAACGATCCCGGATCAGCAGCGCACCCCGCCGCTAACGCGGCGCGATGCGCAGCATCCGGGAAGCTACACCAGCGTGAAGAACGGCAGCGGCGCGCCGTCGGTCGGCTTCCACACCACCTTCACCTTCTGGCCGATCTTCAGCTTTTCGAGATCGCAATCGACGAAATTGGTCTGCAACGCCGGACCTTCCTTCAGCTTGACGTAGCCGATCGCGTAGGGACCGTTCGCGGACTTCCGCATCAGGCTGAAGGTGTAGATCTCGCCCTCGCCCGACGACTCTTCCCACACCGTCTTGTCGGAAAAGCAGAACGGGCAGATCGCGCGCGGAAAGTAGTGCGGCTCGCCGCAGGCCATGCAGCGCTTGATCAGGAACTTGCCCTGTTTCGCCGCGTCCCAGAACGGCTGGCTCTCGGGATTGCCCTGCGGTGTCGGATGCTTCTTGGCTTCGGTCATCACACGCGCTCCAGGATGGCGGTCGAGGCGGCATGGCGGACGCCCAACAATCCGCCGGTGCCGTGGGCGATGGCGAGGTCGCAGTTCTTGACCTGCACCTTCGGATGCGCCTCGCCGCGCAACTGCCGGACGGCTTCGATGATCTTGGTCATGCCGCCGCGGTTGACGGGGTGGTTGCTGCACAGCCCGCCGCCGTCGGTGTTGAAGGGCAGCTTGCCGACTCCCGAGATCAGGTTGCCGTCGGCGACGAATTTTCCGCCCTGGCCCTTCTCGCAGAAGCCGATGTCCTCGAGCTGCATCAGCACCGTGATGGTGAAGCTGTCGTAGATCGATGCGTACTTGATATCCTTCGGCGTCACGCCCGCTTCCTCGAAGGCGCGCGGGCCGGACCACACGCCGGCCGAATATGTCAGGTCGAGATCTTTGCCCCCGCGCGGCCCCTTCATCGCCTCGCCGTGTCCGATCAGCCGCACCGGCGGCTTCTTCAGGCTTTTGGCGATTTCCGGCGTGGTGACGATCAGCGCGCCGCCGCCGTCGGTGACGACGCAGCAGTCCATGCGATGCAGGGGGTCGGAGATCATCGGCGAGTTCAGGACGTCCTCGACGGTGACGACGTCCTTCAGCATTGCGTGGGGATTGTATTGCGCGTGATGCGAGGCGGCGACCTTGATCCAGGCGAGTTGCTCGGATGTGGTGCCGTAATCGTGCATGTGGCGCATCGCGCACATGCCGTAGGCGTTGTGGGTGGTGGCGCCATAGGCCGCTTCGAAATCGGCTTCGGCGCCGGCGGCGCGCGGCGGCATCGGCCCGGTGCGCGGCTTGCCCGCGAGCGTGATCAGCGCGATCGAGCACTTGCCCGCCGCGATGGCCTCGGCGGCGTGACCGAGATGGATGATGTAGGAGCAGCCGCCGGTCTCGGTGGAGTCGACATGGCGCGGCTTGAGCCCGAGATAGTCGACCATCGGCCACAGGCCGCCCGGTGCGTCGCCGGCGCAGAAATAGCCGTCCACGTCCCTGCTGGTGAGGCCCGCGTCTTCCAACGCGCCCTTGGCGACCTCGGCGTGGAGCTGCGCGGTGGATTTGTCCGGCGCATGCCGGGTCGGATGCTCGTAGATGCCGGCGATGTACGCCTTGCCCTTGATGGTCAAACCAAAATCTCCGCTGGTAGCGTCTCCCAGCGAATGTCTTGGACCGTGATCTCACGGATGGCAAGCGGGACTCGCGGTTCGAGCCCCACCCCCAGCGCAACGCCCTATTCCGCCGCGATTTGCCTGGGCGCCGGCGGCGGATCGACAAGATCGCGCGCTAATTCCGCATAGCGGATTTTGGCGTCAGCGACCGCCTTCTCCTTCACCGGGCCGTAGCCGCGGATGCGATCCGGCAACGACAGCAGCTCGGTCGCGATCTCGATGTTGGCCGGAGACAGCTTGTCGAGCACGAACGCCACGTCCTTCTCGTATCCCGCGATCAAGTCGCGCTCCATCTTTCGCTCGGCGCTGTAACCGAACGGATCGAATGCGGTGCCGCGCAGGCCCTTCATCTTCGCGAGCAGCCGGAACGCCGTCATCATGCGCGGCCCATACGTCTTCTTGGCCGGGCGGCCGAGCGCATCCGTCTCGTTCGCGAGAACCGGCGGCGCGAGATGGAAGCTGATCTTGTAGTCGCCCTGGAACTGATCGCGAAGCTGCTTCTCGAAACGGCCGTCGGTGAAGAGCCGCGCCACCTCGTACTCGTCCTTGTAGGCGAGCAGCTTTGCGTAATTGATCGCAACCGCGCGCGGCAGCGCCTCGCCATAGCCCCCCCTGGTCGCGGCATCCCTCACGCGGTCGACCAGCGCCTGATATTTGTCCGCAAGCGCTTTGTCCTGATAGTTCGTGAGGTGTGCCGAGCGGTGCGCGATGATCTCATCGAGCGACATCTCATCGAGCGTCTTGGCAACAGCGGGCTCCTCCTGCCCTTTCATCATGCCCGCGAGCCGCGCGGGATCGACGGCGGCGAGCCGCCCAAGCCGGAAAGCTTCCGTGTTCATCCTGACCGCGACGCCGTTGACCTCGATCGCCTGCTCGATGGCCGCGGCCGTCAGCGGCAACAGGCCCCGCTGGTAGGCGTAGCCCATCATCATCATATTGGTGGCGATGGAGTCGCCGAGCAGCGTTTCCGCGGGCTTGGTGAAATCGAAGAACGTCGAGTCCTTGCGCAGCGCGGTCTCGAGGACGTGGTTGACCTTGCGGCTCTGGAAGTTGAAATCACGATTGAGGATGAAATCCGCAATCGGGATCAGGTGTGTGTTGATGATGCCGGCGGTGCGGCTCGACTCGCACAGCGTCATCGTGTCCTTGGAGGCGGCGACCACCTCATCGGCGGCAATCACGAGGTCGGCGGTGCCGGTGACGATACGCGAACAGGTCACGTCGGCGGTGTGCTGCGACAGCCGGACGTGGCTCAGCACCGCGCCGCCCTTCTGCGCGAGACCGGACATGTCGAGGATCATGCTGGCCTTGCCCTCGATATGCGCAGCCATGCCGAGCAACGCGCCGATGGTCAAGACGCCGGTGCCGCCGACGCCGCCCACCGCGATGTTGTAGGGTTTGTCGAGAGTCGGCCGCGACGCCGGCTCGGGAAGCTCGCCGATCGCACCGAGGTCGGCGGGCGCACGGGCGCGCAGCCGGCCGCCGTCGACCGTGACGAATGACGGGCAGAAGCCCTTGAGGCAGGAATAGTCCTTGTTGCAGGACGACTGGTTGATGGTGCGCTTGCGACCCATCTCGGTTTCGAGCGGCTCGACGGAGATGCAGTTGGATTGCACCGAGCAATCGCCACAGCCCTCGCAGACGGCCGGATTGATCAGCACGCGGCGGCGCGGATCCTCCATGGTGCCGCGCTTGCGACGGCGGCGCTTCTCGGCCGCGCAGGTCTGCACGAACACGATGGCGGATGCGCCCTTGATCTCGCGGCACGCCTTCATGACCGAATCAAGTTCGTCACGATGCGCGGTCTTCACGCCCGGCGCGATGCTCGACGCCGGATAGGCATCGGGATTCTCGGACACCAGATAGATGTCGCGAATACCCTCGGCGTGAAGCTGGAAGGTGATCTGCTGCGGCGACAGTTCGCCGTCGACATGCTGGCCGCCGGTCATGGCGGTCGCGTCGTTATAGAGGATCTTGTAGGTGATGTTGGCGCCGGACGACACCGCCTGACGGATCGCGAGGCTGCCGGAATGGAAGTAGGTGCCGTCGCCGAGATTGGCGAACACATGCTTCTCGTTGGTGAACGGCGCGACACCGACCCACGGCACGCCCTCACCGCCCATGTGCGTGAAGGTCTCGGTGTTGCGGTCCATCCACAGCGACATGAAGTGACAGCCGATGCCGGCAAAGGCGCGGCTGCCGTCGGGCACCTTCGTCGAGGTGTTGTGCGGACAGCCCGAACAGAAATACGGCGTGCGGGCGATCGGCGCCACCGCCTGCATCTGCGTTGCCTGACGGCCGTTGAACCAGTCGGCTTTCGCGCGCAACATGTCCGCAACCTCAGGGTTGAGGTTGAGCCGCAGCAGCCGCTCGGTCAGCGAGCTCGCCAGCGACGCGACGCTCAATTCCTGCGCGAACGGCAGGAACGGCTTGTCGTGATCGTCCATCTTGCCGATGATGCGCGGCCGCACGTCGTCGCGCCAGTTGAACAGCTCCTGCTTGACCTGGTTCTCGACGATCTCGCGCCGTTCCTCGACGATCAGAATCTCTTCAAGCCCGACGGCGAATTCGCGCACGCCCTGCGGCTCCAGCGGCCACGGCATGCCGATCTTGTAGAGCCGCAGACCGATTTTCGCCGCGACCTGCTCGGTGATCCCGAGTTCGCGCAACGCTTGGCGGATGTCCTCGTAGCTCTTGCCCGAGGCCATGATGCCGAACCGCGCGTTCGGCGAATCCATGGTGATGCGGTTGACCTTGTTGGCGCGCGCGAACGCCAGCGCGGCAAAACCCTTGTAGTCCTGCAACCGGCGGTCCTGATCGTAGCGATCGTCGGGCCAGCGCAGGTTCAGCCCGCCGGGCGGCATCTCGAAGTCGGTCGGAATGACGAACGGGGTCAGCTCGTCCGCGAGGTCGATCTCGGCGGTGGTCTCCACCGTCTCGGTGATGACCTTCATGCCGACCCAGCAGCCGGAGTAACGCGACATCGCGATGCCGAGCAGACCCATCTGGATCATTTCGTGAATCGACGACGGGTAGAGATACGGCATCAGCGCCGAGATGAAGGCATGGTCCGACTGGTGCGGCACGGTCGAGGATTTCGCGCCATGATCGTCGCCGGCGAGACACAGCACGCCACCGTTTTTGGCCGAACCCGCCGCGTTGCCGTGGCGGAATACGTCGCCGCAGCGATCGACGCCGGGGCCCTTGCCGTACCAGATGCCGACCACGCCGTCGTAGTTCGCGCCGGGTGAAAGATTGAGCTGTTGCGAGCCCCAGATCGCGGTCGCGGCCAAATCCTCGTTCACGCCTGGCTGGAATTTGATGTTGTATTGCTCGAGATGTTTTCGGGCGGCAAAGAGTTGCTGGTCGTAACCGCCGAGCGGCGAACCGCGATACCCGGAAATGAAGCCCGCGGTGTTGAGACCGGCGGCGCGGTCGCGGCGAATTTGCGCCATCGGCAACCGAACCAGCGCCTGAATGCCCGTCATGAAGACGTGGCCCGAGCCCTGGGTATATTTCTGATCGAGACTGATCGGACCTTGGTTGATTCCCATTCCGCCCTCTAACCGTGGCTGGCACCGGCACATGCGCTGGTGATTGATCTTTATTAGAACTACTCTATGTCGCTTTGCGCGCTCAAGGCATCAAGAATTTAGGCAACGAAGACCCGCATTTTCAGATCGCAATTTCATTCCCAAATCGATGCGCGGCATTTTGCCTTATGTCGCCGCGCGGGGGTCTCACGAAAGGACGTAATCGCCGGGTTCGGCTCGGCCCCTCGACTGCTTCGCGAGGCATGTCGCGGCCGAGAATCAGTCCGATCCGGCCCATCACTGATGTTCTGACCGCGGGCGGTGTGCTTCGTTGTGCACTGCCGCATCCAATGCGATCGCCGGAACTTCAAACGTGGTGCGCCGTTAGTTCGGCATCAACTCAAAATATTGTGGAGGACGCCATGTTCCAGAACCTTGGAGACGGCTGGACGACCCGCGCCGACAGGCTGGGGGGCGCGTCGATGCCTCATCCCCATGGCGGCTTCGGTGAACGCAATAACCACAAGCGAATGAAAGCCGTGATCGGCATCGCCATTCTGGTCGCGCTCAGCATCGGGTTCTACGAGTTCAACGCCGCGCGAACAATAACCGGGCCGGCAACGCCGACAGTGACTCACCCTGTCGGACAGTCCGGCCGATAAGCGTCAAATCCACGCCTTCGCCGGAACCCCCGCTGATGCCGGCGATTGACTCGCTGGGAAAGGAGCACCCGTCATGGCCTATGAACACAATCCGAATGATCCTTATCAGCGCGATCTCGCCGAAAATGACATCCGGCGCGCCGAGCAACTCGACCGGGAGCTGCAACCCGACCCCGAGCTGGCGGAGGGGCCGGCGAATAATGGACGCATCGCATTGTTTGCCGTCGCCGTTGCTGTCGTTCTCGGCGTCGTATTCTACGGCTTGAACAATTCCTCGACCGAGACGACTACGGCGTCGCAGCCTGCCCCGGCGACACAGAATACCGCCCAGAACAATGCGTCGAAGCCGCCGGTCGCGCCCGGCGTGCGCGACGTAACGCCGACCAATACGCAACCCGGCATGACGACGGGGGCGGCTCCGGCGCCGAAGCCGGCCCAGCCGCCGGCGGCCGCCCAACCGCAAAGCGACAACAACCCCACGCCGGGCGCAACGAAGTAGCGCCGGAGTCGGTGGAGAACGAAACGGCGGGCGCCAGACGCCCGCCGTTTGTTTTGTAAATCTACCGCGAAAACATCCCGTTGAGTTCGCCTCCGGGATGACCTGTCCCGAGCCCGTCGAACGTCCCCTTCTCCGCGATCTCCTGCGCCGCCCGCAAGAAGCCGCTCCACGCCGCGCGCGCCAACGCGCCGCCAACGCTGATCCGGCGGACGCCGAGATCGGCGGCTTCCGCGACGCTCAGCCCCGGCGAGCCGATCAACAGGTTGAACGGCTTGGGATGCACCGCCTTGACCACTGTCGCGATGTCGTCCTTCGCTTTCAGTCCGGGCGCGTAAAGACAATCCGCCCCGGCCTCCCCGTAGGCCTGCAGCCGGTCGATCACGAGTTTCAGATCGGGCTGCCCCCATAGAAACGCCTCGCAGCGCCCGACCAGAACGACGCCGCTGCGATCGGCGTCAATGGCGTTGCGGGCCGCCTTGATGCGATCGATTGCGAGTGTGCGGTCATACAGCGGCTTCGTCTTGTCACCCGTGGAGTCCTCGATGGAGAGTCCCGCCACACCCGTCGTCGCCGCGCGCGCAACATTGGCCGCGACACCTTCGGGCTCGACGGCAAAGCCGTTCTCGAAGTCCGCATTGACCGGAAGATCGACCGCGTCACACAGCGCCGTCAGGTGATTGCAGACATCCCCGAGCGTGATGTGGTTGTCGGCTTTGCCGAGTGACCAGGCGAGCCCCGCGCTCGTCGAGGCAAGCGCCTTGAACCCCATCATCTCCAGCGCCTTCGCGCTACCGACATCCCACGGATTGGGAATAACGAAGCAGCCGCTCTCGTGCAGCGCGCGGAAGGCTTTGCGTTTTTCTTCAGCCGACAGCGGCATTTTCCATCCTTTCGTCATGACGTCGTGGTGTTGGCCGACGCAGACACACCGCTTACATCGTGGCGCGCCCGGCTGTCCTTCGGCGCCTGCTCACGTTCGTTCAACCCGTAATCGCGCAGGACATGCGCGACCCGCAGCCGGTAATTGGCGAAGATCCGCGCGCGGCCTTTCCCTTGCGTCACGCGATGCTCCTGGGTGTTGCGCCACGCGGCCACGGCTTCCTCGTCCCGGAAAAACGACAGCGACACAAACTTCCCTTTCTCGGTCAGGCTCTCGAATCGCTCCACCGAAATGAAGCCGTCGACCTTTTCGAGACTGGGGCGCAACTCCGCGGCGAGATCGAAATAATCCTGCATGTAATCCGGCTTGAGCCAGACTTCGAAAATTACCGCGATCATGGGCGCGCTCCTGTCGGGATGCGCTCGCTTATACCGCAACCTGACGCAAAAAGGTGCGCTCCTCCGCGAGGATCAGCCGATTTTTCTCGGCGAATCCGAAATTGGCGAGTCCCTCGCCGTCACCGCGCAGTCTGGCGCGATAGGCTTCATATGCTGCGAGGCTGTCAAAGGAGACCAGCCCGAACGCAATGTTGTTGGTGCCCTCATACGGCATCCAGTAGCCGAGGCAATCGCCGCCGCACGCCGGAATGATCTCGAGCCAACGGCGGGCATATTGCTCGAACATGTCGCGCTTCAACGGATCGATCTGGTAGCGGATGAAAACAGTGATGGTCATGAAGCCTCCATGACAGGGACGCCGAAACGCTAGCGGCCGCAGCGTAAAGATGTTTCGGTCCTCGTCGAAATATAACCGACGGGGGCCATACGGACCGGAGGGAACAAGACCGTTCAGCTTGCGTTAAGGTACGGCGTTGCCAAGTGGCGTCACGGGTGCACCGTGACGACCTCCCCTCCGGCACGGTCATTCGTTGCCGACCCTCCCGCGTCGGGCATGTAAAAACTGCCGCATTATCGCGGCCGAACCAGAGGATCCCCCAATGAAAGCACTTTTCGCAGCAGCACTTCTCGCCGGATCGGTTGCCACCTTCGGAATGGCCGATGCCATGCCGTTGGCGCCCGCCGCACCCGGCGCGCACGCAGACGTCATTCAAGTTGCGGGCGGCTGCGGCCGCGGCTTCCATCGCGGACCGCGTGGCGGATGCCGTCCGAATGTCGGCGGCCGTGTGATCGTGGTGCGTCCCGAGCATCGCCGCTGCCGCTACTGGGGTCCGGGCCGCCGCGTCTGCCGCACCTGGTGGTGATAAGAGCCGAGATCAACGACGGCCCGCCCTCTCGGGCGGGTCAGATTGATTACAGGCCCCTCGTTTTTTAAATGCTTCGGACCCGCCCTAATCGGCGGGTCTTTCTTTGGCCGATGCGCCCCGTTCACCCCTCCCGATCGTAAACGAACTTCGGCATTTCCCACTTGAACCTGATTGCCAGCAGGCGGAACGCCAGGCCGATCGCAAAAGCGACCAGCGTGACGATCGGATGCGCGATGCCGAGCACGTGTCCCCCCACATAGATTGCGCTGGTGACCACGGAGACGCTGGCATAAAGCTCGCTGCGAAACAGCAGCGGCACGTCGTTGCACAGGACATCGCGCAGCACGCCGCCGGCGCAGCCCGTCACCATGCCGGACACCACGACGATGATGACCGGCTCATGGAGGCTGATGGCGACGCCGCAGCCGAGAATGGAAAACACCACGAGACCGATCGCATCGAGCACCAGAAACAGCAGCCGGAGTTGATGCGCCACCCGCGCCACCGCGATAGTCAAAAGCGCCGCGCCCGCCGTCAGCACCAGCAGATACGGATTTTGCACCCAGGACAGCGGATAGTGCCCAAGCAGCACATCGCGGAGCGAGCCGCCGCCGAGCGCGGTGACGCTGCCGAGCAGCGCCACGCCGACCCAATCCATCTTGCGGCGGCCGGCGGCCAGCGCCGCGGTCATCGCTTCGGCGACATAGGCCACGAAGGCCAGCAGGTGCAGAACGGCATCGGCGGGAAGCATGGGCTCACAGGTAGCACAACAGTTCTGCGAGACAATCGGCGTGGCAGGACGCGCCCGTCACCGCAGCCGGCCGGAAGTGCGTCTGGCTCCCTGACGCCGCCGCATGCAGGAATCCAGTCAAGTTGAAATGCACCCTGGATTGCTGGATCCCGGATCGGCTTGCGATGCAAGCCGTCCGGAATGACAGGAGAGGTCCCGCCCACCGCCTCAATGGAAGCTCCCGGCCATCCCGACGATCTGGCCGTCGAGGCCGTTGAAGCCGTGATGGGCGAAGGCTTCGCAGGCGTCGCCCTGATTGCCGCCGCCGCTCACCCACCGCACATGCGCCCGCCCGGCCGACCACTTGATGAACGGTTCGACACCGGCGGGCAGCGTGAACCTGCAGGCGTCTTCGCGGTGATGGATCACCAGCGTGCGCGGCAACAAGGCCGGCGATCCGAGGATCGATTCCACGTTGTCACTGCTGCCGGACTCCGCGCTCAGGAAGCCCGAGGTCAGCACCAGCGCGTTCGGCCGTGCCCCCGCCGCGATGCCGCGTGCCGCCCGCTGCGTGCCGCGGCTGGTCGCGATGACCGTGACCGGCCGCTTGATGGCCGCCATGTATTGCACCGCACTGGCGAGGTTGACGTCCGCATCGACCACGAGCACCGCGAGCCCGCGCGCCGCATAGGCATGGCGGGTGCGGACAAGCTGGTTGCCGAGAAGACCGTGAATGTCGCCGTGGTCGCCGGCACGGATCGCGCCATTGCCGCCGGGCATCAGGATCACGCTGGCATGGATCGCCTTCGGTTTGATGAGAACCGCGCGGGAGCCGCCGATGCTGACGGTCTCGTCGGCTTGCGCCGGCGCAGCGGCGGCCAGCAAAACAAACGCAACAAAGCCGAGACAAATTGCTGCGAACCCGGAAACGGACAAGTGCCTGGTCATCTGAAATCCCCCGCAGGCCCAATATCGTGGCCGCAGGCAGCTTACCGAGCCGGCCATTCCTCCGCCAGCACAAGAATCTCGCGCGACCGCTTGACGTCCGGCCAGTCGCGATCGAAATCCTTCACCAGCCGCTTGATCTCCTCGCCCTCGTTGGCGGCATCGAGCGATGCGCGGTCGGGAAACTCATACATCGCCAGATGCACCGCCGGATCGTTGGCAAGCCAGTAGCGCCACGCCCGCATCGCGCCGAATGATTTCACAGCATCCGGAAGATGCTCGCGCCACGCATCGAACGCCGCGCGTTTGGAGGCGTCGGGGACGTTAGCGCGGACGCAGAGGATGTGGAGAGGCATTGGAACAATCCAACCGCTTAAACGGGATGCCACTTCTTTATTTGCGCGTGCTTACTTCGCCTGACGGCCTCCAAGCATTCCCGTCACGCTCAAGTCTTCATCAAGATCGGGCCAGCGGATTCCCATCGGCATGATCTCGTAGTTCGCACGCTGCTTCGGCAATGCAGCGGCAGGGCGCGGATACCAGTCGAGCGGCGTCGCGATACGCCGCCCGTCCCTCAGCGTCACCACGAGTTCGGACGACGTGAATTCCACCGAACGGGCGCGCAGATCGCCGACCTCAATTTCCAGAGTGCTCATGCCATGCACCCAGCAACTCATCGCGATGGGATCGCAGATGACGAATGATATCCCCGATTTCATGCGACGGAAACCCGGCATTCACCGCCACAGACAGGTCGTGCAGCCAGAATTTGGCCTCCATGTCTGCGCTGCCGACATGGATATGCGCCGGTTCGCTGCCCTCATTCGAACAGAAGAACGCGCGATACGGCCCCCAGCGCAGAACCGTCGGGCATATCCCCTCACAGCGGAATGTTGTCGTGCTTCTTCATGGGCGCGTCGACATGCTTGTCGCGCAGCATCGCCAGCGCGCGGGCGATGCGCTTGCGGGTCGAGTGCGGCATGATGACATCGTCGATATAGCCGCGCTCGGCAGCGATGAACGGCGACAGGAAGCGGTCTTCATATTCCTTGGTGCGCGCGGCGATCTTGTCGGGATCGTTCATATCTGCACGGAAGATGATCTCGACCGCGCCCTTGGCGCCCATGACGGCGATCTGCGCGGTCGGCCAGGCGTAGTTCATGTCGGCGCCGATCTCCTTGGACGCCATCACGTCGAATGCGCCGCCATAGGCCTTGCGCGTGATGACGGTGACGAGCGGCACCGTGCATTGCGAATAGGCGAACAAGAGTTTCGCGCCATGCTTGATCAGCCCGCCATATTCCTGCGCGGTGCCCGGCAAAAAGCCCGGCACGTCCACGAAGGTCACGATCGGGATGTTGAAGGCATCGCAAAAACGAACGAAGCGTGCGGCCTTGCGCGAGGCGTCGCTATCCAGCACGCCCGCCAGCACCATCGGCTGGTTGGCGACGAAGCCCACCGTGCGGCCGGCGATGCGGCCGAAGCCGGTGACAATGTTCTTCGCGAACGTCTCCGCGAGTTCGAAGAAGTCGCCCTCGTCCACCACCTTCAGGATCAGCTCCTTGATGTCGTAGGGCTTGTTCGGATTGTCGGGGACCAGCGTATCCAGCGAGTCGTCGGTGCGCTCGATGTCGTCGAAGCTCGGCCACTCCGGCACGCCCTCGGTGTTGTTCGCAGGCAGGAAGTCGATCAGGCGGCGCATCTGCAGCAGCGCTTCGACGTCGTTGTCGAACGCGCCGTCGGCGATCGACGATTTTGTCGCATGCACGCTGGCGCCGCCAAGTTCTTCCGCCGTCACCACCTCGTTGGTGACGGTCTTCACCACGTCGGGACCGGTGACGAACATGTAGCTCGTGTTCTTCACCATGAAGATGAAGTCGGTCATGGCCGGCGAATAGACGTCGCCGCCGGCGCACGGCCCCATGATGACTGATATCTGCGGGATGACGCCGGACGCCACGACGTTGCGGCGGAACACATAGGAATAGCCGGCAAGCGCGGCGACGCCTTCCTGGATGCGCGCGCCGCCAGCATCGTAGAGGCCGATGATCGGCGCCCGCGCCTTCAGCGCCATGTCCTGGATCTTGGTGATCTTCAGGGCGTGGGTTTCCGACAGCGAGCCGCCGAACACGGTAAAATCCTTCGCGAACACGAAGGTCTTGCGGCCGTTGACGGTGCCCCACCCCGTAACCACGCCGTCGCCCGGCACCTTCGACTTCTCCATGCCGAACTCGGTGGAACGGTGCTCGACGAACATGTCGAACTCCTCGAACGAGCCCTTGTCGAGCAGCAGTTCGATGCGCTCGCGCGCGGTCAGCTTGCCGCGCTGGTGCTGCGCCTCGATGCGCTTCTCGCCGCCGCCGAGTTTTGCGCCCGCGCGCCGCTCTTCGAGGGTGTCCAGGATGTCTTTCATGGTCTCCCGCCTGCGTTCCGTCGGTTTCGGTTCGTGGCGGCGCCGCGGCGGGTCTGCCCCGGGTTTGCCACATCGACTTTCGCCGCCTTCTAGCACGGCCTTTTCCGGGCGGGAAACCGGCTTTGCCGTCCCCTGCCCGCAGGTCCGTCCCTCCGGTCTAAAGGCGGTGGGGAGAGCCGACGCCCGATGATGCCAGGCCCGGCCAGCGGCCTAACGCGCTCGCCCCGACAGCCGCAGCACGAACACCAATACCTCGGCCACGGCCTTGTACAACTCGGCGGGAATCTCGTCGCCCAACTCGACATGCGAGAGCGCACCGGCCAGCACCTCGTTTTCCTCGATCGGCACATCGTGCGCCCTGGCGACCTCGATGATCTTCGCGCCGAGTGCCCCTCTGCCCTTGGCGACGACGCGCGGCGCGCCGCCTTTGTCGTAGTGAAGCGCAACGGCGAGTTGGTCTTTGGTCGAGGTGCTCACGATGCACGATCCAGAAAATGACCCGCCGGGGCCGACGCCGGCTGCGGCGGCGTCCCCTCACGGATGATGATATCGCCCGGCAGGAGATCGGCGCGGCTGAGCGCCTGACTGAGTTGAGCGGTGCCGGCGCGCAATTGCTGAAAGGTCGCCGGCCGCTCCGCCCAGATGCGCACCGATGTCTTGTCGCCCGTCAGCGATATCAGCGCGTGGACCGGCCCGGTTGGCTCGACGTCGAGCGAAAACCGCGCGCGCCAGACCCGCTTCGCGGCGTCAGCCTCGGAGCTTGCACCATCCCTTGAGATTTCGAACTGCGCAACCGCGGTGCCGAAAGGAGCCGCGAACGGAATCTCAAAATTCCAGCGTGGCGCGGCCAGATCGAGCCGCGAACCGGCCGGATCGCTCTGGTCCGGCAGCGAAGCCACTTGCAGCAAAGTCTGGCGCGCCAGCGCGGCATCGGTATCATCGAGCAGATGCCGCGCGACATCCGCCGGCGCGCGCGATGACATAAATGCCTCCGTCACAGGCTGCGCCGACGGCAATGCGCCCCGAAACGGCGGTGGCGGGATCGACGTCCGGACCACGGCCGCGTCGCTGCCCGTCGCTCCGGCTCGCGATGACGCCAGGCCGCCATCAACTCCGGACTTCGACGCTCCGGCTTCGGACATGCCGTTCTGCAACGCTTCCTGCAGCAGGTTCAGCGCCGCTCCGGTCGCAACCGCGCGCAACCCCGCAGGCAACGGGGGCGCCAGGATGGTCTCGTTGGCAGCGACGCCACGGCCGATATCCTCGGCAACAGGTACCACCGCCTGCGGCAGCAGGATTTCCTGCATATCGAAATCGGGTGCCAGCGACGGCACCTGCATCGTCGCCGTCGACGATGCGGCCTGGGGAGCGCCTGACGAGGCCGGCGGCGCGCGCGCGGCATCACCGGCCCACGTCGAGAGCGTCTGACGCAGCACGATCAGGGCGGCCTTGAGATCCGGGAATCCGCCCGTTGTCGATGCAGGCATTGCCTCGGCCCCTGCGGCCATCGAAGCCTCAAAAAACAAACCGGAGCGCTGAAACGCCGTCTTGATGTTGCCACCGGCCAGGTCGGGATCGAGATTCGGGCGCAACGCGAACAGGGACGCCGCCGCCTGCTGCACGGCCGGCGGCAGACCGATCGTACCCGCTGTGGCGAGCAGATTGGCAAACAACGGCGACAGGCTTCCCTGCCGTGTCGCCGCGGCCTGCGCGGCAGCCGAGACCGCGAGCGCCTCCAGCGTCGTCAAGGTCGGACGCGACGATACCGCCGCTTCCGATTTGACGGACGTCACGGCGGCGGCATCGGATGTCAGCGTGACCGTGTCTTGCGGAGCCGCGCTGCCGGCCAGGGTCTGGGCCGGCGCTCCATCCGGACCGACAACGCTCAGCCGGAGGCCGTCCGCTGTCTGCGATACGGCGAGTTGCAGGCTCTGTCCCGCGTGCAGCGGGATTTCCGATAGCACGTCGATGCTGAGATTGGCGATCGCGATGCGCACAAGATCGTTCGCCAGAACTTTTTGGACCTGCGCGTCGATGACGGTCCCCGGTTGCAGCGCAATGTCCGCCGAGACGCTTTGCGCCGCGATGACCGGGAAAATCGGATTGATGGAGATCGCCATGACAGCCTCGTTCGGCTGCGAAGCTAAACCGGCGACGTAAACCTGTCGTTAACCCAAGGCCGGCGCGGCACCGGCAAGGACCTCGGCAGCGGCGCGGAAATCGGTGAGCTTTGCGGCCCGCCGGGCCGCGACCTCCTCGTCGATTCCCCATTGCCGGGTATTCCAGTCTTCGTCGACATGGGCGGCGGCCCAGACCTCGTCCGGCGTCAACCGCCCCTGCATCAGCGCCAGCGCCAGCAGCGCGGAGCCGGTCAGCGTCGTCACCACATGCAGCGCCGCGACCGCCCAGGGGTCGGACGGCAGAGCGGCGCGTGCCGCCGCGATCGCCTGATCCGGCTGGCGCACATGCATGATTCCCTCCGCCAGGATGAAATGCGCACCCAGCGTTTCCGCGGCCCAGAACATCACGGGATCCCAGTGCGCCGCCTCCCGCGCCACCAGTTCCCTCGGATGGCCCACGCGATAGAACAGCAGGTCCGATCCGAAATACTTGGCGATGTCCTCGGCCACGAGATCGACCCGGCCGGCGACGCCATCGATGACGCTGTTGGCGAGCCGCGTCATCGGCATCGTCAGCGGGTTGATGACATCCTGCTGGGCTTCCCATTCTGCGGCAATCGCATCGGCAATCTTTTTCGACGGCGCCGCCAGCAGGTTTCGTGACGGCGTGCGCACCGGCGTGCCGTCGAGCACGATGCCGAAACCACCTTCGACCGGCCTGGTCCCGGCATGCGCATAGAATCGTTTGCGCAGCGGCGTCTGCGCCGCCTTGCGGACGGCTTCGTTCGGATCGGGCGATTTCCCGAAGGGCTCGTCAAAGAGTTCACGCATCACGATATCCGATCATTCCTCCGGCGCATGTTCGATCGGATCGAACCGATCGGCCTCCAGCCCCAGCAGATTCCATGATTGCAGCATGTGCGGCGGCAGCGGCGCGGTGACGTCGATAACGCCTCCCCGCGGATGCGGGATCACGATACGGCGCGCCAGAAGATGCAGGCGCTTCTGCAACCCGCCCGGCAACTGCCAGTTCTCCTTGTTGAAATATTTGGGGTCGCCAACGATCGGATGATCGATATGCGCCATATGCGCGCGGAGCTGATGGGTGCGTCCGGTCACAGGCTTCAGCGATACCCACGCAAGCTTCTGTGCCGACGTTTCCACTACCGCATAGTAAGTCACCGCGTGACTCGCGCCCTCGTCACCATGCTTTGCAATACGCATGATCGAGTCTTCTTCGTTTTCCTCTTTGGCAAGATAGGTGGAGATGCGCCCCTGCTTCGGCTTCGGGACGCCCGCCACCAGAGCCCAGTAAATCTTCCGGGCCGAGCGATGACGAAACGAGCCGGTCAGCGTAGAGGCCGCAAACCGCGTTTTGGCCACCAGCAGGCACCCCGCCGTCTCGCGGTCGAGACGATGAACGAGCCGCGGCCGCTGGCCCCTGGCGTCGCGCATTACCTCCAGCATGCCGTCCACATGTCGCGACAGTCCCGAGCCACCCTGCACGGCAAGGCCGGCTGGCTTGTTCAGCACCATCACATCGGCGTCCTCGAACAGCACCATCTTCTGCAGTTCGTCCCGCACTTTCTTTTCGGCGTCTGACAGATGCGCCGCGGTCTTCGGCACATCGAGCTTGAGCGGCGGGATGCGGACGCTCTGCCCCTCCTCCAGCCGGTCCTTGCTGTCGGCCCGCTTGCCGTCGACCCGCAACTCGCCTTTGCGGACAATGCGCTGGATATGGGAGAACGACAGGCCGGGAAACCTCGCCTCGAGGAAACGATCGACGCGCATGCCGGCTTCATCGGCGGACACGACGACGGTCTGCACTTTTGTCGGCAGCGGCGCGTCCTTGACCGCGCCGGCGTCATCCTGAGGTGCGTGTTTGCGCGCTTCGGAGGATGGCGCCGCCGCCCTTCGAGGCTCGGCACGATCGCCCCGCACCTCGGGGGCACGACTTCTTTCTTTGAGCCCGCGCTGAGCAGGCCCCCGCTTTGCCGACGCCTTCGTAGCAAACGGTTTGCCACCGGCCTTCGCGCCGCGCCTGGCCTCGCGCACGGATTTCTTCTCGAGCGGCTTGCGGAAACGGCGGCTCATGATGATTTGTCTCGTCGCAGTTTGGCCCAGTAGTCGAGCCGTTTCCTGATCTCGCGCTCAAAGCCGCGATCGGGCGGATTGTAGAACGTCTGCCGACCCAGCGCTTCCGGAAAGTAGTCTTGCCCCGAAAAGCCCTCCGGCGTGTCGTGGTCGTATTGATAACCGCTGCCGTAGCCCTCGGTCTGCATCAATTTCGTCGGCGCATTGAGAATATGCTTCGGCGGCAACAGGGAGCCTGCCTCCTTCGCCACGCGTTTCGCCGCGCCGAACGCCTTGTAGGCGGCATTGGATTTCGGCGCGGTGGCGACATAGATCACGGCCTGCGCTATCGCCAACTCGCCTTCCGGCGAGCCGAGGAAGTCATAGGCATCCTTCGCCGCGTTGGCGATCATCAATGCCTGCGGATCGGCAAGCCCGATGTCCTCGACCGCCATCCGCACCACGCGGCGCGCCAGAAACAGCGGATCCTCGCCGGCATCCAGCATGCGCGCGAGATAATACAGCGCGGCATCGGGATCGGAGCCGCGGACCGCCTTGTGCAACGCCGAGATCAGGTTGTAATGGCCGTCGGCGGACTTGTCGTAGATCGGCGCGCGCCGCTGCAGCACACCCTGCAACTGCTCGGCATTGAAGATTTCGCCCTCGCGTGCGGAGCGCCAGACTTCCTCGACCAGGGTCAAGGCGGCGCGTCCGTCGCCATCGGCCATGCGCACCAGTGCGGTCCGCGCCTCGGCATCGAGCGGTAGCGGCTTGCCCTCGACCTGCTCGGCATGGGCAAACAGCTTTTCAATCGCCGCGGCATCGAGCGAATGGAACACCAGAACCCGCGCGCGCGACAGGAGCGCCGCGTTGAGTTCGAACGACGGGTTCTCGGTGGTGGCGCCGACCAGCACCACGGTGCCGTCCTCCATCACGGGCAGAAACGAATCCTGCTGCGCGCGGTTGAAGCGATGCACCTCGTCGACGAACAGCAATGTTCCACGGCCGGCCTCTCGCCGCGCCCGCGCCGCATCGAACACTTTCTTGAGATCGGCAACGCCGGAGAACACCGCGGAAATCTGCTCGAACTCGAGATCGGTCGCGTCCGCCAGCAGCCGCGCCACCGTGGTCTTGCCCGTCCCCGGCGGTCCCCAGAACACCAGCGACCCCAGCGTCCGCGTTTCCAGCATGCGGGTCAGCGCGCCGTCCGGGCCGAGGATGTGATCCTGACCGACCACATCCGACAGGTGCCGTGGCCTCAGCCGATCGGGGAGCGGGCGCGGCGCATCGTTCTCCAGACCTGCCGCAGCGAACAGGCTGGCAGAGTCGCGCTGGCGCTTCTTCGCGCTCATCCTCCGAGCGTGACCTGAATCTGCTGGCCGCTGCGAACCAGCGTGATGCGCCACAGCCGGCCACCCGCGCTCGCCGCGCGTTCGAGGTCGGATGTCCTGGCGATCCGCTTGTTGTTGACCGCCACGATGATGTCGCCCTTCTGGAAGCCGAGATTGGCGGCGGTACCGTCGCTGGCAAGCTCTGTAATCACGACGCCCTCGACACTCGGGTCGAGGTGCAGTTCATCGGCCAGCGCCGGCGAAATGTTCGCCACCCTGGCGCCCTGGAACGGCGACCGCGCCGTGATCACCACCTCGTCACGTCCGGTATCGGGCGCCGTCTCGAGCGGAATCGAAAGTTTGACCAGCCTGCCGTTGCGCTGAACGTCGACCTCCGCGGTTCCACCGAGCGGCTGCGTTGCGAAACGATAGTCGAAGGCATTGGGATCCTCGACCGGCTGCCCGTCGATCGCCACGATCAAATCGGAGAGCCTGAGGCCGGCTTTCGCCGCCGGGCTGCCTTTCGTCACGCTGGCGACGAGCGCGCCGGTCGGCGCCTTCAACCCGATGGTCTCGGCGATATCCGGCGTAACCGCCTGCAGACGCGCGCCGAGCCACGGCCGCTTCACCGCCTTGCCGCCGCTCCGCGCCGAAGCCACAACGACGCGCACCATGTTCGCGGGGATCGCAAAGCCGATGCCCTGCGACCCGCCCGACCGCGAGAAGATCGCGGTGTTGATGCCGATCAGGCGACCATTCATGTCCACCAGCGCGCCACCGGAATTGCCGGGATTGATCGCCGCATCGGTCTGAATGAAGAACTGATAGTCGGTGATGCCGACCTGGGTGCGCGCCAGAGCCGAGACGATACCGTGCGTCACCGTCTGGCCGACGCCGAACGGGTTGCCGATGGCAAGCACCACGTCGCCGACCTGCAGTTGATCCGAGTTGCCAAAGTCCAGCGTCGGAAACTTCTCGTGCACGTTCTTGAGCCGAAGAACGGCGAGATCGCTGCGCGTGTCCTTCAGGACGATCTCCGCCTCGAACTCCCGCTTGTCGGCCAATGAGACCTTGACCTGATCGGCGCCCTCGATGACGTGGTTGTTGGTCACCACGAGCCCCGACGGATCGACCATGACGCCGGAGCCGAGCGACCGTTGCATCTGCTCGCTCTGCCCGCCGGGTACCCCGAAGAAGCGGCGGAAAATCGGATCGTCGAAGAACGGATTCCGGTTCTGCACCATCTTGGCGGCGTAGACGTTGACCACTGCCGGCGCGACCCGATGCACAATCGGCGCATAGGATAGCTGAAGCTCGGCCTGCGAGGCCGGCACGCGCCGCTCCTGGGCCGTCGCGGCATGGGGACTGAGGGACATGCACACGGCACACAAGGCCGCAGCAAAAACGGTGATTCGGAACATCGACGCCTCTCGAAAAACTGCCGAAATATAGGCATTTCCGGCACGCAATAGAAGTGTTGTCTCGATCCCGGCTTGCCCCCGCGCAGCCGCGCAGATGGCATTGTCCCAATTCAAGCCGTTTTGAAGGCGAGGCTTGGCCGGCCGCTTGCAAACGGCGCTGGATCGGTTCACCGATCACCGGCCAGTTCACGTTTTGGAGCGCAAGCCATGAAAGCCGTCGGATACAGGACATCGCTGCCGATCGACGACGCGGAGTCGCTGATCGACATCGAGATCGCGAAACCGGAGCCTCAAGGCCGCGACATCCGTGTCGCCGTCAAGGCGATTTCGGTCAATCCCGTGGACACCAAGGTGCGCAAGCGGGCCGCGCCGCCCCCGGGCGAAATCAAGCTTCTCGGCTACGACGCGGCGGGCGTGGTCGATGCGGTCGGCCCCGAGGCGACGCTGTTCAAGCCGGGCGATGACGTCTTCTACGCCGGCTCGATCCAGCGCCAGGGCACCAACGCCGAATTCCATCTGGTCGACGAGCGCATCGTCGGCCGCAAGCCCAAAAGCCTCTCGTTCGCGCAGGCCGCGGCCTTGCCGCTGACCTCGATCACGGCCTGGGAATTGCTGTTCGACCGGTTGGGCGTGCCGCCCGGCAAGGACTACGATCCGCGCTCGCTGCTGATTGTGGGTGGCGCCGGCGGGGTCGGCTCGATCCTGATCCAGCTCGCACGGCGCCTGACGGCCCTCACCGTGATCGCAACCGCCTCGCGCTCGGAATCGCAAGCCTGGTGCCGCGATCTCGGCGCGCATGCGGTGATCGACCATTCAAGGCCGATGAAAGAACAGGTCGAGGCGCTGAGGCTGCCGCCAGTGGCGCTGGTCGCGAGCCTGACCCAGACCGATCAGCACATGAAGGCGCTGGCCGACATCATCGCGCCGCAGGGCCGCTTCGGCTTGATCGACGATCCGCCCGGCTTCGACATTTCCCTGTTCAAAGGCAAGGCCGTTTCGATTCACTGGGAATCGATGTTCACGCGCTCGTCGTTCAAGACGCCGGACATGATCATGCAGCACCGTCTGCTCGACGATGTTGCGGACCTCGTTGACGACGGCGTGATCCGCACCACGCTCGACCAGACCTTCGGCACGATCAATGCGGCCAACCTCAGGCGCGCGCACGCGCTGATCGAGTCCGGCAAGTCACGCGGCAAGATCGTGCTGGAGGGCTGGCAGGCAGCGGTACGCTGAACCGAAACGCAAAAGCGGCGCCCGAGGACGCCGCTTTTTATGTCTTATGTCTCGCGGGGTCTCAGGCGGCTTCCGAAGCCTTCTCCTGCGCGGGGCCGGAGTCCTTGCCCTTGGCGTCGACGTCGCGATCGACGAACTCGATCACCGCCATCGGCGCGTTGTCGCCATAGCGGAAGCCGGCCTTGATGATGCGGGTGTAGCCGCCCTGGCGGTCCTTGTAGCGGGGCGCCAGAACGTCGAACAGCTTCCTGACCTGATCGACATCGCGCATCTCGCTGATCGCCTGACGGCGCTTGTCGAGGCCGCCCTTCTTGCCAAGGGTCACGAGTTTTTCGACGATCGGACGCAACTCCTTCGCCTTCGGCAAGGTGGTAACGATCTGCTCGTGCTTGATGAGCGACGCCGCCATGTTGGCAAACATCGCCTTGCGATGCTCCGCGGTGCGGTTGAGCTTGCGGTGAACTTTTCCGTGACGCATGTCTTGATCCTCAATCTCCGTCCCGACCGCGGGACACGTTGTGCAGGTGGGCTTCCTGCGTTCGCCCGATGAAGCGAGTAGCGAATAGTTTTCTATTCGCTATTCGCCACTCCCTATTCTCGCTTAGTAGTGATCCTCGAAGCGCTTGGCGAGCTCGTCGATGTTCTCCGGAGGCCAGCCCGGCACTTCCATGCCGAGATGCAGCCCCATCTGGGCCAGCACTTCCTTGATCTCGTTGAGCGACTTGCGGCCGAAATTCGGCGTGCGCAGCATTTCCGCTTCCGACTTCTGCACGAGGTCGCCGATGTAGACGATGTTGTCGTTCTTCAGGCAGTTGGCCGAACGCACCGACAACTCGAGCTCGTCGACCTTCTTGAGGAAGGCCGGGTTGAAGGCGAGATCCGGGATGATCTCCTGCGCGACTTCCTTGCGCGGCTCCTCGAAGTTGACGAACACGTTGAGCTGATCCTGCAGAATGCGCGCGGCATAGGCCACCGCGTCATCCGGCGTGATCGCGCCGTTGGTCTCGATGGTCATCGTCAGCTTGTCGTAGTCGAGGATCTGGCCCTCGCGGGTGTTCTCGACCTTATAGGAAACCTTACGGACCGGAGAGAACAGGCTGTCGACCGGGATCAGCCCGATCGGCGCATCCTCGGGACGGTTGCGCTCGGCGGCGACATAGCCCTTGCCCGTGTTGACGGTGAACTCCATGCGGATTTCCGCGCCGTCGTCGAGCGTGCACAGTTGCAGCTCGGGATTGAGCACGGTGACGTCGCCGACCGTCTGGATGTCGCCCGCGGTGACGGTGCCGGGACCCTGCTTCTTCACGACCATGCGCTTGGGGCCTTCGCCCTGCATCTTGATCGAGATATCCTTGATGTTCAGCACGATGTCGGTGACGTCCTCACGAACGCCCGCGATCGACGAGAACTCGTGCAGCACACCGTCGATGTGCACCGACTGCACCGCCGCGCCTTGCAGCGACGACAGCAGAACACGGCGAAGCGCGTTGCCGAGCGTCTGGCCGAAGCCACGCTCGAGCGGCTCGGCGACCAGGGTCGCGAAGCGCGAGGGATCGCTGCCGGGGATTACGTGAAGCTTGTTCGGACGAATGAGCTCTTGCCAATTTTTCTGGATTGTCACTGGATCACCTCAACCTGCCAGCCTGTCGAAAACGGGAGCGCTGGCGTTGGAGAGCGCGGATCAGTCCGCGCGACAAACGTCTCAAAAGCAATCACGGGCGCACACCGCGCGCCCGCGGCAGACAAATCAAACGCGGCGGCGCTTGCGCGGCCGGCAGCCGTTGTGCGGGATCGTTGTCACGTCACGGATCGAGGTGACGGTGAAACCCGCAGCCTGCAGCGCCCGCAGAGCCGATTCGCGTCCCGAGCCCGGCCCGGCCACCTCGACTTCGAGGGTGCGCATGCCGTGCTCCTGCGCCTTCTTGGAAACGTCCTCCGCGGCCACCTGCGCCGCATACGGGGTCGACTTGCGCGAGCCCTTGAAACCCATCGTGCCGGCCGACGACCAGGCAATGGTGTTGCCCTGCGCGTCGGTGATGGTGATGGTCGTGTTGTTGAACGACGAATTCACGTGTGCGATGCCGGAGGCGATGTTCTTGCGCTCACGGCGACGAACGCGTGTCGTAGCTTCCTTACCCATTCTCAGCCTTTCCTGTGATCTCAACGCCGCCGTAGTTCCAGCGGCTCCACCTCAAAACGACGACCGGCGAACGGCATTCACGCCGCTCGCCGTTCGCATATCGATCAATTACTTCTTCTTGCCGGCGATCGCTTTGGCCGGCCCCTTGCGGGTGCGCGCAGTGGTGTGCGTACGCTGGCCACGAACCGGCAGACCGCGACGATGGCGCAGGCCGCGATAGCAGCCGAGATCCATCAGGCGCTTGATATTGACGCCGACCTCGCGGCGAAGATCACCCTCGACGAGATAATCGCGGTCGATGACTTCACGGATCTGGAGCACTTCCTGGTCCGTCAGTTGGTTGACGCGACGATCCGTCGGAATCTTGACCTTCTCCATGATTTCGGCGGCGTTCTTCTGGCCGATGCCATGGATATACTGAAGCGCAATCAGAACGCGCTTGTTGGTCGGGATATTCACGCCAGCAATACGGGCCACAGAGCTCTCTCCTGTTACCGGACCGTCCGAGGACCGGCAGTTCCTTGAATTATTTCAGGCGGGTATCCGCAAACGCGAACACGACGCCCAACCCTCCGTCAATTCGGGGCCCGGCATCGTTTGAAAACCATCCGACTGGATAGGCCGCTTATTAAAGGACTCAGCGGCGTTTCGTCAACCGCTTCGCACCTTTGGCTCGCTTTTTCGTGACCTTTTTCGCAGCTTTCCGCGATGGCGCGGCGGCTTTGCGCCGGGCCGCGGAACTCCGCCTCTTTGCGGCCTTTTTGGTGGGCTTCGCGGAGGATTTGCTCGCCTTGCGGGTCGCCCTGACGACTTTTTTGACCGGCCTGGCCTTGCGAGCCGGTTTCGCGGCCTTCCGAGCTGCCTTTTTGGCCGCCCTGGCTTTCTTTCGAACCCTGGCCACCCTCTTCCCCACCGCCTTCGCCGGGGCCTTTCTGACGGCCTTTCCCGCCGATTTGGCCTCGGAAGCCTCGATCGCCGCAAGGATTCGGAAAATCTCCGCCGAGACGTGTTCGATCGCCATCATGCCGTCGACCGTGAGCAGCTTGCGGCGTTCCGAGTAGTAATGAATCAAGGGTTCAGTCATCTCACGGTAGCTGGCCAGCCGCTTCGACAGGACCTCGGGGGTATCGTCGGCGCGGACCGTCTCGCCTCGCGCGCGGGTTTCCGCCGCGCGCGTTTCGACCCGCTGCAGCAATGCGCTTTCGTTGACCCGCAGTTCGACGACGGCGTCGAGTTGCAGGCGCTTGGATTTCAGCAGCCGATCCAGCGCCTCGGCTTGCGGCACCGTGCGCGGAAAGCCATCGAGGATGAAGCCGTTTCTGGCGTCGGGCTGATCCAGCCGGTCCGAGATGATCCCGATCACGACCTCGTCGGGAACGAGCCCGCCGGCCTCCATGATGTCCTTGGCCTTGAGCCCGATCGGAGTGCCGGCAGCCACCGCGGCGCGCAGCATGTCGCCGGTGGAGAGTTGCACGATCCCGTAATGCTGAACCAGCCGCTGTGCCTGCGTTCCCTTACCCGCCCCCGGCGGTCCGAGAAGAATCAATCTCATGAGCGTTTGTCCCCCGGCCGGTACGCACCAAACCGCGCACCTGCGCTTCGATGTCGAGCACGACACAGACCATGATCAGCGCCGAAGCTCCGCCGAAGTAATACGGCACCTTGGCATAGGCGATCAATGCTTCGGGCATCAGAAGCATGAGGACAAGATAGGCCGCGCCGACCAACGTCGTCGACGTCACGACCCGGTCGAGGTGATCGGTGCTCGCCTCACCCGGCGCGATTCCCGGAAATGCCCCACCCCGTGCCCTCAGCGACTCGGCGGCGTGCTCGGGATCGACGACAAAGGCCGTGTAGATCAGCGCAACGATGATCACGACGACCACCGTGAAGACCATATGTGCGGGTTTGCCCGGCTGCATAAATCGCAGCGCAGCCGCGAGCCATCCCTGCTCCGGCCGCGCGATCAGACCGACGATCGCAATGGGAATGGAGGCGAGCCATGCGGCGGCGATGGCCGGGATGATTCCGGCGCCGTTGAGCTTGAGAGCGAGGTGGCCGCGTTGCGGCGTCAAGCCCGCTCCGCCGCCAGGGCGATGGGTAAAGACGAGAGGCAAGATCCGGCGCGCACGTTCCATGACCACGATCAGGGCGACCCCGGCCACGGCGAGCGCCGCCAGAACAAGCAGCGCGGCCCCGGACATCAGACCCAGACGGGCCAATTCGGCCGTGGACGCGATCGACGCGACGAATTTCGCAAGAATGCCGACGCAAAGCAGCAGCGCCAGCCCATTGCCGATCCCCCGCAGCGTCATCTGTTCGGCAAGCCAGATCAGAAACACTGCACCGCCGACAAGCGAGACGGTTGTCGTCAGCAGGAAGAGCGGCCCCGGCTCGCGGACGAGGCCGTCCGCATTCTGGAGCGCGAGCGAAATGCCGTAAGCCTGAAGCAGCGCGAGCAGGATGGCGAGACCGACCGTGTAGCGGACCATCGCGCGACGCCCGCTTTCTCCACAGCGGCTGCGGGCATGAAACCGGGGAATAACAAGGGCCAACAGTTGCAGAATGATGGCCGCCGAAAGGTAGGGAGCGATTCCCAGCGAAAAGATCGAAACGCGCTGGATGGCGCCGCCGGTCGCGGCATCCGCGAGACCGGGCAGTCCGTCATGATGCTGGCTGATGATCCGGTGAAGTGCGTCCGGCGCGATGCCGGGAATCGGAATGTAGGTGCCGAGACGAAAAACAAGGAGCCCGCCAAGCGTGAAAGCAATCCGCCTGGCGAGCTCCGCTGTCATCGACGGCGGCCCCTCAGTTTCGATTTTCGTATGAGGCCTTCATATTGGTGCGCGAGCAGATAGCCCTGCACCTGCGCCACCGTATCCATCGTCACGCTGACGACGATGAGGAGCGATGTGCCCCCGAAATAGAACGGCACCGCGGCGTAGGAGATCAGGATCTCCGGGATTAAACAGACAACCGCGAGATAGATGGCGCCGGGAACGGTGATTCGCGACAGCACGTAGTCGATATATTCCGCCGTGCGCTCGCCCGGCCGGATGCCTGGGATGAAGCCGCCATGCTTTTTCAGGTTATCCGCCGTTTCCGTCGGATTGAAAACGATCGCGGTGTAAAAGAACGCAAAGAACACGATCAGCGCGAGATAGAGAACAAGGAACAGCGGGCGGCCGTGGCTGAGCTGCGTGGTCAGCCACTGGAACCACTCGGGCCCCTTGCCGGCGTTGAACTGCGCGATCGTGGTCGGCAGCAGCAACAGCGACGATGCGAAGATCGGTGGAATCACGCCCGAGGTGTTGAGCTTCAGCGGCAGATGCGAGGACTGGCCCTCGAACATCTTATTGCCGACCTGGCGCTTCGGATACTGGATCAGCAGCCGGCGCTGGGCGCGCTCCATGAACACGATGAAGGCGATGACCGCGACCACCATGATCAGCACGATCAGGATGATTCCGGTCGACAGCGCGCCTTGACGGCCGAGTTCGAGCATGTTGGCGAGCGCCGACGGCAGTTCGGCCACGATGCCCGCCATGATGATCAGCGAAATGCCGTTACCGATGCCGCGCGAGGTAATCTGCTCGCCGAGCCACATCAGGAACATGGTGCCGCCCGTCAGCGTCAGCGCGGTCGAGATCAGGAAGAACATGCCGGGATTGCTGACGACGTTGCCGGCGCCCTCAAGACCGACGGCGATGCCGTACGATTGGAAGAACGCAAGCACCACCGTGAGATAGCGCGTGTACTGATTGATGGTCTTGCGGCCCGCCTCGCCCTCTTTCTTGAGGGCCTCGAGCTGCGGCGACACCGTGGTCAGGAGTTGGAGAATGATCGATGCCGAGATGTACGGCATGATGTTCAGCGCAAAGATCGCCATCCGGTGGATGCCGCCGCCGGAGAACATGTTGAACATGCCGAGAATGCCGCCCGACTGGGAATTGAAAACCTTTTCCCAGACGCTCGGATCGATGCCGGGCAGCGGAATGTAAGTGCCGAGGCGGTAGACCAGCAGCGCGCCCAGCGTGAACCAGATGCGCTTCTTCAGCTCGTCAGCCTTGGCGAACGCCGAGAAATTGAGGTTTGACGCGAGTTGTTCCGCTGCTGAGACCATCTTTGGCTTTCTCCCGCGCCCCTCTTGCCGTCACGTCCCGCACAGACCGGACATTCGGCGGACGCCGGATCTCATCTGGTGCTCGGCTGTCGGAAAATCTACCACTTGTCTGCGCCATGTCGCCAGCCAGCGGCGGGCAATGACGCAGATGTTACGCCGCCTCGCCCTCGTCCTTCTTCGGCGCGAGAAGCTTCACTGTGCCGCCGGCCTTTTCGATCGCCGCGATCGCGGACTTCGACGCGCCGTGAACTTCGACGGTGAGCTTGGCCTTGATCTCGCCACGGCCGAGCAGCCGCACGCCGTCCTTGGAACGGCGCAACACGCCGGACTTCACCAGCGACTCGGCATTGATGGGGCCCGAAGCGTCCAGCGTCTTGGCATCAATGGCCGCCTGCAGCCGGTCGAGATTAACCTCGGCGAAATCCAGCCGGAAGATGTTGTTGAAGCCGCGCTTCGGCAAGCGGCGATGCATCGGCATCTGACCGCCCTCAAAGCCCTTGATGCGCACGCCCGAGCGCGCGGTCTGGCCCTTGCCGCCGCGCCCGCCGGTCTTGCCCTTGCCGGAACCGATGCCCCTGCCGATGCGGGTGCGCTTCTTGCGCGAACCGGCGTTGTCGGCGATCTCGCTGAGTTTCATCGTCGTCTTCCCTCTCGTTTCCGTCGCCCTGAGGTGCGAGGGCAAAGCCCGAGCCTCGAAGGACGGCGGGTTGTCATCCCTCGGGGCCGCCAGCGGCCGTCTCGGGACGACGTGAATCCTACTTCTCGACCACGCGGACGAGATGCTGAACCTTGGCGATCATGCCGCGAACCTCAGGCGTATCCTGCAATTCGGCGACCCGACCGATCTTGTTGAGCTTGAGCCCGATCAGCGTCGAGCGCTGCGAGTGATGGCGGCGGATTGCGCTGCCGGTCTGCTCGACCTTGATCGTCTTTGCGGCCTTGTTCGCAGTCTTGGCCATCGTCGTCACTCCAAAAATCCTGTCTCGTCCGGCTGGATCGGTCAGGAAGGCGCGAGCCGCCCTCCCGGATCAGCCTGATTCATTCGGCAACCGCTTCGGCGTCACCGCCGATGCGCCGCGACTGCAGCGTCGACACCTTGATGTTGCGGCGTGCGGCAACCGAACGCGGCGAATCCTGATGTTTCAGGGCATCGAAGGTCGCGCGGATCATGTTGTAGGGGTTCGACGAGCCGATCGACTTGGCCACCACGTCCTGGATGCCCAGCGTCTCGAACACGGCGCGCATCGGGCCGCCCGCGATGATGCCGGTACCGGCCGGAGCGGCGCGCAGATAGACGCGGCCCGCGCCATGGCGGCCGGCGATATCGTGATGCAGCGTGCGGCCTTCGCGCAGCGCCACGCGCGTCAGGTTGCGCTTGGCCGCCTCGGTCGCCTTGCGGATCGCTTCCGGAACTTCTCGCGCCTTGCCGTGGCCGAACCCGACCCGGCCCTTCTGGTCGCCGATGACGACCAGCGCCGCGAAGCCGAAGCGCTTGCCGCCCTTGACCACCTTCGCCACACGGTTGATGTGGACGAGCTTGTCGACGAACTCGCTGTCGCGCTCATCGCGATCCCTGCTCCGTTCGCGTCCGCCGCGTTCGCGTTCACCTGCCATGGTGTTTTCCGATCCTAAAAGTCTTACCCTGTGAGGCCTTCGCCCCGGTCCTGTATCCGTTCAATTCCGTCAGAAGCTCAATCCGCTCTCGCGGGCCGCATCGGCCAGCGCCTTGACGCGGCCGTGATAGAGATAGCTGCCGCGATCGAACACGACTTCCTTGACGCCGTTCTTGACTGCGCGCTCCGCCAGCAGCTTGCCCACGGCCTTGGCCGCATCGATGTTGGCGCCGGTGTTGCCGGCCTCGCGCAGCGTCTTTTCCAGCGACGACGCCGATGCCAGCGTCTCGCCCTTCTGGTCGTCGATGACCTGGGCATAGATGTGCTTCGACGAGCGGAACACCGACAGCCGCGGACGGCCGTTGGCGGAACGGCGCAACGCAATCCTCACGCGCTGCTTGCGCCGGGCATTCGTGACCTTGAGTTTCGACATCACCGGCTCCGTTACTTCTTCTTGCCTTCCTTGCGGAAGATGAATTCATCGGCGTACTTCACGCCCTTGCCCTTGTAGGGCTCCGGCGGACGGTAGGCGCGGATTTCAGCCGCAACCTGGCCGACGCGCTGGCTGTCCGTGCCGGCGACGGTGATTTCCGTCGGCTTCGGCACGGTGATCGTGATGCCTTCCGGAATCGCGTAGTTCACGTCGTGGCTGTAGCCGAGCGCGAGCTGGAGGGTCTTGCCCTGCAGCGCGGCGCGATAGCCAACGCCGGTGATCTCGAGCTTCTTCTCGAAGCCCTTGGTGACACCCTCGACGAGATTGGCGATCTGGGCGCGCGCGGTGCCGTACATCGCCTGCGCGCGGTTGGTCTCGAACCTCGGCGCGACCTTCACGGAGCCGCTCTCGAACTTCACCTCGACGTCGTCGTGAGCGACGAACTGAAGCTGACCCTTCGGCCCCTTCATCCTGACGGTCTGCCCGTCCACGGTCGCGGTCACACCGGACGGCACCGTGACAGGCTTCTTGCCAACGCGTGACATGACTTGCTTCCTTCTCAGAACACCGTGAAGAGAACTTCGCCGCCCACATTCGCGTCCCGCGCGTCGTGGTCAGCCATGATTCCCTTCGGCGTCGACAACACCGAAATTCCGAGCCCGTTGTTCACGCGCGGCAGGTTCTTCACCGAGGCGTAAACGCGGCGTCCCGGCTTGGAGACGCGCTCGATCTCGCGGATCACGGGCTCGCCGTCAAAATACTTCAGCTCGATCTCGATCTCGCTGCGGCCGCTCGCATGCTCGACGCTGGCGTAACCGCGGATATAACCCTCGGACTTCAGAACTTCGAGCACGTTGGCGCGCATCTTCGAGCCGGGAGTCGAGACCTTGGACTTGTTGCGCATCTGCGCATTGCGGATGCGGGTGATGAGATCGCTGATCGGATCGTGCGTTGACATCTGCGCCTCCCTTACCAGCTCGACTTCACGAGACCCGGAACCAGGCCCTTGGAGCCAAGCTCGCGCAGCGCGATACGGCTCAGCTTGTTCTTGCGATAGTTCGAGCGCGGCCGGCCGGTCAGTTCGCACCGGTTGCGGATGCGGGTCGCCGACGAATTGCGCGGCATCTCGGCGAGCTTCAGCGTCGCGGCAAACCGCTCTTCCATCGGCTTGGTCTTGTCGGCGATGACGGCCTTGAGACGCGCGCGCTTCGCAGCCGCGTTCTTGGTCATCCGCTTGCGCCGGTTGTTCTTCTCGATCGAACTCTTCTTTGCCATTCGTGGCTCCTTACCTTTCCGCGTCTGAGAGGCTTTGAATGCGTCTCACTGCCGGAACGGGAAATTGAATGCGGTCAACAGCGCCCGGGCCTCGTCGTCGGTCCGCGCCGTCGTGCAGACCGTGACGTCCATACCCCAGGTCTCCCCCATCTTGTCGAAGTCGATTTCGGGGAAAATGATGTGCTCCTTGATGCCGAGCGAATAGTTGCCGCGGCCGTCGAAGCTTTTCGGGTTGAGGCCACGGAAGTCGCGCACGCGCGGCAGCGCGATGTTGATCAGGCGATCGATGAAATCGTACATCCGCGCCTTGCGCAGCGTGACCTTGGCGCCGATCGGCTGGTTTTCGCGCAGCTTGAAGGTCGCGATGGCGACGCGCGAATAGGTGACGACCGGCTTCTGGCCGGCAATCAGCGCGAGGTCGGCGGCCGCGAGCTCGGCCTTCTTGCGATCATTGACGGCCTCGCCGACGCCCATGTTGAGGACGACCTTGTCGAGCCGCGGCACCTGCATCACGTTCTGATAGCCGAACTGCTCGGTCAGCTTGGCGCGGATGCTCTTGTCATATTCCGCGCGCAGGCGCGGCACGTAAGCAGTCTCAGCCATCGATCTCTGCTCCCGAACGCTTGGCGACACGCACCTTGGTGCCGTCGGCCTGAATCTTGAACCCGACGCGGGTCGGCTTGCCGTCCTTGCCGACGATCGCGATGTTGGAGAGGTGGATCGGCGACTCCTTGGAGACGATGCCGCCTTCCTGGCTCTGGGTCTGCTTCTGGTGACGCTTCACCAGGTTGACGCCACGAACCAGCGCACGCCCCTCGTCCGGACGCACCTCGAACACCTCGCCGGTGCGGCCCTTGTCGCGGCCGCTGAGCACGATGACCTTGTCACCTTTCCGGATCTTGGCAGCCATCACAGCACCTCCGGCGCGAGCGAAATGATCTTCATGTGGTTCTTGGCGCGCAGTTCGCGCGGCACCGGCCCGAAGATACGGGTGCCGACCGGCTCCGACTGATTGTTGATCAGCACGGCGGCGTTGCGGTCGAAGCGGATGACGGAGCCGTCGGCGCGGCGGATGTCCTTCGCCACGCGCACGACGACCGCCTTCATGACGTCGCCCTTCTTCACCTTCCCGCGGGGAATGGCTTCCTTGATCGACACGACGATGATGTCGCCCACCGTTGCATAGCGGCGCTTGGAGCCTCCAAGCACCTTGATGCACATGACACGGCGTGCGCCTGAATTATCGGCCACGTCGAGGTTGGTCTGCATCTGAATCATTGATGCACCTCGTCCTCTTTCTGATGCGCAAGTCGCGCTTAAGCAGTTTTCTTCTGTTCGCCCCGGACCACGGTCCAGCGCTTCAATTTCGAGATCGGCTTGCTTTCCTCGATCCAAACCACGTCGCCGGGCTTGAACTCGTTGTTCTCGTCGTGCGCATGGTAGTTCTTGGAACGGCGGATCGTCTTCTTGTAGATCGGATGGGTGAAGCGGCGATCGACGCGCACCACAACCGTCTTGGCTTGCTTGTCGCTGACGACCACGCCCTGCAGCGTACGTTTCGGCATCGTTCGGCCTCTTACTTCTTCTCGGCGCGCTTTTGCGCGGCGATGGTCTTGATGCGTGCGATATCGCGGCGGGCTTCGCGCAGCCGCGAGGTGTTCTCCAGTTGCCCGGTGGCGCGCTGGAAGCGAAGGTTGAAGCGCTCCTTCTTCAGGCTGGCGACGGCGTCGTCCATCTGATCGGCGCTCATTGCGCGGATGTCTCCGGTCTTCATCTGGGCCATATCGGTCACTCCGCGATGCGCGCGACGAAGCGCGTCTTGATCGGCAGCTTGGCGGCCGCCAGCGTCAGCGCCTCGCGCGCGATCTGCTGGTTGACACCGTCGATCTCGAACATGATGCGGCCCGGCTTGACGCGCGCGACCCACAGTTCCGGCGCGCCCTTGCCCGAGCCCATGCGGACTTCGGCAGGTTTCTTCGACACCGGCACGTCCGGGAACACGCGGATCCAGACGCGGCCGGCGCGCTTCATATGACGGGTCAGCGCGCGGCGCGCGGCTTCGATCTGGCGCGCGGTGACGCGGTCCGGCGCCATCGCCTTCAGGCCGAACTGGCCGAACGCCAACGTCGCGCCCGAGGACGCAACGCCGTGGATGCGGCCTTTGTGCGCCTTCCGGAACTTCGTCTTCTTTGGTTGCATCATGGCTTACGCCCTCAAACCTTCTGTCTTTTGAGCATGATCTGGTCCGAAAACCGGTGCCCGCTTTTCGGGATCATGCCTTCGCTCAAGCCGCGTCGCGGCGCGGACGGGTATCTTCTCCGGCCATGCGCTTGTCCTGGGCCATCGGATCGTGCTCGAGGATTTCACCCTTGAAGATCCAGACCTTGACGCCGCAGGTGCCGAACGTCGTGAACGCGGTCGCGACGCCGTAATCGACGTCGGCGCGCAGCGTGTGCAGCGGCACGCGGCCTTCGCGATACCACTCCATACGCGCGATTTCGGCGCCGCCGAGACGACCCGAGCAGTTGATGCGGATGCCCTCTGCGCCGAGGCGCATCGCCGACTGCACGGCGCGCTTCATGGCGCGGCGGAATGCGACGCGGCGCTCAAGCTGCTGCGCGATCGATTCCGCGACCAGGGTCGCATCGAGTTCGGGCTTGCGGATTTCGACGATGTTGATGACGACGTCGGACTTGGTGATCTCCGCGACCTTTTTGCGCAGCTTGTCGATATCGGCGCCCTTCTTGCCGATCACGACGCCTGGGCGCGCCGAATGGATCGTCACGCGGCATTTCTTGTGCGGACGCTCGATCACGATGCGGGCGACGGCGGCCTGCTTCAGTTCCTTGTGCAGGATCTCGCGGATCTTGACGTCCTCGTGCAGCAGCTTGCCGTATTCGGCCTTGCCGGCATACCAGCGGGAGTCCCAGGTCCGGTTGATGCCGAGACGCAGCCCGATCGGATTGATCTTCTGACCCATCGTTTTCTCCTGCGCTCTCTTAAGCGCTCGCCTCGGCCTCGACCTGACGAACGACGATCGTCAGTTGCGAGAACGGTTTATAGACACGGCCCGAACGGCCACGGCCGCGCGGGGCGAAACGCTTCATCACGATGCCATTGCCGACATGGGCTTCCGACACGATCAGATCGTCGACGTCGAGATCGTGGTTGTTCTCGGCGTTGGCGATCGCCGATTCCAGGCACTTGCGCACGTCCTTGGCGATGCGCTTGCGCGAGAATTCGAGGTCGGCGAGCGCGCTCGCGACCTTCTTGCCGCGGATCAACTGCGCGACCAGGTTGAGCTTCTGCGGCGAGACCCGCAGCATCTTGCTCACGGCCTTGGCCTCGTTGTCGGCGAGGTCTCTTTCGCGTGCGCGCTTGCCCATGACTATCGTCTCTCGATCCTGACTGACTTGGCTCGCGCCCTTAGGCGCGCTTGGCCTTACGATCCGACGTATGGCCGTAGAAAATGCGGGTCGGCGAGAACTCGCCGAACTTGTGGCCGACCATCTCCTCGGTCACCAGCACGGGGACGTGCTTCTGGCCGTTGTAGACGCCGAACGTCAGACCGACGAACTGCGGCAGGATGGTCGAGCGGCGGCTCCAGATCTTGATCACGTCGTGACGGCCTGACGAACGCGCGGCCTCGGCCTTGCGCAGGAGGTAACCGTCGACGAAGGGGCCCTTCCAGGCTGAACGGGTCATGACTTAGCTCTGCTTCTTCTTGCGGTCGTGACGGCTGACCACGATGAATTTGGTGGTGCGCTTGTTCTTGCGCGTCTTCATGCCCTTGGTCGGCTGGCCCCACGGGGTGACCCAGTGCTTGCCGCCCTTGGTACGACCGCCGTGCGGGTGATCGACCGGGTTCATGACGATGCCGCGGTTGTGCGGCATGCGGCCCTTCCAGCGCTGACGGCCGGCCTTGCCGATCGTCGTGTTCATGTTGTCCGGGTTGGACACCGCGCCGACGGTCGCCATGCAGCGGCCGTGCACCAGGCGCTGCTCCGACGTCGACAGACGCAGGATGACGTAATCCTGGTCGCGGCCGACGATCTGCACGTAGGTGCCGGCGGAACGAGCGAGCTGGCCGCCCTTGCCGATCTTGAGTTCGACGTTGTGCACGATCGTGCCGACCGGGATGTTGCCGAGCGGCAGCGCGTTGCCCGGCTTGATGTCCGCCTTCTCCGAGGAGAGGACGGTGTCGCCGGCGGCGAGGCGCTGCGGCGCCAGGATGTAGGCGAGCTCGCCGTCCTCGTACTTGATCAGCGCGATGAACGCGGTGCGGTTCGGATCGTATTCGAGCCGCTCGACCTTCGCCGGCACGTCCATCTTGCGCCGCTTGAAGTCGATGACGCGGTAGGCCTGCTTGTGGCCGCCGCCGCGGAAGCGCGTGGTGATGCGGCCGTGATTGTTGCGGCCGCCGCTCGAGTGCTGACCTTCGGTCAGCGACTTTACCGGAGCGCCCTTGTGCAGGCCCGAACGATCGACGATGACCAGGTGGCGCTGGCTCGGCGTCGTCGGATTGTAAGTCTTCAATGCCATCGCGCCGCTCCCTTAGAGGCCCGTGGTCACGTCGATGCGGTGACCCTCTTCCAAAGTCACGATCGCGCGCTTGACGTCGGACTGCTGTCCCATGCGGTTCTTGAAGGCCTTGAACTTGCCCTCGCGGATCAGCGTGTTGACGCTCTTGACCTTGACGTCGAACAGCTTCTCAACCGCTTCCTTGATCTGCGGCTTGGTCGCGGTGCGCGCGACCTTGAACATGACCTTGTTGTGCTCCGAGGCCATGGTCGCCTTCTCGGTGATCACCGGGGCGATGATGACGTCGTAATGACGGGGATCGCTGGTGCTCATTTGAATCGCGCCTCCAGCGCCTCAACCGCGGCCTTGGTCAGCACCAAAGTCTTGCGCCGCAGGATGTCGTAGACGTTGATGCCCTGCACCGGCAGCACGTCGATGTTCGGGATGTTGCGCGCCGCCGTCGTGAAGTTGGCGTCGAGCGTGGCGCCGTCGATGATCAGCGCGTTCGACAGCCCGAGCTTGCCGAACTGCGCGGCGAGCGCCTTGGTCTTCGGCTCCGACACCGACGCCTTGTCGAGCACGACGATGCCGCCGTCCTTGGCCTTCGACGACAAAGCGTGACGCAGCGCCAGCGCGCGCACCTTCTTCGGCAGGTCGATGGCATGGCTGCGCACGACCGGACCGAAGGCACGACCGCCGCCGCGGAACTGCGGCACGCGGGCCGAGCCGTGACGGGCGCCGCCGGTGCCCTTCTGCGCGTACATCTTCTTGCCGGTCCGCCAGATCTCCGAACGATCCTTGGCCTTGTGCGTGCCGCGCTGGCGCTTGGCCAGCTGCCAGTTGACGCAGCGCTGGATCAGGTCGGCGCGCGGCTCGAGCCCGAAGATGTCCTGCGACAGGCTCACCGAGCCCGCCTCCTTACCCTCGAGGGTGGTGATCTTCATATCCATCTCACGCACCCTCCTGCTGGGCCGGCGCTTCCGGCGTCGCACCGGAGTCCTTGGCAGCCGCCTCGCGGAACTTGCCCGGCTTCGGCGCGTCCTTCGGCAGCGCCTTCTTCACCGCGTCGCGCACGGTGATCCAGCCGCCCTTGGCGCCCGGCAC
>DASZVY010000095.1:0-46333 GCA_035546855.1 Nitrobacter sp. | reverse complement strand
CGGTGCAGGCGCCGCGACCGGCTTATTCCGAATGCTGTTTCCACAACCGTTGAAAGGATCAATCGCAATGACGACCATCAAGGCTGCAAAGGTTATTCAGAGGGCGGAAGCGCGCCCGCTGAGTTCCGGAGAACTCGACATGATCGCAGGCGGCGAAATTCCGTGCTGCAATCAATGGGCATATGAAGTCAAATGCCCGATCGGCAATTTGCTGGTTTTGGCCAACGACTGCGGTGTCGAACCGTCGGTCGGCTGGTATTCATAAAAAATGGCCCGCGAATTCCCCTCCGAGGGAATGGCGGGCCTTTCTGTCCGTCGGGTGCGTCGATTGGGCACGCAACACCCTCGTAAGTGCCCAGCGATCTGCCTGCCGTCGTTCCGAGGAGATCGGTGTCTATTTATGTCAATTTGGAAAACTCACCTAAGTTGTTGATTTTACTGAATCAATGTGTGGTAAAAAGGTGACGCTGCGGCGGAAATCGGCCGCGTCACGGAGACTGTCGGTTCCAATTGGGTCGCCGCCCGCTAATCTGGCTCCATTGCATTGCGGATTTGCCCGGAAGTCCACGCAGAGGGACACGGGATCAAAATGTTTTTTTGGGTGGCGGCGTGAATCGTGGTCAAACGGCGGGAGCCGTATCCATTTTGTTGGCGACGCTCGTCGGCTGTTCGGGAGCCATGGCGCAATCGCCCGTGTCGCCCGCGAGCGCGACGGCGGTGGTCCAGCAGGATTACGACGCGCTGTTCCAGGCGATGTACAAGAATCCGGCCAATCTCGATGTCAGTTTCAGGTTCGCCGAGCAGGCCGTGAAGCGGGGGGACTATGAGGCGGCGATCGGCGCGCTCGAACGGATGCTGTTCTTCAATTCGCATCTGCCGCGCGTGAAGCTGGAGCTTGGCGTACTGTATTTCAAGCTTGGCTCCTATGAACTGGCGCGCGGCTATTTCCAGGATGCCATCAATGCGCCGGACGCTCCGGATGACGTCCGGGCGCAGGTCCGGGCTTACCTGACCGAGATCGACCGGCGTCTGGCGCGCTACGAATTCAGCGTTTTCACCACCGCCGGCTTCCGCTATCAGACCAATGCCAACCTTGGCCCGAGCAGCCTGCTGGTGCGGGCGCTCGGTCAGGACGCGCTGCTCAACGGCATCTACGGCAAACAGCCGGACTGGAATTTCTTCAACACGCTGACGGCCAACTATGCTTACAAGCTCGACACCCGCGGCGATGCGATCGAAGCGAGCTTCCTCGGCATCAATTCGCGCCAGTTCAAACTCGACCGGTACAATCTCGGGCTGATCGAACTCGTCGTCGGCCCGCGCATCGCCGTTGGGCAGAACTCGTCCTTCAAGCTTTACGGCATCGGCGACCAGGTCTGGCTCGGCGACGCGAATTATTTCTCGGCCGGCGGCGGCGGCGCGTCCGCACGCACGACGGCCGGCGACCTCGGGTTGCTGGAAGCCTATGTCGAGGAGCGCCATCGTGATTTCTCCGACTCGGCGAACTTCCCGACGGCGAGTCAGCAGACCGGCGATCTTCTATCCGCCGGGGTAACGTCCGACCTGCGTTTCGGCGCATGGCACTGGGCGACGCGTATCGGATACGATCAGAACCGTGCCGTTTTCGATTTCAATTCCTACAAGCGCTACTCGATCGATATGGCGTTCCCGGTGGAGTTCACGCTGCCGGTGTTCGGCGCGGCGCGCAAGTTCGTGGTGTCCCCGACGATCGGCTACAGTTGGGCCGACTACTCCTCTGCCGATCCGATGATCGATCCCGCGGTCGCGCGATATGACCGCGAACAGCGCTACGGTGTCATCTTCGATGCACAGGTCTATCAGAACATGGGCCTCCGCACCCAGGTGCAGTATTCGAAGATCGATTCCAATCTGCCCAACTACACGACGAACAACTTCTCCATTTCGGTCGGGCCGACCGCGCGGTTCTGACGGGAATATTTGTCGGCGGGCAGGTAGGCGGCGCCTCGGTCAAACAAGCCAGATCTTGTCATCGGAGGGGCACAGCATCCGTTTTCGCACGCCAAGCCCGACCAACTTCGTTAGTCTGAACGGGCGAATGACATTTTGGCGGAGGAGCGCGGTTTCTCCGGATGCAGCGATCGCAAGCGCGTGGAGCCGAATTGAGGCCTGGATTTAACGAGACGTCGGCAGGGAAGGACCTCGCGCGGAGAAGGTCGCAACCGGCTCGCGCCATGTCGGCACCAGGAGAGCTCGTGTCATGACCTCGCATGGGGCTGCGTGATGGAGGGGAGGGCCCGTTTCCGGACGTCTCTCCGGGGGCAGATGATGCTGGCATGGATCCGGCTGCGGCGGCTGTTGCGCAACAAGAACAGCCGCGCGGTCGGCGCGGCCGCCATGACACTGATGGCGCTGACATTGCTGCGTGCCTGCGATCCTTGGATCGTCAACGAACTCAAGGAGCGGACATTCGACTACTATCAGCGCCTGAAGCCGCGCACGTTCACCGACCTTCCGGTCCGGATCGTCGACATCGACGAGGCTTCGATCGCTGAATTCGGCCAGTGGCCCTGGCCGCGCACGCGGCTTGCCGCGTTGACCCGTCGTCTGGCGGAGCTCGGGGCGGGCGTCATCGCCTACGACGTGATCTTTTCCGAGCCGGACCGCACCAATCCCGGCCGGGTGGCCGACGATCTTAAAACCTCCGGCGCGCCGAATCTCGATCTGACGCTGCGACTGCTGGAGGGATTGCCGGACCACGACAAGTTGTTCGCAGAGGCGATCGGCAAGACGTCCGTTGTCCTCGGCTTCGCTGCGACCAACGCCGCGAACAAGGAGCGTCCGCCGGTCCGAACCGGATTGGCGTTCGTCGGCGTCAAGCCGACCAAGGTGTTGCCGCCGTTCCATGGCACGGTGTCGAGTCTTCCGGTCCTGACCGACGCGGCGGCCGGAAGCGGCGGCATCAATCTCAGCGCCCGCGACCGCTCCGGTATCGTCCGCCGCGTGCCGATGCTGCTGTCCGACGGCACCCACGTTTTCCCCGGCCTCGCGGTCGAGGCGTTGCGTGTCGCGCAGGGACAGAAGGGCATCATCGTGCGCGGCACCGGATCGAGCGGCGATGCCGACACCGGTCGAGCGGCGCTGATCGACATGAGAGTCGGGGCCTTCAGGCTGCCGCTGACCAACGATGGCGAGTCCTGGATCTACTACACCCCTCGCAGGTCCGAGCGTTTCGTTTCGGTCAAGGACGTGTTCGATCCGGCCAAGGAGGCCAAGGTGAAGCCGCGCATCGACGGCGCCATCGTTCTGGTGGGAACGTCGGCAGCCGGATTGCTCGATGCCCGCACCAACCCGCTGGGCGACGTCGAGCCCGGCGTCGCCATCCAGGCGCAACTGATCGAACAGATCATCTCGCAGGATTTCATCGAGCGGCCGGACTGGGCCAACGGGCTGGAAATCGTGCTGACGATCCTGTTCGGCATTATCGTGACGGCGCTGGTGCTGATATTCGGCGCGCGCTTTTCGTTCTATGCCGGCGGCCTCGTATTTCTGTCGGCCGTTGCCGGATCGTGGATCGCCTTTTCGCACTTCCGTCTTCTGGTCGATCCGATCTTTCCCTCGCTTGCGGCGCTGGCGACGTATATCGCAGTCGAGCGCGTTCTGCATCTCGCATCGGATCACGAAAAGAGATTTGTGCGGCAGGCATTCGGGCAATACCTCGCGCCGGAGCTGTTGGCGCAACTCGAGAGCTCGCCCCATGCCATGCGGCTCGGCGGAGAATCTCGCGATCTGTCGGTCATGTTCATGGATGTGCGCGACTTCACCCCGATTTCGGAGGCGCTGTCGGCGACGGAACTGGTCGATTTCATCAACAGGTTGCTGGCGCCGTTGTCGGACGCCATTCAGGACGAGCTCGGAACCATCGACAAGTATATCGGCGACTCCATCATGGCGTTCTGGAATGCGCCCGTGGACGTCAGCGATCACCCCACGCGCGCGTGCCGCGCCGCGCTCAGGATGCGCGCGGCCGTCAGGGAGCTCAACGATGCGGATGCGTTCGGGTTCGCAGAGCGTGGCTTGCCGCCGGTCAAGATCGGCGTCGGGATCAATGCGGGTCTCGCGTGCGTCGGCAACATGGGATCTCAGAAGCGCTTCAACTACTCGGCCATGGGCGATGTGGTGAACATCGCGGCGCGGATCGAATCCGCGAGCAAGCGATGGAATACCGATCTTCTGGTGTCGGAGGATGTCGCGCGGCTGGCCAAAGGTATCGCGTTGCTCGAAGCGGGCGCGGTGGTCCTGAAAGGCAAGTCTGCGCCGACCAAGGTCTATGCCGTCGCTGGCGACGAAGCGCTGGCGGCTTCGTCCGAATTTGCTGAATGGAGCCGCCGGCACCGCGTGTTGCTGGACGCCATCGCGGGCGGCAAGGCCGAGGAAGCCGCGCGGGCGCTGGCCGCCTGTCAGGCGATGGCGACCCCGGATATGGCCGCCTTCTATCAGCATTTTGCCGATCAGGTGCTGGCGTTGGGCGGCCGGGCGACGCCAGCGCCGGGAATGGCGGCATCATCCTGATCCGGTGGCGGCCGCGAGGTCCATCAGGCGCAGCGCTGCCGTTTTTCAGCCAGAGTGAGATGCTTAACGATATCCCAACACAGTACCGTCAGAGTCGCTGGCCTCGGGCAGGAAGGTCCTCCTCCGGTTCGTGATTCAGACAGCGTTCATCCGGGTCCCCTCGATCGATGCGGCTTGCCATTCTCTCGATCCTGTTGCTGCTGACGGCGGCGCCGGCCCGCGCCGACCTGCACATCACCCGCGATCACGGCGGATATGTCAGCGACTACAAGGCGAAATACGAGCGCATCCGCGATCGTCACGAGCGCGTGATCATCGACGGTATCTGCAATTCCGCGTGCACGCTGGTGCTCGGCATCGTGCCGCTGAACAAGATCTGCGTTACGCCGCGCGCAAGCCTCGGCTTCCACGAGGCTTATTACGACAAGGCCTTCACCTTCGGCATCAAGGTCACGAGCTACGAGGGGACGTCCGACCTGATGTCCTACTATCCGGACACGGTGAAGGACTGGATCCGTCGTCACGGCGGGCTGACCACCGAGATGAAAAAGATCAAGAACGGTCCTGAACTCTGGAAAATCGTCGATCCCTGTCCGGAAGATTTCTAGGGCGTCGGCAGGTCGATCGATCCCCGCATCACGGGAACGCAGCGGCCGCCGATGAATGTGGCGGTTACAATGCCGTTGGTCTTCTCTGCTTCGGCTTGGAGGATGCTCGGGCGGCCCATCTCGACGCCTTGGGCGATTGTCTTTTGCAACCGCAGATCGGGCTCGGGCCGAAGCTTCGCCAGCAGGCCGATCAAGGCGACGTTGGCGCTGCCGGTGGCGGGGTCTTCGGGAATGCCCTTGAGCGGCGCAAACATCCGCGCGCGGATGTCGATGTCATGGTCCTCTACATGCGTGTAAATGAGAATTCCGGTGATCCCCTGGTTCACCACATCGCGGCGGAAAACGTCAATGCGAGGCGCTGCTGCGGCAAGAGCATTCATGTTTTTCACTTCGGCGAGGATGAAGCTGACACCACAGGAAGCAATGCAGGGAGCGTGGTTCTCGGTCTCAATCTCGTCCGCAGCAATTTCGCAGGCCGATGCCACCATCTCGACGGGAATCTCGTTGCCGACCGTCAGCAGTTGCGGTGACGCCAACCGTGCCCCTGAAATCGTGGTGCCGTCTTTCAACAGTGTGATCGGAACCAAGCCTGCTTTTTCCTCGAAGATCATCCGGTCGGCCGGAACGGGCCAGCCGCAACTTGTGCCTGCTCGCGCCAGCACAAAAGCAGTGCCGATGTTGGGATGTCCCGCAAACGGCAATTCCGCGCGCGGCGTGAAAATCCGCACCTCGGCGGTATTGGCCGGATCCTTCGGCGGCAGGACGAACGTCGTCTCCGCCAGATTGAACTCGGCGGCGACCGCCTGCATCTGCTCGGCCGTCAGTCCCTCGGCGTTGAGTACGACGCCGAGCGGGTTGCCGGCGAATTGCCTGTCCGTGAAAACGTCCACGGTGACGAAATCGAGCCTCATGGCAGCATCAACCCGACTGAATCGGAAACACTTGCCGTTGGCTGCCCGTCGGCGCGAACGTCCATGGCGATGTCCTGCCTCTCTTGCGGCGGCGATATGTGGAGTTGCACGGGCGTTCCCGTGCACTTGGTCCTTGCCGCCCAACATACGATCGGGCACTCAGGGCGGCAAATGAATCGTGATTTTGACCAGTTCGCCGCCCGTGCCGCGCCAGTCGTCTTCGTGTTGCTGTGGAGCACCGGATTCGTCGGCACCAAATATGCGCTCAGCGGCGCCGAGCCGCTGACCTATCTCGCCATCCGCATGGTGCTGGTGGTGATCCTGATGGCCGGCATTGTCGCGATCTGGCGGCCGCGATGGCCCTCGCTCTCCCAGATGGGGCATAGCGCGGTCGCCGCGATCCTCGTCCACGGGTTTTATTTGGGAGGCACCGCGGTCGCGATCGCGCATTCGGTGCCGGTGGGGTTGTCAGCGCTGATTCCGGGTTTGCAGCCCATCCTGACGTCGACCATCGCCAACCGCTGGCTCGGCGAGCGCGTGACATGGCTGCAATGGATCGGCCTGCTGCTGGGGCTCGCGGGTGTCGTCCTGATCCTGCACGGGCGCCCGATGACCGGGGAGGTCGGGTGGGGCTGGTTCGCATCAGGGGTTTCGCTCGTGAGCATCACACTCGGCGCGTTGTATCAGAAGCGCTTCTGCAGCGCGATCGACTGGCGGTCGGGAAATCTCGTCCAGTATTTCGCGGCCACCATCTTCTTCGGGGCCGGATCATATCTATTTGAAAGCGGCACCGTGCAATGGACCCGCGAGTTCGTGCTTGCCGTGGTCTGGCTCGCTGTGGTGCTGTCGATCGGATCGATCAGCGTGCTGTATTGGCTGATCCGCCATCACGGCGCGACCCAGGTTGCGAGCTTCTTCTATCTCGTGCCCGCGGTGACTGCGGTGATGGCTTTCATCCTGTTCGGCGAGAAGCTCGACGCGTTGTCGATCTTCGGCATGACCGCCTGCGCGGTCGCCGTGGTTATGGTCAACCGGGCGCGGCGAGTGACGGGCTAGGCTACGCACGACGGCGCGGTCCAAAAAAAGGGGACGTCTCGGCGTCCCCTTCGCTTGTCGCGTTGCGCCCAGTCTTGTGTTGCGCCAAGTCTTGCGTTGCGGCAGAGCTTATTTCGGCTGCTCGACGATACGGAAGTACGGTTTCGGCGACTTCCAGCCCTTCGGGAATTTCTTGCGGGCTTCTTCCTCCGGAACGGTAGCCGGGAAAAACACGTCGTCGCCTTGCTTCCAGTCGGACGGCGTCGAAACGCCGTGCTTGGCGGTGAGTTGCAGCGAGTCGATGGCGCGGAGCACTTCCTGCCAGTTGCGGCCGGTGCTCATCGGATAGATCAGCACCAGCTTGAGCTTCTTGTCCGGGCCGATGACGAAGATATTGCGAACGGTCTGGTTGTCGGCCGGCGTCCGCGCGTTGACGTCGCCCGAGGTGCTTTCCGGCAGCATGCCGTAGAGTTTGGCGATCTTGAAATCGACGTCGGCGATCAGTGGATAATTCGGGGCAACGCCCTGCGTCTCCTCGATGTCCTTGGCCCACAGGTGATGCTTATCGGTCGGATCGACGCTGATGCCGATCAGTTTGACGCCGCGCTTGTCGAATTCGGGCTTGAGCCGGGCGACGGCACCGAGTTCCGTGGTGCAGACGGGCGTGAAATCCTTCGGGTGGGAAAAGAACAGACCCCAGCTATCGCCAAGCCATTTATGGAAGCTGATGTGGCCCTCAGTGCTTTCGGCTTCGAAATCGGGGGCTTCGGCGTTGATCGTCAGTGCCATCGTGCGACCTCATGTCCTTCAAATTACGGGAGATTTCTCTCGTCCCTAGGAGTATAGGACGCGAGGGGACGGAAGGGAACTGCTCCGCAAAAAACGGCAGAATTTTCTCTCTTCATATAAGCCGCTGGCATCCCGTTTTGCTCCGCGGGCGCAGGGCGGAAAGATTGCATTGTTTTAATTCACCCGCCGCGAAGTTGCCGCGAACTGGCCCTGCGGCCGCCGGGTCGCGCTGCGATGAACCGTGACGCGGGTCACAGCGATCAAACGACGTCGCGATCAGGATCACTCGCAAGCGATTAAAAAAGACGCGATCCGCTTGGTGATTCTTTAACCATCCGTTTACGCCCGCATGGAATTGCTGGGCTGGAAAAAGAAGAGAAATACAATGTCTGCCGCCTTAGCCTTCGCCGAACCGACCGTCCTTGAACCTTCCGCGATCACGGATCGCAAGGCCGTGACCCAGGCCCTTGCCGTGGTGCGCGACGGCGTGATCACCGGTGAAGGTCCGACAACGCGCGGCCGCATTCACTTCTCCCGTACCCTTGATGCCGCCGACGCCGACTGGTGCGTGCGCATCCTGACCGCCGCCGCGGTGGCGCATCAGCCCGTGAGCCGCGCCGAAGCGGAAGCGCTGTTCGAAATCAGCGATGCGGCGGCCGAACGCAGCGACCAGGGTTTGTTCGACGAGCTTCTGGCAAAGGCCATTGTGCATCACGCCGCTTCAGCGTCGGGCCTGCCGGTTCCGCCGCGCGTCGTGGCGCTGTCGCCCGATACCGCGATCGAGAGTTGGGCACCGGCGAAAGCGGCCGACGTCAACGTCGAAGTGCTGGAATGGATCGCGGCTCAGATGCGCGGCAGGCGGCGCAGTAACCACCGCCTGATGGCAATGGTCGCGAGCCTGATCGGTGCCGCGGCATTGCCGCTGGTCCACATTCCGAACGTGTTCGACATCGGCATCTAAACTGCCCGTTGCCGCAAGCACCGTTGGAACGGCGGGTTATCGGCCCGCCGTTTTTTGTTTGCTGCTGCCCGGCACAGTCAGACCCACGGTGCGTCCGGCAAAGCCGGCCGCGTCGAAGTAACGCTGGTCGCGCACACGCTGGAAGTTCAGGATCGTGCGGAGGCCTTCGCGGTCCGGCTTGGAGACCAGGGTATGCCGGGAGGCGCGCGGGGTTGCGCCGTTCGGCATCGCTTCCGTCATGACGCGGCCGATCAGGTGGCCTTTCGGCTTCTGGATGAGACCCAGCAGTTTTGCCGCAGTCATGCCGATGTCGGCATTGCTCACTGGCAATTCATCCACGTAGCCGGCTTTGAAATCCGGACCGATCGCCGCCATGAAATTTCGGGTGTCGCCGCGGCCGAAGCTGCCGTGCATGCCCTGGCCCTGCCGCAGAACCGTGTCGGCGATCTCGACCGAGCAGACAGTCGGCTCGTCGCAACCCTCCGCATAGGAGCGAAAATTGACGACGATGGAGGGATGAGGCGTGACCGCCTTGCCCTTCAGGTTGATCGACGACAGCGGCAGCGTGCCGGGGAAGTTGCCGAGTTCATCGTCGACGAAGAGGCCGCTGACGTAGTCCTGAGCGAGCAATGCCTTGATGACGCGCCGGGCCAGCGGCCGCTCTTTCTCGGGGATATAGATCAGATCGGAGCCGCCGTTGGTGGCAACAACGACATCGGGCCTGGCGGGGTTGTTGCCGATCAGGCCGTTTCCGGCGCGCGGATATTTACCATCCGGTACGCGGGCATTCCTGTCGTTGGGATCGAACAGCGGCAGGCCGAGCGCCTTCGCGAGATCGAGCGCGACAAATCCCATCGGGAGGAAGCCCTTCGGCGTGTCGGCGTAATTGACCCTGGTCGATGGACTGGTCTTGCTCTGCTTCGAGATGGTCGAAAAGCCATGGTCCGACGCGATCATGATGTTGGTTGTCGCGGCGAGGCCGAGATCGTCGAGCGCGTTGCGCAGTTGCGCGAGGTTGTTGTCGGCATTCCGGATGCCTGCCAGCGAGGTGGGGCCGTTGATGCCCGGCGTGACCGTGTTGAGGCTGTCGCCGTTGTTGTGCTGGCTGCCATCCGGGTCGCGTGACCAGAACACCAGCACGAATGGCGTGTTGCGCGCCTTGAACATCGGCAGCACGACCTTGGTCGCGACGTCGGCCATGTAAGCCTGCTGCGCGACATTGGCCACGGTGGTGCCCGGCGTGGTCGAGTTGCCAATCTTGCCGTTGTCGCCGCGTCCGGGTGTCGCCAAGGGAAGGCCGGCCTTTGTCAGCGCGGCTTTCATCTCGTCCGACAGCGGAACGCCTTTGTTGCTCCCGGTGGAATCGTCGAGCACGATCGTATGCAGGCCCGGACGATCGGCGCGATCGGTATGGTCGAACATCAGCGTCGGACCGAGCTTGCCGATCGCCGCCGTGCTGTAGCCCTTGTCACGGGCCATCTTGAGCAGGGCGTCTTCGTTCAGATAGTCGCCGCCGAAGTGCTCATCGACATCGCCGAGCACCTTGTCATTCTCGAGGAAAGGAACCGACGTGCCGCCGGCTGGGCCGACCGGATAGCCCGTATAAATCGTGTTGCTGAAATCGCCGGTGTCCCCGAGATAGTGCCCGGTCGTCATCGCCGATGCATTGGCTGTCGTGAAGGTCGGAAACAACGAATGCGAATTGGCGAAATTGACGCCCTTGTCCCGGATTGCGGCCATGGCCGGCGCGGTATCCGGCCTGACGATTCCGCCGCGCAGGCCGTCGGGAATGAACAGAACGAGGTTGTGCGGTGTGTCAGCCCCGGCGAAGGCGGCCGAGGCCGGCAATATCGCGAGACTGGCGGACAACAGGGTGATGGCGCGGCGCATCAAAATATCTCCGAGAGTGCAAAAAGCCTTTGCGACTGTTTAGTTTTTCTGTACGACGGAAATGTTACAGCCGTGCGCGGGGACGGGTCCGCGCACAGCTTTCTCCGGGTTTTCATCACGCTTCAGGGTCGCAGTAAGCCAGCATGTTCAAACGAATTCTGATCGCCAACCGCGGCGAGATCGCCTGCCGGGTTATCAAGTCCGCGCGGCGCATGGGCATTGAAACCGTCGCCGTTTATTCGGAAGCCGATCGCGACGCGCTGCACGTCGAGATGGCCGACGAAGCGGTTTTCATCGGACCTCCGGCCGCCACGGAAAGCTATCTCGTGATTGACAAGATCGTCGAGGCTTGCCGCAAGACCGGCGCCGAGGCGGTGCATCCGGGTTATGGCTTTCTCTCGGAGCGCGAAGCGTTTCCTCGTGCGCTCGCCGACGCCGGCATCGTCTTCATCGGACCCAATCCCGGCGCCATCGCCGCCATGGGCGACAAGATCGAATCGAAGAAAGCCGCCGCGAAAGCGAAGGTTTCGACAGTTCCGGGTTTCCTCGGGGTGATCGAGGACGACAAGCACGCGGTGAAGATAGCCGACGAGATCGGCTATCCCGTGATGATCAAGGCTTCGGCCGGCGGCGGCGGCAAGGGAATGCGTATCGCGCACTCCACGTCCGAGGTCGCCGAAGGCTTCAACCTCGCCAAGGCCGAGGCGAAGGCCTCGTTCGGCGACGATCGCGTCTTCATCGAGAAGTTCATCGTCGATCCCCGCCATATCGAGATCCAGGTGCTCGGCGACAAGCATGGCAACGTCATCTATCTCGGCGAGCGCGAATGCTCGATCCAGCGCCGCAACCAGAAAGTGATCGAGGAGGCGCCGTCGCCGCTGCTCGACGAAGCCACGCGCCGCAAGATGGGCGAGCAGGCGGTCGCGCTGGCGAAGGCCGTCAACTACGATTCCGCGGGAACGGTGGAGTTCGTCGCGGGGCAGGACAAGAGCTTCTACTTTCTCGAAATGAATACGCGCCTGCAGGTCGAGCATCCCGTCACGGAACTCGTGACCGGCATCGATCTTGTGGAGCAGATGATCCGCGTGGCGGCCGGCGAGAAACTCGCCATCGCGCAGAAGGACGTCGTGTTGACGGGATGGGCGGTGGAATCCCGCGTCTATGCCGAGGACCCGTTCCGTAATTTCCTCCCGTCGATCGGTCGCCTGACCAAGTACCGGCCGCCGGCCGAGACGACCCAGGATGGCGTCACGGTGCGCAACGACACGGGCGTGCAGGAGGGTGGCGAGATCTCGATCTTCTACGATCCGATGATCGCGAAGCTCGTCACGCACGCCCCTTCGCGTGCCGCCGCGATCGAAGCGCAGGCTCATGCGCTCGATGCGTTCTATGTCGACGGCATCCGGCACAATATTCCGTTCCTGTCGGCGCTGATGAATCATCCGCGCTGGCGCGAGGGCAATCTTTCGACCGGCTTCATCGCCGAGGAGTTTCCGAAGGGATTTTCGGCTCGTCCGCCGGAGGGCGAGGTCGCGCGACGCCTCGCGGCGGCCGCGGCGGCCATCGATCATGTGCTCGGCGAGCGCAAGCGGCAGATTTCAGGGCAGATGGCCGGGCGGCCGGTGAAGCGTGAAGGGCGCCGCGCGGTGTGGCTCGACCGCGACGAGATTTTGCTCGATGTCGCGCGTGTCGATGACGGCATTGCCGTGAGCTTTGTCGGCGCCGACGGTTCGGCCGGGACGGCGCATCATCTGGTTTCGCCGTGGAAGCCGGGCGATCCCGTGTGGCAAGGCACGATCGATGGGCATGTGGTTGCGATGCAGGTCAGGCCGATCGCCAATGGCATTCGCCTTGCGCACCAGGGTTTTGAGGTCCCGATCAAAGTGTTCACCGAGGCCGAAGCTGCGTCGGCCCGGCTGATGCCGGTGGCGACTGCCGCCGATGCCGGAAAGAAGCTGTTGTGCCCGATGCCCGGGCTCGTGGTGTCGATCGCAGTCTCCGAGGGTCAGGAGGTCAAGGCCGGCGAGACGCTCGCCGTGATCGAGGCGATGAAGATGCAGAACGTGCTGCGGGCGGAGCGCGACGGCGTCGTGAAGAAGATCGCCGCGACCGCCGGCGCGACCCTGGCGGTGGACGCACTGATCCTCGAATTTGCCTGAGGCCAAAATGCCGTACCGCGAGCGCCGCAACGCCCTTCGTGCGATCCTGTCGGGCTCGACCTGCGTGACGCCCGGCTCGGTGTACGACGCGATCTCGATGCGGATCGCGGAGGATCTCGGGTTCGAGGTCGGCATGTTCGGGGGATCGGTGGCGTCGCTCGCCGTGCTCGGCGAGCCCGACATTGCATTGATTACGCTGACCGAACTGGCCGAGCAGATCCGGCGGATGTCGCGCGCGAGCCGGCTGCCGTTTCTGGTCGATGCCGATCATGGCTACGGCAACGCGCTGAACGTCCGCCGTACGGTGCAGGAACTGGAAGCCGCCGGCGTCGCCGGCCTCACCATCGAGGACACGCTGCTGCCGCAGGCCTATGGGCAGGCCAGGGCGGAAGTGATCTCGCTCGACGAGGGGGTCGGCAAGATGAAGGCGGCGCTCGATGCCCGTTCCGATCCGTCGTTGGTGATCGTCGGTCGCACCGGGGCGGCGTCGATCACATCGGTCGACGACGCGATCGGGCGGGCGGTTGCCTACGAGGCCGTCGGCGTCGACGCGTTGATGTTCACGGGCGTGAAAACCCGGCGCGACCTCGAGACCGTCGCGGCGGCGACACGTTTGCCGATCGTTCTGGGCGGTCCGACCGACGAGATGCGCGATCGTGATTCCTGACCCGCCAGCGCGTCCGCATCGCCGTCGAGGGCCACGCGCCGATCGCGGCGGCGACACAAGCGGTATATGACACGCTGAAGGCCATTCGCGAGGGAACGCCGCCAAAGCAGTTGAAAGATATCGCGCCCGCAGACTTGATGAACCGCGTCACCCGCGATGCATCGATGAAGCAGCGGGCCGCGGATTTTCTCGATATGAAGCGCTGATACCGGATTCGGGATATCGAACTCGGAACACAAGATGAGCGATGTCGTTCGCCACATCATGATCCGCGGGCGCGTTCAGGGCGTCGGGTTTCGTTATTGGACCACCTGCGAGGCGATCAAGCTCGGTCTCACCGGATGGGTTCGCAACCGCCGCGACGGGGCCGTGGAAGCTGTCTTTGCCGGGCCCGCCGACGTCGTTGCCGAGATGATCGGGCGTTGCCGGCAAGGCCCATCGTCGGCGCGCGTCGACAGGGTCGATGACCTGCCGTCGGCGCCGGACGCGCTGAAGCCAGTGCGGCCCGGCGAGCGCTTCTCGCAATTGCCGACAGGCTAAGCCGCTGCTGCGATTTTCCGGAACGTCGCGGCGAGCGTCCGCAGCGCCGTCAGGTTCACGGGATCGCTGACCCGCGAATGCAGCATCACTTTCGATGAGGAAAGGCGCGTTGCCGGAAAACTCGCCGTGCCGCCCCGGGGTGCGACGGCCTGATCGTCAGTCCGCCGTCACCGTCTCGGGCAGGCGCGAGGGCCCGAACACCTCGTCAAACGCCTGCCTGAGCGCGGCATCGGCATCCGCCATGGTGACGGGCAGGCCGAGGTCGACCAGACTGGTGACGCCGTAGCGCGGGTCGGTGACGCCGCACGGCACGATCGCGTCAAAGTGGCTGAGGTCCGGTTCCACATTGAGCGAAATGCCGTGAAAGGACACCCAGCGGCGCAATCGTACGCCGATCGCGGCGATCTTGTCCTCGTGGCCCGGTCCCTTGTCGGGCCGTTTCACCCAGACGCCGACCCGGTCCTCGCGGCGCTCGCCCGTCACGTTGAAGGCCGCCAGCGTCCGGATGATCCATTCCTCGAGGCCTGCCACGAACGCCCGCACGTCCGGCCGGCGCCGTTTCAGATCCAGCATCACGTAGGCCACGCGCTGGCCGGGCCCGTGATAGGTGATCTGGCCGCCGCGTCCGGTGGCGAATAGGGGAAAGCGCGTCTCGAGCAGGTCAGCGTCCCGGCCGCTGGTCCCCGACGTGTAAAGAGGTGGATGTTCGAGCAGCCAGATCAGCTCGGGCGCCTCGCCGGCCGCAATGGCAGCAGCGCGGGCTTCCATGACGGCGACAGCTTCGGGGTAGGGCACCGGCCGGTCGGAGAGACGCCACTCCACAGCCGGGATGGCGGCGGTCGCAAAGGACGTCAGATCGAGGGCGTGGCGGGGATTAACCATTGGCTAACCATAACATGGTGATCTGGAACCCCGGCAATTCTGCAGGTTCGTGAGTCTGTATTCGTGGCGACACTCGACAAAGTATCGGTTGATCTCATGGTGGTTCTCGGGACGACGTCAATGCCCATCCATCAGGTCATGCGGCTCAGCCGCGGCGCCATCATCGAACTCGATGCCACCGAGCAGGACGAGGTCAAGATCCTCGCCAACAATCTGCCCGTCGCCAGCGGCGTCGTGATGGTCAACCGCAACCGGATCGCGGTCGAGGTCAAGCAGATGCTGCCGCGGACGCCCGATCAGAGATAAGTTGTTTTCCGGCGTTTGGGAGATCTTGCCGCGGGGACTGCTGATTCGGATGATTTCGCCCGGACGAGGGATGACGCCATCAGCCGGATCCGACATTTGCTAGAGACGCCGGCGGGGGTGTGAATGTTGGAATCAGGCCGCCTGCGGCCCTTGTCCCCCCCGCATTGTTTTGTTACATCGGCGCCGTCGACGCGGTCGGGCTTGGTCCGATCTGCGACTCCAGCGCTCGTGGCGGAATTGGTAGACGCGCTGCCTTGAGGTGGCAGTGAGTAACATCGTGGGGGTTCGAGTCCCTCCGAGCGCACCACGTCAATTCATCTAATTGAAATAGCACGTTTTTCAGCCCGACGCCGTCCGGCTGTTGTCTGGTTTGGCCTGATGACCCGGCGCCGTTCCCGTCAGCCCGGGGCGCGGATTCGTTGGCATTCAAGCTCCGTGTCGCCATCGCCCCGCCACGGCCCGGATGGCATCCGTCACGACCGAGTTCGAAGGCGCGATCACAAGCCTGAAGCCGAGATTGGATGGCGGCGCCCCCACAGCGCATCCGCCGGACCTTGGATCCCTGATGAAATCGGTCATGTAGGTGCGGTGCGCGCCTTCGACGACCCGCACGCCGCAATTAACGCTGGTGATGCGCTCCTCGCTTCCATCAAGAGAAAGCCGCTGGAAGCAGGAATTCGTCCATTCCCAGACGTTGCCGGCGACGTCGGCCAGCCCCTTGCTGTTGACACCGAAGGTCCCTGTCGGCTGGGGAGCTGCGATTACTGCGCTCCCGCGCGCGGCCTCAGTCTCATAGCGAGCGAGCCAGGCGCGCGCCGGGTCGGCAGGATCGACCAGGGGCAACGCTTCGTCGTGCGCTCTTTCGGCCGCCGCGAATGTCCACTCCTCATCGGTCGGCAGCCGATATGACCTGCCGGTCTTGCGCGATATCCATGTCGCATAGGCTGTGGCGTCATGCCATGAAACGCCGACCATCGGGACGTCCTGCCGCCCGACGGGTAAGGCAAGCTTCGGACAGGCGCCGTCCCGGATGCATTGCGCATATTCACCGGCCGTGACCTGATTCTTCATGATCACGAGTCCGCTGGCGCGAACCACCAGCAGCGGACTTACGATTGGTTGGCCGCCGCGCGAGAAGTCGCCGGCCGCGCGGTAACCGAAGGAGGCGGCCGCGAGTGCGACCGTTTCATCCGGCCGTGGAGGCGAACCCGGCGTCAGTGCCGTGGCGAGAAGGGGAACGCTGACAGCGACGCCAAGCGCGGCGGCCTTGATCTTCAGTGCGATCAGCATGGCTGCTCCTCCGCATTCGGTGGGCGGCTTCCCGGTGATCCTACCTTGCGATCGTCGCGCCGCCGGACGTTACGGCGCCGAGCTTGGCCGGCGGAATTGGGCCGGGAGGTGAGATCGACTTCATCAGATCGTCGTTCCATTTGCCGTCGACCTTGATGTGCGCCGTCGCTCCGAGCTCAACGGCCTCGATCAGGTTGTGGTTGACGTAGGCATAGATGCCCGGTTCACGGAACGTGTAGAGCGCCGCCGCAGCGGAGCCGCCGCGGACGAACCAGGTTTCGAGATCCCGCTCGGGCGGATTGTTGAATTTCCCGGTTTCCCACACATAGTCGCCATGACCGCCGATGATGTGCGGGCGGGTGTCGCGGTTGGCCTCCGAATGAACGATCAAGACCGTCTCGCCGACGTTGGCGGTGAGCGCGTTCTTGCCAGTCAATGCGCCGACCTTCCCCTCAAACACGACGTGAGTGGGAATGAGCTTCCGCATGACGTCCATGGTGTCGCTGTACGACTCGCCGATGGAATCGTAGCTCTTGTATTTGCCGTTCTCGTCCTTCGGGATGTAGAAATCGTTTTCCCCGATGTAGAAGACCTTGTCGTAGTGGAGCGGCTTGCCGTCGCCGTCCTTCAGGCCGTCACGCGGCAGCACCATGACCGCGCCGTGCATTCCGGAGACGACGTGCCAGGGAATCATGCCTTCCGGGGCACAGTGGTAGATGAACACGCCGGGCCTGGTTGCCTTGAAGCGCAGCACCGTCTGCTCACCCGGATTAACGTGGGTCAGCGCGCCGCCGCCGAGGCCCCCGGTCGCCGCGTGCAGGTCGATATTATGAGGCATGGTGTTGGTTTCCGGATTGACCAGCGTCAATTCGATGTAGTCGCCTTCGTGAACCACCATCATGGGCCCCGGCATCGAGCCGTTGTAGGTCATCGCCCACATCTTTGTGCCGGCGTCGTCGATGACCACCTGCTTTTCGTGCACCGTCAGCCTGAACTCGATGATCTTGGGACCGGCCTTGGTCGCCTGCTCGTGACGGTGAACGAAGGGGGGCGCAACCAGATCGACGTGCTCGCGCGGCAGCTTGAGTTCGTCGGCAAGCGTTATCGGCGCCCACGACATCACTGCCGCTATCGCAACGCCCTTCAAAGCGGTTCTGCGCGTAAGCATGAAGCTCTCCATTCATTATCTTCTCGATGGAGAGCATCTTGCGCGCGTGTGGGCCGATCTCTTTGCGCTTCGACAAGATTCGAAGGGTCCGGCATCGCCGAGTTTGCGCCGGCGCAAACAACCGGCCTCAATTTTCCAAAATCGGCGGCCGGCCGCCACGCCCGGGCCGGTCATGGCCGAAGTCGATCAAACTGTCCTTGCGGCAAAAAACGGGGACGCTCGCCGCTTTATCTTCACGCCAGGCACGGTCTTTGGGACGTTTCGCGTCATTGAATTCGAGGGAGCACATCAAATTCATGGAAGCGCGGCGGCGAAGGCAGTGTCCATTCGAGCGTCGTCGCGCCTTCACCCCAGGGATTACTCGCAGCCTTCGATTTGCGCGCAAACGCCTGAACGAGGCCTGAGAAGAAGACGATCAGACCGATGGCGGAAACATAGGCTCCGAGCGAAGAGATCAGGTTCATTCCCGCGTAGGCATCCGGATAATCGGCGATGCGGCGCGGCATTCCCGACAGGCCGAGGAAATGCATTGGAAAGAACGTCAGGTTGACCCCGACAAAAGTCAGCCAGAAGTGCAGCTTGCCCAGAATTTCCGAATACATATACCCGGTGAATTTCGGAAACCAATAATACCAGCCCGCGAAGATCGAGAAGACCGCGCCCAGCGACAGCACGTAATGGAAGTGCGCGACGACGTAGTAGGTATCCTGAAGCGAACGGTCGATTCCCGGATTGGCGAGAACGACACCGGTCACGCCGCCGATCGTGAACACGAAGATGAATCCGATCGCCCAAAGCATGGGCGTCGTAAACCTGATCGAGCCACCCCACATCGTGGCGATCCAGGAAAAGATCTTCACACCCGTCGGCACCGCGATCACCATGCTGGCGGCGGCAAAGTAGGCCTGAGCCTCACTGCTCATGCCGACCGTATACATGTGATGCGCCCAAACGACGAAACCGATGAACCCGATCGCGACCATCGCATACGCCATGCCGAGATAGCCGAAAACCGGCTTGCGGCTGAACGTCGAGACGACCTGACTGATGATTCCGAAGCCCGGCAGGATCATGATGTAGACCTCCGGATGGCCGAAGAACCAGAAAAGGTGCTGATACAGCACGGGATCGCCGCCGCCTTCAGGCGCGAAGAACGTTGTTCCAAAGTTTCGGTCGGTCAGCAACATGGTGATTGCGCCGGCGAGCACCGGCAGAGACATCAATAACAAAAAGGCGGTCACCAGCACCGACCAGGCGAATAGCGGCATCTTGTGCAATGTCATTCCGGGCGCGCGCATATTGAAGATCGTCGTGATGAAATTGATGGCGCCAAGTATCGAAGACGCGCCGGCAAGGTGCAGCGACAGGATAACGAAATCCACCGCCGGACCGGGATGACCGGATGTCGACAATGGTGCGTAGAGAGTCCAGCCGGTACCGGCTCCTGCCGAGCCCGGCTCTCCCTCGACAAACATCGAGATGATGAGGAGCGCAAACGACGACGGGAGGAGCCAAAACGAGATATTGTTCATGCGCGGGAACGCCATGTCTGGCGAACCGATCATAAGGGGCACCAACCAGTTGCCGAAGCCGCCCATCATGGCGGGCATCAAAGTGAAGAAGATCATGATCAGGCCATGGCCTGTCACGAAGACGTTGTAAGTATGAGGGTTGGTGAAAATCTGCAGGCCAGGTTCCTGCAATTCGGCCCGGATTGCGACCGAGAAGATTGCGCCGATCAACCCCGCGCACATCGCAAATACGAAATACATCGTGCCGATGTCTTTGTGATTGGTCGAATAGACATACCGGCGCCATCCCATTGGATGGTCGTGCGGTTGAGGATGGGAGGCGGTTTCTTCGAAAGCTGACATTTCTCCTCTCCTGATTGTAAGGCAGGGCAGGTGGATCGTCCGGTCCGGCGCGGAGATCAACATGCGACCCGAGCGCCATTGTGATTATCGTTCACGCGTTTCTCGCGATCTGAGTCAGGCTTCTGCCTCCGTCGCAATCAGTCGCCATTTGCGCGTCAACGAGGTGCAGCCGAACGTCCAGATGTCGATGCTGCGTCGGCTGCTCGGCGAACTCCCGATCGCGCGATCAGACGTGCCATCCGATAATTTGTAGGAGTCGGCGACGAAGCGGATGGAAACCTCCGCATGAGTGTCGTCGAAGGCCGCCGCGACAATCTCCGGAGGAGCGATTTGTGCAAATAGCGTTTGCGCATCCTCCTGGTGTTTTCGTCTCGCCGTGATGGCTTCGGAAAAGGTGACATAGACCTCGGCGGATACGAGTCTCCGGAGTGTCTTTCGATCTCCGGCATCGAACGCGGCAACGATCGTTTCGTAGGTCGAAAGTCTCTCGGTGAGAAAGTCGCTCACGGTGATACCGCCGCAGTGCTCAAGTATCCGGGATACGGTAGCCTGAAGTTTTGTGCGTCCTACCGGAATGCTGAGTGCCGATGTTGTTGTCGGCGAGATACCTCGTGACTGTGGTGCGCCTTTCGCTCGTGACAGCGATGATAGGTGTGTGCACCAAGACAAGAGCCAGTAGATCCAAAGGCCCCAGAGTAGTGCCGCAAGTCCTGCGCTATTGCCATCTTCGGGCATGGCGGCCTCCAACGTGTGTTGTCGCTTGCAGCAGGTCCACGAAGGCGCGTCCGCTGAAAGCCGGTTTGTTGTGGGAGATGCGCATGGAGCCAATGCGCCGGTGCTGACTTGTCTCAAGCGGAATGCTCAGCGCGATGGGCGTTATGACCACCGCCAGTTGCGTGACCGCGATCAGCGTATCGGTCTCAGGAAGGTCGACAGGTCGCTTGAGAGTCGCCATCGCCGCATCTCCCGGCATCGCCGCGTGTCCGGCGGAAAGCATCCCCGGTCAAAGCACGGCACTGACAATCAGTTTTGCAATCCTTGCTCCTGGTCTTTGAGCAATCAAACGAATTTAATCGCTTCGTTAGTGCAAAATAAGTGTTAGATTGACGTCAGGCAGAAAGGTAAGCGAATGGACGTCGAACTCGCGCGCACCTTTTTGGAAATTGTCAGGACGCGCAGCTTCGTGCGCGCCGCCGAACAACTCAACGTAAGCCAGACGGCCGTCAGTGCTCGTATCCGCACGCTTGAGGACCAGCTTGGCCGCCCCTTGTTCGTTCGCAACAAAAATGGCGCGTCGTTGACGGCGGCGGGCGAGCAATTCCTTCGCTACGCACCCATGTTCGTGCAGTTGTGGCAACGCGCACGCCATCAGGTCGCTGTGCCGCCGGGACGGCGGGCCGTGCTGACGATCGGCGGTGAGTTGAGCCTTTGGCATCCGTGGCTCACCGAATGGCTGCACTGGATGCGCCGCTCTGCCCCGGATGTTGCGCTTCGCGTTCAGGTTGACGTGCCCGACAGCTTGAGCAGTCAAGTTTCAACGGGGGCCCTGGACGTCGCGGTCATGTATGCGCCGCAGTACAGACCCGGCGCCCGTGTCGAATTGCTTCTGGAGGAAAAGCTCGTTCTTGTGACGACCTGGGCGGAGGCGAAGACGGTCGAGCCAGACCGATATGTCTATGTGGATTGGGGGCCGGATTTCGCCCACCATCACGAACTCAGCTTTCCGGAAGATAACAACCCGGGTCTGTTTGTTGGCCTCGGGCCTCTGGCATTGACCTACATCCTTGAGGCAGGTGGGGCGGGCTATTTCCGGCAACACGTCGTCGCTCCATACATCGCAGCGGGAAAATTGCACCTTGTTCCCGGCGCCCCGAGCTTCTTTTATCCCGTCTATGCCGTCTGCTCATCTCAGGCCGACGATGCCCTGATCGACCTGGCGCTCGACGGCTTGCGCGGTATTGCGTCGGCCGGATCAATCGACCGCAGGCCGACGGCTGTCGAGCATCCGCGTCCGTAAATTGTGGATTCGATCCATTGCCTCTGGTCGCCCGAAGCCCTTCATCGCGCGCCGGTGTCGGAAAGAGCGCGGTCCAGATCTGCAAGAAGATCAGCTTCCGCTTCGAGGCCGACCGAGAGCCGGATGAGGCCGTCGCTGATGCCCGCGACGCGACGCGCTTCCGGACCCATGCCTGCATGCGTCATCGTCGCCGGATGCGCGACCAGGCTCTCCACGCCGCCGAGCGATTCAGCCAGCGTGAAGATCTCGACGGTCTCCACAAATCGGCGGACCTCGTCGATGCCGCCGCGCAGCTCGAAACTCAACATCGCGCCGAAGCCGGATTGCTGGGCCGACGCGACCGAGTGTCCCGGATCGGACGCAAGACCGGGATAGTGGACGACGCTCACGGACGGATGCTCGGACAAATATCTCGCCACCGCCGTTGCATTGGCCTGCTGCCGTTCGATGCGAGGGAATAAGGTTCGCAGGCCGCGGAGTGTCAAATGAGCATCGAGCGGAGCTCCCAGCGTCCCGGTGACATTCGCCCAGTGCGACAACGCCTCCACATCGGCGCGATCGGCCGCAATCACGGCCCCGCCGACCACGTCGGAATGCCCGTTGATGTATTTGGTTGTCGAGTGGATGACGAAATCCGCTCCGAGCGTGAGCGGCTGCTGCAGGGCAGGGGATAAAAACGTGTTATCGACCGCAACCCGTGTACCTGCCTTCCTCGCGAGTTCCGAAAGCGCGCGCACGTCGACGATCCGCATCAGAGGATTACTCGGTGTCTCGATGAGGAGCAGCCTGGGACGCCGATCGAGACTGGAGGCGAGGGACGAGATGTCGCCCTGATCGACGAAGGCGACGTCGAAATGTCCACGGTCGCGCCGCGTGGCCAGCAGACGATAGGTGCCGCCATAGCAATCATGCGGTGCGACCACGAGGTCATCGGGCCGGAGTTGTGACAGGACGAGATCGACGGCCGCCATCCCCGACGATGTTATCACCGCACCTGCGCCTTCTTCGAGCCTTGCGAGGGTGTCGGCCAGCAGATCGCGCGTCGGATTGGAGGTGCGGGTGTATTCGTGCGGTCCGCTGCGCTCGAAGCCGGAAAACGCAAACGTGCTGGAAAGATAGATCGGTGGCGCGACCGCATGAAAATCGCCGTCTCGAGCGATCCCGTAAGCTGCGGCAATGGTCTCCGGTCTTGTTCGTTTGGTCATGCGTTTACCTTGCGTGCTCAGAATGGTTTCCCGGTCAGGACCGCGGCGCCGCCCCAGATTGCCTGATCGGGCTCGAAGCCTCGAATTTTCTATTAGCGCCTCATGGCCTTCAGGCGAAACCAAGATGATGACGGGTTGCCATATCGAGGGCTCGAATGACCGGTTTGCCCCCGAGGTTTGTAATTTGTTTTTGCTCGGGCGGACGCGGTCTCTCGCCCTCCTTGACGGCGGTTTTCAGAACCTCAGCCTATCCGGCTTGCAAACATTCATTCTATCTATATCTTAACGGCATTGGTTCACGACTTATCACAGACATCCGGGCCGCATCATGCGCTTGACGAATTTCTCGGACTATAGCCTTCGGCTCCTGATGTACGCCGCGGCAAGGGAAGATCGTCTGATCACGATCGAGGAAGTGTCCGAGGTTTACGATATCTCGCGCGCGCACCTGATGAAGGTGGCCAATCTGCTGACCAAGGCCGGCTATCTGAAGGCGGTGCGCGGCCGCTCTGGCGGTCTGACCCTGGCGAGAGCTCCGGCCCGGATCCGGCTCGGCGAGGTAATTCGTGCGACCGAGCCGGATTTCGTGATGGTGGAATGCTTCGGCGCCGGCAACGCTTGCATCATCACGCGGTCCTGCCGGTTGCGCGGAATCCTGCATGAGGGACTGGATGCCTTCAACGCGGTGCTCGACAAATATACCTTGGCGGATCTCATGCTCAAACCGAAGGACTTCGTCCGTCCCGCCGCATAACCATCCACGCACAGCGTCATCCTACGCGAGCAGACGCAGGCGGATGCGCCAGAGATCGGGTCCGTGTTCCAGATAGGACCAGCCGCAGCGCGCGCCAAAGTGCGCTTCGAGTTGCGTCCGGAGCCGCCTTGGATCGTGATCGACGACGATCTGAAGCGATTGGTCGGGTGCAAGGTGCTCGAACAGACGGAAAAGTATCGCGTGGCGATGTTGCGGATCGATATCGGCAACATGGATCACACGCTCGTCGACGTCGGATTCCGTCATGATGGGTCTCCTGTCGAGGAGACCTGCGGCGGGGCATGGGCCGGCGCCGGCTGTTCGGCTTTTCGTTCGAGGTCGGTGAATAGCGCATCGATGTGGCGGATCAATCCTTCCGCAGCGATCGATCCGAGCTGCCGATGCAAGATGGCATGGAAGTAGGGTTTGAGGATTTTTCCCGTGATGCCGCGTTCGGCGCACATCAGATCGAGAAGGTTATGCGCCAGCGGGGAAAGCCCGTCGCTCGCCGTTGCCGGATCAAGAATGGCATTGAGCGCGCTCTCCACGTGAGTCCAGCTTGAGCGTGAAATATGAGTCAGCACATTACAGATGTGCGGATGAGCGCGAAAGGCGGCAAAAACCCGGAACGCAAGGTCGGCGGTGGAAAGCTCCGCTGGAAGCGTATCGGAAACGATCGAGTTTCCGATCGGGTGAGACGCTGACAGGATATCCATGCGGACAGGAACGGTCATTGTTGACCTCCAGGCTAAAAGATATATTATATCTATATCTTTTAACGCCGCCGCTGCAAGGAGAATTGCGATGATCGAAAGCATCCCATGCACCGGACCGGTCGTGGCGTCCCCACGCCCGGTCGAGGTCCATCATGACACGTTTGTGGTCGACGCTGCGCTGGTGGGCGAGTTGCTGCGGCTGCCGGCGTCACGCGTGCAGGACTTGATGCGTTCAGGGCGGATCACGAGCGCCTGCGAGCGCGGTATTGATGAGCATGCCGGAGAATTCCGTCTCAGCTTCTTTTATCGCAATCGTCGCGCCCGCCTGAGCACAAATCTGGAAGGCCGCGTCCTGCGCAAGTCGGCCATTGATTTCGGCGATCGACCGATTCCGGATGCGCGACGTGCAGCGACCGTTGAAGGTGAGAGTTCAGCCAAATATGGCACGAGAGCGGAAGAGCGCGGATAGCATGTGTTGGATCGCGTGGCCCAGAGCGATACTGTCGGTGAAAAATTTGAGCTGCAATGTGGAGTAGGCACAAGAGCACCCGGAAGCCAGCCAGGCATATCTCATGAGCGAACACCCAGAGTTAGCTGAACGCATTCTTGATGGGGCGGCCGATGCGATCATCTATGCGGACCGTTCGGGCATGATCGCCCGCTGGAATCCCGCTGCCGCCGAATTATTCGGCTATCCGTTGGATGAAGCCCTGGGGAAAAGTCTCGACCTCATCATTCCCGAGCACCTGCGCGCCGCGCACTGGCGTGGCTTCGAGGCCGCCATGGAGCAGGGGACCATGAGGCTTCAGGGCCGGCCCACGCTCACTCGCGCCGCGCACAAGAGCGGCCGGAAGCTCTACGTGGAGATGACGTTCGCGATCGTCAGGGGGCAGGCTGACGGTGAAGTGCTTGGTTCGGTCGCGGTGGCGCGGGATGTGACTGAACGCACCGAACGGGAGCGTGCCGCCTCACGCGCAGCGACCGCGCGCTAGGACCTTTTGCCTTCGGCCAGAAGGTGGAGCTGGCGCGAGTCACGCAGAACGATGCGCTGCCGTCCCCCCTCCACAAGCCCCTGGTTTTCCCAGGCGCTGAGGATCCGGCTCACGGTGTGCAGCGTCGTCCCCGTCATCTCGGCTACATCCTGCCGGCTGATCGGGAAATCGATCTCTATTCCGGCCTCAACCTCGCGACCGGCCTGAGCGGCAAGACGCAGCAGCGTGTGCGCGATGCGTTGTTCGACCTGCTCGCTTGACATCTCGATGACGCGGGTCTGGGCGTCATGGAGGCGATTGCCGATGGTTTGCATGGCGCTGCCCGCGAGGCTCGGGTACCTGGCGGTCAGCCGGGCCCACGAGGACGAGGGCCATGCCAGCGCGATACTGTCGACGGCGGCGACCGCCGTCGCCGGATAGTGTGACAGGTTCATGGCTTGCGCGACACCGAACAACTCGCCGGCGGATACGTAGCGCACGACGGTTTGATGCCCCTGGGGTGTCGTCTTTTCGACGCGCAGATGACCGTGCAGCAGCACGAAGAAGCGGTCGGCATCCGCGCCTTGCTCGAACACCGCCGAGCCTTTGCGATAGCGGATCGAACGCGCCTCGCGCAGCAGGTCGTTCTGCTCGGCAGGAGCAAGCCCAGCGAACATCGAGAGGTTGGCAACCAGTGAGCGATCGACTGCGGCCATGGATTTCTCTCCGCAAAGTGCTGCGAGACACTATCCGGAGCAATAGTGTCTCACAACCGCCGAGACAGCCTTGCTTTTGCGTTGGGATAACAGGAACTGCATTCGGTTTGCTCGTCCCTCAGGGCCGGAGTTTCGATGCGCTCGCTGTTTGCCTCGCCATGGGCCGCGACACCGGCATTCGACCTGCACAGCGCAAGATCAGTCCGTTCCCGCAGCCTTTCGAAAATCCGCATCTCGCATCCTCCGACTTGGGATGAGGGTTTGTTGCACCGCAGAACGACGCGGTCCTTGCGCCACGACAAAGATGTGCGCGGCAGTCGCCATAGTGTGTTGGCACGGAAGTTCGCTTCATTTTCCCTGCAGGTCAGGGCGGACTTTGGATTCGGGACGCGCGACTGCGGCCGAACTCGGAGACAGGTTGATGGGAACCATGACAAAAGCACGGGCGTATCGCGGACCCGCGCTGTTCTCCTACGGCTTCCGGCCGTTCTTTTTGTTTGGCGCGATCTATGCCGGGGTCATGATCCCCCTGTGGCTTGCCGTCTTTGCCGGCGAAATCTCGTTGCCAACGGCTTTCGCGCCATTGGACTGGCATGTCCACGAAATGCTGTTCGGCTATGTCGGTGCGGTGATCGCCGGTTTCCTGCTGACAGCAGTGCCGAACTGGACAGGCCGTCTGCCGATTCAGGGGCCGAGACTTGCAGCGCTGTTCTCGACATGGCTGGCGGGCCGCATCGCGGCGAGCTTTTCCGGAACGATCGGATGGGGCGCGGCGATGGCGGTGGACTCGCTGTTTCTGCTGCTTCTCGCCGCCGCCGCGGCGCGTGAGATCGTGGCGGGCCGCAAGTGGGGCAATCTGAAGGTCGTCGGCGTGGTCATCCTGCTCGCGACCGCCAACGTCGCCTTTCACCTGGAGGCGCACCTCTCAGGCACGGCGACATACGCGGCGCGCGCTGGCATTGCCCTTGTCGTCACGCTGATCGGCATCATCGGCGGCCGTATCGTGCCGAGTTTCACCCGCAACTGGCTGGCGCGTCAGGGGAAGGGACGGATGCCGATCCCGTTCAACCGGTTCGATATCGCCGCCATGACGATGGGCATCGCAGCGCTCGTCGCCTGGGTTGTCGTCCCGTCGGGCCGCATCGTCGCAGGGATGCTCGGCGCCGCCGGCGCGCTGCATCTCGTTCGATTGGCCCGATGGGCCGGCGACCGCACGCTGCGGGATCGTCTGGTGCTGATCCTTCACATCGCCTATGCCTTCATTCCGGCGGGTTTCTTCCTGACGGCGCTTTCCGCGCTTGATCTGATCGCGCCGGGCGCCGGAGTGCATGCCTGGACCGGCGGCGCCATCGGGACCATGACGCTCGCGGTTATGACGCGCGCGTCGCTCGGGCATACCGGCCGGGCGCTTTTGGCGTCGGTCGCGACCCAGGGCATTTATGCAGCGGTCGTGGTGGCGGCGCTCGCTCGCGTATGTGCGGCGCTCGAGCCTGCACACGCGCAAATCCTGTTGTCTGTCGCGGGAGTGGCCTGGTCCGCGGCTTTTCTGGGCTTTGCGGCAATTTACGGACCGCTGCTGTTCTGCGCGCGAAAGGGCCGAATGCCATGATCGGAGGCAATCTGTCGAAATGGACGATGAGCTACTTCGCGATTGCCATCGCATGGCTCGTCCTTGGAGAATTGCTGATGACGATCGGCTTCGGCTTCCCGGCTGCCGCCGCTGAAGCTCCCGATACGCTCGTCGTCGTCCATATCGTCTGTATCGGCTGGCTCAGTATGGCCATGTGCGGTGCGCTATTCCAGTTCGTGCCGGTTCTGGCCGCAAAGCCTCTCTTTGCCGAGGGTTGGCAGCTTCCGGCGCTGGTTTTGCTCACGGCCGGGCTCGTTGCGCTGCTCGGCGGCTTCATGGTCCTGGGCGGGCACCTGCCGGTCTGGCTCTGGTTGCTCCCGACCGCCGCGCTGTTGCTGGTTACCGGTTTCGGGCTTGTCGTCACTGACCTTGCGATTACCGTCTGGCGGGCGCATGCGCCGATGGGGCCGGCGTATTTTGTCATTGCGGGCCTGTGCTCGCTCTGTGCGACGGCAGGATTCGGAAGCGCATTCGCCTGGTCGCTTGCCGGGATCGGAAGGCCGGATCTGAGCGTCCTGCTGAAGGAGGGCGTTCCGCTGCATGCCATCGCCGGCCTCGGCGGCTGGCTCACGCTCACCGCGATGGGCGTCAGCTACCGGCTGCTCTCGATGTTCATGCTCGCGCCTGACGTCGATAACCGACGAATCCGGACCACGTTCCTTGCCGGTTCGGCGACCATTGGTCTCGTCGTCGCGGGCGGACTCCTCGCCATCGCCGCGAAAACCGGCATCGACCTCGTTCTGGCTTCTGCGGGAGGACTTGGTCTTATTACGTTGGCGCTGTACGGGCGCAACGTCGTCTTTCTGTATTGGCGGCGCGAACGGGCGCAGCTTGAACTCAACGCGAAGATGGCGGCGTGGGGATTCGCGAGCCTTGCCGCGGCGGTTTTGCTCGCGACTGTCCTTGCGATATCGGGACGCTTCCGGGCGCATGTCGAGGCCTTCGCGTTTCTGATCGCATTCGGCTGGCTGTCGGGGCTCGTTCTCGCGAAACTTTATAAGATCGTTGCGTTCCTCACCTGGATCGAGACCTACGGACCGGCACTGGGTCGTACCGCGACGCCGCGCGTGCAGGATCTCGTGGCTGAGGGGCGGGCGGCCAAATGGTTTGGCGCCTACTTCATCTCGGTCTGGAGCGGAACGGCCGCGCTATTGCTCGACCAGCCGTCGGCGTTCCGGATCGCGGCCTTTGCGATGACCGTGGCTACCGTGGGCATCATCCAGCAACTGATCCGGACGCGCCGCCTGGCTGAAGTTGCCGGACCGTTGCGTCTGCCGAGCGGGACCCACGCGCCGCATCTGCTCTACGCCAGCGTTTGAGTTCTCGAAAAGGAAATCGCCATGCGCCAGAACTATCTCGACCTCGATGTCCGTCCGATCCTTCGTAACGGCGGTGAGCCCTTCTCCGTCATCATGGCCGCGCTGGCGCGGCTCGAGCCGGGGCAGGGCATTCGCCTTTACGCGACCTTCAAGCCGCTTCCCCTGTTTGCCGTGATGGCAGAGAAGGGATTCGCCCACGCCGAAACCGAACTTGAAGGCGGTGAATGGGAGGTGCTGTTCACACCTACCGGCATCGAAGCCCCGGCGACCGACTCCGGTGCGCAGCCTACCGACATTTGGCCGGATCCTGTCGTTCGTCTCGACAACCGCGACCTCGATCCGCCGGAGCCCATGGTCCGGATTCTCGGCGCGGCCGAAAACCTCAAGCCTGGCGAGACGCTGTCGGCGCTGCTGCGTCGGGAGCCCGTATTTCTTTTTCCCCATCTTGAGAAGCGCGGCTTCCGCTGGCTGGGCGGCTTTACGGCGGACGGCTCAACCTACGAGCTGACCGTGAGGGCGCCGATATGAATGACGATCTGGCCGCACAAGTCAGAAGCGCGCTGCGCGAGGTGATCGATCCCGAACTCGGACACAACGTCGTCGATCTCGGGCTCGTTTACGACATTGTCGTCATGGACGGAGTAGCCCGAATTACCATGACCGCAACGACACGCGGCTGTCCCGCCGCGGGCGTCCTCAAGGAGGGCGTGTCGCAAAGCGCCTCCCGGGTCGCCGGCATACGATCGGTCGATGTCGTCATGACGTTTGACCCGGCATGGACGCCGTTGATGATCGAGCCCGCGACGAAAGCGTTGCTCGGATTCCGGAATCCGACCTGAACATTTGTCGGAGCGCAACGATTGGCGTTCGGGCCGCAGCTATCGTTCCCTGCGTCCGGACATGGGAGGACGCCATGATAACTCATTCAAGCCTGGATTTCCGCAACGTTATCGACAGACTTGTGATCTGGTGCAAACACCGTCGCGCTTCACGCGAGGTCGAGGGCCTGAGTGAAGCGGATTTTTCGGTCATTGCGCGCGATCTGAATCTTTCGCCCGGCGATCTCGAAGCGGCTGCGAGAAAGAGTGGTGATCGAGCCGTCAACCTGAGCAGGCTTTTCGGCGTGCTCGGCATTGATGGCGCCGAGATATTGCGGACCGAGCCATCTGTCATGCGCGATATGGAACGCGTCTGTGCTTTGTGTCCGGCGACCGCCAGATGCGATCGGGATCTTCGCAAAGGCGCCTTTAGGCGGACCTATCGCGAATATTGCGCAAACAGCGCGACAATCGATGCGCTCCCGGCTGCCGACGATCATGGCTCCTGTGGACGTCACGTTCGCGGTACGGAATCGCCTGAATTCAGCGGCTAGCGGCGGGCGTCGGCTGCAGTCCCGGCACGGTGACCGGCTGGCTGCCCGGAATGGTGCGTTTCGCCGCGCTGGCGTCGATGGAAATCAGTCGGGCGATCTCGTCGATCGTGGGCATCGCCGGAGCGGCGGCATCGGCGTGGTGCGGCAACGGCTTGAGAACCGAGAAGGTGACGGCAGACTTCTCGGGAATCGAAAACAGCGCCTGCTCCGGAATCGGCAGCAGATTGCCTGCGGCTGACGCCGGGGTCGAAATCTCGCGTGGCCACGGCGGCTCCTCCGGCAACGGAACAGCCCCGCGCACGAAGCGACGGGAGCGCGCAAAATCTTCCGGCAGCAGGATCAGTTTGCCGTCATGCACATCGGAATCCGATACGGCGGGAGCGGGCAGCGGCTCGGTGTCGGCATAAGCGAAGCTCGGGACTTTCGGCCAGTGCGAGATCGCCACGGTTTCGGTGACCGGATGCATCCGCCAGTCCTGCGGATCGGTCGGCGTTTTCGGCAGGGTCGGCGTCGCCGGGACGACATGGACGATATGGTAGCCGCGCGCCTTCAACTCATGCAGGATTCGCGGAAGCGCCACGACCGTGCGCTCGTGAATGTCATGCAGAAGCAGGATGCCCTTGTGCTTGGCCTCGATCCGGCTGATCGCGAGTCGATAGACCTGGTCCGACGAAATGTGCCGCCAGTCGTCGGCCGGAAAATCGGCGCTCCAGACCTGGATGCCTTTGGAGGCGAGGTAGTCCTCGACAGCTTTCGCGCGCAGCAAGCCGGGGATCCGCAGGAACGGCGCCAGCGCGTTGGGATCACCGAGCGCCGCCGTGGCCGAGGCGATGCCGTTGTCTATCTGCTGGCGTGCCTGCTCGATCGGCATCCGGTTCATGCTGAGCGGATGGTCTTGCGTATGGGTGCCAATCGAATGGCCCTCGGCGTGGACCCGGCGCAAAATGGCCGGAAACATGGTCGCCATCCGCCCGATGGTGAAGAACGTCGCCTTCACGCATTCCTTGGCCAGGATGTCGAGGATCTGGTTGCTGTGCGGGGGCAGCGGTCCGTCGTCGAAAGTCAGAACGACCTCGTGATCGCGCAGCGGCAGCGTTTCGGGATATTGCATGGTGCCGATGCGCGGATGCTCGCGCGGGTCGACCACGATGGTTCGTGAGGTGCCGATTGCGTCGGGATTGCCGGGGCAATCGACGGCATGGGCGGGCTGAACGGCAATGCCTGCCAGTCCCGCCAGCAGGCCGAGCCGCACCAACCGTCCTCGCATCCAGTTCTCAGCCAACTGCCTATCCGTTTCGAAACGTCAAAATCATCAGTCAGCCGACAGTTAGCGGCCTCGGGATGAACGTCGCCTTAACTATCCGCTTGTTCTGGAGGTTTTCGGCGATGCGGAGGGCGCATGGGATGTCGCATTCTCCGGCTTCGGGCCGCCGAGACCCGCGGGAACCACATGGACGACGTGATAGCCATTCTCCCGCAGAAATTTCAAGAAAGCAGGCATCATGGCAGCCGTGCGTTGGCGCGGGTCGTGAAACAGGATGATGCCCTTGCGGGCCTCGGTGAGCCGCTTGGTGATCAGATTGTATTCCTCGCTCGGCGTCATCGGATTCCAGTCGCTCGCCCAGAGGTCGGCTCCGAACACCACGATCCCCCGGGCCTGCAGCATATCGAGCAGTTGCGGTGTCGACTCGAAATAGGGAAACCGGAAAAACTTGGTGGCGGTTTTGGGCGGCTTCCGACTGCCAAGCGCGGCCTCGTCGGCGGCGATACCGCGATCGATTTCCTCCTTGGCGTCCGCGAAACTGAGTTGATTCAGGTGCTGATGCGACCAGGTGTGATGAGCGAGGGTGTGGCCGGCGGCGGCGACCTGGCGCACGATTCCGGGAAGCGCCTGCGACCCCTTTCCGACCTGGAAGAACGTGGCCAGCACGCATTCGTGGGCAAGCGCGGCGAGGATACGCGGCGTGGTGGCCGCCGGGCCGTCGTCGAAAGTCAGCACGATTTCCTTGTCCGCGAGGGGCAAGGTCTGGGGAAAGCTCTTCAGTCCGACGCGAGGATAATGCGCCGCATCGACTTCGAGAATTCGCGACGTCCCGAGCGTCCCCGGTCGCGGACAGGTCGTCGTTGCGGCAGTGGCGGCCGATATCCAACCCAGCACGAGGAGGAGAGCGATTTTGCCTGCGGTCATGACGCCATTCCACGTGATGTCTGTTCGGGCCGGTGCAGCCGAGGTGGCGGGTTGCTTTCCCCGGGCGCGATTGCACGATAATTCAATCACATCCGGTATTGCGTTCAAAGCGACGAGATGAGGTTCGCCAAACAGTCTTGCGAATTGGAGCGAATTTTTCGCCGATCCGGACGCTATGGCAGACCGCGATACCGTTCACCGGACTTTAACGCGCCTGCATGAGAATCCCGTAGAGGAGCCAACATGCAGCGGTTGCGATTGAAGGCAGACGGACGGATCGTCGAGTTGCGCGACGGGCAGGAGTTTCCGCTCGCGCCGCAGATGGATGGATCGGAGCGGCAGGGGGCCGTGCCAGAGGTTCGCGAGCTCCGGCGTCGCGCCCGTCTGACCCAGACGGAGTTCGCCGCGCGGCTCGGCGTTCCCGTCGAAACCATCCGCAACTGGGAGCAGGGCAAGCGTGTCCCGCGCGGCCCGGCTCGTGCTTTACTTGCCGTCATCGCGCATGCGCCGGACGCGGTATTCACAGCGCTCGGTACACGGGCCGGCTAGGCGGTCCCGCCGCCGGGGTCGATCTTCGCCTTTTGATCTTCGCCTTTGATCCTTGCCCTGGGATCGCGCATGCCGGCCGCGTCACCCCGTGAGATGGCTCCCGATATGTTCTTCACTCTTTCCAAGGTTCTCGGCTTCATCACTTTGCCGTCGAACGCGATCGTGCTGCTCTGCGCCGCGGGCGTTTGTCTTCGGTTTTGGAGGCGGCGCTGGGCGGGCCTCCGCCTGATCACGGTGGGCGTGGTGTTGCTGCTGGTGGCCGGTTTCTCGCCGCTCGGAAACATCCTGCTTCTGCCGCTCTCCGACCGTTTTCCGGCCTGGCAGGATGACGGACATGCGCCGACAGGGATTATCGTTCTTGGAGGCGCCATCGAATCCGGCGTCTCTGCGGCACGCGGCATGCTGGAAACGGACGCTTCGGCAGAACGCGTGATCGCCATGCTGGAATTGGCGCGTCGCTTTCCGGATGCGCGCGTCGTCTATACGAGCGGCAGCGGCAACCTGATCGAAAGCCCGGTCCCGGAGGCGCCGTTTGCGGGCAAATTGCTCGAGACATTCGGCATTGCGCGCGATCGGATCGTTTTGGAAAGCAGATCGCGCACCACCGATGAAAACGCCGCTTTCCTGCGCAACATGATATCGCCAAAACCGGGCGAGCGTTGGCTGCTGGTCACATCGGCGTTTCACATGCCGCGATCGATCGGCGTGTTTCGCAAGGCCGGTTTCGACGTCGAGGCTTATCCCGTGGACTGGCGCACCCGCGGATGGATCGATGCATTGCAGCCGTTCGGCAGGTTGAGCGGCGGGCTGTCGCGTTGCGATGTGGCAGTTCACGAATGGCTCGGACTTGTCGCGTACTGGCTGACCGGCCGGAGCGATGCGTTGTTTCCGGCACCGCGTCCGAGATAGCGTCGGAGCTCAGTCCTGCCGCGGCAGGCCAAGACGATACACGCCGCGAAAATCATTGGGATCGGCGGGCTTGCCCTTGCGATAGATCACGAGCCGCCCCGATTGGGCGAGCCTGACCGCCGCGCGCCGGATTGAAACCAGCAAGCCGTGCCAGTCGCTTTCCGTCGTCAGGGCCTGGGCGATTTCCGGCGCGCTCAACGTCTTGTGGCCGGCGCGGGCCAGAATGTCGAGCACGGCGTTTTCCAGGGAGCAAGCCGTTTCGGGCGGCGAATCCATCAATGTCATGGACGATGCCATGACGCATTGATCGCAGCAGCGCAAGCCTGCCCGCCTCCTGTTTGCAAGAGGCAGAGAAAAACCACAATACAGCGCTGCGGCTGATCGCTATGGTGGGACAGGGAGCGGGCGCAGACCTGCGGAGCACGATGGAATCGCACGTCTTGATGAGGCCCGCCGTCGCGGTATCGGTCGCCGGGCACCTGGTTTTCGCCGCGGGCCTGATTTTCGCCGAGGCGCGGCCGTTCGACGACGCGCAGCCGCCCTCCATTGCGGTGGATATCGTTGCGCCCGATGAGGCGCAGACCCCGTCCAAGACTCCCGCGCCGCCGCAGGACTTCAAAGCTCCTCAGATTGCCGACGCCAAGCCTGCAACGTCGGAGCAACCTGACTCGGCGCCGTCACGTCCGCAGGAGCAGGTCGCTCAAAAAGCGGCGTCGCAAGCTTCGGAGACGCCGCCCGCTGCAGTGAATCCGGTGGTCCGGAAAGAGGCGGCCCCTCAGCCAGCGGCCGCAGAGATCCCAGCGGCGCCGTCATATCAGGCGTCCGAACCCGACATCTCGGTGAAATATGGCGTCCTGCTGGGACTGCCTCCTGCGGAGCAATTTGATCCGGGCGGAGCGGCGGAGACGACCGCAGCCAAGGTTTCCGCGATGGATACCGCCGAGTTCCGCCGCCACCTCAAAACGTGTTCACGATTGCCGCCTTCGGTCTCGCCCGGTGACAATATCCGCATCGTGCTGCGGGTCCCCTTTACCACGGACGGCCGCATCGCCGCGCCGCCTGCCTTGATCGAGGCGAGCGCGTCTGTAAAGGGGCCGGCGCTGATGCAGCAGGCAGTCAAGGCGCTGGTGGATTGCCAGCCTTACGCGATGCTGCCGCGAGACAAGTACGATGAATGGAAGGTGCTCGATCTCAGTTTCACCCCGGGCGATTTCAGCGGAGGCTAGCGCCCCGAATCCGAAGTTCGTCTCATCATGCCGCGGCTTCGGAGCGAATTTCGGATTTGAAAAGACACGAGCAAGCTTATGATTCGCGTGTGGTTTCGGTTCAGTGGTTCGCTTGGAGAGCTCGCAGGGAATTGGAGGGCTCGCAGGGAAAATGAAGCGACCTTCTGAACCGACCGCCACACCAGGCGAGGCTCCGCGTTGAATCCCGCTGTCCATTCGGCGAGGAGCGACAGCGCCGCCTCAGGCTTCGTATGGGTTGATTGCTGTGCGCGTGGCGTGGCAAGGCGGAGCCGCGAAGGAGCATTGCCGCGATGACGCTGACACTCGTAATCGGAAACAAGAACTATTCGTCGTGGTCGATGCGGCCGTGGCTTGCGCTGAAAGCCGCCGGCATCGCGTTCGACGAGCGATTCATTCCGCTCTACACCGGTGAGGCGGACAAGAAGCGCATTCTCGAGGTGACGCGGTCAGGCAAGGTGCCAGCGCTGATCGACGGCGACGTCACTGTCTGGGATTCGCTGGCGATCATCGAATATGTCGCCGAGCGTTTCCCCGAAGCCGGCATCTGGCCCAAGGATTCCGCAAGCCGCGCGCATGCGCGCTCGGTGTCGGCCGAAATGCATTCGGGATTTGCGGCGCTTCGGAACGAATGCGGCATGAACCTGCATCGGCCGGTTCGTGCGAACCCGCTCTCGGACAGTGCCCGAGCCGATATTGCCCGCGTTCAGGAGCTTTGGAGTGATTGCCGTGCCCGCTATGGCAAAGGCGGCCCCTTCCTGTTCGGTGCCTTTACCGGCGCGGACGCGATGTATGGGCCGGTGGTGCATCGCTTTCGCACCTATGCGATCGAGGTGACGCCGGCCGCGCGCGCCTATATGGATGCGATGATGGCACATCCCGCGTTCCAGCAATGGACCCGCGAAGGGCTGGCCGAAACGCTGACGATCGAGAAGTTCGAGGCGGATTGAATTCGCCCGGGGCCAGTTCCTCGCGAAAAAGTGCGTAGAGGGAAGGCTTGACGGCGGCACATGCCTCCGAGCAGGATTTTTATCGTTCAGCCAGCGGAAAGGGCATCATGTCATGGGAATTCTCGATAGCCTGTCGAATATATTGAGCTCACCGGAAGCGAAGAACATCGAGGGGCAGCTTGAATCCGCAGTCGTGCCTGTTGTACTCAACCAGGTCCTGGGGCAGGGCAACCAGGGCGGCCTTTCTGCCATCGTCGCAAAGCTGCAGCAGGCTGGGTTTGGCGATCAGGTCAAATCCTGGATCGGCAACGGACAGAACATCCCCATCACCGCCGAAGAATTGCAGCAGGTGCTCGGCAGCGAAAAGGTCCGCGAACTGGCGGCCCGGTTCAATATTCCGGTCGATCAGTTGTCGAAAGTCCTTGCGCAACAGTTGCCGACGGCCGTGGATCAAGCGAGCCCCGACGGAAAACTTCCGCATACTGCCTGAGCCGCCGATTGGTTTCGACCGCCATGGTCCGGGCGGCGCTTTTCCGTGCCGCGGGTCCGGGTTCCGGAAATGGGGCTAAAATCCCATTTATCTTTTTGAAAAAGTTGCAAAATTCGCGTGTCGTCCATGTCACGTTTGGCTGGCCAAACGGGACGGGCGCATGCTATAAAGTCTCGAAGCTTTTCAAGGGCTTTTCAGTCGGGCGCTGCTGCGGGGACCGTGGGCAGGCCGATGTTCTCGTCGAGTAAGGGAGCGGGCGTTGAAGCACAAATACGGCATTGGAGAGACAGTCTATTTCACCGCGAGCAACGTGGCCCGGCCGGCCGCGAGCGGAACCTATGAGGTGATCAGGCTGCTTCCCACGGATGGCGACGACTGTCAGTATCGGATCAAGAGCTCGACCGAAGCCTTCGAGCGCGTGGCCAAGGAAAGTCAGCTCGTCGCCTCCTAGGGCCCGGTTTTCACATTTGCGTCCCGCTTCAGCAGGCGTTCTGTCGAGTGGAATCAAGGCTCCGCCGGGGTTCTCCTGATCGCCTGTGAATTTCGCGAAGAATAGTCCTTGGCCATTGGCACGGGATACTTTTTGCCGCATTCCACGCCCATGCCGGCGCTGCGGGGAATCTGCATTCACATTTGTCGAATGCGTTCTATGCTCGAACCGCTCGCGGCGGCATGAGGGACATCGCGCATGAATTGGGACTGGGCTTCGTCGCTCGATCACCTTTGGCGTTCGCCCACATTTCCAATGTGGGTGACCCTGATTGCCGCGGGCTTTTTCGCGATCGTCGTTCTGCTGACGTTGTTGCGGGCCGAGAAGTCCGTCGCCAACGGGGCGTTGACGGTCATCACATTGCTGGCGATCGCGGTTGCCGTGGCGGCGACCATTCGCGAGTTCGGCGGCGGCACGGGGATCCTGGCCCAGGAACGGGCTTCGGCGGAGCGGGAAGTCGGCCCGGCGATGCCGGCCTTGTCCTGCATTGACGACCTGGCCGGAAGCCTCGTCGAGGATGCCTGCGAAAAGGTGCTGTTCGGGTCTCCGGATGCCGTGGCTGCCGCCGTGTCCTATACGGCGGCGCGGATCAGCCGTCTGACGTCGCTCGGCGCGGTGGCGCGCGAGACCGCATCGCCTGAGCTCGAGGCGCTGCGTCATGCGATCGAGCGGGATCGCTACGGGCTGGTTGCCTATGTCCTGATGACGCGCGATGGCTGCAAGCCGGCCAGTTGCGCGGCCTACCAATCGATCACCGATCACAATCAGATTGCCGCCCACATGGAGGAGCGGACCTACGAACAGCGCGTGGCCCGCTATGCTCCATCGTGGGGCGGGGCGTCAGCGATTCCGTCGGCCGTTGCCGCTGGGGCGACGGCCGTGCCCGGCATGCCGGCGATACCGGCAGAGGAGCCCACGGGCAAGCCGACCAGCGCGGATTTTCCGAGTTCCGCATCGATTCCGCCGGTGAACATCATGACGCCGGAACCCTCGGCCGGCGCACCGGCCGCATCGTCGGCTGCGGCGCAGCCCGTTCCGACGCCGCGTCCGGCGCCTGCGAAAAAGCCAACCGCGGCAAGAGCTCATACCGCACCGGCCGCTCATGCGGCGCCTCCTGTGAGATTGACGCCGCCCGCTCCGCCCGCCGCCGGCGCGCAAAACTGACCGCCTCGGGACGCTCCGGATGCATCTCAATCTCGTCAAACTCGCGGTGGGCTGTGAGTCCGTCAAAGAACTCAAGGGCTGGGTCGCGGAGCGCATGAAGATCGCGAAGCAGAAGGGGCTGCCGCGCCACCATATCCACACCACCCGCATGACTCCGAAGCGGGACGAGGACTTGCTTGCGGGTGGTTCGCTCTACTGGGTGATCCGTGGCGAAATCGCCGCGCGGGAGAAGTTGATTGCGATCGAGCCCTTCCGCGATCGCGACGGGATCGGCCGGTGTCGTCTTGTCATGCAGCCCAAGGTGATCGCGGTTCGGCCTCGTCCGATGCGCCCGTTTCAAGGCTGGCGCTATCTGACGGCAGCGGATGCGCCGCCCGATCTCGGCAGCAGCGCGGCAAGCATCGCCGCGATGCCGGAGCCGATGCAACGCGAACTGCGCGAACTCGGGCTGCTGTAAGCAGGGTCGGCTAAACCCCGATGTTGTCGATCAGCCGTGTCGTTCCGATTTTGGCAGCGACCAGCAATCGCATCGGACCATCTTTCAGCGACGTGACTGGCGCCAATGTCTCCGCATGTCGCGCTTCGAAATAGTCGAGGCTGAACCCGGCGTCCGAGATCAGGTCGGCGCCTGCCGCCACCGCCGCCTTGAGGTCACCGCCGCCTTTGACGCGCCGCGCCGTTTCCTTCATCACGCGATAGAGCGTCGGTGCCGCGGCCCGCTGCTCGGGCGTCAGATAAACGTTGCGCGACGACATCGCGAGCCCGTCGCGCTCGCGCACCGTTGGGACGCCGATCACCTTGACGCCGAGATCGAGGTCGGCCGCCATGCGCGTGACGACCTTGAGCTGCTGGTAGTCCTTCTGTCCGAAGATCGCGATGTCCGGCCGGCACTGCGTAAACAGTTTGCCGACAACGGTCGCGACGCCGCCGAAGAAGTGCGGACGGAAACGATCCTCAAGGCCGGCGGTCGCGGGGCCTTCGGGGACGATCCGGGTGGCGAAGTTGGCCGGATACATGATCTGAACACCTGGATTCCAGATCAGATCGACTTTTTCGGCGGCGAGCTTGGCGACATCCGCTTTCCAGGTTCGCGGATAAGAGCCGAAATCCTCGTGCGGCGCGAACTGCGTCGGATTGACAAAGATCGAGACGACGACCTTGGCGGCACGCTGCTTGGCGAGTCGAACCAGTGCGATGTGGCCGTCATGGAGCGCGCCCATGGTCGGGACCAGCGCGACATTCGCGCGTCGTGTTCGTAAACCATCCAGCGCACGGCGCAGCGAGGGGAGGGTGCGGGCGATGACGGGTGTGGGTGACATGAGGCTCTGTCGGTGAGGTCAGGGACGGCAATCTCTGACGATGCGGCGGGAATGGGACTTTACCAAAGCAAGCGCACCGCGCCAATTGCGGCATGAGACTGCGGATTCATCATTAAAGCAGCTTGCCGCAGTCCCCGTGCGATTGCGGCTGCATTTTCCTTGACCCATCGCTGGTGGTGATTTGAAGATGCCCATAAGGGTCAGGCGATGGTGTTACAGACAGGTCAGCGGCAATCCGGCACCGCGCATGTTGTCGTGCTCGGATGTGAAAAAGGCGGTTCGGGCAAATCAACCGCCGCCCTGCATATTGCCGTCGCCTTGTTGAAAGCAGGGCAGCGGGTCGCCACGATCGATCTCGACTGCAGGCAACAGAGCTTCACGCATTACATCGACAACCGGCGCGCCTGGGCGCAGCGGACCGGCCGGAAGCTTGAGTTGCCGCAGCATTTCAGTCTGACACATGGCGAGACCATGCAGATTGCCGCGAACGAGATGCTGGAATTGCAGCAGTTCACGGAGGCTGTCGGGGCGGTCGAGCGGACGCACGATTTCATCGTCATCGATACGCCCGGTTCTGATAGCTACCTGATGCGTCTTGCTCATTCGATGGCGGACACGCTGGTTACGCCGATCAACGACAGCTTTCTGGATTTCGACGTTCTCGGCCGCGTCGATGCGGCAACCTACGCGGTCACCGGCGAAAGCCACTACGCGATGATGGTCCAGGACACGCGGCGCAAGCGGCGCCAGCTCGATGGCGCTACCGTCGACTGGATCGTCGTTCGCAATCGCCTGTCCACCCTCGGCTCCCGCAATACCCAACTGATCGCCGAGGCCCTCAAGCGACTTTCGCTTCAGCTTGGATTCCGCGCGATCGACGGCTTTGCGGAGCGGGCCGTCTATCGCGAGTTCTTTCCGCGCGGATTGACCGCGCTGGACGATCTCGACGAGGTCACGCTGGGCACCCGGCCGAGTATGGGTCACCTGACCGCGCGTGAAGAAGTGACCGGGCTGCTCCGCCAGCTCAGGTTGCCGCTGGATGAGCGCGGCCGGAGGCGGGCCGCCAGCCGGGCCGAGTGGTTTGCGCAGGTCGACCGGCCACTTGAGGTCCACGATATCCTCGGAGCCTGACCGCAGCTTGCGCCCTGGGAGAGGGCAAAGATCTGCTCCCAGGACAAACGTCTAAAGATTTTACTTTAATAGTATCAGCCGTTTAACCAAAAAACCGGAACCGTTCCGCGACTGGCTCGGGGCTATGCCGCTGTTAGCAATTCTTCTCTTAATGCTGCGGACGATGCCACCTCTCGCGTTGCATAATGAAGTGGCAAGCGGGCCCCAACTTTTGGTCTTTTTGTCACTCGTTTGTGACATATATTCTGGACAAGGACCGGAAGAGTCCAGGGCCGGACAGAGGCAAGACCTCTGCGTGGCAGACAGGGAAGACAATGAAACGTGGAATTGCGGTTTTCGTGTCGATTTGTGCGATTTCGATCGTCGCATATTTCACCGCGAGCAAGTGGGCGATCCGCCACGAGCGGATGACGTTCTACGACACCATACGCGACCGGCCGGTTGCGGTTGATGTTGCGATCCGGCGCGACAAAGAGATGCAGGCGAATGCGGGTATGATCACGCTGCCTGTCGCCATTCTCAACCACGGCAACACGGTCAAATACACCGAATATTCGTTTCTCGCGAACGTGTTTGCTGCACGCGGCTACATTGCGATCAGCATCCAGCACGATCTTGCGACCGATGCGCCGCTGGTCACCAAGGTCGGGGAGCCTTATGTCGGCCGGCTGCCGGTCTATGAGCGGGGCGTCGAAAATATTCAGTTCGCGATCCGCAACATGAAGAAGATACAACCGCATGCCGACTACGATCATCTGACCATGGTCGGTCATTCCAACGGCGGCGACATCGCGATGTATTTTGCCAAGCTTTATCCGGCCGAGGTGAAGAAGGTGGTCACGCTCGACAATCTACGCGTGCCGTTCGTCATGAATGCGAACTTCAGGATTCTGTCGTTCCGGTCGAAGGATCCGGTATTCAAGGCCGATCCGGGGGTCGTTCCGGACGAAGCACAGTGCGAGAAAGCCGGAATCACAGTCGTTCGCACCAATTATCAGCACACCGAGATGAGCGATCGCGGGCCGGAAGAGGTCAAGGCCGATATTCAGGAGCAACTCGACAAGTTTCTCGACGAGGACAGTACGTTGAAACCGGTCAAGACCAAGGTGCCGAAGATCGTTCAGCCCGGCCCGATGGCGCAAAACGCAGCGGCGGCTGCCAATTGATCCGTCGCGGCAGCGGTTCGTCGCCTGTTCGACCGTCGTAGCTCGCCGCCCGACTTTTGATGGTGGCCTTTCGATTCTGACATTCGCAAAGACGCTCGCTGCAACGGGATGCGGACGTTGGAAGTGGACCCCTAGCGCCATGTCACGCAATCCGCCGCCCTCCCGGCCGCCGGCTGGAACGAAGCAGGGAAGTGACAACGTCTCCTTGCCGGACAAGCCGTCGACACCCGACGAAATCGCCGCCTTCGTTGCCAAAGCGCAGGCGATGTCGCCGCATGGCGGAGTTGCGCGGGCGCGGCTGGTGTTCGCGCTCGATGCCACCATGAGCAGGCAGCCGACATGGGACATGGCCTGCACGCTTCAGGCCGACATGTTTCGCGAGGCGGCCAGCATTGGCAGCCTCGACATCCGCCTCGTCTACTACAGGGGCCTGAACGAGTGTCGTGCAACAGGGTGGATTTCCAACAGCGGAAAGCTCGCGTTGCTGATGGGCCGGATCGATTGTCGGGGCGGCCATACCCAGATCGGAAAAGTGCTGTCGGACGCGCGGCGCGAGGCAGTAGCCGCAGGCGTGAAGGCCGTCGTGTTTGTGGGCGATGCCATGGAGGAGTCGGCCGACGATCTCTGCGCAAAAGCGGGGGAACTCGGTTTGCTCCATGTGCCCGTCTTCATGTTTCAGGAAGGCCACGATTCCGTGGCCGAGCAGACGTTTCGTGACATCGCGCGGCTGAGCGGCGGCGCGTGGTGCCGGTTCGATCCGGGTGCCGCGGCGCAACTGCGCGATCTGCTTCGTGCGGCGGCGGCCTATGCCACCGGTGGCCGGGAAGCCTTGCTGCGGCTCGCGGCAACGGCCAATGGTGCGGCTCAACTCCTCGGCCAGATCAAATAGGGCTTCGGTCGCGTCGCCGCGCCGCGGCTTTCTTCCGTCGCGGCAACGTACTATCTATCCGGCATGCCGACCCTGATCGCGGGCCTTGTCGCCGTCGTCGTCCTTTATTCGTTGCTTCAGATGTTACGATCCGCCAACCCGGCGGTGCTGGCGCGCGCGATCAAGATCGCGGGCGGCGTTGTGGCGCTCGCGGTGGCCGCGTTTACCGGCGTCAAGGGCGAACTTGCGGTTGCCATTCCGCTGGGCATTTTCGGGGCGGGTTTGCTTGGATGGTCGCCGTTCGGGACGCCTGGCTTCCCGGGTCTGGGAGGAATGTTCGGCTCCCATGCGCAGCGGTCAGCCGGTCAGGCGTCACGGGTGAGGTCGCAATTTCTCGAGATGAGCCTCGATCACGACAGTGGAGCGCTCGGCGGGCGGATCATCGCCGGACCTTACGCCGGCCATGCACTCGATGAGTTCGACCTGCCGCAGTTGGCGGCGATGATGAGCGGTTTTGACGCAGAAAGCTGCGCGCTACTTGAAAGTTATCTGGACCGCCGGTTTCCCGCCTGGCGTCAGCACGCGCAGCGCGACGCGGCAGGGGGGCAGGGCCGCGCGGCGGCGAGCGGCAAAATGACGAACGAGGAAGCCTATCAGATCCTTGGCCTGCGACCGGGAGCGGGGCGCGACGAGATCGGGCGCGCGCATCGAACGCTCATGAAGAAACTGCATCCCGACCAGGGGGGGTCGACGTACCTGGCGGCCCGTGTAAACGAGGCCAAGGACACCTTGCTTCGTACTCATCGCAACTAACTCCGGCAACGCTACATCACGCCACAGCCCGAGTTGCGTCCGGTCATCTCTGTCAGAAGCCCCGTGTCGCCTGCCGTTGTCCGGCATGGTCGATCGTTCGATCCCATGGTTGTACCGGCCAATTCTTGACGAGTGGTTGTTTTCGGGACTTCGATTGGCGGCCACCCGACCGTATTTCACCGCGATCCAAACTCAACGAAAAATGGCCGGAACACGAGCCCGGCCATTTTCAAGAGCCGATCAAGAGAGCAGCGATCAGTTTTTGATCGTGATGCAGGACATGTCCGAACGCTTCAGCGTCCGGCAGACGGCTTCGGCCTGATCCCGGTCGAGGCCGGCGAAACGCGCCCGGTAAAGCTTCTTGTCGCCCTTGGCGATCGTCTCGGTGAACGGATCGGCCTTGCCCAGCATGCCGTGCGCATGGTCCCGAGCCTTGTCGAGACGCTGTCTGGCCTCGCTTTCGCTCTCGAGCGCACCGACCTGGATGATCCATCCCGAGCGTGCAACCATCGGCCTGACGGCGCCAGCCCGTTGGACCACCGCAGGCTCCGCCGAAGCCATCACCTGAGCGGCCGAACGGCTGCCTGCCGGCAACACACCGAGAAGCCCATGACCAGTCCCGTGTCCCGCGGGCTGTGGCGGAAGTTCGTCGCGCGCGACGACGGAGCTTGTGGTTTCGGCGACCTCGTTCTGAGCCGGGGACGCTGCGCTCGCGATTCGAGGAAGCGACTGCGTCGGGCCAGCGGAGGCCAGTTTCATCGGTCCGGCCTTGACCTGGACCGTTTTGACCCGAATCGGCTTCATCGGCTCGGTCGAGCCGGGATAAGCGGCAATGGCCGGCGTATCGATCACGCCGCTGTTCAGCGGGGCCGGCTCCGGCTTCGTCTGCTTCGCCGGCAGGGCCGCGGCCGAGGCAGCGATCAGGGATCGCGTGAAAGGCGCCGGACGCGGGGTCGGCGCAGGTTCCGGAGCGGAGGCGACCTGGACGGCACCGTTCACCTGAACGGTGCGTTCCGGGCGCGACCGCGCTGCGTCTTCGGCAACCTCGGCGTTGGCTTCAGCCGGGCTGCGCTCGGTAATGGCGGCGACGGTGCGCCGGGTCGAGGCCTTCTCGAGATTGTCCGCCAGCAGGCTGCGCATGGTCGCGTCGCGCGCGCCCGCGCTGCGTCCACCCATCACGACACCGACCAGATGACGGTTGCCTCGCCTCAGGTTGGTGACAAGGTTGAATCCGGACGCGCGGATATAGCCTGTCTTGATGCCATCAACGCCATCGACACTGCCGAGGAGGTGGTTATGCCCGCGGATGGTGCGGCCATGGAAGTTGAAGGACGTCGTTGCGAAATAGCGATAGTATCGTGGAAACCGGTCTTGCAATGCACGGCCGAGGATCGACTGATCGCGGGCGGTCGTGACCTGATCGTCGTCGGGAAGGCCCGAGGCGTTGCGGTAAACCGTGCGGGTCATGCCGAGCGCGCGCGCCTTGCGCGTCATCATCTTGGCGAAATCTTCTTCGTCGCCGCCGATGGCTTCCCCGATCACCACGGCCGCATCGTTTGCGGACTTCGTCACGACACCCTTGATGGCGTCTTCGACGCGAATGGTTTCACCGGGCCGCAGTCCGAGCTTCGTGGGATCCTGTTCTGACGCGTGTTTCGAGACCCGCATTTCGGTATCGAGGGTCATCTTGCCGGCATCCAGACGCTCAAACAGCAGATAGAGCGTCATCATCTTTGTCAGCGACGCCGGGTGCCGCAGGCTGTCCGCGTTGTTCGATGAGAGCGTCGCGCCGGAGTTGGCGTCGACGATGATTTCCGAGAAGGGCGGGTTGTAACTGTAGGCCTGGTGATGGCGGACATGGTGATGCCGTCGATGATGGCGACGTGCATCCGCGGTGTCGGTCGTGACAATGATGGCGGTGGAGAGGGTTGCCAATCCCAGGATGCAAACACGCACGGCGCGTGAGGAAGCAAAGGTTGTGCGAAGCATGAACTTCCCCGTCCCATTTCCACTGTAAATCACCGGTTCGTGAGGCAAAATTGTGCCCAACGGCCGCTGAAGTTTTCCGGTTCGAACGCTTGACGCGGGTCCGTCTCTCGGCGAGGTGGCAGGTCAGGTTGCCGTTCTGGCTAAGAGATTGTCCCCACGATCATTTTCGGCTTTTCCACCGCGATGCGAAACAATGCAAGGATCAAGGTAGGAGGCCCAAGTTTCCAAAGAGTTAAGCAACTCTTGCGAGCGGCGGCAGCCTTTGCATCGAATGCGATTTGTGCAACGCACAATTATTCTTGACAGTATTGTGCAACGCAATATAAAGATAGAGAGCGAGAGGCCGGCAAATCCGGTGCACCTCATCTCCGGCCGGGAAAGGGCTCCATCATGATCAACGTTGAAGAAATCCAGCAGTACGGCAAGGAACAGTTCGAATCGGTGTCCGCGAGCGTCAACGATCTCCACAGGGGCCTTCAGGCGATTGCGTCCGCTGTCGGCGACTATGCCAAAAAGTCGTTCGAGGACGGCAACGCCTTCGTGACGAAGCTCGCGAGCGTGAAGTCGCTCGACAAGGCCATTGAAATGCAGGCGGACTACGCGAAATCGTCCTGTGCGGCCTTCGTCGCCGAATCCCAGAAGATCGGTGGACTCTATGCCGATCTCGCCAAGCAGGCGTTCAAGCCGTTCGAAGGGTTCGCGGCAAAGTTCGTTCCCGCCGGACGCTGATCG
>DASZVY010000094.1:0-152967 GCA_035546855.1 Nitrobacter sp. | reverse complement strand
GGGGCGTTTCGCGATCGTCACGATGCGCGGGGCGGGATGCGGTGGACGCGGCAGCGTCGGCCGGAGGTGTTTGGTCCAGGGCGCGAGCCCGGAGCGCGAGCGTGCACACCCCGCAAGGGGCGCGCTCAGGCTTCGGGACGCGTGAGGGCTTCGCTTCCGGTGGACGACGGCGCTGCGCGGCGCGGGCCTGGGCGGAGATGCGCCCTCCTCGCGCCGCTTCGCGCGGACGGCCCAAGTCGTGTGGTCCCGATGCCCGTCGCTGGCATCAAGGCAACGCATCGTCGTGCGCGTCCGACCGGACGCCACCACGCCAGCGTTGACCGACGGTGACGAACCCAAGCGTATCAATCGCCGCCGGGGAGAGCACGAAGCAAGCCGTTAAAACCATTGCGTGCGGAACGCCGGATGTCTCGGTGCTTTCGTGGTGACGAACTCGTGCGCTTGTTTTCTATCGCGCATGAGGCTGCGGACGCATTGCGCGTCCGGCGTTCCGCGCGCCCTCGCTGAAAGGGCGCTGGACGACGATCAGAGCGACGGCGCCCCCGCGCCGCAAACAACAGGGGCGATGAGACATGCCCGGAGGTGCGGCGCATTTTCAGTCAAGGCCATGCGCCATCGCATGCCCGCGAATCTCCGGTGGAAAACTCACCTCGAATAGGCGATTCGATATGCGGCGCACGCCGGTTGTCGCGCAGGCACGACCGCCGGTTGCGCGCGGGAACCCGATGATGCGACGGCCCTTTCCACCCTCTGCCACAGAAATGCCTTCGGTTCCGATTTCGCCTGCAATCAGAGCGGGTTATGAGCGCGTTAAGATATTGTTAACCACCCCGGACCACGCTGATCGCAGGGCTGGATGCATGATTTCTCCGACCGGCCGGGGTCCGCAAGGCGCGCCGGCCCTGATCGAGGGACCGATGACCCAAGACACACAGTCACAAGATACACAAACAAACGCGCAGGCCATCCCACCGGACCAGATCGTGCCCTTGCTGGTGGGCTCCACCGTCGGCGACGTCGAACGCGAACTCGTGGTGCAGACGCTCGCGCGCTGCGACGGCAACCGCACCCATGCCGCGCGCGTGCTCGGCCTGTCGGTGCGGACGCTGCGCAACAAGATCCGGCAATACGCCGCGGGCGGACTCGAGGTACCGGCCTCCGGCCATGGCGGCGCGATGGACAGCGACGGCAGCGAACCGGCGGCGTAGCGCGCGCCGATGCGGCGCGGAGTCCTGACCGCGACGACCGTCTCGCCACGGCCGCGGCGCGCGCTATAGTCGATCGAGGATCCTCATGGAGAACGCGCATGCCCATCACCCGCTTCCCGCCGCCCCCGAACGTCAAGGCGCCTCCCCTGTCGTTCGGCGCGCGCACCGGCGATCTGCTGTTTATCTCGGGCATTCCCGGCTACGACGCCGAGCGCGTGCTGCCCGACGGCTTCGAGGCGCAATTCGCCAATGTCGTCGCCAATTTCACGCGGGTGCTGACCGAGGCCGGCGCCACCGTGCGCCATCTCGTCAAGGTCAACGTGCTGCTGACGCGCGCGTCCGACGTCGCGACCATGAACAGGCTCTACGCCGAGGCGTTCGGGCCGGCGCCTTATCCCGCGCGCACCACTTGCGTGGTGCAGGCGCTGCCCGACCCGAAGATGCTGATCGAGATCGAGGGCGTGGCGTCGCTCGCCGATCGCTAGTGTCCCGATTCCGAAGTTCGCAAGCACTTGCAGCACTACTGATGCGAACTTCGGAATCAAGGGGACACTAGAGCGGGATGAGTTTAGTTTCGATCAGCCTTTTCCACGTCATTGCGAGGAGCCCAAGGGCAACGCGCAGCGTTGTCCCGGAGCGACGAAGCAATCCAAGTCTTTCTCTGTGGCCCTGGATTGCTTCGCTTCGCTCGCAATACGGCGTGGCTGGTTCAATCTCATCTCATCATGCTCTAGTAAGTTTATGGTTCCACTGTGGTTCAGGTTCTGACGTTCGCTTGAAGAGCGCGCCGAGAAAATGAAGCGAACGTCTGAACCACCACACCGGGCGAGTGGCGTCCGGCGCCTATCGCATGGAGATCGCGAGACCCGACAGATCCGCATTCGCCATCAGGCCGTATTGCCGTCCGGACAGTTCGAGCACCGCGCCCTTCTGGTTGGTCAGCACGATCGCGCGAGCGCCTCCGCCGATCGCCAGACCCGCGCCGGCCGCGCCATAGACGCCGGCGACATCCGAGGGACGCATGATGTGGCTGACCCGGCCATGTAGGATCGTCTTCGACCCGCCGAACACCAGGCCATAGTCGAGACCGCCGACCGACAAGGGATAGCGGCGCCCGTGAAATGTCAGCGTTCCTCCGCCTCCGGAGGCGCCGATGACCCAGCCGCCCTTGTAGATCGTCAGCGTGACCGTGCCGCTGTCGGCGAGCGCAACCGACGAAAGCCCGACAAGAGCGACCCATGCCGTCAGGACGGTGCGAAACCCGGGCAGTCGCAGCATGGACATCTCCTCAATGGCAATTGGATTGGACCGGCAGAAGATCAGGCAATGGCTGCGATTCGCAAGAGGAGACCGCTGTCGACTTCGCGACTTGCGAAACATCTCGAGCCCCCGCAACGGCAGCACCATTCCGCGCTTTGCCCGCGTCCTCCTCCTTGTTATGGTCGCCGTCCGGTTAGCTTGGGCACCCATCGGTCATCCCCGTTCGAAAGCATCAGGACATGCACAACCTCACGCCGGTCTCCGGCCTCGTCGGCGGCGCCTTGATCGGCCTCGCCTCGGCGCTCCTGATGCTGTTGACGGGGCGCATCGCCGGGATCAGCGGCATTTTCGCCGGGCTGTTGACACGGGGCAACGGCGACGCGGCGTGGCGGCTCGCGTTCATCGCGGGGCTGATCGCGGCACCGCTCCTCGCCGCCCTGGCGGGTCATGCCCTCCCCGCACCGGCAATGCCGGAACGTGTTGCCGTTATCGCGATCGGCGGCCTTCTCGTCGGCTTCGGCACCCGCATGGGCAGCGGCTGCACCTCCGGTCACGGCGTCTGCGGATCGGCCCGACTGTCGATCCGGTCGATCACCGCGACGGTCATTTTCATGGTCGCGGCGGTTCTCACCGTGGCGATCGTCCGCCATGGTCTTGGAGCGTGACCATGCTGGCCGTCTTCGCAAGCTTTGGCTCCGGGCTCCTGTTCGGCGCCGGTCTCCTCGTCTCCGGCATGACCAATCCGGAGAAAGTGCTCGGTTTCCTCGACATCTTCGGGGAATGGGATGCGACGCTGGCCTTCGTGATGGCCGGCGCCGTCGCGGTGACGGCCGCTGGATTCACGGTGGCGCGGCGGCGCGGAATGCCGCTCCTCGCCACGACCCTGCGATGGCCGACGCGCCACGACATCGACGCGCCGCTGGTTGGCGGCGCGGTCCTGTTCGGCATCGGCTGGGGACTGGTCGGCCTCTGCCCGGGGCCGGCTCTGGTGAATCTGGCAGGCCTGAGCCTGCCCGTGATCGTGTTCGTGGTCGCGATGGGCCTCGGCATGGTCGGCCATGATTTTTGGCGCGACCACGAACTGACATCGGCGCGGTCGAGCGAAATCCGCGCCGACGGCTAAACCACGAGGGCGGCGACTGCATATCGTTCGCCGACATGCGAGCTTATCGCGTCAGCCAAACCGCGCCGCGTTTCGCGCCCTGGCTTTTTCGGCCTCGACCGCGCGGTCCCGCGCAGGCGCCTGCGTCTGCAGCGAAGCCAGCAGATGCTGTGCCGTGTGAGCGACATCGTGCACGGCACGATCGAACGCGGCCTTGTTCGCTGCCGACGGCCTGTTGAAACCGGACAGCTTGCGGACGAACTGGAGCGCGGACGCATGGATTTCCTCATCCGTCGCCGGCGGCTCGAAATTGAACAGCGTCCTGATGTTGCGGCACATGGACGGCCCTTTCAACCATGAGGGACGCCAAAGCCGATCCCATATCTCGTGTCGAAAAGAGAGGCGCAGCGCGAGCGTGAAAGCCGGCCACGTCACGAACATGGCGAGCCCTCCGTAGATATCATGGTACGGACCTCGCGGGGCGAGGCAGGCGATCAAATGCAAAACCGCGACGCTGGCGAGTCCGCCCAGAAAAATCAGCGACGCCCAGACCAGCAACAGCATCGCGGGCCAGATCATCCGCCGACAGCACTGACCCGACATGGCATGAACCTCTCAGGCACGGATAAAATCCGGGACCAACATGCGAAGGTTCGCCGTCGCGCACCGTGAGGCGCATCACGCAGCCGAGGACAGCGGCGCACCGATCCAAACAGGCGAGAGAGCACGGCCGGTTTGCCCTTGCGCCGCACCCCGCACCGGTTGCAGACTGTCACCCGGGTCTGGGGAGATGTGTCGTGCGGGCAGCAGCGTGGGTGCTGGCGGCGTTGATGCTGGGTGGGTGCGGAACTCCGCGCGATCCCTATGTGACCTCGGCCGGCGATACCACCTCAGGCAACTGGAAGATCGCCCATCAACCCGACAAGATCACCGGCGAAGACCTCCCGAGCGCGATGGTTCGTGCCATGGCGTCGAATACCTACGCGGCCAACGCCAGGGGCTCGCTGCTGCAGATGACCTGCTTCGACAAGCAGCCGGTGGTGCGCTTCGCCTTCGAATTCAAGATCGGTTCCGACAAGAACACCATTCTCGGCTATCGCTTCGACGACAAACCCGGACATGACAGCGTCGCGGCGCGCGTGCTGACGGGCGACACGTCGATCGTGATCGACAATCCCGCGGCGGTCGCCCAATTCATTGGCGATCTCGCCGGATCGCACAAACTGTATGTGCGCATTCGCTCCCTGACGATCGGCCGCACCACAGCGGAATACCCGATCGAGGGAGCAGACGCGGCCGTACAAGCGGCGTTTGCCGGCTGCCCGGTCATGACGGCACAAACGAAGAAGCGAAGCTCGTAGTCTGGCGCCGTGACATCCGAACCCGGTTCCGGCGCGCTCCGCTTGCCGTCGCCGACGCACCCTCTTATGAACAGCGCATCCGCATCACGCGCGCCGGCCACGACCCGGTCCGCGCCAGCGATCACAGGCATCCTGCATCATGACCTCGAGACCGATAGCTCCGAAAGCCGAACAGCGGCCGCATGTCTCCGTCCATCACGGCATCAGGATCGCTGACGATTATGCCTGGCTGAAAGATGCGAACTGGCAGCAGGTGTTGCGCGATCCTTCGCTGTTGGCGACTGATATCAAAGCCCATCTCGAGGCCGAGAACGCCTACTCCAATGCGCTGCTCGCGGACACCGAGCCGCTGCAGATGCAATTGGTTGCGGAGATGCGCGGGCGCATCAAGGAGGACGACTCCACTGTCCCCTCGCCCGACGGACCGTTCGCCTATCTCGCGAGATATCGCGAAGGTGGCCAGCATCGCATGATCGGGCGCCAGCCTCGCGAAGGCGGCGCGGCTCGCTTCCTGATCGACGGCGATGCGCTGGCGGCGGGAAAAAAATTCTTCCAGCTCGGAGGCGCGCGCCACTCGCCGGATCATCGCCTCGAAGCCTGGAGCGCCGATGATCGCGGCTCGGAATATTTCACTATTCGCGTGCGCGACTGGGACAGCGGCGCGGACCTCGCCGACGTGATCGAGGAGACCGATGGCGGCGTGGTCTGGACCGCAGACTCGCGCGCCTTCTACTATGTCAAGCTCGACGACAATCATCGCCCGATGCAGGTTTATCGTCACTGGCTGGGCACGCCGCAATCCGACGATCAACTTGTCTATGAGGAGCCGGACAGCGGCTGGTTCACGCACATCCATGAAAGCGCCAGCGGACGATTTTGCGTCATTGCCGGCGGCGATCACGAAACATCAGAGCAGCGGTTGATCGATCTGGCCGATGCCGACGCCGCACCGCGTCTTGTCGCCGCGCGCGAAGAAGGCGTGCAATATTCGCTCGCCGACCGTGGCGATGAGCTGTTCATCCTGACCAACGTCGACGACGCCATCGACTTCAAGATCGTCGTCGCGCCGCTGACTGCTCCAGAGCGCACCAACTGGCGCGATCTCATTCCATACCGTCCCGGCACCTTTATCATCGACCTCGAGCTGTATTCCGGCCACATGGTGCGACTTGAGCGCGCCAACGCGTTGCCCTCGATCGTCATCCGCGACCTTGCCAACGGCAGCGAGCATGCCATCGCTTTCGACGAAGCGGCGTATTCGCTCGACACCATGGGCGGCTACGAGTTCGACACCACCAATCTGCGCTTCAGCTATTCCTCGATGACGACGCCGGCCGAGGTGTTCGACTACGACATGGCGACGCGAGAACGCGTCTTACGCAAACGTCAGGAGATTCCGAGCGGCCACGATCCGGCCGATTACGCCACAACGCGCATCATGGCAAAGGCCGGCGACGGAGCCGAGGTGCCGATTTCCATCCTGCATCGTCGCGATCTCGTACGCGACGGCCATGCGCCTCTGTTGCTCTATGGCTATGGCTCGTACGGCCATGCGATGCCGGCATCGTTCTCGAGCAATCGCCTCTCGCTGGTCGATCGCGGGTTCGTCTATGCCATCGCGCATGTCCGCGGCGGATCGGACAAGGGCTGGGGCTGGTACCTCGACGGCAAGCGGGAGAAGAAAACCAATACCTTCGACGACTTCGCAGCCTGCGGCCGCGCATTGATCGCGGCGAACTACACCTCGGCGAAGCGGATTGTCGGCCACGGCGGGAGCGCCGGCGGGATGCTGATGGGGGCTGTCGCCAATCGCGCGGGCGATCTCTTCGCCGGCATCGTTGCGGAAGTGCCCTTCGTCGACGTGCTCAACACCATGCTCGACGACACGCTGCCGCTGACGCCTCCGGAATGGCCCGAATGGGGCAACCCGATCGAAAGCGAAAAGGACTTCCGCACCATCCTGTCCTATTCACCCTACGACAATGTTGCCGCGAAGGATTATCCGGCCATTCTCGCGATGGGCGGCCTCGCCGATCCGCGCGTCACCTACTGGGAACCAGCCAAATGGATCGCGCGGCTGCGGGCGACCATGACGTCGGGCGGGCCGGTGTTGCTGCGAACCAACATGGGCGCCGGACACGGCGGCGCATCCGGGCGTTTTGATCGGCTCGACGAAGTGGCACTCGCCTATGCGTTCGCACTGTGGGCGGTGAAACACGATCGGGTGCAAGCGACCTGAGGCAGACGCAAAAAAGCCGGCGCGCAGGAGCGAGCCGGCTTTGCAATGCGCGACGTACCCGATCAATCGTGGTCGAGTTCGCCGATGTGCTTTTGCGAGTAAAGCTCGACGCCGATCTTCTTGACGAGGTCGATTTGGGTTTCGAGGAAATCGATATGGCTTTCCTCGTCCTTCATCAGGCTCTCGAAGATGTCGCGGGTGACGTAATCCTTGACCGAATGGCAATGCGTGGCGGCTTTCTCGTAGAGCGCGCGCGCCGAATACTCGGCCTTGAGGTCGCAATCCAATATCTCCTTGACGTCCTGGCCGATGTGCAGGGGGTCGAGCACCTGCATGTTCGGAAAGCCGTCGAGAAAGATGATGCGGTCGATCAGTTTGTCGGCATGCTGCATTTCCTCGATCGATTCCGCACGCCACTTCTTGGCCAGATCCTTCAGGCCCCAATTGTCCAGAAGGCGATAGTGCAGCCAGTATTGGTTCACCGCCGTCAGTTCGTGGCGAAGCGCCTTGTTCAGGAAATCGATAACCTTGGGATCGCCCTTCATGGACCCACTCCTGTCGCCAAATATGATCGGACGGCGGATGCCGTAATTTAGAACACTTCTAAATTAGAAACAAGCGCACGACAATCCCTTCCGGCGCGCTCTCCGGAATTACCGTAGCGAGCGCCCGGCGCCACAAAGTCCTGACGTCAGGCCGCGATCTCTATCTGAATTTGCTGGATTTTTTCCGCTGCAGCGGTATGGGGACACCCGTGGCAGCATTCCTTGGCGCAGGGGCCAAGCGCTTCGCTGATGATTTTCTTGATAGTTCGTGCACAGCGCCCGCACTCCGCGCTGCAACCGAGGCAGCCGTACACCTGTTTCGCCGAGCGCGCGACATCGTCAGACGCGGTCACGGCGGAGCGAACGTCGTGGTCGCTCAAAACATTACATGAACAAACGATCATGGGGAAAGGCGGACCCGATTGTGACAGTGCCTTAGCGATATTGAAGCGGCATTTCCGATGCAAAGGAAAAACCGGCATTTTGAAGCAATTCCAAACTGGATCAATCAGCAACCTGCGGAAATAAATCCGCTCCAAAACCGGGTTATCGTGGCGGGATTCAGTTCGTTCCGTTCATTGATCGTTCAAGCGAAATATGGAAACTTTCCCAGCAGATCGGCGGTCGCAAGCCGTCGATGGATGCAGGAGGAAGGTAACGCCATGAAGAAAGTTTTGATGGCCTTGGCGACGGTCGCCACGCTGACGGCAGTCGTTGCGGCGCCCCAGGCTGCCGAAGCGCGCGGCGGCCGCATTGCGGCGGGTGTCGTCGGCGGCCTGATCGGCGGCGCGATTCTCGGCGGAGCACTTGCCGGCCCCGGCTATTACTACGGACCCGGCTATTATGGTCCCCGCTATTATGGCTATTACGGCGGTCCAGCCTACGTCGCTGCGCCCGGGTGCTACTGGCAGCGCCAGCGATTCTGGGACGGCTACGGCTGGCGTATTCGCCACGTCCGGGTTTGCGGCTGATCGTCGAGTGCTTTTAACCCATCAGGCGTTCCGAACTGTGCTATAATGTAATTCGGGACACGCCGTGAGTGGCCTGAAAAAGCCGTTTTTTCTGGCAAATGACTCACGAACGTCAAGTTGATGCCAGGTTGGCTGTTGGGCGCCGCGAGGTGAGACGGTCAACCGGAAGAGTTCGCTCTAAATCCCGCGCCCGACGGCGGCGCTACCTTCCAGGAGAGACCACAAGATGAAGAAGACCCTTTTCGCCCTCCTCGCCGCTGCGACCATTGCAGTCGGTTCGGTGGCTGCGGTTCCGCAAGCCCAGGCCCGCGGTGGTGCCGTTGCAGCCGGCGTTCTCGGCGGCCTGGTCGGTGGCGCCATTCTCGGCAGCGCGATCGCCAACGCTCCGCCCGCTTATGCTGCTCCGGCTCCTGTCTATGTCGAAGAGCCGCCCTGCCGCCTGGTGCGCGAGCGTTTCTGGGACGGTTACGGCTGGCGCTTCCGCCGCGTTCGGGTTTGCGACTAATTCAGTCGTCCTGAAGACACCTCGGGAAAACCCGGCTTCGGCCGGGTTTTCTTTTGTCCGCAGCGGTCAACGACCGCCGCCTCTCATCGCGCGCAAGACCATCTCGCTCGGCCAACAGTCCACCTTGAGCCCTGCCGATTTTTCATACGCTCCGACCGCCGCGCGCGTCAGCATCCCGGCCTTGCCGTCGATCTTGTCCTTGTACAGGCCGATTCGCTCGAGGTGACGCTGCATCGCCTCGACATCGCGGCTGCGGAGTTGCGTCGACGCGGACCACGGCGTCGCAAACGGCAACGGGCTGGTCATGCGGTCGCTGAGATGACCGACGAACAGTACGTAGAGATCGGAAAAATTGTATTCCTTGATGACGAAATAGTTCTTCGTGGTGAGGAACGACGGGCCGTAGATGCCCTCAGGCTGCAGCAGCGATGCCGGTTGCGCTCGCTCCGCCGCGCTGAGCTTTTCGCCGCGGACCGGAATGAAACCGGCGCGAATCCAGTCGCTGACCGGTTTTGTCACGTCCGGAACGCCCTGCGTGCAATCCACGCTGGCCGGCGCGCGAACCTCGTAGGCCCACCGCACGCCGGGTTGCCACCCCTTGTGGACCAGTTGCTGCGCGGCCGACGCCAGCGCATCCGGCACCGATGTCCAGATGTTGACGTGACCATCGCCATCGAAATCGACGCCGTGCTTGGCAAGCTCGGACGGCAGGAACTGTGTGAGGCCTGTCGCGCCGCCCCATGACGCCGTGAAATTCTTGCGCGAGACATCGCCGTGCTGCAGCAGCAGCAACCCATCGATGAACTCGTTGCGATACTGCTCCTTGCGGCGTCCGACATAAGCCTGGGTCGCGAGCACGCGGATCGCATCGTAGGGCAGCGCATAGCGGCCGAAATCGGTCTCCCGCCCCCAGATCGCGAGGATGATGCTGGCCGGCACGCCGAACCGCTTTTGGATCGCGGCCAGCGTCGGTCGGTATTTCTGCATCAGCCGCTGCCCTTCAGCCGCAAGCCGCGCGATGGTCTTTTCCTTGATGTAATCGGCGGGCACTTGCACGAATTCCGCCTGCGACGGCGCGCCGGTCGATGGACGGCCCGGCAAAAGCAGGTCGGGCAGCTTGTAGTCCGGCTCAAGCCCCGCGGTCACAGCCTCAAAAGTCGCGCGCGATACGCCCGCCTTTTGCGCATCCGGCCAGACTGATGCAAGGAATTGCCGGAACCCTGCGTCAGCGGCGCGCGCCGCCATCGGCGGCATCACGAGACAGAGGAACAGGGCCAACAGCGCCATGCGGCCAAGCCGCCGCGCCGCCTTGGGGCCTTTCATCTACGAACCGCAACGACAAAGAGACGCGGGAAACGCAGCAGGACCTTGCCGTCGGCCTGCGGCAGATAGGCTGCTGCGACTCGCGCGGTGTATTCGCGAATGAATTCCTTGCGATCGGCCGGCTCGAGCGGATCGACAAACGGCTTCAGGCCTGTTCCCTTGACCCACTCCACAATGGCTTCGGGGCCGTCGAGCACGTGATTGTAGATTGTGTGCCAGATCTCGATCGCCGCGCTGAGCGGCCCCAGCGCGTCGTAGTAGTCGCCCGGTTTCGGCAACGGATCGCGAATGCGCGCGGCATCCCCGAGTGTATTCCGCCACGGGCCGTCGTGCGCGACCTCGCGCATCATCGCGTGCGAGGGTTCGTCCAGATTGTCCGGCATCTGAACCGCCAGCACGCCGCCCGCAGGCAACGCTTCGAGCAGACGGTGCAGATGGCGAACGTGGTCCGGCACCCACTGGAAGATGGCGTTGGCGAACAGCACGTCGGTATTCGCTGGCGGCACCCAATGGGCGACATTGGCCTCGGTGAATTTTTGCGCCGGCAGCCGCAGGCGCGCCTTGGCCAGCATGTCAGCCGACGTGTCGATGCCCATGATCTCGGCCTTCGGCCAGCGCTCGACCAGAAGCTCCGTCGAGTTGCCGGGGCCGCAGCCGATGTCGACCACCCTGCGCGGCTCGCTCATTGGAACCTGGGCCAGCAGGTCACGCGACGGTCGGGTCCGCTCGTCCTCGAATTTCAGGTATTGCTCGGCGCTCCAGTCGGCCATGGTCGCGATCCTCTCAGGCGGCGGTGGCCTGCCCATAGGCCATCCCGACAGGAGCCGCAAGCACTGTCATTGCCCATAAGCTCCATGCAAAAGGACATGCAGGCAATGGCCAGCCTGCGAAAAGCGGATTGCTTCGTCGGCTACGCCTCCTCGCAATGACGCCAATGCAATCCGAGCTTACCCCGCTCTAGGCGCGCCTCACCGCGTCAGCTTCTTGTACTTCACGCGGTGCGGGATGATGCTGTCCTGGCCGAGCCGGCGCATCTTGTCCTTCTCGTAATCCTGGAAGTTGCCCTCGAACCATTCCACGTGGCTGTCGCCCTCGAAGGCGAGGATGTGGGTGGCGATGCGGTCGAGGAACCAGCGATCGTGGCTGACGACGACGGCGCAGCCGGCGAAGTTCTCCAGCGCCTCTTCAAGCGCGCGCAGCGTATCGACGTCGAGATCGTTGGTGGGCTCGTCGAGCAGCAGCACGTTGGCGCCGGATTTCAGCATCTTCGCGAGATGCACGCGGTTGCGCTCGCCGCCCGACAGCGCGCCGACCTTCTTCTGCTGGTCCGCGCCCTTGAAGTTGAACGCCGAGCAATAGCCGCGGGAATTCACTTCCTTCTTGCCGAGATGGATGATGTCGTTGCCGCCGGAAATTTCCTCCCACACCGTTTTCGTGCCGTCGAGCGTGTCGCGGGATTGATCGACGTAGCCGAGCTGTACGCTTTCGCCGATCGTGATCGTGCCGCTATCCGGCTTCTCCTGCCCCGTGATCATCTTGAACAGCGTGGTCTTGCCCGCGCCGTTCGGGCCGATCACGCCGACGATGCCGCCGGGCGGCAGCTTGAATGTGAGATCGTCGATCAGGAGCGTGTTGCCGTAGCCTTTCCGGAGGCGTTCGAAATCGATGACGTTGTTGCCGAGCCGCTCCGCCACCGGAATGACGATCTGCGCGGTTTGGGTCTGTTTCTCGTTGGCCTTGGTCAGCAGTTCCTCGTAGCGCTGGTAGCGTGCCTTGGACTTGGCCTGCCGCGCCTTCGGCGAGGCCGCGATCCATTCCTGCTCGCGGGCCAGCGTCTTCTGGTGCGCGGCGTCCTCGCGTCCCTCCTGCTCGAGGCGCTTTTGTTTTTGAACGAGCCACGACGAATAGTTGCCCTCGTAAGGGATGCCGCGACCACGATCGAGCTCGAGGATCCAGCCCGTGACGTTGTCGAGGAAGTAACGGTCGTGGGTGACGATCAGGATCGCGCCCGGATAGTTGCGCAGATGGCCTTCCAGCCAGGCCACCGATTCGGCATCGAGATGGTTGGTCGGCTCGTCGAGCAGCAACAGGTCGGGCTGGTCGAGCAGGAGGCGGCACAACGCGACGCGACGGCGCTCGCCGCCCGACAGTTTCGTGACGTCAGCATCGTCGAACGGACAGCGCAGCGCGTCCATCGCCTGATCGACCTTGCTGTCGAGATCCCACAGGCCCTGCGCCTCGATCTCGTCCTGCAGTTTGGTCATCTCGTCGGCGGTCTCGTCCGAGTAGTTGATCGCGAGTTCGTTGTAGCGGTCGAGGATCGCCTTCTGCTTGGCGACGCCCTCCATTACGTTCTCGCGGACGGTCTTGGCCGGATCGAGCTGCGGTTCCTGCTCGAGGTAGCCGACGCGCGCGCCCTCGGCGACCCAGGCCTCGCCGGTATAGTCCTTGTCGAGGCCCGCCATGATCCGCAGCAGCGTCGACTTGCCGGCGCCGTTGACGCCGAGCACGCCGATCTTGGCATCCGGATAGAACGACAGATGGACATTATCCAGGACCTTCCGCGTGGGATAAGCCTTGGTGAGGCCCTGCATGAAATAGACGAACTGGCGCGCCATCGGAGTTCCTGGAAACCTGGGGTGTCGGGAAATTGCTGCGCCTCATGTAGCGGCGTGGGTCCTAAAGGGCAACCTTGCCTTAACCGTCCGGAAAGCTTGCCGCGAGGAATTCGCGCACGCCTCACAGTCAAACCGCTTTTTAATCGAGTCCTGCTAAAACCGGGAGACCAGGCATTTCATGACGGCTTCCAGGAGGAAGTCCGCAACTCAACGGCAGAAACCATCATGGCGACCAGCGCATCGGCGTCAGTTCCCGATCGGGCCGAGGGGCAAACCCATCGATCCCGTCCCTTGCATGAAATCCGCGCCTTCTGGCGGGATTTCATTGCCGCCGCCTTCCACCCCTACCGGCCAGAGCTGCATTATATGCGCGGACCCGGCCCGGCGTGGCGCGCCAAGCACGGCGAGCGCCTGCCTTCGCGTTCACGCTGACCTGACCGCACTACGGCAAGCCGACGCTTGCGCCGGCAAAAAATGCGCGCGACCATGGCTATCCCATCATCAGGACGGCCATTCTCTTTCGCGCCGTCATTCCCTTTCAGGAAAGTTCGATGACGCGGCTGCGCTGTGCAATCCTCGACGACTATCAGAACGTGGCCCTGACGCTGGCGGACTGGTCATCGCTCGCTGACCGCGTCGACGTTTCCGTGTTCACCGAGCCGTTCGCCTCACAAGCGGCGGCGGTCGCAGCCTTGCAGGATTTTGAGATCGTCTGCGCCATGCGAGAGCGTACCCCGTTCGGCGCGGACGTGCTGAATGCGCTGCCGAACCTCAAGCTGCTCCTGACGTCGGGCATGCGCAATGCCTCGTTCGATCTCGAAACGGCCAAACGGCGCGGCGTCACCGTCTGCGGCACCGGCGCGGTCGGCAATCCAACGGCGGGCCTCGCCATCGGGCTGATGCTGGAATTGACCCGCAGGATCGGCTTCGAGAATGCGCGGATGAAAGCCGGCGCGCCATGGCAGATCACGCTCGGCGAGGATGTCGAAGGCAAGACGCTCGGTATCATCGGGCTCGGCAAGCTCGGCCAGCGCGTCGCAGCTATCGGCAAGGCGCTGGGCATGAAGCCCATCGCCTGGAGCACCAATCTCACCCGCGAAGCGTGCGAGCAGGCTGGCGTCGCCTACGCGTCCAAGGACGAACTGTTCGCAACTTCGGACATCATCACCATCCATCTGGTGCTGAGTGCGCGATCACGCGGTCTGGTGTCGCGTGCGGACATCGCGCGGATGAAGCCGACAGCCTATCTCATCAACACCGCGCGCGGCCCCATCGTGGACGAGGACGCACTGCTGGAAGCCCTGCAGGCGAAACGGATCGCAGGCGCGGGCCTCGATACATATTCCCATGAGCCACTGCCGACGGATCATCCCCTGCGCAAGCTCGACAACGTCGTGCTGACACCGCACCTCGGCTATGTCACGGCTGAGAATTACCGGCGTTACTACACCGAGATGGTCGAAGATATCGCGGCGTGGCTCAAAGGCGCGCCCGTGCGGGTGCTCGGATAGCGCGCGACCCTTCCATCCGAAAGGCGATCAACAAAAAGCCCGCCTCGGTGAAGGCGGGCTTCTTTTTTGATCTCGAATCTTTCCGGATTACCGGACCGTCACCGGCGCGGGAAGCGGCGCCACGGAGGTCGGCTGCGTCCCCGGCAAATTCGCCACCGGCTGCGGAGGCGGAGCGCCATTCGCATCCGGCACCGGTTGCGCCGAGGCGGTCGTCGTCGGATCGGCAGGCCGCGAGCCGGGCAACACCACAACGCGCGTTCCAACCTTGACGCGGTCGAACAGGTCGCTGACGTCCTCGTTCAGCATTCCGATGCAGCCCGACGACACGTAGTGTCCAATGGTCGACGGCTGATTGGTCCCGTGGATGCGATACTCGGTCGAGCCAAGATACATCGCACGTGCGCCCAGCGGATTGCCCGGACCACCGGCCATGAAGCGCGGCAGATAGGGCTGGCGATCGATCATCTCCGGCGGCGGATGCCAATCCGGCCACTCGGCCTTGCGCGAAATCTTCTGCGTGCCGGACCAGCGGAAACCATCGCGGCCCACGCGAACGCCGTAGCGGATCGCACGATTGTTGCCGAGGACATAGTAGAGATACGTATGGGCCGTATCGACGACGATCGTGCCGGCCGGCTCCTTCGTGACGAATGTGACTTCCTGACGCTGCAGGTTGGGCGGCAACTGCTTTTCGCCGCCCTGGTCGGCCTCCGGCTGTTCGTCCGGGGGCAGCGCCGATACCGACATGGGCCGGCCGTCAGCCCCGACCGGAGCTGGCGGTGCGTTACCGGGAGCCGAACCACCCGCCGAAGCCGCGTCGTTCGGGGAGCGAACCGGATACTGCGACGGACCGGGCTGGCCGTAGCGCGGATCGTCGGGCGACATCACCGGACCCTGCGGCACGCTACGGTCCGAATAGGTCGGCGACGGGCCGGGGCGCCCGTAGCGTGGATCATCGGGGGACATGACCGGCCCCTGAGGGGCACGATCGGAATAAACCGACGCGGAACCAGGACGGCCATATCGCGGATCGTCCGGAGACAACACCGGGCCGGGAGGCGGCAGCGCGGCCGTTCCCTGGTCGCCACCATCGTCGACGGCATCATAGTCCGGCACGCCATCCATCGTGGCTGGGCGCTGATAGTCTGCCGGATAGCCGGCCGGCGCTGCGGAATAGGTCGTTGCGCCGGAAGGCTGAGGATAGCCCTGCGCCGAGGCCACAGACGTACCCACGGCCCCCATCGCGACAGCCGCGCAAACGGTCAAGATGTGTCTGATCATCATCGCCCTTGTATAAGCCCAAGCCGATACTGGATCGTGGATCGCGACATCGCGCAGGATAACGGCACATTCAAGACAATTCTGACAAAATCACCCCGGATTCGGTCATATTTTCGAGATTGGCCATGGTCGTGACAGGAATGCCGCAGTGATTGGGCCCGAACCGCCGTTCCGGCATTTTCCAGCAGAACCGACAGACCGTTGCGGTATCCTCTGGAACAACCTGATTCGCATGGGGTGAGCCCGGCGTTGGCGGACAGGATCACCGTGTTTCCGTGAATCGAGAACCTTCGCAGAAATGTGGGGGTGGAATTTTCCTTATGCTGCCCCGCTTTCGGTTCCTGTTCCTCGCAACCGTGCTTTCGGTCTCGATTCTGATTTTCGGCTTCGGTGCGGCCGCCCTGCTGCGCGTCACCCATCAGGAGTTTGCCAGCCTGCCGCTCCAGCGAGCGCCGGAAGTGGCTTTCGCGCGTCCGTCCGATGCCGTCCCGCCGACGCTTGCGTTGCTGAAAATCGATCCACCGGCAACCGGGCGTGAGCCGGCACCTGCTCCCCCGCCCGGCGACGGCGCGGCCGCTTCCGCCGACATCCCCGCAACGGCTTCGCCCTCAGCGACCGTCACCGTGCCTGAGACGGTCGCATCATTGTCCACCGCGACAGACGATCATCCCGTGGCAGAAGGCCAGCCTGTAACCGCGGGGGCCGGGACGTCGGAAGAGATTCAGGCGACCGCTCCGGCGGTACCGGACAATCCATCTCCGTCAACTTCGCCGATTGCCTCTCGTGCGCCGGCCGCCGCCGATTCCGATCCGCCTGCGGCGGCTCCTCCATCCGGGTCCGCGGAAGTCCCCTCTGCGCCCGGCAACACTGACAGCGCGGCAACGCTCGGCGCGCCTTCGATCAGCCCGACGGAGGCCCCCGGCACCGGTTCCGCTCGCGCCTCATCCGCCGAGACGCCGCAGCCCCCGTCCCCATCGACTGAACAAACCGCAGTTGAACCCGAGACCTCCGATCAGAGCATGGCTGATGGCAAGACTGACGACCAAAAATCTGCCAAGTCTGACACGACCAGCGCCACGGCCGCGCCGGAAACCGCACCTTTGGACGTCACCCCAAACGCCGCAACGGCATCGAGTCAGGCAGCCGCAGCCATCAGCACGACTGACGCCAAGCCTGCTGACACAAAACCCGCAGCCGCGGCTCACGCCGGGATCGTTGATAGCAAGCCGGCTGATGCCAAGGTTGCTGATGTCAAGGCTGTTGATATCAAGGCTGCTGACGCCAAGGCTGCTGACGCAAGTTCCGCGATCACACCCGAAGCCGCCGCAACGAGCCGCGCGACGCCTCAAAACAACAGCCCGACGACCGATGCGGCCGCTAGCGATACCGCGCAATCCGCACCGGCCGCCACGGACGCTTCTCTGAAGGTCGCGGCGCTCCACATACCGGTGCCACTCGAACGACCCAAAGCAGCCGACAAAGCGCCTTCAGTGGTCAGGAAACCCACCCGAGCGAGGCGCGCCGTGAAGCGGAGGATCCGGCGCGTACGTCTCACGCAGCCAGTTCAGCAGCAGCCCGCCAACCCGTTCGGCACATCCCCGCTCGGCACATCCCCGTTCGGCAATTGAGCTCAAGCAGGCCCGGTCGCGACCGGCGGCCCGCCCTGCAGCCCCCATTCCGACCATGAGCCGTCGTAGAGCGCCGATCCGCGCACGCCGAGACGATAGAGCGCGAGCGTCAGCACAGCGGCGGACACGCCGGAGCCGCAGGTGGTGACGACGGGCCTTGCGAGATCGAGGCCCGCGCCGACAAATGCCGCGCGCAAGTCGTCGAGCGGCTTCATGGTGCCGGTCGCGGCATCGAACAGGTCGTTGTATGGCAGGTTGCGGCTGCCGGGGATGTGACCCGAACGCAGACCGGCTCTCGGCTCCGCGACGCTGCCCTCGAAACGGTTGGCGGCGCGCGCGTCGATCACCTGCTCGCGATGTGCGGACAGATTATCGACGAGTTGTCCCTTGCCGCGCACGTAGGCCGGATCGAACGAAGCGGTGAATTTGCCCGGCTTCGGCGATGCCTGGCCGGACTCCACCGGTCGCCCTTCGGCCCGCCATTTCTTCAGGCCGCCATCAAGCACCCGGACATTTGCGTGGCCGAACGACAGGAACATCCACCACGCCCGCGGCGCGGCAACCCAGCCGCCGGAGTCGTAGACCACGACCGTATCTTCAGAGGAAATGCCGAGCGCGCCGACATCACGCGCGAACTGCGCGGCATCGGGATACATGTGCGGCAGCGACGAGGCATGATCGGACACCGCATCGACGTCGAAGAACACCGCACCGGGAATGTGCGCGGCGAGGAAATCGTCGATCGGCAGCGGCGTGACGCCCGGCATCTTGAACGAGGCGTCGATGACCTTGACGTTGGCGTCGCCGAGATGCGCCGCAAGCCATTCGGTGGAAACAAGAGGATCGGCGGTGGTGGAAGACATATACGCACTCCTATTCGCAGCCATCGTCATGGCCGGGCTTGTCCCGGCCATCTACGTCTTGTGCGAGGTCAAAGCATGAAAGACATGGATGCCCGCGACAAGCGCGGGCATGACGAAAACATCAGCAGCGGTTACTTCGCCTTCGGCTCGACCTTCTCCACCGCCTCGCCGGCGTCGCGCCAGGCGGTGAAGCCGCCGCCGAGATGCGCCACCGGCTTCAGGCCCATGTCCTGCGCGGTTTTCGCCGCCAGCGCTGAGCGCCAGCCGGAGGCGCAATGGAAGATGAACTTCTTGCCTTCCTCCTGGAAGATCGGCTTGGCGTAAGGGCTTTCCGGATCGATCCAGAATTCCAGCATGCCACGGGTGCAGGAGAATGAGCCCGGGATCTTGCCTTCGCGCTCCAGTTCGCGCGGATCGCGGATGTCGACGATGACAGCCTCGCCGCGCGCCACCGCTGCCTTGGCGTCGGCGACGCTCATGGTCTCGATTTCCTTGTTGGCTTCCTCGAGCAGCTTCTTGATACCGCGGGTGATGGTTTGGGGCATGGGCATTTCCTCGTTGAAATCGTCATGGTCGGCCGTAGCAGTCGCAGACTGCGTAAACTTGTCTGCGGTGCCGGACATCCACGTCTTGCGCCGTCTCTGCGAGAAAGGCGTGGATGGCCGGGACACGCCCGGCCATGACGAAGATTATGTTACGGCCGATGACGACCGCAACCTACCTCACCAGTTCCTTCATCGCGTTCTCCAGCCCCTCGATCGTCAGCGGGAACATCCGTTCCGAGAACAGCCGGCGGATAATGGTGGTCGATTCCGAATAGTCCCAGTGCTTCTGCGCCACCGGGTTGAGCCAGACCGCATGCGGATAGGTGCGCGTGATGCGCTCGAGCCAGATCGCGCCCGGCTCCTCGTTGACATGCTCGACCGAGCCGCCGGGCACCATGATCTCGTAAGGCGACATCGAGGCGTCGCCGACGAACACCACCTTGTAGTCGTGAGGAAACTTGTGCAGCACGTCCCAAGTCGGCGTGCGGTCGGTGAAGCGCCGCTTGTTCTGCTTCCACACGCCTTCATAGAGGCAGTTGTGGAAGTAGAAATACTCCATGTGCTTGAATTCGGTCTTCGCCGCGGAGAACAGCTCCTCGACCTGCTTGATGTGGCTGTCCATCGAGCCGCCGATGTCGAAGAACACCAGCACCTTGACCGCGTTGCGCCGCTCCGGCCGCATGTGCACGTCGAGATAGCCGTGGTTGGCTGTTTCCTTGATCGTGGTGTCGAGATCGAGCTCGTCCGGCGCGCCGGTGCGCGCGAACTTGCGCAAGCGGCGCAACGCCACCTTGATGTTGCGAATGCCGAGCTCGACGTTGCCGTCGAGATCCTTGAACTCGCGCTTGTCCCACACCTTCACCGCACGGTTATTGCGGTTCTTCTCCTGCCCGATGCGGATGCCTTCGGGATTGTAGCCGTAGGCGCCGAACGGAGAGGTACCAGCCGTGCCGATCCACTTGTTGCCACCCTGGTGACGCTTCTTCTGCTCCTCGAGGCGCTTCTTCAGCGTCTCCATGAGCTTGTCCCAGCCCATGGCCTCGATCTGCTTCTTCTCCTCCTCGGTGAGGTATTTTTCGGCGAGCTTCTTCAGCCACTCCTCGGGGATCTCCGCCTTGTCCATGGCGTCGAGCAGGCTCTCCAGCCCCTTGAACACCGTCCCGAACACGCGGTCGAACTTGTCGAGGTTGCGCTCGTCCTTCACCAGCGAGGCACGGGACAGATAATAGAAATGCTCGACGCTCTGATCGGCGAGATCGGCGTCGAGCGCCTCCATCAAGGTGAGATATTCGCGCAGCGTGACCGGCACCTGCGCGTCGCGCAGCGATGTGAAGAATTGCAGGAACATGCCTAGCGGTCCGATTCCAACATTCGCATCCTGTGTGCATCCCGTGCCGGTCCACCAGCAGATTGCGCGCCTGTCCGCGGCCGTCAAGGGGTTGGCGCGCGGATCTGACTGCCATCCGCCGCGCGGGCCGCACGGCTGGACCTCATTGATTTTTCCTCTAGAATTGGGCCGCCGTCGGACAGCCGGACGATATCGGCTGGACGGCTTGCACGACCGGGTGTCAGTTTCGGCACCGGTATCTCAGGGGGGCGGCCATGGGAATTATTGTCTGGTTGATTGTCGGCGCGATCGCAGGGTGGCTTGCGGGCCTGATCGTGAAAGGCGCCGGCTTCGGCCTGCTCGGGAATATCGTCGTTGGCATCGTCGGCGCGGTTGTCGCGGGCTGGCTGCTGCCGCGGCTCGGCATCCTTATCGGCGGCGGCCTGATCGCGGAAATCATCAATGCGGCAATCGGCGGCATTATCGTCCTGATCATCCTGTCGTTGATCCGGCGCGCGTAACGCTGCAAAAGATTTGCGAAACGACCGCCCCACAACGGCGCGGTCGTTTCTTGTGTAACGGTCCCGGATGTCGGGTAGAAGAAACAGCAAGGCAGACTTCCAATGAAATTTACCGGCACCAAGGACTACGTCGCGACCGATGACCTCAAGATCGCCGTCAACGCCGCCATCGTGCTGGAACGGCCGCTCCTGGTGAAGGGCGAGCCCGGAACCGGAAAGACGGTGCTGGCCGAGGAAGTCGCCAAGGCGATCGGCGCACCGCTCCTGACCTGGCACATCAAATCGACCACCAAGGCGCAACAGGGCCTTTACGAATACGACGCGGTCTCGCGGCTGCGCGACAGCCAGCTCGGCGACGCACGCGTCTCCGACATCTCGAACTACATCAAGCGCGGCAAGTTGTGGGAGGCCTTTACCCACACCAGGCGGCCGGTGCTGCTGATCGACGAGATCGACAAGGCCGACATCGAGTTCCCCAACGACCTGCTGCAGGAACTCGACCGCATGGAGTTCTTCGTCTACGAGACCGGCGAGACCATCAAGGCCAAGGCGCGCCCGATCGTCATGATCACCTCCAACAACGAGAAGGAGCTGCCGGACGCCTTCCTGCGCCGCTGCTTCTTCCACTACATCAAGTTCCCGGACCAGGAGACGATGCAGCAGATCATCGACGTGCATTTTCCCGGCATCAAGCAGCGTCTGGTGCAGGAGGCGCTTCGCATCTTCTTCGAGGTGCGCGAAGTGCCGGGCCTGAAGAAGAAGCCGTCGACGTCCGAGCTGCTCGACTGGCTCAAGCTGCTGCTCAACGAGGACATGTCGCCGGAGCAGTTGCGCGAACGCGATCCGCGCAAGCTGATCCCGCCGCTGCACGGCGCGCTGCTGAAGAACGAGCAGGACGTGCACCTGTTCGAGCGCCTCGCCTTCCTCAGCCGCCGCGAGGTGTGACACAGCGTCATCCCTCTAACGCGCCCGAATAAATGAAAGCGCGGCGCTCGAACGGATCGTCATTGCGAGCGAAGCGAAGCAATCCAGAAAGCAGATAGGCAAGGACTGGATTGCTTCGTCGCTTCGCTCCTCGCAATGACTGTTGAGGAGATAGAGCACCATGAACGTCCAGACCCGAATCGACGCCAAAGCTGCGCAGAAGACCGAACACTTCGACGTCCTCATCGCCGGTGCGGGCATCTCCGGGGTCGGCGCGGCCTATCACCTGACCACGCAAATGCCGGAGACCAGCTTCGTGGTGCTGGAAGCGCAGGAAAGCTTTGGGGGCACCTGGCTGACGCATAAGTATCCCGGCATCCGCTCCGACAGCGATCTCCACACCTTCGGCTACCGTTTCAAGCCGTGGACCTCGGCGCCGATCGCGACCGCCGAGGAAATCCGCAGATACATGGGCGAAGTGATCGCGGAGAACGATCTCGCGCGCCACATCCGCTACCGCCACAAGATCGTCGCCGCGAACTGGTCGAATGCCGACAATCTCTGGATCATCGACGCCGAGCGTCTCGACACCGGCGAGCGGCTGCGCTTCACCACCAATTTCTTCTGGATGTGCCAGGGCTACTACCGCCACGCCGAAGGCTACACGCCGGAATGGACAGACTTCGACAAGTTCAAGGGCACCGTGGTGCATCCGCAGAAGTGGCCCACGGACCTCGACTACAAGGGCAAGCGCGTCATCGTGATCGGCTCGGGCGCGACCGCCGCGACGCTCGTCCCCAACATCGCCGACGACGTCGCCCACGTCACCATGCTGCAGCGATCGCCGACCTATTTCCGCGCCGGCCGCAACGCCATCGAGATCGCCGAAACGCTGCGCAAGCTGCAGGTGGACGAGACCTGGATCCACGAGATCACCCGCCGCCACATCCTTTACGAACAGGATGCCTTCACCCGCCGCACCTTCAAAGACCCTGAAGGTGCGAAGAAGGATCTGCTCGCCGCGGTCGAAGCCTACCTCGGCTCCGATTACGACATCGCCACCCACTTCACGCCGCGCTACCGGCCTTGGCGGCAGCGCATCGCGTTCATTCCGGACGGCGACCTGTTCCAGGCCATCAAGGCCGGAAAGGCCTCCGTCGTCACCGACGAGATCGATCGCTTCACCGAAAAAGGCATCCTGCTCAAATCCGGCAAGACGCTGGAGGCCGACATCGTCGTCACCGCCACCGGGTTCAATCTCAGCGCCACCGGCGACATCGCTTTCAGCATCGACGGCGAGCCCCTCGATTTCGCCGACACCGTCACCTATCGCGGCATGATGTTCACCGGCGTGCCGAACCTCGTCTGGGTGTTCGGCTATTTCCGCGCGAGCTGGACCCTGCGCGTCGACCTGGTGGCCGATTTCGTCTGCCGCCTGCTCAAGCACATGAAGGCGATCGGCGCCCACAAGGTGACGCCGGCATTGCGGCCCGAAGATCACAACATGCCACTGCTCCCGTGGATCGACCCGGAGAACTTCAATCCCGGCTACATGATGCGCGGCATGCACCTGCTGCCGAAGCGCGGCGACAAGCCGGAGTGGCAGCACAATCAGGACTACTGGGCGGAGAAGGACGAGTTTCCGAAAATCGACCTGACCGACCGGGCGTTCGTGTACGCTTAAGTCTGCGTCGTTGCGGATGACGATGCTTGGAGCGTGATTCGTCATGCCCGGCTTTATGCTGGGCATCCACGTCTTGAGGGCATTGCAAATTTTAAGACGTAGGTGGCCGGAACAAGTCCGGCCATGACGACGAAACGGTTAAACTCTAGCCCCTGCGCTTTGCCGCAATCAGCGCGCGCTGGTCCTTGACATAGCCGAGCGGCACGCCGAGCCGCCGCACCGTGGCCACCACCTTGCCGACGCTGTCGCGGTCGCAGTTCATGTGGGTTGGCGCGATGAAGAAGTCGGCCGTCTCCCAGACCATCGCCCAGTGCAGGTGCGGCTTGGCCTTCTTCACGAACGACGCCCGTTCGCCGCAGAACGCCACGGTGTAGACATGGTGAGGATCCCGGCTTGCGACCGGCTCTGTTTTCGCGAGATAGGCCTCGAGACCGTCGACGGCCTCGGGCATCATCGTCACCCAGTAGTCCATCGCATAGCGCCGGGAGGCTCCCGCAAGCCCGCCCACCAGCGGGTTATAGACCACATATTCATAAGGATGCAGCCGATAGAGCGTCAGTGCGTTCCAGGAAAATCCGGCGACGATCACGCCGAGCAACGCCACCGCCACGGGACGACGCCAGACGGCCGTCTGCGACACCGCCGCATCGAGGCCGATTCCTGTCAGCACCGCGAGCGGCGGCAGTACGAACAGGAAATGACGCAGGCCGCAGAAGGCAGGCCCATGCGCGACGGCTTCACAGATCAGCGGGAAGAAAGCCGCGAATACAATCAGTGCGGCGTCACGCCGGCCGCGGTTGGACGCCGTTTCCTGCGCGAGCCCGGGGGCGATCAAGAACAGCAAAGCCAGAGCCGTCCCTGCGAGCATCAGGAGCGGCACCTTGATCGCGAGGTAGGCCGGCACGTACCAGCGCGGCACCGTGGCCATGCGATAGACGTGCCCGTCCAGCAGCGTGCGGATGTTATAGCCAAAGTCGCCGAAGCTGATGAGTCCGCGGATCGGATTGAGCGGCGCCAGAGCCGACCACGGCCATGCCACGATCATGATCGCATAGGCAATCAGCAACGCCGGGAGAAACCGCAACAGCGACGTCCCCATGAACGTCACGGCCTCGCGCGGCGCGCGGAAGCAACCCGGCGGCGTGTTGAGAACGATCGCAACCGGGACATAACAGACGACCAGCAGCGCCAGCACCTTGATACCGAGCGCCGCCCCGGTCAGCACGCCGAATCCGGCGATGTGGCGAAGTCGGGGATGCGGCAGGTCGCGCGCCGCGCGGACGAGGAAATACACGGCGCCCGCCATCGCCGCGGCGAGCGGGACATCCTTGGTATGATGAAACATGGTGCCGTACCACGATCCGCACACCGAGAGCGCCACGCCCGCGAGCAGTCCGGCCCTCGGCCCGGCGATCAGCCGCGCGGTCGCCAGCGCCGCCCCAAGTCCCCCGACCCCGATCGCCGCGCTCATCAGGTGCCGCAGGTTGAACGCGTCCATCGGCACGACGTGGGACAACAGCACGGCGACGATATCGAACAGACCGCCGTAGAGATAAAGATTGTCCAGTTGGAACAGCGAACGATCCGCAAAGCCGCTGCGATAATAGGCGACGATCAGTTCGCCGTAGCGATGCTGAATCCATTCGTCGTTGGTGATCGCGTAGCTGCGGAACGTCGCCAGGACGAGGACCGCTAACACGGCGAGCAGCACGATCGAACCAAGGTCGCAAATATCCCTCGCGGCCAGCATCCGGCGGATGCGCGCAATCCGCAATCGCGAACCGGACGGCACCAGCCGAGAGTCCACATCCCCTGCGAGATCGCGCGCCACGTCGGTCATGACGGAAAAAGTCCCTGCCACCATCGCATCTGCGAAAAGCACCCTGCGCACGACGGTCCGGCGAGCGCCGGCGGCATGGTTTTGCCCCCGCGCCGCAACTTTGACAAGGCGCCGGAAGGTTCGCAGCACCACCCTTAGACAAATTTCCTAAACGTTCGTTGCCGCACCGCCAAACGTGCCGCTGCCCTGCCCCGATTCCCGCCCGTGCTATCGGGGCCGCTCGTGAAGCTGATAGGTGAGATGCGCTTTTACCGTCGGCCACTCGCTGGCGATGATGCTGTAAACCACCGTATCCCGCAGCGTGCCGTTCGGCGCGATCTGATGATTACGCAAAATGCCGTCCCGCTTGGCGCCGAGCCGCTCGATGCCGCGTTGGCTTTGGTGGTTGAAGAAGTGCGTGCGGAATTCGACCGCAATGCAATCGAGCTTTTCAAAAGCATGAGTCAGCAGCAGTAGCTTGCACTGGGTATTGACGCCGCTGCGCTGGACGCGCTTCGCATACCAGGTCGAGCCGATCTCGACACGGCGGTTGGCGGCATCGACATTCATATAAGTGGTCATGCCGGCAATTTTGCCGTCGGCGTCGCGCACCGTGAACGGCAGCATGGCGCCCGACGCCTGCAGGCCGAGCCGGCGCTCGATCTCCGCTCCCATTTTTTCCGGAGCCGGAATGAATGTGTACCAGAGATTCCAGAGCTCGCCGTCCTTGACGGCCTCGACCAGCGCTTCGCGATGGTCGAGCGACAACGGCTCGAGCCGCGCGTGAGGGCCTTCGAGAGTCACGGGTTGCAGCCAGGGCATTGCAGTTCCTTTCATTCCTTCGTCATGCCCGCAGAAGCGGGCATCCAGCGGTCCATGACAGGCGTTACTGGATCGTCCGCATTGGCTGACGATGACCGCAGAAAGACTCGACCAATCTTGCTATATCTCACTTGTTCAAAAAATTCAGAGCCAGGCCGGGCCGCGACCAGTCCATCGCGATCAGTTCACCCTTCCCTGAAAGCGTGATGTAGGCGGTCTTCAGGTTCGGCCCGCCGAAGGCGATGTTGGTCGTGACGCGGTCCCCGGTCGGCACCTGCTCCACCACCGTGCCGTCGGGCGCGATCACGGAAATGCAGCCGGACACCAGCGTGGCGACGCAGACATTGCCGGATGCCTCGACCGCGAGCGAGTCGAACATCTGGTAGCCGCCGAGACCGCAGATCGGCTTGCCGCGCTCGCCGCGGTAAATCACGTCGCCCGGCTTGACCTCGCCACGCGCCGCGAGGTCGTAGGCCCACAGCCGCGCCGTCGGCGTCTCCGCGACATAGACGGTTTTTTCGTCCTGCGAGAGACCGATGCCGTTCGCCGGCAGCATCCCGAACACCGCCTCGACGATGCCCTTGCCGCCGGGCTGGATGTAGTAGACCGCGCCGACATCCATGTCGCGCGCGCGCCGCTTGCCGAGATCGGTGAACCACAATCCGCCGTCGCGGTCGAATACCAGATCGTTCGGCCCTTTCAGCGGATGCTCGCCGCATTTGTCGAACAGCGTCTCGACCTTGCCGGTCGCGAGGTCGACGCGCTGGATCGAGCCGCCGATATATTCGTGCGGCGACGGCGCGCCCGGCATCACGCCGTGCCCGGTCTTCACCCAGCCGAAGCCACCGTTGTTGCAAACGTAGATCTTGCCGTCCGGACCGAGCGCGGCGCCATTGGGGCCGCCCGGCATCTTCGCGACGACCTCCTTGCGGCCGTCCGGCCAGACACGCGTAAGCTGCTGCGCGCGAATTTCGACGAGAATGACCGAGCCGTCGGGCATCACCACCGGCCCTTCTGGAAATGCGAGATCGGTGGCAAGAACGCGAATGTTGCTCATCAAAGGCTCCTGGCGCGGTCGCTTCTGGCATTGTTCTCGCGGACACGCACTTCCGCGCGCCGCCGTTTCTGCGACCTCGGCGACACTCTAGGCAAAGCTGCCAAACCTGCCAAGTCGACGACTTGCGTTTTGCAGAGCGGAACAGATCAGCGACATCGTGGCCCAGCCGAAATCGCTGACAGCGCTCGGCCGAACGTGCATACTCGCTGTTGCTTTAACTCCGGCAGCTCACAAGCGGCGCCAAGAATCCGCGCAGTGTCGGTCATGTCAGGGAGGACGGCAATGAACCAGCATATCTCAAGACGTACGATGCTCATCGCGACCACGGGCAGCCTCGCGGCGCTCATGACGACGACGGCCAGTGCCCAGAAGAAATACGATACCGGCGCTTCCGATACCGAGATCAAGATCGGAAACATCATGCCCTACAGCGGGCCGGCGTCGTCCTACGCCACCATCGGCAAGACCGAAGCGGCCTACTTCAACATGCTCAACGAGAAGGGCGGCATCAACGGCCGCAAGATCAAGTTCATTTCCTACGACGACGGCTACAGCCCGCCCAAGGCGGTGGAGCAGGCCCGCAAGCTCGTGGAGCAGGACGAGGTGCTGTTTATCGCCAATCCGCTGGGCACGCCGAGCAATACAGCGATCCACAAATACATGAACACCAAGAAGGTGCCGCAACTCTTCGTGTCGACCGGCGCCGCGAAATGGAACGACCCGAAGCACTTCCCGTGGACGATGGGCTGGCAGCCGAGCTACCAGGTCGAGGCGCGCATCTACGCGAAATATATCCTGCAGCACTATCCGGGAAAGACCATCGGCCTGCTCTACCAGAACGACGATTTCGGCAAGGATTACGTGATCGGCCTGAAGGAGGGACTCGGCGACAAGGCCGCGAAGTTGATCATCGTCGAGGCGCCCTACGAGATCTCGTCGCCGACGGTGGACTCGCAGATCGTGCAGATCAGGGCGGCCAATCCGGATATCTTCGTCGACATCACCACGCCGAAATTCGCCGCGCAAGCCATCAAGAAACTCGGCGAAATCAAGTGGAAGCCGATCCACTTCCTGACCAACGTATCCATTTCGGTCGGCTCGGTCATGAAGCCGGCCGGCTACGAAAACGGCCAGGGTATCCTGAGCGCCGCCTACATGAAGGATCCGAAGGACAAGAAATGGGACAACGACCCCGCCATGAACGAGTGGCGCGCGTTCATGAAGAAGTATTATCCCGACGGCAACCTCGATGACGGCGCCACCGTGTTCGGCTACGGCGTCGCCAAGGGCTTCGAGCAGGTCCTCAAGCAGTGCGGTGACAATCTCACGCGCGCGAATATCATGAAGCAGGCCGCCAATCTCAATTTCGAGATCGGCATCTACCTGCCGGGCGTGAAGATCAAGACGAGTCCGACCGACTTTGCGCCGATCGAGCAATTGCAAATGATCAAATTCGAAGGCGAGAGCTGGGAGCTCTTCGGACCGCTGATGAGCGGAGAGAAGAACGCATAGGCAAGGCTCGACGGGCGCGGCGGCGCATTTCGCGAAACCCGGAATGCGCCGCTCTGATCCCTTCAAGCGCCCTGCTTATTTCGTGTCGTCCTTGGCCGGTGCCGGCTTCGCGGCTGGCGCGACCGGCTTCTTCTGCGCAGCGCGCAAATCGCTCACCTCCTTCTGCAGATCGGCGATCATTCGTTTCAACGCCTCTATCTGCACACTCGCGGCATCAAGCTTGCGCTGACTCTCGCGCGCGAGCTTGTTGAGATTCTGCTGCAGGAAGTTGACGTTGCTTTGCAGGCAACCGGTGCGCCGCTCCATGGTTTTCTCGGCCGTGCAGATTTCGATTCCGGGGACGTCCTGCGCTTTCGCTCCCCTGCACAGCATGCAGACGACAGCAACCGTCAATACGCCCAGAGAGACTGCACCTGACCCTGATTTCCTCATTCAACCGTCCGTGTTCACCGGCATTTTACCGACCATCATGCGGCACATCGAAGATATCATATTGCGACCTCATTCACGGTGATGGATTGAGGTTTGCTTCACGCGACATATCGCGAGGATGCCACAGCCCGGACTCGCAACGGGGGCCGTGACGCATCTTCGTGCAGGGGAGATCATTTGATGGCAACGCGCGAGCGGCGCCTGGCCGAATTTGACGGTCACGGCGAACCTCCTCCGGATCAACGGATCGAAGTGCTGTGCGAGGATCACAGCGGCACCTACAAACTGCCTTTCGAGTGCCTGTGGGTGAATGGCGCCTGGCGAAACAGCGAGTCAGGCCAGCTTGTCGAAGCAACTGTCGTCGGCTGGCGGCTGCCACGCCGACCAGGACTGTTGCGGCGAGATGTTTCAGATTGGAACGCCAAGGATCAGGCGCATTAAGATTTGGAACACGTTCGGAACGAAAGGCGCTCGAATCAGCCGAATCAGTTCGCTTTCGTCAGCGGAATCCCAGATTTCGTGTGAGCAAATCGGCAGCAGCACCAAATCTCGGAGGAGCAAATGAGCCTCGCGCAGGGCGGAGCCCGTTCCGGGTTAACAGATTTGCTCCGAATATTTCCGCCGCCTCCCCCAAATGGGGGAGGCGGCCAATCCAAGGACCGCATTAGCTGTGCGTGGGGGCTGCCCGAGGCGATCGAAACCGTCCGGCGGCGTCTCAATTACCGCCTCGGCGGACCGTGTATTGCCGATACCCGAATTTTCAGAGGGGGATATTCGCGATCAAGGCCAGCGCATGCTGGCCTTTTTCGTTCCGTCCTTTCGCGCTCTACTCGGTTCGGATCGGCTTGCCCCTCAGTCCGTTGTCATCATAGGCACGGCGCAGAACACCGCTCACCGCGGCATCCCTCATGAATTTCTCGACAAAGGCTAGGGCGAGCGCATGGTTCAGCGGCACCGCGACGGCCGTCGTGGTTTTCTTGAACGTCTCGTCGAGCACGTGCGTACCCGGAATTTGTTTGGCCATCGCCTCGAGCTGATCGCGTGACAGCGCGAAGGCATCGATCGCGCCGATTTTCAGCAGACCGAAGATCTCATCGTAGGTCTGATAGCCCGTCACCTTCGCATGTTTCAGGTGCGCGATGGCCCCGCGCATGGTGGTCGTGTTGTTGACGGCCGCCACCCTGATGCCAGGCTGATCGAGTTCCCGGAAACTCCTGATCGTCGATCCCGGCTTCACGATGTAGGTGGCATCCGCAACCTCATAGGCCGGCCCGAACGCCATTTTCTTCATGCGCTCGGCGTCCTGCGGCAGAAAGGTGACGTCCCACTCCCCCGCAGAGGCCGCATCCGTGATCTGACCCGAATTCTGGTGAACCACGTATTCGACGGGAACACCCAATTGCGCGGCCATCTGACGGCCGAGATCGACCGGCACGCCGGCATAGCCGCCGTCGGCTTTTTTGGTTGACCAGAAGGCGCCACCCGCCGGACTGATCGCAATTGCCACCCGCAATTTGCCGGTCGGCGCGATCTCGTCCTTGAGCGAATCCGCGTCCGCAATCGCTGTCATCATCGAAACTCCCATAGCAACGCCACACGCCAGCAACAATGCGCGACGCAACATGCACATCCTCCCTTGGCTGCCCTGCGGTCCAGCTCGCAGTCCAAGTCGCTGGCAGCCCATTGTCGTGTATTTTTGCGGCTGGTGAAACCGATTCCTGATTGCTCCCCAAGCTTGCCGGATTAAGGTGCCTGCCAAAGTCCAGGGAGAACAACCGATGAATTACGTGAGCAGGATTGCGCGAGGCGCGGCACTCGCTGGAATAGGCGTGCTGATCGCGCACCCGGCCATGGCTGCTGACACGGGACAACTGCCCTGCAAGAGCACCCAGGAGTGCAACGAAAACGCCGCCAAGGTCGGCGTCCGCGCATCTGGCGCGGGGCAGGCTCATACCAGCGCTCTCGATGCGGCCGAGGATCAGTTCTACTGGCTCAACAAGATCAACAAGGCCTCGACCGTCATGCTGATGGAGGAGCACATCTTTCCAAAAGATGTCGGGCAACTGATCGCCAAGGGCGTCGACTTCACCATTCATCAGGCGCAGCAGCCGGGCGGAAGGCGGCCGAGCGACGTGCTGCAGATCGAGCGGATCATGACCGACAAGGTCGGCGAGGAGGCGTCGGTCATCCATGCCGGGCGCAGCCGCCAGGACATGTACGCGACCTACCGCGCGGCCAAGCTGCGCAACCAGACGCTCGATTTCGCGGAGGACCTCCTCGATCTGCGCGCCAAGCTGCTGGCGAAGGCGGCGGACAACCTCGACACGCTGATGCCGGCCTACACCAACGGCGTGCAGGCCGTGCCGATCACCTACGGCCATTACCTCCTCGCCTATGAGGAGTCGTTCGCGCGCGACCAGCAACGCATCAGCGAGGCCTATCACCGCCTCAACCTCAGCCCGATGGGCACGGGCGTGCTATCCGACTCGATCTGGCCGCTGAACCGCGCCCGCCTCGCGGCGTTGCTGGGCTTCGACGGCATCGTCGAGAACTCGATGGACTCGAGTCAGGTGATTCCGTTCGACAACCAGTTGGAGGCTGCGGCCATCGCCAATTCCAGCGCCATCCGCATCGGTGCGATGATGCAGGATCTTCATACGCAGTACGCTCAGGTGAAGCCATGGCTCCTGCTTCAGGAAGGCTCCACCTACACCTCCAGCGCGATGCCGCAGAAGCGCAATCCGGGCCTGATCATGCAGGCGCGCATGGCGGCGTCCGACGTGGTCGGCTTGTCGGAAGCCGTGACCATCCGGGCCCACAACGTCACCTCCGGCATGGTCGACTACAAGTCCGAGTCCGCCGACCTCGGCCTGTTTCCGCAGGCCATCAAGATGGTCAACGCGACCAAGCGCGTGTTCGATGCGATCGTCGTCAACAAGCCGCGGGCCCGGGAGGAACTCGAGAGCGACTGGACCTCGACAATGAACCTCGCAGAATTGCTGCTGCAGCAGCACAAGATTCCGTTCCGGGTCGGACATGGTTTTGCGTCGCAACTGGTCAGCTACGCACGGCCGCGCGACCTGACGCCCAAGACGATTCCGTTCGACGTGGTAACCGACACGTTCGCCAGGACGCTGGCGAAATTCCAGCTTCCGGCACAGCCCTTCCCGATGACCGAGGCGGAATTCAGAGAGGTGATGTCGCCGAAATGGATCGTCGACCACACCAAGGGCGTCGGAGGACCGCAGCCGGCCGAGACCGGACGCATGCTCAAGGAAGCACAGCAAAGGCTCGCGTCCGACAAGGCGTGGCTCGCGGACCAGCGCGGCAAGCTGAAGGCTGCGGATGCGGCGCTCGACAAGGCTTTCGCCGAGCTTGTGCCGCACTCATAAGCCTATTCGGCCGGCTGGGGCTTCAGCGAAGCTGCGGCTCCAGTCGGAATCTCCCGCGGCAGGATCAGCGCCGCGACGATCACCAGCAGGCACAGGGCACCGAAGGCGTGAAGCATGGTGGTGAAACCGCCCCGCTCATAAAGCCACGCCACCAGCCCGACCGAGGCGCCGGCCGCCGTGAAGCCGAGGAAATAACGCACCGAGTAGGCGCGCGAACGCCACTCCTCGCTGGTGTATTTGCCGACCATGGCATCGTTGATCGTGACCTGACCGAACGCGCCCATCACGATGCCGATGGACACCAGGATCAGCGGCAGGTCGGACAGCGAGCCCGCCAGATAGAGAAGCGGCGCAAGCAGGAACGACAGCGGCAGCATCACGGTTTTCAGCGAATGGCGGTCGATCAGCTTGCCGATCGTGTATTGCGTCATGGCGCCGAACACATAGACGCCCGCGGCGATGAGGCCGAGCAGCGCCGGACTTTTGGTCAGGTCCGCCAGCCGTTCCGCGAACAGCTTCGGCAGCGCCACGGTGACGGCGTTGAATGTCGTCGAGATCGCGATGACCACGATCAGCAGCGCCAATATCACCCGCCACATGTCCTGCTTCGCCACCCTCGCCTGCGCCGCCGCTTGCTTGAAGCCGCTGCGGTCTTCATGCACCACCAGGCGCATGAAGGCGGCACCGATCAGCACGGTGATGACGCCGGGGATGATGAAGGCAAAGCGCCAGCCGAGATACTGGCCGATCACGCCCGTCACCAGCGCCGACGATGCCACGCCGAGATTGCCCCAGACGCCGTTGAGGCCGACCTCGCGGCCGAGCTTGTCGGCGTAGGACACGATCATCGCCGTGCCGACCGGATGATAGATCGAGGCGAATATGCCGATCGACAGCAGCGCCGCTCCGAGCTGCAGCGGCGTCTGCACAAACCCGACCGAGATCATGGACGCGCCGATGCCGAAAAAGAAGATCACCATCATGTGGCGCCGGCTCCAGCGGTCGCCGAGCCATCCCGTCAGCAGCGAGCCGGCCCCGAAGGCGATGAAGCCCGGCGTCGCATACGGCAACAGCTCGGAATAGGCCATGCCGAGCGCCGGCCCCATGATGATAACCGCGGCGGCGAAGATCAGCATGGAATAGTGGTCGATGAAGTGGGCGGCATTGACGAAACCGATGACCCGGCCGGGGCTGTTCATAATTTGCATCCTGCATTGTCCGAAACAGGTTATAGGATGTCGCGCTGACGGGATGTCGCCAATGAGTGTCGTCGAGAAGCCATTATCCGCGGTGAAAGGCCGCCATCGCGCTACCGGCGACGGGGTGCATCTGGTGGCGCGCGCCTATGGCCGGGGGACCCGGCTCGAGCCGCACATGCATCGCGAGGCGCAACTCGTGTATGCCGCCAGGGGCACGATGCAAGTGACGACGCCCAAGGGGCGCTGGCTGGTGCCTCCGGACCGCGCGGTGTGGGTGCCGGCGCGGCTCGAACATGCGATCGACGTGCTCGCCGACATCGAGATGCGGACGCTCTATTTCGATCTCGACTGGCTGGCGCGCGAACGGCGCAGCGCAAGCCTGAAGGCCGAATTCGTGGTGCGGGTATCCCAGCTTCTGCACCAGGCGATCCTGGCACTGTTCGACGACCGCGCCGACCCGGCTCGCACCGACCTGCTCATTCGCCTCCTGATGCTGGAACTGCATCAGGCCGAAGACCCCGCGACCTTCATTCCGCTGCCGCACGAACCGCGCTGCCGCCGCGCCGCCGAGATCGTGCTGTCGAATCCCATGAACACGCACGACATTGACGGCCTCGCGCGCAAGGTCGGGACTTCGTCCCGCACGCTGTCGCGGCTGTTCTCGGCAGAAACGCAGCTCAGTTTCAAGAGTTGGTGCCAGCGCGCACGGATCGCCGCAGCCATCGAGCGGCTGTCGGTCAATTCCGGTCTCTCCGTGAAGCAACTGGCGGCGGACCTTGGCTATACCAGCTTTCCCGCCTTCTCACACGCCTTCCGGCAAGTCACCGGCCGCACGCCGAGGGAGTTCGCGAGGGAGAAGTAGGGGAAGTCTTTTGAATAGCACGCCATACATTTCCGTCATGCCCGGCCTTGTGCCGGGCATCCGCGTCTTCGGTCCATCAGCAGAAAGACGTGGATGGCCGGGACGAGCCCGGCCATGACGGAAAGATAAAGGCGCTTACCTCGGCACCGTCGCCGTCAATCCTCCCCCTCCAGGGCAGGGTAAAGTAAGCTACCCCGGCACCACCGCGGTCGCTTCGATCTCGACGCGCGCAGCCTTTTCGACCAGCCGCACCACCTGCACCAGCGCCATCGCCGGATAGTGCGCGCCGAGAATCTCGCGATAGATCCGGCCGAGTTCTTTCAGGTTCGCCAAATACTCGTCCATGTCGACGACGTACCAGGTGAGCCGCACCAGATGCTCAGGTCGCGCGCCGCCCTCGGCAAGGATCGCCCGGATGTTGCCGAGCGTCTGCCGCACCTGCGCGACGAAACCGTCGGCCAGACGCTCGCTCGCATCCCATCCGATCACGCCGCCGGTGACGATCAGACGCCCCTCGGCCGCCATGCCGTTGGCGTAGCCTTTCGGGATCGGCCATCCCGAAGGCTGCAAGGTCCGCGGCCGGCCGTGGATTTCAGCCGTGTCGCGCATCACGCTCAGCGCAGGCGTCTTGGGCGGACTCACCTGGGATGCTCCTTGATTGGCGTCATTCGGCGGCAGTGCGCGCTGCGGGCGCGCCGGCCTGAGCCATCTGCCGCAGAGCAAAACGCCGTAACTTTCCGGTCTCGGTCTTCGGCAGTTGCGCAACGAATTCGATCGCGCGCGGATATTTGTAGGGCGCGATCTCGCGCTTGACGTGATCCTGCAACGCCGTGACCAGCGCCGCGTCTCCGCTCACTCCCGGCGCCAGCACGATGTAGGCCTTGACGATCATGCCGCGCGCCTCGTCGGGCGCGCCGACCACGCCGCATTCGGCCACCGCCTCATGGGTCAGCAGCGCCGCCTCAACCTCGGGGCCGGCGATATTGTAGCCGGAGGACACGATCATGTCGTCGGAACGGGCGACAAAGGACAGGCGGCCCTGCGCGTCCTGAACAAAGGAGTCGCCGGTCAGATTCCAGCCGTCGCGCACATAGTTGGTCTGCCTGATATCGGCGAGATAGCGGCATCCGGTCGGTCCGCGCACCGCGAGCTTGCCGACCGTACCTGCCGGCACTTCATTCATGTCCTCATCGACGACTTTCGCTTCGTAGCCGGCCACAGGGCGACCGGTCGTTCCCGCGGCGGCGGCGCCGATCCGGTTGGTGATGAAGATGTGCAGCAACTCGGTGCTGCCGATGCCGTCCAAAATCGGCTTGCCGGTCCTGCGGACCCAGTTCTCGAATACCGGCGCCGGCAGGGTTTCGCCGGCGGACACCGCAAGCCGCAGAGACGACAGGTCGGCGCCCTTGTCCATCGCTGCCATCATCGCGCGATAGGCGGTGGGCGAGGTGAAGCAGACCGTCGCCTTGTAGGTCTCGATGATCTTGATCATTTCGGGCGGCGCGGCATTTTCCAGCAGCGTCGCGGTCGCGCCGAACCGCAACGGAAAGATCGCAAGCCCTCCGAGACCGAAGGTGAAGGCCAGCGGCGGCGAGCCGACGAACACGTCGTCCGGCGTCACCTTGAGCACTTCCCGCGCATAACCATCGGCAATGATCATGAGATCGCGGTGGAAGTGCATGGTGGCCTTCGGCTCGCCTGTCGTGCCCGAGGTGAATCCCAGCAGGGCCACGTCGTCGCGGCCGGTTTTCACCGCATCGAAGCGCACCGGCTTGCTCAGCGCCACGCGATCCAGCTCAGCGTCGTGATTCGAGGTGCCGTCGAAATTCACGACCTGCTTGAGAAACCGGCTGGTCTTGGCGCACGCCACCAGTTCGTCGGCGATGCGGCTGTCGGTCAGAGCCAGCGCGATCTCGGCCTTGTCGACGATCTTGGACAATTCGCCCGCACGCAGCATCGGCATGGTGTTGACGACGACGGCGCCGGCCTTGGTGGCCGCGAGCCAGGCCGCAACCAGCGCCGGGTTGTTGCCGGAGCGGATCAACACCCGGTTGCCCGGCTTGACGCCGTAGTTCTCGACCAAGGCATGCGCCAGCCGGTTGGACCAGTCGGCCAATTCCTTGTAGGTGCGCTGGCGGCCGTTGCCGATCAGCGCGACGCGGTCGCCAAATCCTCTTTCGACATTGCGATCGGTCAGTTCGACCGCGGCGTTGAGATAATCGGGATACCGGAATTCGGGCCGGTCGAGGATCAGGTCCGGCCATTTTTCAAACGGCGGAAGGTTTCGCCGCGCGAAATCGTCGGCATGACCGGAGGGACCGAGCTTCAATCCTTCCCCGCGTCCGGGCGAACGGGTGGCAGTCGCGGCCATGGCACGCTCCTTTCGCGCATCTGAAAAACCGAACGCGGGTTGCCGTTGCTTTAGACCTAAAACAATTTCATTTTAGACCTAAAGCAATTCGTTGCAAGCCCGTTTTTGGGTCATCGTTGGCGAATTATTCAATCTTTCGACCAGAGCATTCAAACTTGCACTGAATCGCGACGCGCGATTTTTTACCTCTCCCGCTTGCGGGGGAGATCGACCGGCAAGCGTAGCAAAGCCGGTCGGTGGGTGCATTTTCACTCACACAACTTTCCTAACAGCACCACCTCCCCAACCCTCCCCCGCAAGCGGGAGAGGGGGCGCACAGTGTCCGATCACGCGTTTCCATCAAAACGCGAACCTCTCAAAATACTTCAACCACCGCTGTCCGCTGCCTTGCGCACCGACAGCTTGGTCTTGCCTAGAAGGCGCATCAGTTCGCGGACGTCCTTCTCGCCCAGATCGGAAAACATCTCCGCGATCCAGATCTCATGCTCGGCGGCCATCTTGCGGAACTCGGCGCGGCCGGATTTCGTCAGCCGGATCACCTGCACCCGGCGATCGACCTCCGAGGTCCGGCGATCGACGTGGCCCGACTGCACCAGCCGCTCGACGAGCCCCGTGATGTTGCCGTTCGAGACCATCATCCGCTTCGACACGTCGGACAGCGTCATGCCGTCGGGCGCCTTGTCGAGCTGCGCCATCAGGTCGAAGCGCGGCAGCGTCACGTCGAAGCGCTCGCGCAGCCGGCTGCGCACCTCGCCCTCGATCAGCGTCGTGCAGGTCAGAAGCCGCAGCCACAGTCGAAGCTCGTCGCCGTGGTCGTCGGAATGCTCGGTAGCCTTGGTTTCGGAGTCGAGAATGGTCATTGTTCCGCCCTTGCTATCACCGTCATTGCGAGCGAAGCGAAGCAATCCAGCAACCACACCGAGGACTGGATTGCTTCGTCGCTTGCGCTCCTCGCAATGACGCTTGCCCCATCACTCCGCCGCCAGCGATTTTTCCGCCTCGACCCGCATTTCGGCGCGGGTTTTGGGCTTGCTCTTGATCTTCAGGTCGTCGAGATCCTGCCGGTCGCGCACGCTGTTGCGGGATATCTGTTCCTGGCCGGGCAGGTATTGCGGCGGACAGGCGATATCGGCGCCATACCACGCCGCGGCCCGCATGGTGAAGGCCGGATCGACCAGATGCGGCCGGCCCAAGGCCACGAGATCGGCGCGGCCGGCGGCCAGAATGGTGTTGACCTGATCGGCGGTCGTGATGTTGCCGACGCACATGGTCGCCACCCGCGCTTCGTTGCGAACCTGATCGGAAAACGGCGTCTGGAACATGCGGCCGTAAACCGGCCGCGCGTCGCGCACGGTCTGTCCGGTGGAGACGTCGACCAGATCGACGCCCGCTTCCGCGAAAGCGCGCGCGATCTGCACCGCGTCGTCGCCGGTGATGCCACCCTCGGCCCAATCGGTGGCGGAGATCCGCACCGACATCGGCTTGTGCGCGGGCCACGCCGCGCGCATCGCGGAAAACACCTCCAGCGGATAGCGCAGGCGGTTGTCGAGCGAGCCGCCATAGGCGTCGGTGCGCGTGTTGGTCAGCGGCGAGATGAAACTCGCCAGGAGATACCCGTGGGCGCAGTGCAGCTCCAGCATGTCGAAGCCGGCGCGGTCGCCGCGCTCCGCCGCCGCGACGAACTCGGCCTTGATGCGATCCATGGCCGCGCGGTCGATCTCGCGCGGGACCTGGCTGTCCGGGAAATAGGGAATCGGCGAGGCCGACAGCGTTTCCCAACCGCCCTGCTCCAGCGGACGGTCCATGCCCTCCCACATCAGTTTCGTCGCGCCCTTGCGGCCGGCATGGCCGAGTTGCAGCGCGATCTTCGCCGCCGAGTTGGCATGGACGAAATCGACGATGCGCCGCCACACCGCCTCCTGCTCGTCGGTCCACAGACCGGCGCAGCCCGGCGTGATCCGCGCGTCGCGGCTGACGCAGGTCATCTCCGTGAAGATCAGCCCCGCGCCGCCGACGGCGCGGGCGCCGTAATGCACGAAATGGAAATCGCCGGGCACGCCCTCCTTGGCCGAATACATGCACATCGGCGACACCACCGCGCGATTGGCCAAGGTCATCTCGCGCAGGCGCAACGGCTGGAACATCGGCACTACGGGCTTCTCGGTATCGACATCGAAACCGCGCGCACGAACCTGCCGCGCGAAGGTCTTGTTCACTTCGGCGACGAATTCCGGCGCGCGCAAGGTCAGGTTGTCGTAAGTGATCGCCTTGGCGCGGGTCATGACGCCGAATGCGAACTGCACGGGGTCGAAATCCCAGAACCGGTCGACGTGCTCGAACCAGACCAGCGACACGTCCGCGGCGTGCTGGGTCTTTTCGACTTCCTCGCGGCGGCCATATTCATACTGCTGGAGCGCCGCGTCGATGGTCGGCGCGCGCGCCATGGCGTCGGCCAGCGCGATGGCGTCCTCCATCGCGAGCTTGGTGCCGGAGCCGATCGAGAAATGCGCCGTCGCCTTGGCGTCGCCGAGCAGCACCATGTTGTCCTTGACCCAGCGCCGGTTGCGGATCATCGGAAAATTGCGCCACATCGAGCGGTTTGTCAGCAGCGGATGCCCGTCGAGGTAGCGGCCGAAGATCGCGGCCATGCGATCGGCCGATTCCTTTTCGCTCAGGCCCTCGAGGCCTGCGCGCCGGAACGTCTCGGGATCGGTCTCGAAGATCCAGGTCGAGCGCCCCACCTCGTACTGATAGGCGTGCGCGATGAAAGGCCCCCACTCCGTCTCCTCGAATACGAAGGTGAAGGCGTCGAGCGGTCTGGTCGATCCCATCCAGGCGAACTTGTTGGCGCGCAGATCGAGCTCGGGCTGGAAGTGATCGGCGTACTTTTCGCGGAAGCGGCTGTTGCTGCCGTCGGCAAGCACGATCAGGTCGGCGTCGGCAAGGCCGCGGGTCTCGTCGATCTCCGCTTCGAACATCAGGGTGACGCCGAGTTCGCGCGCCCGCTCCTGCAGGATCAGCAGCAAGGTGCGGCGCGAACAGCCGCAGAAACCGTTGCCGCCGATGCGGTGCACGGTGCCGCGGAAGTGGATCGCGATGTCATCCCAATAGGCGAACTCGTCGGTGATGCGGCGATAGCTCGGCGGATCGTGCTGCTCGAAATTGTCGAGCGTGGCGTCGGAGAACACCACGCCGAAGCCGAAGGTATCGTCGGCGCGGTTGCGCTCGTAGACCGTGATCTCCGCTTGCGGCCGCTGTTTTTTCAGCAGGATCGACGCATACAGGCCCGCCGGGCCGCCTCCGATGATCGCGATCTTCATGGCAGTCTCCATGAGATGATGGCAGTGAACCGATGACACCAGAAATTACTTTAAGCCTAAAATAATTTGAAGGCAAGTCTCTCGGGATGCCATCGTCTCGCGACAGCTCGTCATGCCGGCTTGTCCCGGGCATCCACGTCCTGGTTTCAGAGAAAGAAGACGCGGATGGCCGGAATAAATCCGGCCATGACGAGAAAATTGATTCATGAGGTGTTGAGAACTCCGGTGGGCTCTTCGGTCCATCCTTTCGGATGGCTCATATTTATTCAATTGCCCTGGAACACCGGCTTGACCTTGTTGGCGAAGGCATGGAACGCGCGCTCGAAATCCGACGTGGTCATGCACAGCGCCTGCGCCACCGCCTCCGCCTCGATCGCCTCCTCGACCGACATCGCCCATTCCATCGCCAGCATGCGCTTGGTCATGGTGTTGCCGAAGGTCGGCCCCTCCGCGATCGATTTCGCGAGCTGCTGGGCCTGCGGCAGCGTGCTGTCGGGCGCGACGATGCGGCTGAAGAAACCCCACTTCTCGCCTTCCTCCGCAGTCATGAAGCGACCGGTATAAAGCAGCTCCGACGCGCGCGACTGGCCGATGATGCGCGGCAGGATCGCGCACGCGCCCATGTCGCAGCCGGCGAGGCCAACCTTGTTGAACAGGAACGCCACCTTGGCACCTGTTCCGGCGAGGCGAAGGTCCGACGCCATGGCGATGATCGCGCCGGCCCCGGCGCAGATGCCCTCCACCGCCGCCACGATCGGCTGCGGACAGGCGCGCATCGCCTTGACCAGATCGCCGGTCATGCGCGTGAATGCGGTCAGTCCCTTGGTGTCCATCTTCACCAGCGGCCCGATGATCTCGAACACGTCGCCGCCCGACGAGAAGTTACCGCCGGCACCGGTCACCACAACCGCTTTCACCTCATCGTCGAACGCGCAGGCGCGAAAAAAATCTGTCAACTCGCGATAGCTCTCGAAGGTCAGCGGGTTCTTCCGCTCGGGGCGGTTCAGCGTCACCGTGGCGACGCCGTCGACCACGGCCAGCAGAAAATGCTTTGGCGCGTAATCGGCCAGCGGCAGCGTGACGGGATTGGCGTGTCTGGTCATGGTTGTTTCCTCGATTATCGTTTGTCGGAGGCACGCCTCATCGCGCCTATATCTCTCCGCCCGCGATCACGATCGCCTGCCCGGTGACCGCGCTCGCGCCGTCGCCGCAGAGCCACAGCACACAATCGGCAACCTCCGCTGGCGTCACCAACCTCCCTTGCGGATTGTGCTTTGCGAGTTCGGCGACCGCCTGCTCGCGCGAGCGACCGGTCTTGCGCATGATATTGTCGATGCTGGCGGCGGCCAGATCGGTGTCGGTAAAGCCGGGGCAGACCGCGTTGACCGTGATGCCGCTGCCCGCGACTTCCAGCGCCAGCGAGCGCGCCAGACCGACGACCGCATGCTTCGCCGCGCTGTAGGCGCTGACATAGGCATAACCTTTAAGGCCGGCCGTCGAGGCAATCGCGACGATGCGACCGCGGCCCCGCGCCTTCATCGCCGGCAGCACCGCTTGCGCGGCACGCACCACGCCCATGACGTTGACATCGAACATGCGCTGGAACAGCGCCGCATCCGATGTCGCGAACGGCGCGGATTCAGCCGCACCGGCATTGGCGACTAGGATGTCGATAGGCTGGCGCGCGGCGGCTTTCGCGACCGCCGCGGCAACGGCGGACGGATCCATCACGTCGGCAAGAACGGCAGCGTGCGCATCGCCGGACGCAACGGTCTCGTCGAGCGGCGCGCGGTTGCGGCCGAGCACCGTCACCGTCGCGCCCGCGCGCGACAGGCAGGCCGCGATCGCGCGGCCGATGCCGCGCCCGCCGCCTGTCACCAGTGCGTGATGCGACGCCAACGATCCCGCCATGCTGCGCCTCGCCGTGATGAGCCCGTAGCCGGTATATTTTAAGCTTCAAGCTTTTGCAAGGAAGTCGGTATCGCGTGGACCGAACAGAATGCCCCAATGCCAGGGCTCTCTCATATTTCCTCGTCATGGCCCGGGCTCGTCCCGGCCGTCCACGTCTTACTTGTTTTACGAACGGTCAGAAAACGTGGATGCCCGCGACAAGCGCGGACATGACAAAACGACTGAAAGCCCGGCCAACTCCTTTAATTCTAAAACTATCGCTTTTCATATAATTTGGGCCTGCTAGGATCGCCTCCACCGGGACAGCACGGAGGGCACCGGCGTGACCGATCTCACAGCACGCAAGACCAGCAACGGCCGCTTCGGCTACGAGGCAGCGGGCGATCCCCAAGCGACCCCGCTGGTGTTCCTGCACGGCATCGGCGGCGCGGCGCGCGCCTTTCGCGGACAGCTCGCCCATTTCAGCGACCGCTTTCACGCCATCGCCTGGGACATGCCGGGCTACGGCGGCTCGCAGCCGCTTGCGAACGTCAGCATCCCGTCGTTGGCCGTTGCGCTGCAGGATTTCCTGCGCGACGTCGGCGCCAGCAAACCGATCCTCGTCGGCCATTCCATCGGCGGCATGATCGTGCAGCAGGTGCTCGCCAACAGTCCGACAATCGCGCACGCCGTGGTGCTGGCGCAGACCAGCCCGGCCTTCGGCAAGGCCGACGGCGACTGGCAGAAATCCTTCATCGACGCGCGGCTCGGGCCGCTGGACCGCGGCGCGACCATGGCGCAGCTTGCGCCGTCGCTCGTCAAGGAACTGGTCGGCGACAACCCGGATGCCGCGGGCATGGACGTGGCGCGCGACTGCATGGCCGCGGTGCCCGAGGCGAGCTACCGCGCCATGATGCTGGCGCTGATGGGGTTTGACCTGCGCGCCGCCCTGAAGAACATCGCGGTGCCGACGCTGGTGCTCTCCGGCGCCAAGGACAACAACGCGCCCGCGCCGATGATGGCCAAGACGGCGAGCTTCATTCCCGGCGCGCGTTATGTCGAACTTGCAGGCGCCGGTCATCTCGCCAATCTGGAGCGCCCCGACGCGTTCAACGCCGCGCTCGACGATTTCCTGAAAGCGATGCCATCATGACCACGCACCCCGCCACGAAGGCCGCCAAGGCCGCTGACCTCGACGCCATCAAACTCGACGCGCCGATCTTCGATCCACAAGCGTTTCGCCTCACCGGCGCGCAGGCCGAGATCATGACCACCGCGCGGCGGCTCGGTCAGACCGTATTCGCCAGACGCGCGGCCACCTATGATCGCGAAGCCAAATTCCCGACCGAGAATTACCGTGACCTGCACAAGTCCGGGCTGCTCGGCATCGCGATCCCCAAAAAGCACGGCGGGCTCGGCGCGGATTATCAGACCTACGCCATCACGGCCGCCGAGATCGGCCGCTACTGCGGCGCGACCGCGCTGACGTGGAACATGCATGTCTGCTCGACCCTGTGGTCCGGCCCGCTGGCCGACGACCTCGAGATGGATGCGGCGACCCGCGCCGAGCACGAGCGCCGTCGCGCCATCCACTACCGGCGCATCATCGACGAGGGTGCGATCTATTCGCAGCCGTTCTCGGAGGGCGGCGCGGCGGCAGCCGGCGGCGTTGCGTTCGGCACCGAGGCGAAACCGGTCAAGGGCGGCTGGATCGTCAACGGCAAGAAGATCTTCGCATCGCTGTCCGGTCACGCCGATTACTATGGCGTGCTCTGCACCGAGCTCGCCGAAGGCGAGAAGGCCTCGCGCCGCAACACGCTCTATCTCGCCGTGCCGGCGAAAGCCGACGGCGTGTCCGTGGTCGGCGACTGGGATCCGCTCGGCATGCGCGGCACCGTTTCGCGCACCCTGATCTTCAAGGACGTCTTCGTCGCCGAGGACGAGGCCCTGATGCCCCGCGGCGTCTACTTCAAGGCGGCGTCGAGCTGGCCGCACATGTTCCTGACGCTGTCGCCGACCTATGTGGGCCTCGCGCAGGCGGCCTACGATTTTACTGTGCGCTACCTGCGCGGCGAACAGCCGGGCACGCCGCCGGTGAAGCGGCGGATGTATCCGACCAAGCAGATCGCGGTAGCGCAGATGCAGATCAAGCTGGAGCAGATCAAGGCGATCTGGTTCCAGGCCGTCACCGAGGCCCGCGCCAATCCCAGCAAGGAGCAGGTGCTGCGCGCCTACGCCGCGCAGTATTCCGCGATGGAAGGCGCCAACGAGATCGCGACGCTGGCGATCCGCACCTGTGGCGGTCAGGCCATGCTGAAATCGCTGCCGCTGGAGCGCATCTATCGCGACAGCCGCTGCGGCGCGCTGATGCTGCCCTGGACCGCCGAGCTCTGCCTCGACCGCATCGGCCGCGAGGCACTGTACGAGCCGGGCGAGAGCGATGCGTGAGGAAGCTGCACAACAACCCCCGTCATTCCGGGATGCGCCTTCTTCAGGCGCAGGCCCGGAATCCATAATCCCTGCGGTGGTTATGGATTCCGGACTTGCTCGTTCTGCGAACTCGCAATCCGGAATGACGATCCGTCATATTCGTGCCCGTCATGCGCGGGCTTGACCCGCGCATCCATCAATTCGAAGAAGGGTGGATGGCCGGATCAAGTCCGGTCATGACGTGGGTTTCCTGGTTAATTATGCTCCGTACCCGACAAGTCTCAAGACCATGAACCTCTCCGATCTCATCGCGCGCAACGCCGCCTTCACGCCGGACAAGACGGCGCTGCGCTTCGAGGGCGAGGCGCTGAGCTACGCGGCGTTCGCCGCGCGCATCGCGGCCGTGGCGGCGGGGCTGGCCGCGCAGTGCGGCGTCGGCAAGGGCGACCGGGTCGCCATCCTCAGCCTGAACCGCCCCGATTATCTCGTATTGCTCTATGCCTGCGCGCGGCTCGGCGCGATGCTGGTGCCGATGAACTGGCGGCTTGCGGTCGCCGAGCAGCGCTTCATCCTGGCCGATGCCGCGCCGAAAGTGCTGGTGCTGGAGCAGGCATTTGCCGAAGTCGCGCCGCTGGCCGCGGCCGACCTGCCGGGCCTGCATCTCCTTGGCCTCGACGTCGAACGACCCGATGGTCGTCATTTCGAGTCGCTGCTGCTGGGCGCGGCGCAACCGGCCGCGGCGGACGGCGACCTCTCCGATCCCCTGCTGATCGTCTACACATCGGGCACCACCGGCCGTCCCAAGGGCGCGGTGCTGCGGCAGGACGCCCTCCTCTGGAACGGCGTGATGAGCCAGCACATGCACGGCCTCACATCGGACGATCATGTGCTGACCGTGCTGCCGTTCTTTCATGTCGGCGGGCTCAACATCCAGACCACGCCGGCGCTGCATCACGGCGCGACGGTGACGGTCCATGCGCGCTTCACGCCCGATGCGACGCTGAAAGCGATCGGTGAAGACCGCCCTACTCTCACCGTGCTGGTGCCGGCGACGATCCAGGCTGTCAGCGACCATCCCGCGTGGGCGTCCACCGATCTGTCGTCTCTGAGAGCGGTCGCCACCGGCTCGCAGGTGGTGCCTCCGCACCTGATCGAGCGCATCGTGGCGCGCGGCGTGCCGGTGCTGCAGGTCTACGGCTCGACCGAGACCTGCCCGATCGCGATCTATACCCGGCTCGGCGGCGAGACCAGCCGGCACGATACGACGGGACTCGCCGGTTTGTTCTGCGACGCCATGATCGCGGATGACGCTGGCCGCGAGCTGCCGCCGGAAGTGGCAGGTGAGATCGTGGTGCGCGGCCCCAACCTATTCTCCGAATACTGGCGCAACGACGCTGCGACGCGTGAGGCGCTGCGCGATGGCTGGTATCGTACCGGCGACATCGCGAGCCGCGACGCCGACGGCTATTTCATCGTGCGCGACCGCAAGAAGAACATGATCATTTCCGGCGGCGAGAACATCTATCCCGCCGAGATCGAGCGCGTCCTGCTGGAACATCCCGCCATCGCCGACTGCGCGGTGATCGGCCGCCCCGACCCGAAATGGGACGAGGTGCCGGTGGCTTATGTCATGTTGCGCGCCGACCAGATCATCCATACGGATGATCTGCACGCCCACGTGCTGGCGCAACTGGCGCGCTTCAAGGTGCCGCGCGAGTTCATCGTGGTCAAAGACCTGCCGCGCACCGCGCTCGGCAAGGTGCAGCATTTTGTGCTGAGGCAGGGGGCGGTAAAATGACAGCGCCTGTTACCGTCGTCATGGCCGGGCTTGTCCCGGCCATCCACGACTTTCTTGAGCAAAAAAGAAAAGACGCGGATGCCCGGCACAAGGCCGGGCATGACGGCTGAGAGCGGGAGGCTGGAATGCGGATCACCGTTCTCGGCGGCGGCAACGGCTCGTTCGCGGCGGCCGGCGATTTCGCTCTGCAGGGCCACGAGGTGCGGCTGTGGCGGCGCGACGCCGAGGCCGTCGCGGCGCATCGCGCGGCGGGCTCGCGCATCGCTGTCAAGGATTCGAAGGGGCGGCACGAGACGCAGCTTGCACTGGTGACGTCGGATATGGCGGACGCCGTGCGCGGCGCAGAACTGATCCTCTGCCCGGCACCCGCCTTCGCACAAGGCGACATCGCCCGCGCGCTGGCGCCGCATCTTGCCGACGGACAGGTGGTCTTCCTGCCGCCCGCGACCTTCGGCTCCTTCATCTTCGCCAAGGCGATGCACGACGCCGGCAACCGCGCCAGGGTCGCGTTCGCGGAGACCGGGACCCTGCCCTGGCTGACCCGCAAGCACGGGCCGCATGAAATCGCCATCACGATCCGCGCCAGGCGATTGCCGGTCGGCGTGTTTCCGCTGAAGGACGCCGGCCGTGCGCTGGCCGTGATCGGCAAGGCGTTTCCCGGTGTCATCGAGCCCTGCGGCGACGCGCTGTCCGGCGCGCTGATGAATGCGGGGCCGATCATCCATCCGCCGCTGATCGTGATGAATGCCGGGCCGATCGAGCATTTCCCGCGCTGGGATATCCACAAGGAAGGCACGCAAGCGAGCATTCGCCGCGTCACCGACGCGCTCGACGCCGAGCGCGTCGCCATCCGCGAGCGGCTCGGCTACGGCGCTCCGCACTTCCCGCTGGCGCATCACTACGCGGCCGAAGGCGAGATCTGGATGTACGGCCGCGGCTCCCACGACCGACTGACCGATTCCGGCGACTGGCGCGAGCGGCTGGTGCTCACGGAACATCGCTACATGCGCGAGGATCTCCGCGTCGGGCTGTCGTTCTTCACCTCGGTCGCGGCGCTGGCGGGCGTCGCCACGCCCTTGATGACGGCGTTCCTCGCCATCGGCGGCGCGATCTGCGGCGAGGATTTTCTGGACGGCGGCCGCACGCTGGAAAGCCTCGGGCTTGGCGGGATGGACAGAGCGGCGCTGCGAGGGCTGCTGAACGAGGGGTTCGCGCCATGACCGCGCGCGGGAAAATCGCCACGCTCGGCGCCGGCCGCATGGGCCGCGGCATCGCGATCGCGTTCGCGTATGCCGGTCACGACGTCGCGCTGATCGACTTCAAGCCGCGCGGGGCCGGCGCTTTCGCCAAACTCGCGACCGATGCGCGCAGCGACATCGAGACCACGCTCAAAATGCTGGCGCGGGTTGGTCTCCTGACTGCCGACGACGTTGCGCCCGTGCTGGCGCGGGTGCGCGTGGTGGCGGCGGCCGATGCCGCCGAAGCCTTGCGCGACGCCGTGATCATCTTCGAGGGCGTGCCCGAGGTGGTCGACCTCAAGCGCGACGTGCTGGCGCGCGCGTCTCACCTCGCCGGACCGGAGCCGGTCATCGCCTCGACCACGTCAACGATTCTGGTGGACGATCTCTCCGGCGCGGTCGGGCGTCCCGAACGCTTCCTCAACGCGCACTGGCTCAACCCCGCCTATCTCGTGCCGCTGGTCGAGCTGTCGCCCGGCAAGGCCACCGACCCCGCCATCACCGCACGGCTGAAGTCCGTGCTCGAGTCCATCGGCAAGGTGCCGGTGGTCTGCGCCGCCACCCCCGGCTACATCGTGCCGCGCATCCAGGCGCTCGCCATGAACGAGGCCGCGCGCATGGTCGAGGAAGGCGTGGCTTCACCTGATGAAATCGACAAGGCGATCAAATACGGCTTCGGCTTCCGCTTCGCCGTGCTCGGCCTGCTCGAATTCATCGACTGGGGCGGTGGCGACATTTTGCATTATGCGAGCCGCTATCTGACCGGCGCGCTGAACAGCGACCGCTACGCCGCGCCCGAAATCATCGGCCGCAACATGGCCGAAGGCAGGATCGGCCTGTCGACGCGACGGGGTTTTCTCGATTACGCCGGCATGGACGTCGACGCCTATCGCGAGGCGCGGCTGAAGGCCTTCGTCGAGCTGCTGAGGCATTTTGATCTCGCGCGGCCAACGGCGCGCGACTAAATCACGCCAGCGCCGCGCGGGCCGCGGCGAGCGCCTCGGCCTCGGTCGCCACGAAATGCATCGGATAAGGCGTCGCCTTCTGCCGCTTGTCGGCCGAGCGCAGGACGTCGGCACGCAGCGCCGCGTCTTCGACGATGTAGACGGTGGCGCAGACCCAGGCGCCGAGCTGCGCCTTGCGCGATTTCATCCATAGCGCCATCGGCTTGCCGGCTGGTGGCTGCGGCCGTTGCGCCGCGTTGACGATCACCGCGAACGGCTGCTCCTCGCCGAGGATCGCGTCGTATTCCCGGGTCCACAGAGTGCCGTCGTCCTCGCTCGCCAGCGTCGCATCGGTGCCCGCGTAGATTCCGGGCTCGAGTTTCGTGAAGAACTTCATTGCCATACCCATCGGCTGCACGCGGTATCAGGTAACGCGCGGGATGTGGCGTCTCAACCGTTTCAGACTGGAATCGTTCGAGGTCGTCGCGGAGCGTCAGCCGAACACGTCCTGCAGTGCGCCGTCGCGGATCACGATATTGCCGTCGAGCGCGATGGTGGTGCCGAACATCGGCAGGTCGAAGTGGCCCGCGGTGTAGCGGCCGGCGAACTCGTTGGCCCCGGTCGAGAACAGGAAGTTGCCGGCGACCGCGCGGATCTCGGTGCCGTTGGTGTCGCGCTGGTCGTACATGGTCAGCGCCTCGTAGCGCGCGTTCGGGTTCATGCCCCAGCCGACATGCGAGACCGCATAGGCCTCGCGGTCGCCCCACGCCGCGAGATAACGCTTCATCATCTCGGCGTCGGCGCCCTCGCCGGTCAGCTCGACGACGTAATCGTCCTTGATCGTCATATCGACGGCCGAGGTCAGGTAGCGCTTGAAGGTGAGGTTGATGTCGCCCGCCGCCATCACCAGCCGGCCGTTGACGCCGCCGCTTCTGGGAAAGCTGACCACGATGCCGCCGGGCCAATGCGCCAGCGTGCCGGGCTTGTCGGTCCAGCCCCAGACGCCGACCGTCGGCGCGCCCTCCATGTTGACGTCCAGATCGGTGCCCGCCTTGGAGGTCACCTTCATGCGCTTCGTGCCGCGCAACATCTTTGCGGCGGCGCGCACGCGCTTCTCGAGCGCGCTGTCCGGCACCATGCGCTCGAGCGCTTCCGGATGCTCGTTGGAGATCACCAGAATGCGCGCGCCGGCCTTCAGGATGTCCGGCGTCTCCGGCGCATGCATCAACCCTTCGATGGTGCAGTCCACCACGAATCCTGCCTGCTGCAAGGCGCTCACCACCGGGCCGAGCCGCTGGATCGCCTCGCTGGCGCCGGTCGAGCGGACCGGCACCACCTGCCTGTTGCGCGGGGTCGGCACCACGATGTGGAACGGTTTTGCGCCCATGCGCAGCAGCGCGAGCTCGGCGATGTGGACGTTCAGCGCGCGCGACTGCGTCTCGGACAGGATCGCCGCGGTGTCGCCCGGCTTGACCGCGCAACGCTCGAAGATCTCGCAGAACGCGTCGATCCATTTCGCCTCGATGCGATCCGCCAGCATAGGTCTCTCCCTGCGGTTACCATTGGATGATAGGCAAGGCCATGTTACATGAAAAGGAATATTTTTATAATTAAAGGAGTGGCGGCTGCGCAGGATAGCCGCGCCGATCCTGTTCCGGGATGATGGCGGGAAACGATGACAGACAACGACGTCACGACAACCGCGCTCGATCCGCTGGCGTTCCGCAGGGCGCTCGGTCAGTTTCCTACGGGCGTCGCGGTGGTGACCGCGACGCACGACGGCCGCGCCATCGGGATGACCGCGAACTCGTTCTCATCGGTCTCGCTCGATCCGCCGCTGGTGCTGTGGAGCGTTGCGAAATCGTCGCCGAGTCACGATGCATTTCTCACAGCGGATGCCTTTGCGGTGCATTTCCTCGGCGCCGATCACCGCGACCTCGCGCTGCGCTTCAGCCAACGCGGCATCGACAAATTCGCGGGGCTCGCGCATGCCCCCGGCCAGACCGGCGCGCCGCTGATCGAAGGATTAGCGCCGATCTTCGAATGCCGTGCGTGGGCGCGTTATCCCGGCGGTGACCATACCGTCCTGGTCGGCGAAGTGATGCGCATGGTCGAGCGCAATCACGAACCTCTGTTGTTTCACTCGGGAAGGTTGCGCCGGATCGACGCACTCCACCGCGCCAAGCCGCTGTCGAGTGACAGCTTTGCGCGCAGCTACCTTGCTTATCTGCTCGCCCGCGCGAGCGATATCGTCTCCAGCGAATTTCATGCAGCGCTGAAACGCTGGGACATGTCGGTGCCCGAATGGCGCGTGCTGGCCTGCCTCACCGATGTCGAGGGCCTGTCGGTCGGCGAACTCGCAGCCATGGCGCTGATGAAGCAGCCGCGGCTGACCAAGGTTCTGGACCGGATGGAGCACGACGGCCTCGTCAAGCGACGAACCGCCGCTGAAGACCGGCGGCGCGTCACGGTTCATGTGACGGCGAAAGGACGGCGGCGGGTCGGACCGGTCCGGCAGGCCGCGAGCCGGCACGAAGCGGAACTTCTGAATCAATTTACCGACGACGAGCGCCAGACCATCAAGTCGGCGCTCGAGCTGCTGATCAACAGCCGGCCACGGACAGGTTAACGTCAACCGATCTCGCTCTTGAAGAGTTTACCGCACAAAACGCAAATGGCCGGGATATCCGCGCGAGGACGCGCTTCGCGCTTCAGCCCGGCCATGACGAGTCGAAGCTGCTTCCGCCACGACGATTATTTCGAATATCTACTGCAGCGGCGCGACGATGGTCGGATGCTTGAGCGTGGAGACGTCGAGCTTCCTGGGCAACATGCCGGTCGCCGCGTAAGTGTCGAGCATGGCCTGGATCGCGGGGAAGTTGGGCGCGGCACCGGGATCGCGACCGAAGTCGTTATCCTTGAGCAGATAGGTGTCGAGAACCGGGATCGGCGCTTTCATCACCTCGTGTACCACTTCAAGGGTCTCCTTGCGGTTCGCCAGCGCCTTCTTCATGCCGAGCGTCAGGTCGCGCACGTAGTGCTTCGCGAGATCAGGATTCTTGTCGACGAAATCCTTGCGGCACGCGTCCACGATGTGGACGATGTTCTTCTGCTGCTCCGAAAGGGAGAACAGCTTGCGCAAGCCGCCCTTGGCTTCCGAGCGCGCCGCGAATGGCTGGTTCATCGGCGCAGCGTCGACCCGGCCCGACCGGATCGCATCCTCCGACAGCGCAAAGCCGACTTCCACCAGCTTGATATCCTTCTCGGGGTCGACGCCATGCTGCTTCAACAGGAGCGCCATCGGACCGTAGATGCCGGAGCCCAGCACATTGATCGCCATCGTCTTGCCCTTGAGGTCGGCGATGGTCTTGATCGGCGAATCTGCCTTCACCGCCCAGTAGACCGAGAACCCGCCGGGCTTTTCGTATACGTGCTGGGCGACGATGTAGGCCTTGAGACCGCCGCTCTCGACACCCTGCGCCAGCGACAGCACCGACTGCGTGGCGCAATCGAGCGCACCCGCCGCAAGCGCCTGCGTCATCGGTGCCGTCCCCTGGAATTGCACCCACTGGATCTTGTAGTCCTTGCCGATGTCCGGGAATTCGGACGGACGCTTCATCATCCAGTATTTGGACTCCTCGGCCGGAATGGTCCAGCCGACACGAATGGTCTGCTGCGCGAATGCCGGCACGGCAATCACCAACGCACAGACGGCCAGGCCCATGGCAGACATCAACTTCAATGCGATCGGCTTCATTCTCGGGTCCCCCATATTCGAATTTTCGAAGAGCTGATCCGCAGAAAGCTCTATTGTCATGATCCTTTCATGCCTCAAATTTGCACGCAATATGCTTTGTGATTGGGATATAGTCGCGGCTGTCCGATCCGCACCCAACGAGAGGGCGATTCAGTGAACGTCGCTGCAACATGAGCAATGACTTCTTTTCTGATCTTCTCGCCTCGATTTCCGAGCGCGGCCGCACCCTGCTGCGCCGCACGTCGTGGTCGAACGGCGAAAAACGCGATGCCGACAGCATAACGGCGCTTTGCGAGGGACTGCTGTCCGGCCGGGGCGAAGCCTCCGGCACCGCGCTCGCGCGCGACGTGCTCGACGCCTACCGCGGCCTCGACGACGCCGGCCGGGTGTCCTTCTTCGAGATGCTGGCCCGGAAATTCGGGCCGGACCGCGAAAAGGTCGACCGGGCGATCGAAATCTGGAGAGCCGGCGTCGGGGGCGCGGGCGGCGACCTGCATTTCGCCTCCGAACCGCTCCGTCAGGAGCTGTTTCGCCGCCTGAATCGCGCGCCGGGCGCCACCAGCGAACTCGTCACCATGCGCGAGCACCTGCTCGACCTGCGCAAGCAACGCAAGGATCTCGGCGTGGTCGACCGCGATCTCGAGCATCTGCTGTCGTCATGGTTCAACCGGGGATTCCTCGTGCTGCGCAAGATCGACTGGTCCACGCCGGCCATCGTGCTGGAAAAAGTCATCCGTTACGAGGCGGTCCATCGCATCCACGACTGGGACGACCTGCGCCGGCGTATCGATCCCGTCGACCGCCGTTGCTACGCCTTTTTTCATCCAGCCTTGAACGACGAACCGCTGATTTTCGTCGAGGTGGCCCTGACCGAAACGATTCCGAACGCGATCGCGCCGCTGCTCGCGGAAGATCGCCAACCGGTGCCGGTCGAACGGGCCCGTATCGCCGTGTTCTATTCGATCTCGAACTGCCAGCGCGGGCTCGGGGGCATTTCCTTCGGCAATTTCCTGATCAAGCAGGTGGTCGAAGAACTGCGCCGCGAACTGCCGAAACTCGACACCTTCGTGACGCTGTCGCCGGTGCCGGGCTTCCTGGCTTGGGTCAAGCGCGCGGACGACGTTCCCATCTCGGACGAAGATCGCGCGCTGCTCGCCCATCTCGATCAGCCCGGCTGGATCGACGACGCCGAACTGTCGGCGAAACTGCGCGCGATCCTTGAGCCGCTGGCGGCATATTATTTCCTCAAGGCGAAGAACCCGCGCGGCAAGCCGGTAGACTCGGTCGCGCGTTTCCATCTCGGCAACGGCGCACGGCTGGAGCGAATCAACTGGCTCGGCGACACCTCGGAGAAGGGTTTGAGCGAGTCCGCCGGCATCATGGTCAACTACCTCTATCATCTCGACGACATCGAGAAGAACCACGAGGCCTATGCCAACGACGACGAAGTAGCCACATCGAACGCCGTGAAGAAGCTGATGAAGGCCGAGGGGCGACGGCTGCTGGATTTGAGGCTGTCGTAGGCGATATGAAAACTCCGGGGCGTCATTCCGGGGCGTCGCGCAGCATCGAGCCAGGAATCCTGTATTGGCGAAGACTCATCTACTGGCGAAGACTCATCGTTTTGCGGGATTCCGGATAGCCGCGGCTTCCGGAATGACGGCGGATAGGTTTTTGCGAAAGCTTCACACCTCCGGAAACCCACGCAACAGATATGTTCTCAGGCTGTGCAGCAAGCCGTTGAGGATCAACCCGAGCAGCGAGATCGTGATCAGCGGCACGAACATGTCGACGGTCTGGAACGTGCGCGCGGCCGCCACCAGCAGATGGCCGAGACCGTCGGTCGAGGTAATCATCTCGGCCAGGAACACCACGATGCAGGAGATCACGAGCCCGATCCGGCACCCGGTGAGAATCGAGGGCAGCGCCGCGGGCAGAACGACCTTGAACAAAATCTGGCGGCGCGGCGTGCCTGCCGCCATCGCCGACCACACGAGTTTCTGCTCGACCATCGACGCGCCGTAGTAGGTCGCAAGCAGGATCGGAAACAGGGCGTCGGCGGCCACCAACGTGATTTTCGATGCGTGATCGAAGCCGAGCAGCAGCAGCAATGCGGGATACAAGGCGACCTTGGGGACGGGCGCCAGCACCCGCACCACGGGACGCACCACTGCGTTGACGGCGGGGCTGACGGCGGCGGCAAGCCCGACAGCGACGCCCAGTACCACGGCGATGCCAAATCCGGCGAACAGCCGAAACAGCGTCACGGCGATCTCCCCGAGAAAGCTCGCGGTGACGATCTGCTCCGCCAGCCGCGCGAACACCCGACCAGGCGGCGGCAGCAGCGTCACCGGCGCATAGCCGAACGAGACCAGCCCCTGCCACACCGCGATCACCAGCACGATCGGCACGACGCCCAGCACGAGATCGGTCGAGACCAGCCGCGCGTTCATCACGAGAAGCTCAGGGGCATGTCGAAGCGCGGCTCCGACCATCGCACCAAGGCGCTGCGAAGCTGCTCGAAAGCCGCGTCAAGGATGATGCCGAGCGCGCCGATCACGATCATCATCGCAAACACGGTGTCGTACTGCGCCATGTCGAGCGCGTTGAACAGGATGTTTCCGGCGCCGTTCTGCCGCGCGATCATCTCGCTGGTCACCATGGTAATCAGCGCGAGCACAAGGCCGGTCCGGCAACCCGTGAGGATTTCCGGCAACGCCGCGGGCAGCACGATGCGAAACATCCGCTGCGCCGCCGACATGCCCATCGCCGCGCCCGACCACAGCATTTTCTCCTCGACCGCCTTAGCACCCTGAAAGCTGTGATAGATGATGGGAATGCTGACGCCGAGAAAGATCACCAACGTCTTGGAGACGTCGCCGACGCCGAGCCAGAGCATGATGACCGGCATCAGCGCCGCCTTCGGCACCGGATAGACCACCATCAGCAGTGGGTTGAAGAAGGCGGCCACCGCCCGGCTCCGGCCCATCATCAGGCCGAGCGGAATCGAGACCAGAACCGCGAGGCCGAGCCCGATTGCCATCCGGCGAAGCGAGTCGAGGATGTTCAGCAGCGCATCATGATCGGTCAGGATCGGCGGAATGGCGCGCAGCGCGTCCAGCGCCGACGGAAAGCTGTCGGTGTTAAGCGCCAGTGCTGCGATCTGCCAAAGACAGAGCAGGCCGAGACAGGCCAATAGCGGCGCCAGCGAGCGGAGCAGAGAACGAGATGCAGTCATGCCGGACGCTCGTCGTCGGGGCCATCGTCGATGAGCTTTTCGATAGCGACGACGTATTTCTGGTAGGCCGCGTCGAGCAGCAGATCCGCGCGGCGGCGCGGGCGCGGCAGGTCGATATCGACGATCTCCTTGATGCGGCCGGGCGAGCGCGTCATCACCACCACCTTATCGGAGAGGAAGACCGCTTCCTCGACCGAGTGAGTGACGAACAGCACCGTCTTGCGGTCGCGCTCCCAGATGTCGAGCAGGTCGTTCTGCAGGCGGGTCCGCGTGTGCGCATCGAGCGCGCCGAACGGTTCGTCCATCAGCAGCACCGCCGGATGATAGGCCAGCGTGCGCGCGATCGCGACGCGCTGCTTCATGCCGCCGGACAGTTCCTTCGGATAGAAGGACTCATATCCCTTGAGCCCGACCATCTCGATCAGGCGGCGGCTCTGCGTTTCCGCCTCGGTGCGGCCCACGCCCTGCTGGCGCAGGCCGTACATCACGTTGCCGAGCACGTTCTTCCAGGGAAACAGCGCGAACTCCTGAAACACCGGTCCGCGATCCGGTCCCGGCCCGGTGATCGCCTGTCCCTTCACGCGCGCGGCACCTTCGGTCGGCTTGACGAAGCCGCCGACGATATAAAGCAACGTCGACTTGCCGCATCCGGACGGACCGAGGATCGAGACGAAGGCACCGTCCTCGATGGTCAGCGAAATGTCGGACAGCGCGAGATGGCTCTTGCGCCCGGACGTCTCGAATGTCCGGGAAACACGATCGATCTCGATCATCGCCGTCGGCGTGGCGCGCCCGGACGACGGCTCAGGTCGACCCCCCGGTCGCAATGGCACCACGCTCATTCGAATTCCTTCTCGATTCCGCGTCTCGCCGAGACGGCGCTTCCGGATTGTACCGGCCGAGGACACCAGCATAGCCGGAAACGCCGTTGTTTTAAGCTTGAACTTTAAGCGGATTGTTCATGCAGGGGCACTCCGGGCCCGCCTCCGCCATGCCGCATCGTGCCTCTGGTTTGCCTCAACAGGCCAGCGCCTTCATTTCCCGATACAGGTCGGCTTTCCCCTCGAAGCCGATGCCGGGCAGATCCGGCATGGTGATATAGCCGTTCTCGACCCTCACGCCATCGGGGAATCCGCCATAGGGCTGGAACAGGTCGGGATAGCTTTCGTTGCCGCCGAGCCCGAGACCCGCGGCGATGTTCAATGACATCTGATGCCCGCCGTGCGGAATACAGCGGCGCGGCGACCAGCCGTGCGCTTGCAGCATCGCCAACGTGCGCTGATACTCGCAAAGCCCATACGACAATGCGCAATCGAATTGCAGAAAGTCGCGATCCGGCCGCATCCCGCCGTGGCGAATGAGGTTGCGCGCGTCCTGATGACTGAATAGGTTCTCGCCGGTCGCCATCGGCCCCGGATAGAATTCGGCCAACGCCGCCTGCAACTGATAGTCGAGGGGATCACCAGCCTCCTCGTACCAGAACAGCGGATAGTCCCGCAGCATTTTCGCGTAGGCGATCGCGGTTTCCAGATCGAAGCGGCCGTTGGCATCGACGGCAAGCTGCGCCCGACTTCCGATTTCCTTCAGCACGGACTCGATGCGGTCGCGATCCTCGGCGATCGACGCTCCACCGATCTTCATCTTGACGACGGTATAACCGCGATCGAGGTAGCCGCGCATTTCCGCGCGCAGCATCGCGAGATCCTTGCCGGGATAGTAGTAGCCGCCGGCGGCATAGACAAACACCCGCGGATAGGCGGTTTTGCCGGCACGCTCCGCCAGCAGCCGAAACAACGGCTTGCCGGCGATCTTCGCCACCGCATCCCACACCGCCATGTCGATGGTGCCGACTGCGACGGATCGTTCGCCGTGCCCGCCCGGCTTTTCGTTGGACATCAGCGCGGCCCAGATCTTGTCTGGATCGAGATTGTCGCCGGTCGCATCGAGCAGGCTCTTCGGATCGGCTTCGGTCAGACGCGCGGCGAAGCGTTCGCGGATCAACCCACCCTGCCCGTAGCGGCCATTGGAATTGAAGCCGTAGCCGACGACGGGCTTGCCATCACGCACGACATTGGTGACGACGGCCACGAGGCTCGACGTCATCTTGGTGAAGTCGATATAGGCGTTGCGGATCGGCGATGAGATCGGCTTCGTGACCTCGCGCACGTCGACGATACGCACAATCATCGTCTCAATCCCTGGTGCGGACATACGGCTCGACGGCGCCGCTGATCTTGATCGTGAGCGGATTGCCATGACGATCCCTGGCGTTGCCGGCGGTCACGCGGATCCAGCCCTCGCTGACGCAGTATTCCTCGACATTGGTTTTTTCAACGCCCTTGAAGCGAATGCCGATATCGCGCGCGAGAATTTCGGCGTTGTAATAGGGGCTGCGCGGGTCCGTGGACAGGCGGTCGGGCAACTGGTCGTTCGTGGTTTCGTCGGTCAAAGCAGGGCCTCGAGATCTTTGATGAATGTTCTGGGATTGGTGGTCGGAGCATGACGGGCAACGACGCAGCCCTGCCGGTCCACCAGAAACTTGGTGAAATTCCATTTGATCGAATCGCCGAGCAATCCCGGCTTTTCGCTCCTCAGATACTTGAAGAGCGGGTGCGCGTCACGGCCATTGACGTCGATCTTCTCGAACATCGGAAACGTCACATCGTACTTGCTGGTGCAGAACTGCCGGATATCCTCGGACGATCCCGGCTCCTGGCGTCCGAACTGATTGCAGGGAAAGCCGAGCACTGAAAATCCGCGCGGCTTCATGGTGCGATAGATGTCCTCGAGGTCCCTGTATTGCGGCGTGAAGCCGCACGCGCTCGCGGTGTTCACGATCAGCAACACCTGACCTTCGAACTGCTTGAGCGCGCACGGCTCGCCGGTGAGCGCGGTCGCGGAAAAATCGAAAACGGTCGCCATTTCACGCTCGCGACAGGTCAGGCGCTGACGGGATCGACCGGAGCCGGCGGCGTTCCGCCGGCCTCGATCGCTTCGCCGGCCAACAGGCATAGATCTTCCCGATATCGGCCCGCGACGATTTGCACGCCGACGGGAACGCGCCCCACCAGGCCGGTCGAGACCGTCAATCCCGGCAGCCCCATCAATGGAATCCCGACCATCGGCATTTGCGCCCGCCACACCCGCGCGAACGACGCGTCGTCCTTGACATCGAGCTGGTCGGGGAACGGCAATTCACCGGATACCGGCATCAGCACCACCGCATAAGTCGCAAAAAACATCTGCCAGTCACGCGTCAGCGTGGCGCGACGCGTCAGCGCCTGCGACAGGGCCGCCCCATCGAACGGATAGACCTTGCTGCGATTGCCGCGCAGGCAGGCGAGCGCGCCCGGATCGCCTTCGCGCTCCGCCGCAGCGAGCATCGCTTCATAGCCGTCGCCCAGCCACAGCCTGGTCTGAATGTCGGCAGCTTCCTTCAGCGGCGGGATGTTCTCTATTTCCTCGACCGTCCATCCGGCGCGCTCGAGCCGTTTGGCGGCATCGCGCAAGGCTGCCTTGATTTCGGCGGCGACCTCCAGTCCATCGGGGCTGATACACAGCGCGGCGCGTTTCGGCACCGGCGGCCCCTCGAGCGGCGCTGGCACCCACCACGGGTCGCGCGCGTCGGGCTTCGACATAGCCGCGAGCGCGATCCTGAGATCGCCGACCGTCCGCGCCAGCGGTCCCGAAACGGCTGCGATCTGCGGACAAATCGGGCGGTCGGGTCCCGACGGATTCCAGGCCGCAACGCGGCCGAGCGTGGTCCGCAACCCGTGAACGCCGCAGGCATAAGCCGGATAGCGGATCGATCCCGCAATATCGGTGCCATGCGCGATATGGCCAATGCCGGCCGCCACCGAGGAGGCCGCGCCACCCGACGACCCGCCGGGCGTGATCGTGGGATCGCGCGGATTTTTGGTATGTCCATGCACGAGGTTCTTGGTGAACCAGCGATAGGAGAAAGCCGGCGTGTTGGTGCGGCCAAGAATGACAGCACCCGCCTTGAGAAAATTGTCGACCACCGGGCTGTTGATCTTCGCGATGAGATCACGCTGCAGCGTGACGCCGTTGGTGTTGGCGTAGCCCGCCTGATCGATGTTGACCTTGATCGTCACCGGCACGCCGGCGAGCGGACCGGGGTCGTCACCACGCGCCAACGCGGCGTCCACGGCCTCGGCCTGAGCCAGCACATCGTCGGGGCGATGATCGATCACGGCGTTGATCGCCGGATTGACGGCATCGAGCCGCGCGAGTGCCGCGGTCGCGGCCTCCTTTGCCGAAACCTTGCGGGACCGGACCAGGGCAGCCAGTTCCGTAGCGGCAAGACGCCAGATGTCCATGAAGCGCTCCGTTGCTCGTACTCTCTCGGGCTTCGACAATCGCGGAAAACAGGGACCCGGAGCCAATTACCGACTGTGTTGTAACCCTGCGGACACAGACACGCCAACCGGTTTCGCAGTCGCCGGTGAGGAGCACGCCAACCGATCCCGCACCAATCGGTCGGTCGTCAAGGCTGCCTGGAAAATCTACCGATTTCGGGCGTGAGCCGGTTTAACCCGCTCAATGTCGGGTCGAAGATCCCTGCCTCGGATCGAGGATGGCCTCGGAAAAGGGGAATTCGAGCACCACATCCCCCTCATCGTCGGTAACCTCCAGTACCGCCGTCAGGGCACTCGTCTGCTCGCCTTCAGTCCGGAGGATCTCACGGATCGTCGTGCGGGCAACCTCCCACGCGTGGTCGGGGTCGCGCAGCACTTCGCCTTCGGGGTCGCGGATCAGTTCTGACCCGATACGGGTGTTGAAAAAATATCTCGGCATGAACCAACCATAACGGCGAACCACGACAGCTTGGAGCCGCGACTTCTCACAAGTTCTTTATCGCGGCTGACCGCTGCCCGTTAAGATCGAAAACAGTCCGCCAATCATCCTCCAAGACCTTGATAACACTCCTGTTGCGTTATCTCCCGATGATCCCTCGAATGAAGCTTTTGCGCTGCAACAACATACAGGGTCCAAATATTTCGCTGGCGAACTTTGCGATCCGCAGTAACTTGCCTTCAGAGGGCAAGCCCCTCCCCTGAAAAGGAGACTTGGAATGGCCTGGAAAGCACCGAAAATCGTGGAAGTGCCGGTCGGCATGGAAATCAACATGTACGCCTGCGCAGCCCGCAAGTAAGCACTGCGACTGTTCTGCGTTTTGACGGAGGCGGACCGCTCGCCGGGCGAATGATTCCGGATGGAATCGTCGCAACGCGATGGGACGCCTCCGAAACGTTTTGGAGACCCCGGAACCGAGTCATGTTGCGCGTCATCGTTCTGGGAGCCGCGGCCGGGGGCGGAGTCCCGCAATGGAATTGCGGATGTCGCATCTGCGCCGACGCGCGCACCAATCCTGCGCTACGCGCAACGCAAGCTTCGATCGCCGTCAGCGTCGACAACGAACACTGGTTCCTGATCAATGCGTCGCCCGACCTGCGCCAGCAGTTGATCGCGACGCCGCAGCTTTATCCAAAGCGCCTTCGTCATAGCCCCCTTGCCGGTGTCATCCTGACCAATGGCGAGGTCGATGCCGTTGCCGGGCTGCTGTCGATGCGCGAAGGCTCGCCGTTCACGGTCTATGCACATTCGCGCGTGCTTGCGATCCTCGCGTCCAACAGCATCTTCAACGTTCTCGGCACGCCGCATGTGAAGCGGGAGCCGATCGCAATCGACCGGACATTCGAGCCGACGCTGACCGACGGCTTACCCTCGGGACTGGAAGTCCTGCCCTTCGCCGTACCCGGCAAGGGCGCGTGGTATCTCGAGGGGACGGCGGAAGGTGGCGACGCCGATGGCGATACGCTGGGCCTGCGCATCGCCGACAAGGCGACCGGGACGCATTTCTTCTTCATCGCCGCCTGCGCGCGCGTGACGCCGGAATTGAAGCAACGTCTCTCCGGTGCGCCGCTGGTGTTTTTCGACGGCACGGTGTGGCGGGACGACGAACTGATCGCGGCCGGTCTCGGCGCGAAGACAGGTCAGCGCATGGGTCACATCGCGATGTCCGGCACGGACGGCACAATCGCGGTCCTCGCCGATCTCGACATCGAGCGAAAAATCTTTCTGCATGTCAATAATTCCAACCCGGTGTTGCTGCCGGGCTCCGCCGAGCGCAAAGCTGCGGAGCAAGCGGGATGGCAGATCCCGGTCGACGGACTGGAGGTGACGCTTTGAACACCGCATCGACTGCGACGGCGATCAGCAAGGCTCCGCTTCACAGCGCGGAAGAACTGGAAGCGCGGCTGCGTCATATCGGCGCGACCCGCTATCACAGCCTGCATCCCTTCCATCACCTGCTGCACGGCGGCAAGCTCAACAAGGGCCAAGTCCAGGCATGGGCGCTGAACCGCTACTATTACCAGAGCACGATTCCGATCAAGGATGCGGTCGTGATCTCCCGCTTCCGCGACCGCGCCACGCGGATCGAATGGCGGCACCGCATCGAGGATCACGACGGCGACGTCGGCAGCGAAGGCGGAATCGAGCGCTGGCTGAAGCTGACCGAAGGTCTGGGGCTGGACAGCGCCTACGTCGAATCCACCGAAGGCATCCTCCCGGCGACACGATTCGCGGTCGAGGCCTATGTGCATTTCGTCCGCGACAGGACGCCCCTCGAAGCCATCGCATCCTCGCTCACCGAGCTATTCGCGCCGAACCTGCACGAGGAGCGGATTTCGGGCATGCTGAAGCACTATGACTTCGTCAATCCCGAGATCATGCGTTACTTCAGCACGCGGCTGAAACAGGCACCGAGGGACGCCAATTTCGCGCTGACCTACGTCCGGGAACACGCCACCACGCCGGAACAGCGCGAAGCGGTCTGCAACGCATTGATCTTCAAAACCAATGTGCTTTGGGTTCAGCTCGATGCGCTGTATCATGCCTATGTCAACGGCCATATTCCGCCGGGCGCCTTCGTCCCCGACGCACGTTGAGGCAAACTCGAGGCAGGCTTCATGGCAACGCCGCGACCGCGCAACATCACCGTCACCGAAGCCAGCCGTCCGCTTCTGCCACGGCATGCGAAGTTGCGCTTCGACGAGACGCGGCAGCGCTGGGTGATCCTGGCGCCGGAACGCGTGCTGGCGCCCGACGAGATCGCAGTTGAAGTCCTGCAACTCTGCGACGGCATTCGTCGCGTCGATGACGTGGTCGATGTGCTCGCGGCGAAATACGCGGCAGATCGCGCGGCGATCAGCACCGATGTCGTCGCGATGCTGCAGGATCTCGCCGACAAGGGATTTCTGATCGAGGCGCGGGAGACGAGCCCATGAGCCCGACGCTGACCGATTCCGCGCCTCTGCCTGCGGCGACCGCCGACGGATTGTCCGTTCTCGAATCGTCGCGGTCCGCGGCAGACACGTTCGGCATTCCGCTCGCGGTGCTGGCCGAACTCACGCACCGCTGTCCGCTGCAATGCCCCTACTGTTCCAACCCGGTCGAGTTGGAGCGCGGCGGCAGCGAACTCACGACGGACGAATGGAAGAAGGTGCTGAGCGAGCTCGCCGACATCGGCGTGTTGCAGATTCATTTCTCCGGCGGCGAGCCGACCGCGCGCAAGGATATCGTCGAACTGGTGCGGCACGCGAGCGACGTCGGCCTCTACACCAACCTCATCACTTCGGCCGTTCTGCTGTCGCGCGACAAGCTGAAGGCGCTGGCCGATGCCGGACTGTGCCACGTTCAGATCAGCTTCCAGGGCAGCGAGCCCGTCGTCGCCGACCGCGTCGCCGGCCTGAAGGACGCGCACCGCAAAAAAATCGAGGCCGCGCGCTGGACGCGGGAGCTCGACTTGCCGCTGACGGTAAATGCGGTGATGCACCGGCAGAACCTGCATCAGCTCTCCGACATCATCCAGATGGCGGTCGATCTCGACGCCGACCGGCTCGAGGTCGCCAATGTGCAGTATTACGGCTGGGCGCTGAGGAACCGCGCCGCGCTGATGCCGACGCCAGCGCAGATCGAACAGACGAGCCGCATCGTCGAACAGGCACAAGCGCGGCTGAAAGGCGTTCTGGCCATCGACTACGTGGTCCCCGACTACTATGCGCTGCGGCCGAAGAAGTGCATGGGCGGCTGGGGCCGCCAGTTCTTCAACATCTCGCCGTCGGGCAAAATCCTGCCGTGCCATGCGGCGGAAACCCTCACCGGGCTCGACTTCCTCTCCGTGCGCTCGAACCATTCGATCGCCTGGATCTGGCAGAACTCCGACGCCTTCAACCGCTATCGCGGCACCGGGTGGATGCCCGAGCCGTGCCGGAGCTGCGCATTCAAGGAAATCGACTTCGGCGGCTGCCGCTGCCAGGCGTTCGCGCTGACCGGCGATGCCGGCAACACCGATCCCGCCTGCACGCTGTCCCCGTTGCACGAGCAGATTTTCAAGACCGCGGAAGCCGAGGCCAGCGGCGGGAGCGACCGCTTCATCTACCGCAATTTTGCCGGCGGCACCCCGGAAGCAGGGAGCGGCGATGCCTCCTGACGCCGAGGCCGGATCGTCCGCGAGCCGCGGCGATCCCTATGCCCCGCTGACGAGCCGCCATCTCGATGTCGGCGACGGCCACGAAATCTATGTGGAGACCATCGGCCGCGCCGGCGGCATCCCCGCGATCTACCTGCACGGAGGTCCCGGCAGCGGCTGCCAGCCGGACCACCGCCGCCTGTTCGATCCGCAACGCTTTCACGCCGTGCTGTTCGACCAGCGCGGCGCCGGACGCAGCCGGCCCAAAGGCAGCCGAGACGCCAACACCCTGCCGCATCTGATCGCGGACATGGAAACGATCCGCACTTCGCTCGATTTCGAGCGGTGGCTGGTGGTCGGGGGCTCCTGGGGAGCAACGCTGGCGCTGGCTTATGCCGAGGCTTATCCCGACCGCGTGAGCGGCATCGGGCTGCGCGCCACGTTTCTCGGCACGCGCGCCGAGCTGGAAACGGCGTTCCTCAGCACCCTGCCCCGCATCTATCCCGGCCTCCATGAGGATTTCCTCAGCCTGCTGTCGAAGGACGAGAAAGCGCGGCCGCTCGACGCCTACTGGCGCCGCATCCTCGATTCCGATCCGGCCATTCACGGTCCCGCTGCCCGCGCCTGGTACGAAACCGAGCGTACGCTCTCGGAGCACGCGCCGGCACGCACCCGCATCAACCTCGCTGCGGTCAAGGAATCCCATCGCCCGCTCCCTTCGACGCCATTCATGGAAGCGCATTATTTCCAGAACGACTGCTTCATGCAGCCCAATCAATTGATGCGAGACATCGGACGGCTCCAGGACATTCCCGGCATCATCATTCAGGGCCGCACCGATTTCCTGTGTCCGCCATCCACATCACACGCCCTCGCGGCAGCTTGGCCGGGCGCGGATATCCGCATCGTCGAAGGCGCCGGGCATTCGCTATACGATCCCGGTATCAAGGATGCGGTGATGCTTGCGATCGAAAACCTTGCATCGAAGGTTGTCGCTTAGCCGCGCGCCCCGCAGCGCATCGAGCGCTTCGCATTGCACATATTGCGCCGCCGCACAAAGGTGCACGCTTGCGCATGCCTGACCATAGGCGAACGGACGATCAAACAAATTTGGCTTGTGGACGGATAGAATGGCTCTAATAATGAGATAATTCGATGATGCGATTAGAGAACAACAAGAACTTCGCAAGCGCGTGTTCGAAGCATGAAGGCCTCGCGGCACCGCGTCCCGCGTGGACAGGGTGGGAATGAAACCGACTGATATTTCGGCACCGAACTACTTCCACAAAGTCGTCGATTGCCAATGGGCCTGTCCGGCGCATACGCCGGTTCCCGAGTACATCCGCCTGATCGCCGAGGGTCGCTACAGCGACGCCTACATGATCAACTGGAAATCCAACGTGTTTCCGGGAATTCTCGGGCGCACCTGCGATCGCCCGTGCGAACCGGCCTGCCGCCGCGGCCGCGTCGAGGAAAATCCGGTGGCGATCTGCCGCCTGAAGCGCGTCGCCGCGGATTTCAAGGACGACGTCCAACATCGCATGCCTCGCCCGGCCGCGAAGAACGGCAAGCGCATCGCGCTGATCGGCGGCGGTCCTGCCTCGCTCACGGTGGCGCGCGACCTTGCTCCGCTCGGCTACCATTGCACGGTGTTCGACCAGGATCCCAAGGCCGGCGGCATGATGCGGACCCAGATTCCAAAATTTCGCCTGCCCGACTCCGTTGTCGACGAAGAAACCGATTACATTCTCGATCTCGGCGTGACCTTCAAGGGCGGCCACCGCATCGACAGCCTGAAGGCGCTGCTCGCCGACAATTACGATGCGATTTTCATCGGCTCCGGCGCGCCGCGCGGACGCGAACTCAACATACCCGGCCGCAAGGAAGCGGCGGCCAACGTCCATATCGGCATCGAGTGGCTGTCGTCGGTATCGTTCGGCCACATCGACAAGATCGGCAAGCGTGTGATCGTGCTCGGCGGCGGCAACACCGCGATGGACTGCTGCCGCACCGCGCGCCGGCTCGGCGGCGAGGACGTCAAGGTCATCGTCCGATCCGGCTTCGAGGAAATGAAGGCGTCGCCCTGGGAAAAGGAAGACGCCATGCACGAGGACATTCCGATCCTCAACTTCATGGTGCCGAAAGCCTTCGTGCACGACAACGGCAAGTTGACCGGCGTCACCTTCGAGAAGGTGCGGGCCGAATACGACGCCGCGGGCAAGCGCAGCCTGGTGCCTTCGGGCGAGCCGAATGAGACCATCGCCTGCGACGACGTGCTGGTCGCGGTCGGCCAGGAAAACGCGTTCCCATGGATCGAACGCGATATCGGCATCGAATTCGACAAATGGAACATGCCGAAGGTCGACGAGACGACCTTCGCCTCGACACATCCAAAGGTCTTCTTCGGTGGCGATGCGGCATTCGGCCCGAAGAATATCATCTGGGCGGTCGCCCAGGGCCACGACGCCGCATTGTCGATCCACAAGATGCTGTCCGGCGAGGACATCAAGGATCGGCCGCTGCCCGAGGTGCATGTCAGCAGCCAGAAGATGGGCATCCACGAATGGAGCTACGACAACGATATCTCGGCCGATAAGCGATTCAAGGTGCCGCATCGCGACAAGGCGATCGCGTTGCGCGACATCAAGGCCGAGGTCGAACTCGGCTATGATCTCAAGCTGGCGCTGGGCGAGGCCGAGCGTTGCCTCAACTGCGACGTCCAGACCGTATTCAATGCGCCGCTGTGCATCGAGTGCGACGCCTGCGCCGACATCTGTCCGATGGACTGCATCACCTTCACGCGGAACGGCGACGAGGACGACCTGCGCGGGCGGCTGAAAGCGCCCGCGCCCCATCACGACCAGGCGCTCTACGTCTCCGATGACCTCAAGACCGGCCGCGTGATGGTGAAGGACGAGGACGTCTGTCTTCATTGCGGCCTGTGCGCCGAACGCTGTCCCACCGGTGCGTGGGACATGCAGAAGTATCTCATCGAGATGACACACGCGGGTTCATCATGTCCGTCCAGAGTCCGATCAGCAGCGTAAACGACTTCGTCATCCGCTTCGCCAACGTCAATGGCTCAGGCTCGGCGAGCGCGAACGAGTTGTTCGCCCGCTCGATCCTGCGGATGGGCGTGCCGGTATCGCCGCGCAACATCTTTCCGTCGAACATCCAGGGCCTGCCGACCTGGTACGAGGTCCGCGTCACCGAGGACGGCCATCTCGGCGCGCGGGGCGGCGTCGACATGATGGTGGCGATGAACCCGCAGACCTGGGACAGGGACGTCGCCTCGATCGAGCCGGGCGGCTACCTGTTCTACGATTCCACGAAACCGCTGCCCGCGTCGAAATTCCGCGACGACGTCACGGTGATCGGCGTGCCGCTGACGGCCATCACCAACTCGACCTATACCGACCCGCGCCAGCGGCAACTGTTCAAGAACATCATCTATCTCGGCGCCCTGTCGGCGCTGCTCGAGATCGATCCCAAGGTGATCGAGCAACTGATCGGCGAGCAGTACAAGACCAAGGAAAAACTGCTTTCGTCCAACGTTCATGCGTTGCACCTCGGCCGCGACTGGGCGCTGCAGAACCTGAAGTGCCCGATCACGCTCAGGGTGGGGAAATCCGACAAGGTCGGCGACCGCATCTTCCTGGAAGGCAACAGCGCCGCCGCGCTCGGCGCGGTCTATGGCGGCGCGACGGTCTGCGCCTGGTATCCGATCACGCCGTCGTCGTCCCTCGCGGACGCCTTCACCTCCCACTGCAAGAAGCTTCGCCATGATCCCGAGACCGGCAAGGCGAAATACGCCATCGTGCAGGGCGAAGACGAACTTGCTTCCATCGGCATCGTGATCGGCGCCTCCTGGAACGGCGCGCGCGCCTTCACCGCCACCTCCGGCCCCGGCATTTCGCTGATGCAGGAATTCATCGGCCTGTCCTATTTCGCGGAAATTCCGGCCGTGATCATGAACGTGCAGCGCGCCGGCCCCTCCACAGGCATGCCGACGCGCACCCAGCAATGCGACGTGATCGCCTGCGCCTATGCCTCCCATGGCGACACCAAGCACGTGCTGCTGTTCCCGGAGGACCCTGCCGAGGCATTCGAATTCGCCGCCCAGGCCTTCGACCTCGCCGAACGGCTGCAGACCGTCATCTTCGTCATGCTCGACCTCGACATCGGCATGAATCACCGCCTCTGCCGTCCCCTGAAGTGGGATGAAAGCCGCGACTACGACCGCGGCAAGGTCATGACCGCTGAAATGCTCGATGACGGGCGCGACTTCGGCCGCTACCTCGACGTCGACGGCGACGGCATCCCGTTCCGCACCTATCCCGGCACCCATCCGAGCAAAGGCTCGTTCTTCACGCGCGGCACCTCGCGCGACCGCTACGCCCGTTATTCCGAGGACGGCGCGGTTTATGCCGACAACATGCAGCGGCTGTTGCGCAAGTTCGAGACCGCCCAGGATCTCGTGCCGCGGCCGCTCCAGGCCAATGCCCGGAAGCCGACCAAATATGGCGTGATCTACTACGGCTCGACCTCGCCGGCGATGGACGAAGCCATCGAAATCCTCGAAAAGCGCGGTCACCATCTCGACCGGTTGCGGATTCGCGCCTTCCCGTTCCATTCCAGCGTGGCGAGCTTCATCGCCGATCACGATTTCGTCTACGTGGTCGAGCAGAATCGCGACGCGCAGTTACGCTCGCTGATCGTCAACGAGAACGGCATCGATCCGGTGCGGCTCGTGCCGATCCTGCACTATGACGGTACGCCGATCACCGCGCGCTTCATCGCCGGCGCCATCGGTGACCATCAGGACCAGCTCAAGGTCACGCCGCTGAAGAAGGTGAAGTCATGATGACCACACCGCACCTGCATTTACGGGCATCATGTCCGGCCTCGCGCCGGGCATCCACGTCTTTTCTTTTATGCCCAAAGCAGTCGTGGATGGCCGGGACAAGCCCGGCAATGACGAATTGAGAGGTCGAAATATCCATGACCTACATCGCCAAGCCGAAATTCCATCATCCCGGATTGCCGACCAACGACCTCGGCTATACGCACCGCGACTACGAAGGCAAGATTTCGACGCTCTGCGCGGGCTGCGGCCACGACTCCATCACGGCGTCGATCATCGAGGCCTGCTTCCACCTCTCGATCGAGCCGCACCGCGTCGCCAAGATTTCGGGCATCGGCTGCTCGTCGAAGACGCCCGACTACTTCCTCGGCAATTCGCACGGCTTCAATTCGGTTCACGGACGCATGCCGTCGGTGCTGACCGGCGCCAATCTCGCCAACCGCGACCTGATCTACCTCGGCGTCTCCGGCGACGGCGACTCGGCCTCGATCGGCTTCGGCCAGTTCGCGCACTCGATCCGCCGCGGCGTCAACATGACCTATATCGTCGAGAACAACGGCGTCTACGGCCTCACCAAGGGCCAGTTCTCCGCCACCGCCGACCGCGGCTCGAAATCGAAGAAGGGCATCACCAATTCCGACAGCGCCATCGACCTCGTCGCCATCGCCCTGCAGCTCGGCGCGACCTTCGTGGCGCGCAGCTTCTCCGGCGACAAGACCCAGCTCGTGCCGCTGATCGAGGCCGCGATCAAGCACAAGGGGGCCGCCTTCATCGACGTCATCAGCCCCTGCATCGCCTTCAACAATCATGCCGGCTCGACCAAGAGCTTCGACTATGTGCGCGAGCACAATGACGCGGTGAACCGGCTCGACGTGCTGGTCGGCCGCGAACCGATCACGGTGGACTATGCACCCGGATCGGTGCAGGTGATCGAGCAGCATGACGGCACGCGGCTGGCGCTGCGCAAGCTCGACGCCGATTATGACGTCCACGACCGTCTCGCCGCCATGACCTTCCTGCAGAAGCACGCGGCCAAGGGCCAGGTGGTGACGGGCCTGCTCTATGTCGACGCGGAGCCGGAGGATCTTCATACCCACCTCAACACGGTGGAGAGGCCGCTGAACACCCTGGCCGCCAAGGACCTGTGCCCGGGATCGGCGGCGCTGGACAAGATCAACGCCAGCCTGCGCTGACAGCGCCGACCCGCGTCCGCATGTGTGTCAATCCGATGACGTCGCATCCCTTGTGACGCTCGGTAGCGAGGCGTGAATCGCTCCCGGGGATCAATATTCGCTCCAGGGCGTTATCGTCACGGTAACGTCCCATTTCCGGGCGCATTTCGCTCCGTGTTGACAAACCTTGTCCACAAGCCGGAAAAAGGTTCCCGAACCCCGGAGCCGCTCCCGAGAACAGATGAGCATCATGAATCCTGTCAAAGATCTCCAGAATCACGGCCAGGCTGTCTGGCTCGACTTCCTCGCGCGCGGCTTCATCGCCAAGGGTGAGCTGAAGCATCTCGTCGAGAGCGACGGGGTTCGCGGCGTGACCTCCAACCCCGCAATCTTCGAGAAGGCGATCGGCAGCTCCGACGAATACGACGGCGCCATCGCGAAAATCCTCAAGGCGGGAGACCGCGCCGTCGCCGATCTCTACGAGACCCTGGCGATCGAGGACATCCAGCATGCGGCCGAGGTGCTGCGTCCGGTTTACGACCGGCTCGACGGCGCCGACGGTTTCGTCAGCCTCGAGGTCTCGCCCTATCTCGCCAACGATACCAAGGCGACGATCGCGGAAGCCGAACGGCTCTGGAAATCGGTCAATCGCAAAAATCTCATGATCAAGGTGCCGGCGACGCCGGAAGGCCTGCCTGCGATCCGCCATCTGATCTCCGAGGGCATCAGCGTCAACATCACGCTGCTGTTTTCGCAGAAGGTCTATGTCGAGGTTGCCGAAGCCTTCCTGTCCGGCCTTGAGGACTACGCGCGCAAGGGCGGCGATCCCTCGCACGTCGCGAGCGTCGCAAGCTTCTTCGTCAGCCGCATCGACACCGCCGTCGACAAGCAGCTCGACGACAAGATCGCGCAAGCCAACGATCCGGCCGAGAAAGCGCGCCTCGCCGCGCTCAAGGGCAAGGTCGCCATCGCCAACGCCAAGCTCGCCTATCAGGACTACAAGAAGCTCCTCGCCGGCGACCGCTGGGAGCGATTGAAGGACAAGGGTGCCAAGCCGCAACGGCTGCTGTGGGCCTCGACCGGCACCAAGAACAAGGACTACAGCGACGTTCTCTACGTCGAGGAACTGATCGGCAAGGACACGGTGAATACCGTGCCGCCGGCGACCCTCGACGCCTTCCGCGACCACGGCAAGCTGCGCGACAGCCTCGAGGAGAACGTGGAAGGTGCCCGCGAGGTGCTGACCAACCTCGACGCCACCGGCATCTCGCTCGACGCCGTGACACGCCAACTGGTCAGGGAGGGGGTGCAACTGTTCGCCGACGCCGCCGACAAGCTGCTGGGCGCGGTCGCCCACAAGCGCGCCACGATTCTCGGACACCGCATCGGCCGCCAGACCCTGTCGCTCGGCGATGCCGTGGCAAAAGCGGTAAAGGCTGCCGCGGAAGACTGGCGCGCGGCCGGCAAGGTGCGCAAGCTCTGGGCCCGGGACGCATCGGTCTGGACCGGCAAGGATGAAAGCAAGTGGCTGGGCTGGCTTGCCAGCGTTGCCGCCGAGCACAGCCAGTCCGCGCTCTATGAGGATTTCGCCCGGCGGGTGAAGGGGCAGACATTCACCGATGCCGTCGTGCTGGGCATGGGCGGTTCCAGCCTCGGCCCCGAGGTGCTGGCCAAAACCTTCGCAAAGAAGGCCGGCTTCCCGAAGCTCCACGTGCTCGATTCCACCGATCCCGCGCAAATCCGGGCGCTGGAAGCCGCGATCGACATCGCAAGGACGGTGTTCATCGTCTCCAGCAAATCCGGCAGCACCACCGAACCGAACGCCCTGAAAGACTACTTCCATGCGCGCGTCGCGAAGGCGATCGGCGCAAGCAAGGCGGGTCACCGTTTCCTCGCCGTGACCGACCCCGGCTCCTCGCTCGACAAGGAAGCCGCGAAACTCGGCTATGCCCGCACCTTCCATGGCGATCCCAGCATCGGCGGACGTTACTCCGTGCTGTCGCCCTTTGGCATGGTGCCGGCGGCAACCGCGGGCATCGACGTTCGCACCCTGCTCGACCATGCGCTCGCCATGGTGCGCTCCTGCGGAGCCGACGTGCCCCCGAGCGAAAACCCCGGCGTGCAATTGGGGCTTGCCATGGGACTGGCCGGCCGCGAAGGCCGCGACAAGATCACCATCCTGTCGTCGCGCAAGATTGCCGATTTCGGCGCGTGGGCCGAACAACTGATTGCGGAATCGACCGGCAAGGAAGGCAAGGGCCTGATTCCCATCGAAGGCGAACCGCTTGGCGCCCCGGCGGTCTACGGCAAGGATCGCTTCTTCATCGACATCCGCACCGAGGACGAGCACGACGGCAGCCACGAGGACACGCTAACGGCACTTGAAAACGCCGGGCATCCCGTCGTGCGCATCGTCATGAAGTCGATCGACCAGATTGGGCAAGAGTTCTTCCGCCTGGAGATGGCGACAGCCGTGGCCGGCGCCGTTCTCGGCATCAACCCCTTCGACCAGCCCGACGTCGAAGCGGCCAAGGTCAAGACTCGCGAATTGACGGCCGCATTCGAGAAAACCGGACGGCTCCCGCCTGAAACGCCCGTGGTCTCGCTGCGCGATCTCGACATCTATACCGACGCCAACAACAGTGAAGCGCTCCGCGCGGCAGGCGCGGACGGCGATCTGACGTCATGGATCAGGGCGCATTTCTCCCGCGTGGAAGCCGGCGACTATGTTGCCCTGCTCGCGTACATCGACCGCGACGCCGAGCACATCGACGATTTGCAGCGCATGCGGCTTGCCGTGCGCGACCGCAAGAACGTCGCGACCTGCGCCGAATTCGGGCCGCGCTTCCTGCATTCGACCGGGCAGGCCTACAAGGGCGGCCCGGACAGCGGCGTTTTCCTGCAGATCACCGCCGAGACCGCCAAGGATCTGAAAATTCCCGGTCACGCCGCGAGTTTCGGCGTCATCGAGGCGGCGCAGGCACGCGGCGATTTCGACGTACTGACCGAGCGCGGCCGCCGTGCACTGCACGTTCATCTCAAGGGCGACCTTCGATCCGGCCTTGGCAAGCTGAATGATGCCATCGCCAACGCCTTGAACTGACGTCAGGGCGCGCGGCATGCCCCGATTTCACGCGAATGCGATTGGGTCACGGGAACTCGTTCGCATTCGCGGCACTTAGACTTCACATTCTGGCCCCGGCCGATACGGAATAAGGATCATTACAATGCAGATCGGCATGGTCGGCCTGGGACGAATGGGCGGAAACATCGTCCGCCGGCTGATGAAGAAGGGAGGCCACCAAGCCGTCGTTTACGACAAGGACGGCAACGCGGTCGCAACGCTCGCCGCGGACGGCGCGATTGGCGCAGCCAGCCTCGAGGATTTCGTCAGCAAGCTTCAAAAGCCGCGCGCCGTCTGGATCATGCTTCCGGCCGGCGCTATTACCCAAACAACCATCGATGCCCTCGCAAAGCTGCTGGAGCGCGATGACGTCATCATCGACGGTGGCAATACGTTTTGGCAGGATGACATCCGCCGCGCCGAGGTGCTGCGGGAAAAGGGCATCCACTATGTCGATGTCGGCACCAGCGGCGGCGTCTGGGGTCTTGAACGCGGCTACTGCATGATGATCGGCGGCGACAAGGCCGTCGTCGACCGCCTCAATCCGATTTTCGCATCGATGGCGCCCGGTCGCGGCGATATCCCTCGCACGCCGAGCCGTGACGGCCGCGATCCGCGCGTCGAGCAAGGCTATCTTCATGCCGGGCCTGTCGGCGCGGGGCATTTCGTCAAGATGGTCCACAACGGCATCGAATACGGCCTGATGCAAGCCTATGCCGAAGGCTTCGACATTCTCAAGAATGCGGCAAGCGACGCTCTTCCCGAGGAGCACCGCTTCAGGCTGGATCTCGCCGATATCGCGGAGGTCTGGCGCCGCGGCAGCGTCATCCCCTCCTGGCTGCTCGATCTGACCGCAGCCGCACTCGCCCGCAGCGACACCCTCGAAAACTATTCGGGCTTCGTCGAAGACTCCGGTGAAGGACGCTGGACCGTCAATGCGGCGATCAACGAGGCGGTGCCGGCGGAAGTGCTCACGGCGGCGCTGTTCGCGCGCTTCCGGTCGCGACAGGAACATACCTTTGCCGAGAAGATCCTGTCCGCCATGCGCGAAGGATTCGGCGGCCACAGGGAGCCGGGAGAGGCCGCAAGGGAAGCAGGCAACAAGGGAAAGGCAAAGCGCTGATGGCGGAAGTCCCTTCCAGCCCCCAGAAGCCCGAGCCCTGCTGCTTCGTGATCTTCGGCGTGACCGGCGACCTGACCCATCGCCTCGTGATCCCCGCCCTTTACAACCTTGCCGATTCGGGTTTGCTGCCGGAGCAGTTCTGCATCGTCGGCGTCGCGCGCAAGCGGATGTCGGACGATGAGCTTCGGCACAGCCTGATGGACGGATTGAAAAAGCACGCAACCCGCGAGGTACACCGCGAAACCGCCGCCAAGCTGCTGGCATGTCTCACGAGCCTGGAGGCCGATCCATCGGATCCCGCTTCATTCGATCGGCTCAGCGAGAGCTTTCAGAAACTCGAAAAGGAGAAGAGCACCTGCGGCAACAGGCTGTTCTATCTCGCAACGCCGCCCAATGCGTTTGCGCCGATTGCCGAGCAACTCGGGCGCGTCGGCCTTTTGCGGGAGGACAACGGCGGCTGGCGCCGCCTGGTGGTCGAAAAGCCGTTCGGGACCGATCTGGCCTCCGCCAAGGTGTTGAACGCGCAACTCCTGAAGGTCGCCGACGAACATCAGATCTACCGGATCGACCACTATCTCGGCAAGGAAACGGTCCAGAACATCCTCGTGCTGCGCTTCGCCAACGGCATGTTCGAGCCGATCTGGAATCGCAATCACATCGACCACATTCAGATCACGGTCGACGAGAAGATCGGCGTCGGCCATCGCGGCAGCTTCTATGACGCGACCGGCGCGCTGCGCGACATGGTGCCGAACCATCTGTTCCAGTTGCTGTCGCTGGTGGCGATGGAGCCGCCGGCGCGGTTCGATGCCCACGCGGTGCGCTCGGAGAAAGCCGAGGTGCTCACCGCAATCCAGCCACAGAGCCCGGCGGAGGCGCTGCGGAATTCCGTGCGCGGACAATATCGCGGCGGCACGGTCGGCGACGACACCATCGAGGACTACCGCAAGACGCCGGATGTGAAGCCGGACAGCACCACCGAAACCTACGCCGCGCTGAAACTCACCATAGACAACTGGCGCTGGGCGGGCGTGCCGTTCTACCTTCGGACCGGAAAGGCGCTGGGCATCAAGCGGACCGAAGTCGCCATCAAGTTCAAGCAGGCGCCGTTTGCGATGTTTCGCAGCACCGACGTCGATCACCTGTCGCAGAACTACATGGTCATCGGCGTCGAGCCGAATGAGAGCATCGCGCTGCAATTCAATACCAAGGTGCCGGGGCCGACGATTACGATCGACGGCGTCGAGATGAAATTCCGCTACAAGGATTACTTCAAGGTCGCGCCAAGTACCGGCTATGAAACGCTCATCTATGACTGCATGATCGGGGACAACATCCTGTTCCAGCGCGCCGACAGCGTCGAAGCCGGCTGGCAAGCCGTGCAGCCTTTCCTCGATGCCTGGAAAAAAGCCGGCGCCGACGGGCTGGCCCAATATCAGGCCGGCAGCGACGGGCCGCCCGAGGCCGAGCAGTTGCTCGCCCGGGATGGACGCCGATGGCGCAAGTTGACATGACGCCTGGCAATTTCACGGTGGTCGCGGATGCGCAAGCGCTCGCCGCCGCCGCTGCCGACCGGCTCGTTGCAGCGACCGACGCCAACGGCGGGCGGCCCGCCATCTGCCTGACCGGCGGCTCGACTCCCAAAGCGCTCTATCGCCTACTTGGCAGTCCGGACTATGCATCGCGGATTCCCTGGGCGCGCGTGCACTGGTTCATCGGAGACGAACGGTTCGTCCCGGCCAGCGATCCGCGCAACAACATGGGAATGGCCCGGGAGGCTTTTCTCGATCGTTGTGCCTCGCCCGATAACATCCATCCGATCCCGACCGATGTGCCCAGCCCCGAGGACGCGGCCCGGCTGTACGCGGGCGAGCTTCGGACATTCTATGGCCGAGATCGGCTCGACCCTGCTCGCCCACTCTTCGATCTGATCCTGATGGGCGTCGGCCCGGACGGCCATACGGCGTCGCTGTTCCCGGGCGCCAGCGGGTTGCAGGAACGAACCAAGTGGGTTGTCGGCGTCACCAAGGCCAATGTGGAGCCTTTCGTGCCCCGTATCACGCTCACCCCGCCCGCGCTTGCATCCTCCCGGGAGATGCTGTTTCTGGTGAGCGGCGAGGACAAACGTGCCATTCTATCGAAGGTCAAAGCCGGCGCGGATCTGCCGGCTGCGCAGGTGCATTCAAACGGTACAACCACGTGGCTGGTCGATCAGGCGGCATGGCAGACGGCATGAGCAGCAGCCACGGAAGCGGTCCGTTCCGTGCGCTGGTCCTGATGGGCGTGTCCGGCTCGGGCAAGAGCACGATCGGGGAAGCCCTCGCGCGGCGGCTCGGCTGGACCGTCGAAGACGGCGACGGCTTTCATCCCCCGAGCAATGTCGCCAAGATGAGCCGGGGCATCCCGCTAACCGACGAAGACCGCTGGCCTTGGCTGCGCGCCATCGCCGCCGAGATCGGGCGGAAACGCACGCTTGGCGAAAACGTCATCATTGCGTGCTCGGCGCTGAAACGCGCCTACCGCGACATTCTGGTACAAGGTCACCGCGATACGCGCATCGTGTATCTGCGGGGCACCAAAGACCTGATCGCCGGACGGCTATCGGCGCGCAAAGGCCATTTCATGCCGCCCGGCCTGCTCGACAGTCAGTTCGCAACGCTTGAGGAGCCAGGAGCGGATGAGCACGCCATCATTGTCGACATCAATGCAAGCGTCGACGAGATCGCGGACCGGATCATTGCCCTGCTCGCTTCAAGCGATACCCAGCACGTACGTGGCGGAACGGCGGCATGAACGACATCTCCCTCGTGATCTCGGACGTCGACGGGACGCTGCTCACCCATGACAAGCGGCTGACCGCCAGCGCGATAAACGCCGTCGCACGGCTGGCCGAACGGAATATCGGTTTCACGCTGACAAGCAGCCGCCCGCCCTTTGGAATGCGAATGCTGATCGCGCCGCTCAAGCTCAAGCTGCCCTTCGGGGCCTTCAACGGCGGATTGATCGTCGATCCCGACTTTACGCTCGTTCAACGAACCCTGATCCCGCCAGACGTGGCGCGAACCGCGCTCGAAGCGCTGAGAGCTTCCGGCGTCGATGCGTGGCTGTTCACCGACGATCGCTGGCTGATCACGCGCAAGGACGGCGCCTACGTCGCGCATGAGCAGAAAACCATCGGTGTCGATCCGGTCATTGTCCCGAGCTTGTCCGACTTCGCGGACAGAGCCTGCAAGATCGTCGGAGTCAGCGCCGATCCCGACGAGTTGACGCGCTGCGCGAGCATCGTTCAGGCAGCACTCGGCGTCCGGGCCACCATCGTCCGCTCGCAAAATTACTATCTCGACATCACCCCATCCGGACGGGACAAGGGAACGTTCGTCGAAGCGATGGCGGAGCGTTTGCGTGTTCCCCGCGATCGTATCGCCACGCTGGGCGACATGCAAAACGACCTGCCGATGTTCCGCAAAAGCGGCCTCTCGTTTGCGATGGGAAACGCGACCGACGACGTCAAGGCGCAAGCCACCGCCACGACCGACACCAACGACAATGACGGTTTCGCCAAGGCGATCGACCGGATTCTCGCCGGGGAGATCGCCGCCTAACTAACTTTCGGCGCGTTGCATCGCCGGCTTGCGCGCAGCGCTGAGGTTGTGAACGGTGTTGATCAGCGCAATATGAGTGAGCGCCTGCGGGAAATTTCCGGTCAAACGTCCCGCCCCCGCATCGAACTCTTCGGATAGCAGTCCGAGATCGTTCGCCACCGCGGCCACCCGATTCAGCAGCACCTCGGCCCGATCGAGGTCTCCGCCGAGCACGTAAGCGTCGGCAAGCCACAGCGTGCAGGCCAGGAAGGCCCCCTCGATCGGCTGCTTCTCATCCGAGACCATCCGGGGATCGTGACGGAGCACGAATCCGTCGCGGACAAGGTATTTTTCGACCGCCGCAAGCATGCCGACGACCCGCGGATCGGACGCCGGCAGGAAGCCGACGGCGGGAATCAAGAGCGTGCTGGCATCGAGCAGTTTCGAACCGTAGGATTCGACGAACGTATTCTGTTCGGGGTCGAACCCCTTTTCACAGACCTCGCGGTGAATGGCGGCGCGCAATCTGCGCCACTCCGCGATCGGCGCATCAAATCCGAAGCGTTCGGCGCTCTTGATGCCGCGGTCGAAAGCAACCCAGACGAGGACTTTCGACGAGACGTAGTGCTGCCCCGGCCCCCTGCGCTCCCAGATTCCAGCGTCCGGTTCGTTCCATATCCGGGCGAGATGCTCCAGCAGTTTGCATTCCAGCGCCCAACTCGTCTCGCCGAGGTGCAGCTTGGCGGAGCGCGCCTGATGAAACGCGTCCATCAGCTCGCCATAGACGTCGAGTTGCAGTTGCGCATGCGCGGCGTTGCCGATCCTGACCGGACGCGCGCCCTCATAACCCGGAAGCCAATCCGCTTCCCATTCCGTCAGCCGCCGCTGCCCCAGGATGCCGTACATGATCTGCATGTCGGCGGGCGAACCGGCAACGGATCGCAGCAGCCAGTCATGCCAGGCGGACGCCTCGTCGTAATAGCCGCTGTTCATCAGCGACAGCAGCGTGAACGTCGCATCGCGCAACCAGCAGAACCGGTAGTCCCAATTTCGTGCGCCTCCCAGTTTTTCGGGAAGAGAAGTGGTCGGCGCCGCGACGATGCCGCCGGAAGGCGCGTAGATCATCGCTTTCAGCGTGATGAGGGAGCGCAAGGTCATATTGCGGTATGGCCCGTCGTATTCGAACCGACCGCTCCAATCGGTCCAAAACGCTTCCGTATCCTTCAGCGCAGCCATCGGATCGATCGCCTCCGGAACCTCGAAATGCGAGGCGCCGTAGGTCATCACAAACGGAATGGTCTCGCCAGCCTCGATCTCGAACTCGGCGACCGTGGTCATATCCTTGCCGCGCGTCTCGACCGGGGTCCGCAGCACCAGCATGTCGGGACCGCACACCGCGAGCAGCGCGCCGTCGTCGGTGCGCCGAACCCACGGCGCATCCTTTCCGAAGCCGAACCGGATCACGAGCTCCATCCGCATCCGGACGCGCCCGCGCTGACCCTGTACCAGACGAACGATGTCGGACGCCTTGCCGCGCGGCGGCATGAAATCAACGAGGGTGACGCTCCCTTCCTCAGTCTCAAAAACCGTCTCCAGGATCAGGCTGTCTCCGCGATAAGTGCGCGACGAGCGGCGGACCTTTCCGGCCGGTTGAATGCACCAATGCCCCTGGCGTTCATCGCCAAGCAGGGCTGCGAAACAGGCGTCGGAATCAAAAGAAGGCCAGCAGAGCCAGTCGATCGACCCAAAGCGATCAACGAGGGCGACGGTCTCACCATCGCCAATCATTCCGTAGTCTTCAATCTTGCTGGGCAATGAGCGTCTCGGCGAGGATTCAGTCAAACGGCAGGACGTTCATTGTAGATGAGAAAGCCGGTCTGGCTATCGCGATGACCAAAATTTGTGATGGGAACAAATTCCCCTTTTGCGAACAAGCAGGCCGCTATGGCGCCAACGATATTGGCTAGCGCCCGAGGCCGCGAGCGCGTGAATAGGCCGGACGCGCCTCCGGGGCCGAACGGCTCGCAATCGCGGCCCGGGACTCGCTGAATCCGCGGCTCCCAGAGCTCAACTCCTCCAGGAACACCGGCTTGGAAAAATAGAAGCCCTGCCCGTACCGAATTCGCGTCGCGGCCTGCAGATAGGCCAGTTCTTCGTAGGTCTCGACGCCTTCGGCGATCACGGTCATTCCCAGCGCTTCGCTCAGGGATTCGATCGCCCTTAAGATGCCCTGACTGCGCGGGCGCTTGTGAATATCCACAATGAACGAACGGTCGATCTTGATTTCGTCCGCCGTGATGTCGGCCAGTGCCGAGAGCGACGAATAGCCGATGCCGAAGTCGTCGATCGATACGCCGACGCCAAGCCGGCGCAGAATCGGCAGGATCTCCGTCTGGAATTGCGTCTTCGCGACAAAAGCGTCTTCGGTCACCTCGACAATAAAGCGGGTCGGGCATCCGGTTGCCTCGAGCGCTTCCGCAAATGATGTCATGAAAGCCAGATTACAGGCCTGCTTAGCCGCGACATTGATGCTGATGGTGACATCTGGACCAAATTCGGCATCGATCAGATCGATCGATTTCACGATCTCCGCCAATACGAGATGAGTCAGTTCATCGATCAACCCGAGTTCAACCGCCAGATTGATGAACGTACCGGGCGCCTGGAGCAAACCTTCGTCGTTGCGCAGCCGGACCAGTGCCTCGATTCCCTTGACCTTTCCCGTCCGGATATCGACCTTGGGCTGAAAGGCGCAGCAGAAGCGCTTGTCGAGAATAGCCAGCCGAAGTTGCTGCTCAATCTCCATCCGTTCAAGCGCCTCCCGCTGCATACCATCATCAAACACGGCGGCCGCTCCCTTGGTCTCGTTCTTGATGCGATACATGGCGATATCGGCGCTCTGGCGCAGCACCTCATAGTCCCTGCCATGATCGGGAAACAGACTCACACCGATGGAGGCCGATGCAAACAACTCCGATCCGTCAATGAAAAACGGAGCTTTCAGTTTCTGCAGCAAATCCTCGACATAACCGGCGACCTCAGCGCCGCCATGGACGGGGTTGAGAAGAAGCAGGAACTCGTCACCGCTGATCCGCGACAACATGTCGGTCTCGCGCAATCCAAGGCCGAGCCGCCGCGAGACCTCGACAAGAAGCGCATCGCCGGATGCATGCCCATAATAGTCATTGATATGCTTGAAGTTGTCGATATCAAGAAACGCCAGCGCAAATCCCGACGGCGACGCGCCGCCCTGCCGGATCAACGCGTTGGCGCGTTGTTCGATCACGCGCCGCGTCGGCAATCCTGTCAATTCGTCATAATAGGCGCAACGGAACAACTCGTCCTGAATGGCTTTCTGCTCGGTGAAATCGATCGAACTCGATAACAACAACTTTCGGCTGCCTATGCGGGTCGGCCGATGCACCGTCAGAAATGTCCGGGTATTGTTGCGTGAGCGGACCGTTTCTTCAGACACGCGCGGAACATCGGACTGAAGAACGGAGACCGCAAAGTCACGCCGGTCGTTCAACGCCGTCGAAGGCAGGTTTTGGCCCGCGGGAATCGATAGCAGTTCATCCGCTGATACATTGAATTGCGCTGCGGCGGCATCGTTGACGAATAGGAAATTTCCGCCTTCGTCCTGAACCGTCACACCGGTTGGAAGACCTCCGACAACTTCGTTCAGAAAGTCGAGAGACGGGTTTGTGGGCGCCGTGCCCCCATCCAAAGGCGAGCGGGTGCGCGCAACCAATTCGGCGCTCGCAGAAAACGCTTGGCTTCGCTCAGGCGCGCCTGACATGACGTCCGACCCTCCACCACACAGTGCAGCAGGCTCGCAGCCCGGCCTCTCAAGCCGACGAGCGGCGCGACCGGTCATAAGAAACTCAGACTCGGTTTGCCCCCAACGCGGCGGACATTAGTTCCCGCACCTTGTAATTTTAGTTAAGCCGGCCGCACAAACACGATGACATCGCTTGCACCGATCATCGTACGGCGCTTCCAAATCGTTATTGTTACCAATGGATGAACGTGCCGAGCGAAAGTCGCGCGCATCGAACTGAATTCAAGCTCCCCGCTGCCGCGCAAATCAGGGAGCGATGGCAAGCGTCGCGGGGGGATGCGAACCTGCCAGATCCTAACCCGACAATTCCTGCGGCGAGGCGGGCAGACGCGCCTGCATCTCCCTTTCCTCGACGAGGATTTTCGGCTTCCGCAGCCACACGTAAATCTGCGCTGCGATCAGCACGACGCAGACGAACAGGAAGAATGCGCTGATCGGCCGCTCGATGAAAACCTTGAGATCGCCGCGCGAAATCAGCATCGCGCGGCGGAAGTTTTCCTCGAAGCGCGGTCCCAGCACGAAGCCGAGCAGGATCGGCGCCGGATGAAAGTCGAGCCGCAACAGGATGTAGCCGAAAATGCCGAGCACCAGCGTCTCGCCGACCTGGAACATGTCGTTGTTGGCGGCATAGACGCCGATGCAGATGAAAAACATCGCGCTCGGATACAGATACCGATAGGGGATGCTCAGCAATTTGACCCACAGCCCGATCATCGGGACGTTGAGGATCACGAGCAGGATGTTGCCGATCCAGAAGCTCGCGATCAGCCCCCAGAAGATATCGGGATGCTGGCTGATCAATTGCGGGCCGGGCACGATCCCCTGAATGATCAAAGCGCCGAGCAGCAGCGCCATCGTCACGTCGCCGGGAATGCCAAGGCTCATGGTCGGGATGAAATCGCCCTGCACCGACGAGTGCGTCGAGGCCTCCGGGCATGCGACGCCCTCGATCGCGCCCCGCCCGAAGCGCTCCGGCGTCTTCGAGATTTTCTTCTCGGTGGCGTAGGACACGAACGAGGCGATGGTCGGCCCGGTGCCCGGAATCAACGCGCACATGCTGCCGAGCAGTGTCCCGCGGATCATGGGAAAAAATGCCAGCTTGAGGTCGGCTCGCGACGGGAACATGTCCCTGAACCGGACCTTCGAATACTTCATATCGACGGTTGCGGTCTGATTGATGCTGTTCATGAACTCGGCGATGCCGAACAGGCCGAGCGCGAGGGCCACGATCTCGACGCCGTCGTCAAGTTCCAGAAGTCCGAAAGTGAAGCGCGTCGTGCCGGTCTCGATATCGGTGCCGACAATGCCGATCAGAAGACCGAGCACGGTCATGGCAATGCCCTTGAGCGGAGACCCCTTGGCCAGGGTCGATCCCGCAAGCAGGCCGACCAGCATCAACGAACAGACTTCCGCGGGCCCGAACTCGAGCGCGACCTTCACAAGGAGCGGCGCCAGGAAGATCATCTCGGTGATGCCGAACGAAGCGCCCATGAATGACGCAATGACGGTAATCCCGAGCGCGGTGCCGCCCTTGCCCTGCTTCGTCAACGGATAACCGTCGAGACACGTCACGGCATGCGGCGGATGGGTCGGCAGATTGAGCAGAATCGAACAGATCGCGCCGCCGTACTGCGCGCCGTAATAGACGCCCGCGAGCATCAGGATCGCGGCGACCGGCTTCATGCCGAACGTCAGCGGCAGCAGGATCGATATCGTCGCAACCGGTCCCATGCCCGGCAGCACGCCGACGAGATTGCCGACGAGAACACCGAGGAAGCAGTACATCAGGTTGTGGGGTTCCAGTGCGACTCCGAAGCCGTACCAGAGGTCCTGCAGCGCCGTCCCGATCATGAGGTGATCCCGCGCAGCAACGGGAACGGAACCCGCAACAGATAGTAGAACAGCAGGACGCCGAAGAACGTCATGCCCACGGACAGGAAAAACGCCGCCTTGAGCGTGGTCGTCCTATCGCCAAGCGCGCAGATGAAGACGCAGGCAAAGATCGCGGGGATCATTCCGCCGTACTCCCCGAGAACCATGAACATGACCGGGCCGCCGATGATGCAGAGCCAGCCGACCCATTGCGGGTTCTGCGGCAGGATTCGATCCTCCGGCCCCTCAACGGCGCCCACCGCGGTGCCTGCAATCAACCCGCCCATGATGACGAGGATCACGCCCAGCGCGACCGGAAAAAAACCCGGTCCCATCCGCACCAGCGTCCCCACGTTATAGTTGCTGCCCGCGACCGCCGCCCCGAGGCCGATCAGCATCATCAAAGCGCCGGCACAGTAGTCGCGCTTCATCCTGAACAGAGAACTCAACCCGCCATCTCCCCGGAGGTTCTTTTTGTTCCGGTCATTGTAGCGTCAATTGCAGGAAGCTGTCGACCGCCTGATGCCGCACATCGCCCGAAAGAAGATCGATTTCCAATGAGAAGGCGATAACAGGCTGATGCGATCGGTTCAATGTGGCGCTCCGGGGCAGCGCAGCGTCCAATATGTGGGCAGCCGCGGGTGCGTACCGCACTGAAATCTGCATAGCTTGCAGAATCAGCCGCGCTTCGGCGGCTCCCCGGCCTCCAGCTCCTTGAATGCCTCGCGCGCGACGGTGGGAGCCCTTAATCGACGTGCTTTGATCCGGCCCGCCGCCAGCATCGCTTGCAACGCAATGCCTGGAAGTATGGTAATAAGGTCAGTGGTTGCCACAACCTCGCAGACAGCCGACAGCGTATCGATCTTGAGGCGTGGATTAAGCGTAATGCCGGCCTCGGCAGCAACCTTATCGAGAATACGGCCCAGATCGTGTCGACGCGACGGAATCACCAGATCGAGATCGGCAAGACGCGCATAAGGAACCATTTTCGTCAGCAGTCGACCACCAATGCTGGCGACCTTGCCGCCGATCTCCGCGTCGTATTTGTACGCCACCGAGGTGCCGCCATCGTCTCGAGGCGTCAGGATGATGCGGCCTTCACCGGCGCCATGACCGAGCGCACCATCCGCAGCGCCGGACAACGTCACCGCACGCGGCGGATCGAGATCCGAAAGCTTCACGTCGGCGCGATATTTTCCTTTGACCGGGCCGATTCCGAGCGTGACCTCGGCGCTCCCTTCGCCCTGAAGCCGGTGCGGCCAGCGGTAGCGCATACGACGGCCGTTCTGGACAGATTTACCCAGATTTACCGACCTGAATTCCAAGGTCGCGCAGCGTGGCGATGAGCTTCGCCGGCTCAAATGGCTTGGTGAGAATCTGGACATGACTATCTGAGCTAAACTGCTGATGAGTCCGCTCATCGGCAAATCCGGTCGCAAGGATAATCGGAAGATCGGGGCGCATCTTGCGGATTTCGACTGCCAGTTCATTTCCGGGTTTGTCTGGCAACCCGAGGTCGATGATCGCTCCTCCAAGAAGCTCTCCAACGTCCTGTATTTTGGTCATGGCCTCAGCGAAGCTGCCTGCCTCCTCCGTACGACATCCCGCTTCCGTGAGAGCATCGACAACGAACATGCGTAAGAGCACTTCATCTTCGACGATCAGAAGGCGCGCCGGTTCTTGCCGATTATCGCGATCAAGAATTTTGCGGACCCGCGCGGCTAGAGCCGTAAATGAAAACGGCTTGTTGAGCAATTCTACGCCGGGATCGAGGCGACCATCATGAATCAGAGCCGCGCCTGCATAGGCCGTGGTAACCAGAATCTTTAACGCAGGGCGAAGGTCGCGGGCATGTTCTGTCAAAACCCGCCCGTCGATTCCGCCCGGAAGGCCAAGATCGGTAAACAGGAGATCGATCCTCGATTCACGTCCAAGGATCTCAAGGGCAGATGTAGCGTCATTGGCTTCCAGCACCGCATACCCAAGCTCACGCAAGCTCCCAACCGTATAGCTGCGGACGTTGTCGTCATCCTCGACCACCAGGATCGTCTCCCCTGGCCGGCTTCGGGGGGCTTCGGCTTCATCTGCTACTGTTGCGCCTTGCGGCCGCTCCACAGTCTGGCCCTGTTGTGCTTTTGGCAGATAGATACGGACCGTCGTCCCTATGCCGGGTTCGCTATAAAGCTTCGCATGGCCGCCGCTCTGCGCGACGAAGCCGTAGACCTGACTGAGGCCCAGACCGGTTCCTTGTCCGCCTGGCTTCGTTGTGAAAAACGGCTCGAAAGCCCGCTTGAGCGCATCGGGTGCCATCCCGCTCCCGGTGTCCGTGATGGAGAGGAGCACGTAAGGCCCGGCAGTCGCTTCGATGTTGACGGCAGCGTAGGCGAAATCGAGCTCCACATTGGAGGTCTCGATAGTTAGCGTCCCGCCGGACGGCATGGCATCCCGGGCATTGACCGCGAGATTCAGCAGCGCCGCCTCAAGCTCCGTCGGATCGACGTCGACGCTCCAGATGCTGGCAGCGAGCACCGTCTCAACTCTGATAGTTTCACCAAGCGTGCGTTGGAGCAAATCGGACATCCCGGATACGAGCACGTTCGGGTCAAACACCTTGGGCTCGAGCGGCTTGCGTCGGGCGAATGTCAGCAAGCGCTCGGTCAGCACTGCCGCCCGCCGCGCACCATGCAAGGCATTCTCGAGCGCCCGCGCCAGGCCGGGATCTGCGATGCCGATTCTCCGTTGCGCGCTCTCAATATTGCCGAGCACCACGGTGAGCAGGTTGTTAAAATCGTGCGCGATTCCGGCAGTGAGTTGTCCGACGGCCTCCATCTTGGCTGAATGCCGCAGCCGCTCGTCCATGGCCTTGCGAACGGAAATATCACGAAGACTTGCCATCCGAGCGGGGCGATGATTCCAGGTGGTCGCGACGGCCCGGATTTCGGTGGCGATCGGATTCCCGTTTGGCTGATGTACGGTGATCTCTGTGGTTTCGCCGGCGAGAAATGGAATTCCAATTGGAGAGCCGACCAGTTCTTCGGCCCCGCGCGCAAAAAGCTGTTCGGCGGCAGGATTCGCGAACAATACAACGCCGTCTTCATCGACGACGATGATTCCATCCGCGTTCTTCTCGATAAGAAAACCGGTGTCGGTCTGATCGATGCTGTTATCCGGGAGATGGCGTGGCATGTCTACAGTCAAAAATCGCCTGCGATAAAGAGTCCAATCGATGCCTTCAGTGATTTGCGACATCCCCGCCCGTGAAGACATTCGGCGCCTCTCTGAACGGGCTACCAAGATGCATGCCGCTATTGTCGATCGTGAATCGCCGGATCTCCTTGGCATGCTCGCTGCCGCGCATCTTCAGCACCATGAGGCCGCGGTGCATTGTTTCCTTTTCCTGGATGTAACGCAGCAGGATGATCGAGTCGGTAAGCGTGGAAATATGCTGCTCGCTCACGCTCTCGCCGCCAATGAGAGACTTGCTGGTCGCCGTGCAGAGCCCGGCAATCTCCCGCTTCTTGATGAACGACGTGAGGCTTATCAGGAATTCGCGGAATCCGATGTCGGAGGCAATTCGCTCCAACGCGGAGAGGCTGTCTATGGCAATCCGGCTCGGTTGGAGTTCGTCGACGAGCGCCTGTATTGTGAGCAGATGGTCGGGAAGGCTCTGCGCTTCGGGATAAAGACAGATGATCTTGAGCTTTCCGTCAGCCTCCATCCGCTCAAAATCGACTCCCCATCCCGTGGCGTTACGGAAGAGCTGCCCCTTGCTTTCCTCGTAGCCAAGCAGCAACGCTTTCTCACCGGCGGCGACGCCGCCTGCAAGAAAGTTTGTCACCAGCAGGGTCTTGCCCGTGCCGGTGGCGCCACTGACAAGGGTCACGCTATCGCGGAAGAAGCCGCCGCCGCACATTTCATCGATTGACGGGTTGCCGCTTGTCACTCGCACCATGCTCGACTCTTGTTCCAGCCGCAGTGACGAGAGCGGCACCGCAACGACGCCCTGGTTTTCCAGAAGCGTAAACGGCGCCTCCCCTTCCGCATGGTGGCTGCCGCGCATCTTGAGAACTTCGATCGTGCGGCGGCGCTTCTCGCGGTGAAGAACATTGCGAAGGATGACCACGTTGTCGGCAACAAACTCCTCAAGGCGATGGCGCGTGATCTCTCCATACTCGCTATTGCGTTCCGCGGTCATGAGCACGGTCAGGCCTGCCTTCTTCAAGGCGATGCTGATGTGAAACAGCTCGCGGCGCAGGATCTTCGGATCGCCGATAAAATGGTCGAAGAGCTGGGTAAGTGAATCCAGCACAATGCGCTTGGCATTGACCGTCTTGACGGCATGCTGGATTCGTGAAAGCAGGCCAGCAAGGTCGAATTCACCGACGATCAATTCATCGCTTGAGGGCGGACTGGCATCCACAAATGCAAGGCGGCCTTCCCGGCGCCACTTTGCAAGCTCCCACCCGAAGCCTCGCATATTGGCTTCTATATCCGCCGGCGGCTCCTCGAAGGTGACAAGCACGCCGTTCTCGCCATGGGTGGTGATTCCGTTTGCAAGAAACTGCGTCGCGAACACCGTCTTTCCGCTTCCGGGCGTGCCACTGACCACCGTGGTACGCGCGCGCGGCAGGCCGCCCATGACCAGTTCATCAAACGCGTTGACGCCTGTTTTGACCCGCTCCAGTACGGTAGCGGCGTCGAGATCCTGGTCGCTCATGCGGAATCCCTCTTCAGCTCGATTCCCAGAAAATCGAGAACGCTCTCTGTATTGCTGAGATCACCGACAATGCGGCGCGGGCGCACGGGGTGCTCGTATGAGAGAGTCGGCGTCGCCAGAATGCGAGCCTGTTCAGCTAGCTCCGGCCGCGCGAGAACGTCGATAACTTCTACGTCCCAGCCCTGTGGCTTAAGAAGACGTTCCAGGTGACCGAGATTTTGCTCCGCGCGGTGAGAGGCTGCGGAGTTACCGGCAATATAGAGTCGAAGCACAAGTTCGGTCACGGAGCTGTCGCCGTGTTGGCATACGAGGTGATCGTCCAGCAATGGAGCGGCGCAACTCCCGAACGGCCGCCCCGCGCAGGCCCGAGCGCCTCATCGGCGTGATGACGAGTCGCGCGAGTGAACAATGCACGGTCGATCAGCGCAAGAGAGTGAAAAATACCAGATCCTACTAGTACATGGGCGGATTCTTGCGCTGCGCCTCGCTGACGACATCCCGGATGGTGATGGCGCGCTCGCGCGCCCAGATAATCGCGGCACTGCGCCGATTGACGCCGATCTTGCGAAACAGGGATGCGACGTGATTGCGCACGGTATTCGGCGACAGATTGAGCATACGGCTCATCTCGGCATCGCTGCAGCCCTCACAAATGAGTCCCAAAACTTCGCGCTCCCGGCTCGTCAGGAGATCCAGCTCGGCTGAGCGGGCCCGCGGCGGCGCAGTTTGACGCAATGCCTTCAGCTTATCGACAATTGCGCGGGATGTATCCGCCATGACCGCTTGGATCGCAGCCATCAACTCATGCCCAAGCTCCTGATGATCGTTCATCTCCTGAATGACGCACACCACCGACCGCTCACCATGGATCGTTACCGTCGCAACCGTAACGAAACAGTCGATCTCACCTTCCGCAGATTTGCGGAGAGGAAGGTCGAGGTTCTGCAATTCACCGTTCACGCGACGGCGTGTCTTTTCGTCCATCCAGGCAATCTCGCCATTCGACCTGACGATGATAAGACCATTGCTCAAGGCTGCAATGATCGGTTGCCATTCGGTTTCGCTCAGACGACCGCTCACCACCTGGTCCATGACTGTCCCCTGTGTTGAAGGATGTGTTGATATCGTTGGAGTAGGGAAATAACGCCCCCGGCGACGGCTAGTTCCTCCGTACTAATTGCCGGTGGAAATATACTAGCTTGAGCTAAATCCGCGCGACGAGACGATAAGAGATGCCGGAACCCCGCTTGTTCCTGGCGGGTTTGCTGCGCTGTAGAGCAGATATCGCATGAATATCGCGCGAATATCCGTGGATAACGGACGACTGGAGGAACTGCCGCCATATGAGGACGTTGCCCATCCGCTGATGGGTGCGCCCCAGATAGAGAGGCTCCATGCACAAAAACACTCTATGCGCCGAAGACACCGAATATCGTCGCGCCACGCAAATAGCGATTGGACGGGCGATGAGGGCGAGTTACGAGGCGCTGCTGACGGAGCCTCTGCCCGATCGGATCGTCACGCTTCTCGAGCGACTGGCAGAGGTTGATGAAATGAAAGTTGCGAAGGCGGGACGCTTGAGGCCACAGATTAATTCTAACGATCAGGCGATGGTGAGCTCTGCATAGTCTGCGTCACCCCATCACTTATGAAATATTACTTATGAAATCGTGACGCGCATACATCGCGACGGAAAGAGCGCTCGGCTTAAGCTGAGCACGACGCGGGTTACATTTCCCCGCGCCTCCGCCACTAGCTCAGGATCAAATGGTCGGTTTTCCGCAATGAAAATCCATTGCTTCGGGAGACGAAATTTAACGTGTGCAATTTCGCTATTTCCGCGTGAAGTCAGATATTGATCTTGACGACCAACGAAGACTCTTCGTTTTTGGTGATATACGGACGATCAATAGAACCGACGTTAGACCTCGTCCATAACGTTGCGGCGGCGATTCTTCCGTATAACGGCACATCGCGTGAGCTTCGCTGAGGACCCCGACCGCATGCTTTTCGCGGTCGGCCTCAATCACCGCCAAGTTGCATTTTACAGGCGCATATGTTCGTCGATCCGTTCGGCGGTATTATGTTCTACAGGGCCGGACTCAACTATCTCGCCTCGCTTCAGGGCAGCGAAACGATCTGCAAGACCGAGCGCAAACGGCAAGTGCTGCTCGACGATCAACATCGCGGTCCCGCGTTGATGTCTCGTCGTCGCGAGGACATCGGCCAATCTATCCACGACGGATGGCTGCAGGCCCTCTGTTACTTCGTCGAGGAGAAACAAGCGCGGCCTTGCGATGAGCCCTCTTGCCACGATCAGCATCTTTTGCTCGCCGCCTGATAGAGTCCCGGCGCGCTGGAACAACCGCGATGTGAGTACGGGAAACCAGCTTTCGACGTCGACAAGGCTGAGTTCAAATTCGCGGTCGCCGGCAAGCCCGAGCCGCAAATTGTCCCGGACGCTCAGATCCTGAAACAATGCCTTCTCTTGAGGCGCATAGGCAAGCCCGAGCTCCCGCTTTCGAAATGGCAGAGTTTTTGTCGTGTCTTTTCCATTCAGGTGAACGTGACCGCTCCAGGCGGGCAAAAATGAAAGGATCGTCTTCAGCAACGACGTTTTTCCCATGCCATTCTTGCCTACCAGAGCAAGAATCTCACCGGGTGCTATCTGCAGCGAGATATCCTGTATGACGGGCGAGCTTCCGTAACCGCTGGTCAGATTGGTGAGCTCGAGCGCAGGGATCATGGCGGGGCATCCTTCGCCCGTTTTGACTGGTGGTTGCCGGTATAGATCTCGCGTATCAGCGGATTGTTCACGACGTCTGCGACCGGGCCGTCGAGAGCGACCTGTCCCTGATGCAACAATAGAATGCGGGAAGATATTTGACGGACGAAATCCAGGTCATGCTCGATGATGAGAACGCATAGACGTTCGCGAACGACCAATTCCCTAAGCACGCTCGCAAAAGCCTGACGTTCCACGCGAGTCAATCCGGCCGTCGGCTCATCCAGCAGCAAAACCTGCGGCTCGAGCGCCAGAACCATGGCGAGTTCGAGCGCCTGTTTCAGACCGTGACTGAGAAATCGCGCCTCCTCGTCGAGCCTCGCCGCGAGTCCCGAACTTTCCGCCACCGCTCGCGCGGCGGGCGGCAGCCGAAGGACAGAGGAAACGTCGAGAAAGGACGGCTTATCTCGCCGGCTGCGCGCAATGCGCAGGCAGTCCGCCACTCTCAGGGTTTCAAACACGGACGCAGCTTGAAACTTGCGGCCGAGGCCCAGCCGCACGACTTGGTCGGGCGGAAGCCGCTCGATCGAGCGGCCCCCGATACGCACCTGCCCTTCCGAGCGCTCACGGCCATCGGCCAGACACCGGATCAGAGTGGTCTTGCCCGCGCCATTCGGTCCCACGATGCTGACAAGCTCCCCCCGCCGCGCCGTGAACGACACGTCGGAAAGGACCGACAGACTTCCAAAGTGCTTGGAGACGTTCTCGACCTCGACGACCACTGCGTCTGGATCCGGAATGGCGACGGCCTCCTGGCGTGTCTCGATCGCTATACCTGCCGCATCCCTTCCCGAGGCTCGCGGATGCTTGCCGCGAAGCCATGACCCGAATGTACGAAAAATGCCGAACAGACCTCCTGGAAGCACAACGATCACCACGACAAAGGTGACACCGACGATCAATTCCCATATGAACGGCAGGCTGCTCGAGAGATACGCGCTCGCCACTTCGATGACGATGGCGCCCACGACGGCTCCGGCAAGCGAGCCGCGTCCACCCAGCGCGACCATGATGACAAGCTGGGTTCCGAAAATGAATCCGGCATTCTCCGGGGCAGCGACCCCGCTGAAGGCCACATAGCCGAAGCCGGCGAGCGCGGCCGCGACGCCGGTCGCGACCAGCAACCAGATGCGTATCAGGGAGGTGTTGATCCCGAGATAAGTGCAACGTTCGTCATTGTCGCGCATCGCGCTGAGCATGCGGCCGGCATCACTCGACACCATGATGGACGTCGTCGCCAGCACCGCGATCATCGCGAAGCCCGCCACCAGGAACCATCCCTCAAGCGACAGATCGAACGTTTCGAAGCCCACGAGCCCGCTCGATGATCCCGTGAAGGCACCGCCGGAATACAGGAGCTGAACGACGACGATCGGCAGAACCAGGGAGATGACCGAGACATAGAGCGGGGTCGACCCCGGATAGAAGGAGAGCCATCCAACAAATCCCGCCACGGCCGCCGCCACGCCGACGGCAGCGCCGAGCGCAAGCAGCACCTGCCAGGGACCAAAGCCGAACTGGGTAAACACGATCGCCAGCCCATAAGCTCCGATGCCGAAGAACGCCGACTGACCAAACGTCAGTGTTCCACTGAAGCCCCACAGCACGTCGACCGTCAGCGCAACGATCGCCACGAACAGCGCACGGATCAGAATGTTCAGCGTGTAGGTGTCCAGCAGCCATGGTCCGGCAAGCACCAATGCGATGGCAGCCGGCGTTGTCCACCTGACCCGGAGGAGCCATTGCGGCGCGCCCCGCAGCCAACGAGACGCGACCGACGGCAGGTTGGCGTCAAGGTCACGCACGCGCGAAACCCTCCGGCCTGAGACGAAGCGCCACTGCGGCCACGACCGCTATCGTCAATCCGCCGAGAATTGGACTGACGAAGGTCGAGACCACCACCTGCAGACCGCCGAGCACCAGACTTGACAGACCAAGCGTCAGCAAGGAGCCCCCCGATATCATCACCAGCATGAATGCGCTGATCAGCCATGCCAGCCCCATATTGGGATCGACGCTCGCCAAGGGCGTGATGAGGGCGCCGGCAATAGCCGCAAGACCGCAACCGAGGCCGAAAGTCACAAGACGCACGCGCGAGCTGTCGATCCCGAGGCTCTGAGCCAGCGTCTCGTTCATGATCACAGCGCGGGTCGAAAGGCCGAGCCGTGTGCCATTGAGGACGCACGTGAACAATATGGCTATTACGGTTGCCGCCGCGACCATCAGAAGGCGATACATCGAATATTCCTCGCCCAGGATCGACTCGGTTCCGGAAATTGGCGCCGGCACGAATTGAACCCCTCTGCCAAAAGCGAGCGTCACCAATTGGCCGATCACGATGCTCAACCCCCAGGTGGCGAGGATCGCATCCAGCGGACGACTATAAAGCCATTGCACGACGACGCGCTCGGCGGCGGCACCTATCAGTCCGCCGATCACAAAGGCGAGCGCGGGCGCCAACACCGACGGCAGTCCAAGCCGCGAAGCTACCAGCGCCGCATACGCCCCAACAGTTATGAATGCGGCGTGTGCGAAATTGATGATCTTCATGACACCGAACACGATCAGGAGTCCGGCGGAGACAATGAACAGAATTGCAGCCGTGGTGACGACATCAAGGACAAGAGTGACCATTGGACAGACCCTGACGGAATCGGAAGCGGAGGAAGAGTGTGTTCTTCTTCCGCCCCGAGTCCGAACCTCAGGATTTCAAATTCGGGCACTGCGCGCCCGGATCGGTATTGGGAAAACTTTTGATCACCTTCACAGAGCCATCGGCCTGCACCTGTCCGAGATACATCGTCAGCGGAGCATGGTGCTGCTTCGACATCTGAATCTTGCCGCGGGGCCCTTCCACGGAAACCTCGCCGAGCACCTTCAAAACTTTGCTCGAATTGGTGCTTCCAGCCTTCTCGACGGCCGCCTTGTAGGCGTAGATCGCTTCATATTCCGGAACGGACAGATCATTGGGAGTCTTCAGATCGCCGCCGAATTTCTTCTTCATCGCGGCCAGAAACGTCTTGTTGGCGGCGCTGTCGATGCCGGTGACGTAGGAGGCAGAAAGGTAAATGTCCTTGGCGTCGCTTCCCATGCTCTTGGCGGTTCCCTCGTCGACCGCGAGATTGCCATACGGCAACGTTACGCCCGCGGCGCGGAGCTGCTTCGTCAGCGTTACGTTCGGCGCGCCGCCGGCGGTGGAGGTAATCAGGGCGTCCGGCGCGGCGCTCTTCAGCTTCGAGATAATCGGCGTCCAGTCGCTGCCGTCCATCGGCAGGTATTCCTCGCCCACGACCTTGCCCCCGGTCTTCGCGATGTATGCTTTCGTAAAGGCGAGCATGCCGCGGCCGAAGGCGTAGTCGGAGCCTATGAGAAAGAATTTTTTTGCACCCTTTTCTTTTGTGAAATAGTCCACGATGGGCGGCACCTGCTGTTCCGGGACCCAGGCGTTGACGTACATGAACGGGCTGCAGGATTTGCCCTCGTAGAACGAGGTGTAGATATAAGGCACCTTGCCGCGAGCTACGATCGGCAGCCCCGCGTTACGCGCGGCGCTCGTCTCCATCGAGATAAGGACATCGACCTTCTTCTGAAACACAAGGCTGTCAAACGCCTTTTGGGCGCCGGCCGCGCCAGAGGCATCGTCGGCAACCTCGAGCGACAACTGGCGGCCCAACACTCCGCCCTTGGCATTGATCTCGTCGACCGCAAGCTGCGCGGACTGAACCACTGACGGAGCCACAACGCTGTTGGCGCCCGACAGGCCGACCGGAACACCGATCTTGATCGGATCCGCGGCCATAAGAGGAGTGATCAGAATTGTCGAGCACGCCGTTGCGGCGAGGATTTTCAAAAGCGAGCGAGTAAGGGCCATGGCATTTTACTCCTGGGGTTTGAGAACGTCTCTATCCAGATCGGGGTCAGTACCAGCCGCGCTTCACGCCAGAGCCGAGCATCTCATCATAAACATCGCCGCGACGGTCGCGCAGGATCTGGTTGAATGCATTCCAGTTGCGCTGGCGCCGGGCCTCTCCCAGATCGACGTCCGCAATTAGGACGTCTTCCCTGTCCCGGCTCGCGGGTCCTGCAACAGGCCAACCCGTGTAACTGACGATCAGGCTCTGCCCCTCGAATGACTGTCCGCGCTCAACGCCGATCCGGTCGGCGCAGGCAATGTAGATCGAATTGGAATGCGCCGCGGCCATTGTAAGGATGTTGGCCATGGCCTGGCGTCCTTCCTGCTGACCCGGAATCGGAACCCAGTTGGTCGGCACGCAGACAATGTCGGCGCCCTGCAGCGCACAAAGTCGGAAGGTCTCCGGGAACCAGCCATCATAGCAAATCGCGACACCAATCCGCCCGACCGGCGTGTGGAAGACGGGAAAGCCCAAATTACCGGGCTCGAAGAAAAGGTTCTCCTCGTTCCAAAGATGTATCTTCCGGAACGTGCCGACATATCCCTCCGGACCAATCACAACCGCGCTGTTATAAAGATCGGAGCCGGCCCGCTCGGTAATTCCTGCGACGATGTGCAGACCGCGTTTCGCCGCGCGGTCAGCCCAGGCCATCACCGACGGCCCCTCCGGTATCGGTTCTGCGAGGCCAAATGCCTCCTCGCGCGAGGCGAACATATAGCCCGTATTGGCCAGTTCCGGCAGGACGACGAGATCGGCTCCCAGCGAAGCCGCACGATCGATAAGCTCAAGGCTGTGCGCAACATTGGCCGTCACGTCGCCGAACGCAGGCTGCATTTGAATGCAGGCGATCTTGATCGATTTGCTATCGGCGGATGAGGCAGGGACGTGCGAAGTCATCGCGCGAACACTCCTTGGGCGCGCAAAGCAAAAACCCCCGATAGCGCCGTCAGGCACCTATCGAGGGCTACATAGCCGCATGTTGAAACGGCCAACCGGCCGCCGCGGTGACCTCACTTGCTTCACCGCTCCTGAATTACTGCAGTAACATCATGGCAATGTCAATTGGACAGCATGATCGAATTGTCGGCAGGTCATGACGCGCGATTATGCAACTCATCCATCAGAGCTCATCGATCAACCCTAGTCCTGCCATCACGTCCTGAGCTCCGATAACGGTCGTGGCAATCTGCGCCATGGACAACCGCCGTTGCGTCGCCTGTTCACGAAGCATCTCATAGGCATCGGTCTCGGTGACCTTTTTCAACCTGGCCAAGATCTTCACGGCCTTGTCCACGTCACGCCGCGCTTTCAGCGTCTCTTCGAGCTTTTGTACCTTGCTCTCGAGACGGCGGCTGTAGCCATGCAGCGAACGAGCCAGAACCGCCGATGAGAGAATGCCGAACGAACGGATCGGCTTGTTGATCACCCCATGAGCGTTGCTATCCAGCAGCCGTCGCAGGACTGTTGGATTTTCGTAGTCGACAATCGCAACGAACGTCGGCCCATCCTCGGACGCCGATGCGACGAACGCTGGCGTCTCTGCGGTCTCAACCAAATGGAATACCGTGTCGATGTCATGCGGTATTTCCACTGGCGGCGGCCATATGCCACGCACGTTGCAGCCGATGCGCTTGAGCTGATCTATCAGAGCATCTCCTTCCGCGTCGCGCGGATGAACGACAAGAACACGAGCGCCCCGAAGCTCTTCAATCAGGCGGCGAATACCTGGCTTCATGCGACAGACCCCTCTCCGATCCATCGCGCGCCAAGCGGCGAAACAGCCAGATAAGGATCCGGCTTGACCGCCGCCTTGGCCCCCCAAACGATTTCGAAATTCCCATCACGCCGCACGCGACCAATCCTCGGCGTCAGCCAAGTGTGATTGTTGTCCGGATCAATCTGTATGGTGCCTTCGGGGCCTTCAAACGAAAGGCCCAACGCAGCTCCAACAAGTCGCTGGGTATCGAGCGTGCCCGCCTGTTCCAAAGCGAGGGCAAACAGATTGACCTGCGCATAGGCGCCCGCGCTCCACATGCTGACCGGTTTGTCGACGCCAAACGCCCGATGAAAATTCGCCGCAAAACGGCGATTGTTTACCCCTCGCAAAGATCCAAAATGCGTTGCCGCCGTAATATGTCCTTCACACAACTCTGGACCGATCTCGAGAACCTCGCCTTCCGCCATGGTCAGGCTGGCAATCGGCATCAGGGCCGGATCAAGGCCGGCTTCGTGGTAAAGCCGGTAGAACATTTGTGCTGATCTGCCCACGATTGTCGAAAAGATGACGTCTGGCGACAGATCCTCGGCTCGCTTGACGACATCGCGTAGCCGCTGTTCAGATGCAACCATGGACACATAGACCTCGTCGACAATCTTGCCTCCATAGGACTCGATGAGGTCGCGCATGATGCGATTCGATTCGCGCGGATAAATATAATCGGAGCCGGCCAGGAAGATCCGGTTTCCGTGGTTGCGGATCAGGTACTCCGCCAAAGGAAAGCTGTTCTGGTTTGGAGATGCGCCGGTGTAGATTACATTCGGAGAATATTCGAAGCCCTCATATAGAGATGGATACCATAACAGCCCGTTGCGGCGCTCGATCGCAGGCAGAACCGCCTTGCGCTGAGCGGACGAACTGCAACCGAAAATCACCGAAATCCCGTCTTCTGTTAACAGGCGGTCCGCCAAGTGGCGGTAGGTCTCCGGATCCGATTGCGGATCATAGGTGATGACTTCGATTTCCCGCCCGAGTACACCCCCGGATTGATTGATCTCCTGAATGGCCAAAGCCGTGCCAAGAAAGTGCTCTGTCTCGGTAACAGATGTTGGCCCGGTCCGTGAAAACAGGACACCGACCCTCCATGTATCTGCAGGAGAGGTGAGGCTGGCGACCATAGATATGTTCCCCGAACGCTTGATGAGCATTTGCGTCTGCCAGAGCGCCGGCCCTGAGCGTATCACCAGGTCCATCCTTCTGCACCCATGTGGCCCGAAGCAAGGGGTTTGACGAGGTCCGGCCGATGCACAGCGGATGTTAGCCCGCGGACCGGTTCCCTGAATTGTCCCGGTCGACTAAAGCGGGATGAAATGAGGTTGAATCACGTCATTGCGAGGGCGTACCCGGGTCAGTGCTCCGCACTGTCCGGGCACAGGCTCTCGCGACGGCGCAATCCCTCTCCCTCTCCCTCTCCCTCTCCCTAACTCTCCCCGCGTGCGGGGAGGGTTAGAGTATCCGTCCAACTTGATTGGTCATGCCCGGCTTTATGCCGGGCATCCACGTCTTAAAAGCATCGCGAGTTCAAAGACGTGGATGGCCGGGACAAGCCCGGCCATGACGGAGAGTTTTTCCAACAGCCCGTTAAAGCAAATTCCGTTCAGGTTGAATCGCCACGAATGCGAAAAGCCTCCCTCTCCCCTGCGAGGAGAGGAGGATCGACTCTGGCGACAACGCATAGCCCCTCACCCGACCGTCGTCCCCGTGCTTCGCCGGTCGACCTCTCCCCCGCAAGAACGGGAGAGGTGAACGCGCTGCGCCGTGATCCAACATGATCGGATTCCAGGCTCAGCTCCATTTTTGATCTGCTCTTGATGCCGACAGGATGCAAAGGCTGGGTTGATCGTTGAGCGCACTCTGCGACGACCGACTTGGCGTCAGGTTTCATCCAACCGGAGGCCGGTGCGTATGCCAGTTGGTCACGGACTGGAACGCGTGTCCGGCTCTCGCAAGAACATCTTCCGACAGATGAGGCCCGACCAGTTGCATGCTGAGCGGCATCTGATCGGATGCCATTCCCATCGGCAGCGTGATCGTGGGGCTGCCGCTGAAATCGAACACCGCCGTGAAGCGCAGGATGCTTAGCAGGACATTCGGATCGGCGCCGTATTCGCCCATCTTCGTCAGCGTCGGAATCGGCACCGGCATTGTCGGAATCAGCAGCACGTCGATATCCTGAAACAATGCGGCAAGGCTGCCGTTGAACTTGAGCCGCTCGTGGTGGATGGCCGCGATTTCAACGCCGCTGACGGCATGACCTTGCTCGATCAGTTGCGCAAGATCCGGTCCATACTCTTTCTTTCGCGACGGATACGTTTCCAGGTGCGCTTTGGCCGTTTCAACTGAGCACATCGGAATCCATTGACTGACGAGCTTTTCATAAGCGGGAAAGCGCACCTCGCGGATTTCAGCACCGAGCGACACCAGCACGCGCTCTGCGTCCAGCAGCGCCATCACGACCTGCGGGTCGATGCCGTCCTGGGTATACTTGCGATCGATACCGATGCGCAGCCCACGGATACCGTCGCCGATGCCCCCGAGATAGTTCGGGATCGGCGCCTGCAGGGTAGTCGGGTCGTTTATATCGGCTCCTGCAATCACGCCCAGCATCGTTGCCGCATCGTCGGCGCTCCGGCACATGGGCCCGACATGATCCAGCGAATCCGCGAGCGGAAAGATGCCGTAGCGGCTCACCCGTCCCCATGTCGGCTTGATGCCGGTCAGCCCGCAGGTCGCCGATGGAAACCGGATCGAGCCGCCGGTGTCGGTGCCGATTGCGCCGTAACAAAGCCCAGCGGAGGTCGCAACGCCCGAGCCGCTGGATGACGATCCGACCCAGTAGTCCGGATTCCACGGATTGAGCGGCGCCTGGTCGTCTGGATGGTGACTCGTATAGGCGCCCTCGGTCATCTTGAGTTTGCCGAGCGTGATCGCGCCGGCCAGTTCGAGCCGGTCCACGATGGTCGCATTGAATGGCGGCACGAATTTCGCATGGATTCTGGTGCCACCGGCCGATGGGGCAAACGTCGTGTAGCAAAGGTCCTTCAGTCCGATCGGAATGCCGTGCATCGGGCCGCGCCGGATGCCCCTGGCCATTTCGTCATCGGCTTGCCTCGCCCGCTCCATCGCGCGCTCCGCGAGAACCACGGCGTAAGCGTGGAATTGCTTGTCAAGCCGACCGATCCGCGTCAACGCAGCTTCCGTGACTTCCGATGACGACAGCGCTTTGCGGCGCAAGAGCTCCGACAGCTCGGTGATGGATAGGTAAGGCAGCTGGTCGGACGTCATCGGCGTTTCCTTTCTTGCGGGTCGGGGCACGTCTGCGCGCCTAGAACTGGACACCGCGCGTCAGGGCGCCGTCGACGACGAGGTTCGTTCCGGTAATGAAGCTCGCCGCACGGCTTGCGAGGAACACGGCGGCATTCGCCATTTCTTGCGGCGTTCCCATGCGGCCGGTCGGATTGAGCGCGAGCGCGGTCTTGTACAGTTCTGGATTGCTGTCCTTGATCGTGTTCCAGACTCCACCCTCGAAATAGGTATTGCCCGGCGAGACCGAGTTGGCCCTGATGCCCTTGCCGGCGAGTTGATACGCCAGGCCCTGGGTGTAGTGGATGATTGCGGCCTTGAAGGTACCGTAAGGACCGCTCGCGAAATCCACCTCGCGCCCGGAGACGCTGGAGATGGTCACGATCGCAGCCGCATCGCTCTTCTCCAGGTACGGCATGGCCGCATCCACGAGCCGCACCGTGCCCATCATGTCGGTGGAAAACTCCTTCTGCCAGCTCTCTTCGTCCTGTCCGATGGAAAGCGCGCTCACGTTGGCAACGACGATATCGATGCCACCCAGCTTTGCAGCCATGTCGCCGACCCAGTTCCTGAGCGCGGTGCCGTCGGCGACGTCCAGCGCGCCGCCGCAAGCGGAAACGCCTTTCGCCTTGAGCGCGGCGACAGTGGCATCCACATCGGCGTTGCTGCGTGCGCAAATTCCGACATTCGCGCCTTCGGCAGCAAGGGTATCAGCAATGGCGCGGCCGATCCCCCTGGTGCTTCCCGTGACAAGAGCCTTGGCTCCCTTCAGTCCCAGATCCATCTCGGCCTCCCTGATTTGTCCAGATCGTGCCTACCGCTGCTCCATCGATACCTCCCGGCCCACGAGCCGTTACAGCAACAGTTGCTCACGGACATTGTCGGCGTTGACGTCATTGCCGGTCAGCGACCGCGTGATCTTGCCTTTTTCCATGATGTAGCAGCGCTCTGCGATGGCCAGGATCGTATCGAGATTCTGCTCGACAAAGACGATCGTCGTTCCGAGCTCACGCTGAAAGGATTTCAGCGCTCCGCAGATGTGCTGCACAATGGACGGTTGGATACCCTCCGACGGCTCGTCGAGGATCATCAAGGTCGGATTGCTGATCAGGGCGCGCCCGATGGCGAGTTGTTGCTGCTCCCCGCCCGACATGGTCCCGGCAACCTGACGACGCCGCTCTTTCAAACGGGGGAAGGACTCATAGACTAGTTCCGGCAGCTTTTTGCCTCCCGGTCCACCGATCAGTTCTCCGACCTGCAGGTTTTCCTCGACGCTCATTTGCGGAAAGATATCGCGGCCCTGCGGAATATAGCCAAAGCCGGCCCTCGCCCGCGCGTCAGCCTCCAGCCTGGTGACGTCGCGATCGCAGAAGGTGATCGTGCCGCGCCATGTCTCCAGAAGTCCGATAATGCATCGCATCAGTGTCGACTTACCGACCCCATTGCGGCCGATGACGCCGACAATCTCGCCGCGGGACATCGACAGGTTCACGCCCTGCAGGATCGGCGTATCGCCATATCCCGCCCAGAGTTCCGACACGTCCAGAATCCGTTCAGTCGGCATGGGTCTTACCCAGGTAGATTTCGGCAACCTTTTCATCCTGCAGGATCGCCTCGAGGCTTCCGCGCGCGAATATCTTGCCGAGATGCAGCACGGTCACGCGTTGGGCGATCTGGCGCACGAAGGCCATATCGTGCTCGACAGCCAGGATCGTCATGCCCTCCGCGTTGAACGACTTGATCAGTTCGCCGGTCTTGAAGGTTTCTTCCGGCGACATGCCCGCCGTCGGCTCGTCCAGCATCAGGAGCTGCGGGCGCAGCGACAGCGCCATTCCGATCTCGAGCCACTGCTGCTGCCCATGAGACAGCAACCCGGCCGGCTTTTCGCTTTCTGATGCGAGGTTGAGAAGCGTGAGCAGCCGATCCTCTTCGCGATCCCGCTCCGCACCCGCGATGTGGTCCTGGAGCGCGATCTGGATGTTCTGGCGGACCGGCAATTCCTTGAAGACGCTCGGCGCCTGCATCTTGATGCTCATGCCCCGCTGCACGCGCGCGAAAGGGCGCTCTTGGGTAATGTCGACGGAGTCGAACAGGATTTGCCCCTTCGTCGGCGGATAAAGCCCGACAATCAGTTTGAAGAGCGTGCTTTTACCGGCACCGTTCGGTCCGATCAGGCAATGGACCTCCCCGGCATCGACCGTCAGATCGACGCCGGAAACCGCCGTCAAACCGCCGAAGCGCTTGGAGACGCCTTTGACTTCGACAAGCGTCATGGTCAGGCCTCGTCCGGTTGAAGGCGGGCCGTCCCGGAGCCGACCGCGCTGCCGGTGCGCCATCGCTTCCATCGCTCAGCCACGAATCGCCCGACGCCGAGCACGAATCCCTGAGGGGCGACCATCACCGTCGCCAGCAGCAGAGCTCCCATCAAGACCAGCGCCGCCTGCTGGCTGTAGATGGTGATGGTCTGGAATCCGAACAGCAGCAAGAACGAACCGACCAGCGTCGCGGTCAGATCACTCCGGCCGGAAAAGGCGACCCACACGATCGGCATCGCGGCCGCCGGCAGCCCGATACTCGACGGCGTGATGAATTGTCCCCAAGACGTGTAGAGCGCGCCGCTAAGGCCTGCGAGTCCACTGCCGATCACGAACGTCAGAAGTTGATACTTGCGGACATCGTAGCCGAGCATCTCGGCTCGTTGCGGGTTCTCACGCGTGGCAACGATGACGTTGCCGATCCGTGAATTCACGAAGATGCGCAATGCGGCATAGACGATCACGATCAGCACGACCATAACATAATAGAGCGCGGAGCCCTCGATGTAGAAATCCCCCACCGTCAGAGGGTCCATGCCCTGCATACCGTTGAAGCCGTTCAAGCGCGCAGCCCCGATGTGCCACTCCGGCCCGGCCGTCTGCCCGAGGAAGAAAGCGAGCACCAAGGTCGCCGACAACGTCACGATGCCGAAGAAAATTCCGCTGATCCCGCCCCAGATCATGAAGTAGCCCAGGATCGCTGCCGCCAGCATTGCCACACACACCGACAGCACAAGCGCGGCGATCGTTGTCGTGCCGCCACCCATCACGATCGCAAGCACACCGTAAGTGTAGCCGGAAATGCCAAAAAAGAGGGTTTGGCCGAAAGACAGCATGCCGGCATAACCCCACATCAGGCTCAACCCGAGCGCCATGAATATCCAGAGCAGGAAATAGGCAAAATTGCCGACATCGTAAGAATCCGCAAACAGCGGATATATCAGCGCAGCTACGAGGACGACCAAGAAGCTGGTCCAGAACTTCGGCCCCCTTCCCAAGGTCTGCGGACCGTCAAGCAATCTCAACATCACGCTCCTCGCTCAACGCCAGCGCCGGACTAGCACGCTGGACAGCCCTTCGGGCAAAATCCGAATAATCATGATGACCGCGAACAACATGCCGATTTGACCGATGATCTGGCCATAGCTTGCATTTAGCGCCATTCTGATCATGGCTAGGAAGATTGCCGCCGGCGCCGTTCCCAGCAGCACGTTGGCGCCGCCAACTACGACGGTGACAAAACTCTCAACAATAAAGGTCGCACCCATCGTCGGAATCAATGTCATCGTCGGCGCATAGAGCGCACCGCAAAGCCCTGCGAGGCCGGCGCCGATTCCAAAGCTGATAGCATAGATGTGCCCCGTTCTCGCGCCCAGAGCCTTCGCCATCGCTGCGTTCTGCATCGTTGCACGGGCCAGCACGCCGAAACGCGTCTTCATGAAAATGATGTAGAGGCCGGCCAGTACCGCGATCGCGCAGCCGAACAGGACGAGGCGATAGGTCGAGAACGTATAGTCACCGACCGCAAAACTGCCTTGCGGAGTTCCGATTCCCCGTATCGATGATCCGACGATCAGCAGCATCGACTGGGTAACGATCAAGCTCAATCCCCAGGTCGCAAGCAGCGAATCCAGCGGACGCTTATAGAAGCGACGAACGATGAGATACTCGACGACAACCCCGATAAACCCGGCCGCAAGTGCCGCAAGGATTTGCGCGAGCGCGAGCGGCACGCCGAGATTCACTAGCCCCACCGTCACATAGGCGCCGCACATGATAAATTCACCGTGCGCCATGTTGATGATGCCCATCATGCCAAATACGATGGCCAATCCAGACGCCGACAAAATCAAAAAGGCGAACACGTCGGCGAACTGATAGAAGAACGAGAATAGATCGGCCGCCGGCATCCTTGCCCCCTTTCCGCACGCGGCGCATTATGCAGCTCCGCGATCCACTATCCGTGCATGAGTCTTGCCCGATTGCGCGAGCAAGACTCATGCCGCAGTACATCACGACTTGTTGGGAAGATGACTTGGTGTGTACTGATCCCTGGGATTGCTCTTGGTGAGATCGCAGCCGATCTCGCCAAGCCAATAGGGTTTGATGACTCCGTAGTCCTTCTCGACCGTCACCTGATGCTGCGGGCCGACAGAGATCAGGCGCATACGATGCGACGTATGCTGGCTTTTCGGGTCGATGCAGATTCGACCTTCCGCCGCGTCGATGCATGCATCTCCCGTCGCGATTACCTTGCGGATGTCCGCTAGTTTGGTCGACTTCGCCTTCTCGACCAACATCTTGTACATGTAAATAGCATGGTAGGCGTTGTAGCCCATGTCGTTGATGTACATTTCGTCGGGGAATTTGGCGTGCCAGCGCTTTTTGAAGGCGTTAGCTTCCGGCGTATCGATCTCCTCGAACCAGTTAGCGGTGGCATGCATGTTGTTCAGTGCCGGCGGCTTGAAGCGCTTGTGTTCGAAGCCGAGCATGATCTTGATCGACGAACCCATGGGCAGATTGAGCTTTGCCGCCGCGGCTTGCTCGAAGAACGAATCCTGGGCAGCACCGACGTTCAGCATTAAAAGCCAATCCGGCTTGGCCTTCTGGATATTCTGGATGGTCTGCGCGAACTGCGAGACGCCGAGCGGGATGAATTCTTCGCCGACGACCTCACCACCCAGCCCTTTCAGAATTTTCCGATTCCATTCGGCTGAAATCTGGCCGAAATTGTAGTCCGCAGCGACCACATAGACCTTCTTGCCGAACTTCTCGACCATCCAGGGGATCAGGGTCGAAAATTGCTGCTCAGGAACAGCCCCCGTGCTGATCATATTGGCGTCGCATACGCCACCCTCGTACTGGTTGGTGTAAAAGTATGGCGTTTTGGTCCGGTCGACGATCGGGCGAATAGCTTCGCGAGATGCCGACGTGATGCCGCCGATCAGGACGTCCACCTTGTCGCGATTGAGCAGGCGCCGCGCAAACTCCTGATAGCGTGCGTTGTCGCCTTGCGGATCGAGATGGATGAGTTCGACTTGGCGTCCCAGGATGCCGCCGCTCTTGTTGATCTCCTCGACCGCGAGCTGCGAGCCGTGGAGCTTTGGCATGCCCATGAAGGCGAGGTCCCCCGAGACATCCTCGAGCAGACCGATCTTGAGCGGAGGATCAGCCGCCTGAGCCGTACCGAACCCAGCAGCGCCGAGCATGAGGCCAAAGAAACGCAATTCTGAGCAGGTGTCCTGATTTCATCGCAATGTCCCTTGTTTGAAAGCCAGTGAAATTCACGTCTTGAGGTATTTCTTCAGTATCGACGCCCCCATCGTGTATTTCGGGTCGACCATGTTGCCGAGCCGCATCCGCCCGGCCTGGCTCAGCAGCATGTAGGCGTCGATCTCGTCGAATCCGTAGTCTGCGCTCATCCATCGGGTGAGTTCGCGATAAGCGATGCGGGCCGCGTCCTCGAGCGGACGCGCGCTTCCGATCGCCATGATGAAGTCGCGCGTCTCAAGCCGTGGCCAGGCGAAACTCCAGTCCTTGATCAGGTCGACCTGGAGCGTGACGGTCGCGCGCTGTTCGAGCGCGACGCCGGAGAGCTCGCCGTCGCCTTGGGTGGCGTGGCAGTCGCCAACATAAAGCAGCCCACCGTCGGTATGGACGGGGAAGTAGATAATGGCGCCCGGCGCAACGTCGGGCAGGTCCATGTTGCCGCCGTGATAGTCCGGCTGCAGCGAGGAGATCGCCTCGATCTCGGGCGATACGCCGATGGTGCCGATGAACGGTTCGTACGGCAGCGTGATCTTGTCACTCCAGCGCACGCCGCTGCGGTCGACGTGGAGCTTCTTCACCCGCTCGGGAAGCGGCGGATTGAGGAGCGCGGTGGAACTGGTCCCGACCAGTCCGCCGAATTCCGGAATGATGCAGGTCGTTCCCGCCGGCTGCTCGCCGCGCGTCTCGACATCGCGGATATAGATGGCGAGGCAGTCGCCTTTCTTGGCGCCCTTGACCGCGACCGGTCCGCTTTGCGGATTGAGGTACGGGAAGTTTAGCTTCGCCGTCGGGCTGTCGCTTTCCTTGGTGAGTACGCCGCCGAAAGCGTCTTCGGTTTCGACGACCACGACATCGCCCGGATCGATCGACAGCGTCGGCTTCGCATAGGGACCATAAACATAGTGGAAGCCCCCCTGCTCGCCGATGGTCAGACTATGCGTCGGTCCCGCCTTTCCCTTGGCGAGCGCGCGCTTCGACATGATGGAACCCGATAACCAATCTTCCGTAGCCATGCGAGTGACTCCTCGACATCAGAGAGCAGGATGACGCTTGTGCCAGTCGGTCACGCGCTGGAACGCATCGCCCGCCCGGACCAGACCCGCCTCATCGAAGTGGCGGCCGACAAACTGGAACGCGAGCGGACCGCCACTCGCGGCGAAGCCGCCTGGCAGTGTGATCGTCGGACTTCCTGTCATGTCGAATGGACAGGTGAAGCGGAGCAGACCCGTGATCAGCGACGCGTCCTCACCGAGCGAGGCGAGTTTCGCCAGCGTCGGCGCGGCATAGGCCTGCGCCGGCACCGCGATCAGATCGACCGTTTCGAACAGCGCCCGCACCGCGCCGCGAAACGCTTCGCGCCGCAGAACGATCTTCTGATAGTCGGTGCCGGATTGCTGTCGGCCAAGATCGAGCAAGCCGGCAAGGCCCGGTCCGTACTCGGCCTTCCGCGCGGGATAGGTCTGCTCGTGCGCGACGGCGGCCTCGATACCGCACAACGGGAACCAGTCGTCGATCACGGCCTTCGCGTCCGGAAACTCGATTTCCTGAATTTTCGCGCCGAGATCCGCCGCCGCGCGCAGACCTTCGTCGAGAACCTTGCGGGCCGCCTCATCGGTGCCTTCACCGGTCCATCGACGGTCGATGCCGATGGTAATGCCTCGCAGATTGCCGGACAGGCCCGCGAGATAGTCGGGCACCGACAACGGCACCGCCGTCGTATCCTTTGGATCCTGCCCCGCGATCACGCCAAGCATGGCGCCGCAATCGACGGCGCTACGCGTCATTGGCCCGATGTGGTCGAGCGTCGCCGCGAGTTCGTAAGCGCCATAGCGGCTGACGCGTCCCCAGGTCGGCTTCAATCCGGTGATGCCATTGGCTGCCGAGGGAAACCGGATCGACCCGCCTGTATCGGTGCCAAGCGATCCGAAACAGAGACCCGCCGCAGTCGCTACGCCGGAACCGCTCGATGAGGCGCCGGGCCACAGTTCCGCGCCCCACGGATTCTTCGGCGGATCGATTTTCGGATGATGATCGGCATAAGCGCCTTCAGTTTGCTGCAGCTTGCCGAGGATGATTGCGCCGGCGCCCTTCAGGCGCGCGACAACGGTGGCGTCCTCGCTGGGCCGGTAATCGCTGTGAATGGTCATGCCGTGCGCGGCCGGCGCGCCCTTGACCCAGCACAGATCCTTGACGGCGACGGGCACGCCGTGAAGCGGCCCCTTGATCCTGCCGGAGGCGATTTCCTTTTCGGCAAGCGCAGCGTCCGCGAGCGCCGAGTCCGCCATGATGTAGGCGTAGCTCTTGAGCTTGCCGTCGAGTCGACCGATCCGCTCGATCATCGCCTGCGTCACTTCGACCGGCGACAGCTTCTTCGCATGAATCTGCTGCCCGACTTCAACCAGGCCGAGATAATGAAGATCGGTAGTTGCCATCTTTTTCTCCGCATCACGCGAGCATCATCGTTTTGGCGAAGGGCGCACCCCGCCAAGCGTTCTCCAGCAGCAAACAAGAAAAGCCACCCGCCCCTCCCGAGTGAGGTGACGAGTGGCTCCAATGCCGCGGCTATGATCTAACGTACGGGTCCAGGTTCGAACGGCACTTGATGCAAAGATCGGGACGTCATCGGCCAGATCGAAGCAAGCCGGGTTCGACAGCAAAACCCAATGGCAAAATTCTAGATTCGCGACCCGCGCAATGTCAACGAGCAAGACTGCACAAATTTAGCGACTGCGCTGCACTGCAAATAAGCAAGACGTTTGCGCGTTCGCCGATCATGATAACCTGATCGAAACGCCGTGCTGCAGAAAGCAATTAATGACGAAGCCCTCCGTTCCCGTCGGCATTGTGTGCTCGCAATCCGGTCCCTATCAGGCAATGGGACGGGAAATTCTCAAAGCTGCCCTGATGGCCGTTTCCGAAATCAACGACAGCGACGATTTCGATTTCACGATTGCCGCCCATGTCCGCGATCCGCGCGGCGTCATCGCGGAGTATCACACGGTCTGCGACGATCTCATTCGCAACGCCGGCGTGGCGCATATCGTCGGCTGCTACACGTCGGCGTCGCGCAAGCAGGTTCTTCCGATCGTCGAACGCACCGATCGCCTGCTGTGGTATCCCGCGCGCTACGAGGGGTTCGAATGCTCCGACAACGTCATCTATGTCGGCGCCTCGCCCAATCACAACGTGCTGCCACTGGTGCGCTACGTGCTCGACAACATCTCGCGTCACATCTTCTGCGTCGGCTCCAACTACGTCTGGACGTGGGAAACCAATCGCGTCACGCGAGAGTTAGTGACCGCCGCGCAGGGCAGCGTGCTGGCGGAGCGGCTGCTCGAACTCGGTGAAAGCGCCGTGGAGCACATCGTCGACGAAATCGTTCGCCGCAAACCGCCGGTCGTCTTCAATACGCTCGTCGGCAGCTCCAGTTACGATTTCATCCGCGCCTTTCATTCCGCCACCACCGCCGCCGGCCTTACGATTCCGATGCTGAGCTGCAGTCTGTGCGAGCCCGAACTCAGGATCGTTGGACCGGCTTCCGCCGGATGCATCACGTCGTCGGCTTACTTCGAAAGCATCCGGCTTCCGGAGAACCGCGCTTTCGTCGATCGCTGGAAGGCATCTCACGGCGAGACCAGTTGCCCGTCCGTCGACGGACAGTCGGCCTATGTCGCAGTCTATCTCCTTGCACGGGCAATTCAGCGAGCGGGTACGTCCGATATCGGCGAAGTGCGCCGCGCCGCGGCGGGCTATCGCTACGATTCGCCGCAAGGACCGGTCTGGATCGATGGCGACAACAACCACTGCGTCCTTACACCACGCCTGGCGGTTTCGACCGCGCAGGGACAGTTTGACATCTTCTGGGAAGCCGACGCGCCGGTTAAACCCGATCCTTACTTGTCGCAACTCGACGTCACCGCCCATCCTTCGCGCGATAGAGCGTCAACTCACCTGCGAATCGTGAAATGAGCAAACCATCTTCATTCTCTCTCCGCGGCCGCAAGGCCCTCCTCGCCATCAAGGACGAACGCGACCTGTCAATCGTCAGGCGGCAATTCGAGCGTCTCGGCATCGATATCTGGAGCGGAGACTTCGACCGTATACAGGGACGTCACGCGGACGTCGTTCTGATCGACGACGAATTCCTGCCACTCAATCCGACAATGCGGCGCACTCTTTCCGGAGTGGGATCCGTCATCGCGCTATTGGGCACGGAAACGCCAAGCCGGTTGAAACTTGTGTTCGAACTCGATCCGGCATCATTCCTGGTCAAGCCGCTTCGTTCAGCCGGCATCTACGCGGCGCTGGTCATGGCGTTCGAACGAAGCGAGCGAACCAGCAAGTTAAAGCAGCAAATTGTCAAGCTCGAGGAGCGGCTTCGCTCGCGCCGCATCGTGCTTGCCGCTGTCCTTCAGGTGATGCATTCGCATGCCGTCGCCGAACCGGCGGCCTTCGCCTTAATCCGACGCGCCGCCATGGAGCAGCGAAAGACAATCGAGCAAATGTCCGCCGAAATCGCGGCGACAGGCAACCGGCCCCGCGCAACGGGATAAAACGACCGGTGAAGCGCCGTCGCTGCTGAGACGGTCGGCCGACCGACTTCGTGAAGATTTCGATAGCTATTACCGACGTTGCGAAACCATCACGGGCTTGGCTATTCCGAAGAAGTGAGACGACCCGCACCGGGAACAATCCATCGAACGGCGCAACATTCAATTTTCGAAGACATGCGTGAATACGGGAAGCTTGACTAAAGAAGAACGCCAAGCAACGAGAGAATAAATTTCGACGATCGCCGCTAAATTAACTCTGATTGGATCACATCGTGATCCAACGCGCGGTCTGCCATCCATTTCGCCCCCCCCCAAAAGGCGCAAACTATTCCTGAATGAGCTTACCAAAGCTCATCCACTTCTTTCCGTCCAAAGCGCATCAGTTGCAGCTAGTGCATGGGAAAAAGTTTGTCGCAGAGGTGCTCAGCTTCAGCCCTGGAAGCAGCACGAGGAGTTGCACGTCCTTCGCGGCCTGATGCAGCACGTTTTGACGCGTCAGGTCGTCGCCGCACTGCTCGAGAATTTTTACCAGCGTCTGCGCCACGCAGTAGCCGTAGACATTGAACACATCGTTCACATCCGCGTTCGGTTGATACTTCATCCACTTGATCCAATCCCGGTGACCTTTCGTCTGGTGATAGGTTTGATCCGTGGAATACATCTGGCGGACGGCTTGAGCGAAAAGGTCGGTGGCTTCATCATCTGGGTGCCAAGCGCCTGCTCTCGCCGCGATCATTATAGTCATCCATCTATGGGGACGGCATGAGGATCGCATCCGGGCAAACACTCAGGCTGATCGTCTTCGAATTCTGCCGCTTTGTAGTTTCGATCACCGCTGGCTCGCGACAGTTGCGACCACGCTTTGCATTTTCGGGATGGAATTCTCGCTTGTGACGTCTTAATCTTGAAACTGCAGACCATTGCAAGAAATCGAGCCGATGACTCTCTTACTTGGTAGCTGACGACGGCTTCATCGTCGGTTACGCAGCAACGGGTTCAGACGACCTTTCGACCAGAGGCATTATGATTGCAGGTGGTAAGCCGAATGCGTCGCACGGAACGCGGGTAACCTAAAAGGGTTGTCAGATAGTTCATTCTGGAATCCGGCCATGATTACCGGTCCCATTTCTTGCTCAAAGGCGCCATTCGTTCCTGTATGACCGAGCTGACGACGTGGATTACCAAGAAGTGACACCGCAGAAGGTCGTAAAGTTCAGCGTCGATCAGGGAGAGCGCAGACCGGACATAAGAGCATGGACTAACTGCTGCGAGACATCTCATGAAAATCACGCACATCAAGACGATTGAAGATAAGCGGATGAACGGCCCACCTTTCCTGCACGCGACGTTCGACGTCGAACTGCCGAACGTCACGCTACGGAATTGTAAGTTGCTCGAGCGGGAAGACGGCAGTTTTTTCGTCGGCCTCCCGCGTAGCGAGGACGAAAATGTGGACATTTTCAACCGGAGCGTACGGGATCGCATCTGCGAAGCGGCGCTCAATGCCCTCGACGAAGCTGGATCCTAAATGACTCAGAACTGGCCGGTCGCCAGATTTCTCTCACCGATCCCGTCATGAATATCGGACGTTGCCTCGCGGCTGGCACGGATCGTTACTGCGGATAGATCCGAAGACCGTCGGCCACCGAATTGGCGACATGCTCTCGGGTAATGACCCCGAGGACATCATCGGCACGCGGGATACCTCGGGTACTCACGACGACGGCCATGAAGGCATTCCGTCGCCATATTCGTGCGATGACGTCGGAAACGACCATCTCGTTGCCGACGATCGTAAAATTTCGGTTGGCGATATCGCCGAGAGTGACCCCGGTCTTAGCATCCTCGAGCCCGCGCCGTAGTCCGGTGTTGACACGCAGGACACCAAAGATCTGATCCCCTCTCACGACGACCACATGGCGAAGCCGCCCCTCGGCTTCATGCTCGCGCAAAAAATCATCAAAGCGATACTCCATAGGTAGCACCAAGATGTCGGAATCCATCACCTCACGGGCATGACGCACCAGGAACATGTTCGCGTGGAGTGCCTTGGGGATACCGCGACCGCGTCGCACCAGCTTGAGCGTGTAGATGTTCTCGCGCGACAAAATCCGCCGTACGCCGACGCTGGTGGCGACTGCCAAGATCATGGGCATGACAATGTCGTACTCGCGCGTCATCTCGAAGATCATGGTAACGGCGGTCATCACTGCGCCGGTTCCGCCTCCGACCATGGCGCCCATACCCACCATCGCGAAGGCGGGAATGCTGATCGGGATTGGGACCCCGATCGCCTGCAGCAATGCGGCAAAGCTGCCGCCCAGGGCGGCGCCCATGAACAGTGAGGGAGAGAAAATGCCGCCCGAAGAACCCGAGCCGAGACTTATCGAGGTTGCCGCGATCTTGCAAAGGAGCAACAATGCCATAAGCCACAAGGTTGTGGTATGGCCAACCAGAATGCTTTCGATGGTCGCATAGCCGACACCGTCGACATAATATTGGCCAAGGGTGACGAAAAGCGCGTACATCAGCACGCCCAGAATCAGCATGCCGATCACGTGACGCGTGTAGCGGCCCGGGATTTTCTCGAACCAGTCCTCGGCCAGATGCAGACTGCGGATGAAACCTGCCGCCACCACACCCGTTACGGCGCCGAGCGCGGCATAAAGGATCAGCAACAGGATCGCGCTGCCGTCGGTCGTCAAGGCCTGCAAGGGCGGGACGAGAAAGGCCGGTTGCTGGCCGATGAACCAGCGTCCTACGAACGTCGCTGCGCCGGTCGCGATCGCGACCGGCAGGAAAGTGGTGACGCTCACCTCCGGCATCATCAACTCGATCGCGAACATCACCCCGCCGATCGGCGTGTTGAAGGTCGCTGCGATACCGGCGCCCGCACCCGAGGCCACGAGCGCGATGCGCTGGCCGACCGGCATCTGAATAATCTGCCCCAAGGTGGAGCCAAGCGCCGAGCCGATCTGGATGATCGGGCCTTCACGGCCGACTGACGAGCCGGAACCAATCGCGACCGCGGACGCAAGCGACTTAACGAGTGCCACGATCGGCCTGATCTTGCCTTCCTTGTAGTAGATCGCGTCCATCACCTCAGGTACGCCGTGACCTTTCGCCTCGGGCGCGAAGTTGTTGACCAGAAAGGTGACGATGATTGCGCCGAGGACAGGCGCCAGAATAACGGCCGCACCCCAGCGGCTTGGTGCGGTGAAGACATTCGCATCGTAGGCCACGACGAATGAACCGCTGAAAAAGAGATTGTGAAGAAGACCGATCAGGTCGCGAAAAATGACTGCGCCAAGCCCGGTCACGATCCCCAGTACGAGCGCCAGAATTGAAAGGGTGAGCAGACCCAGTCGCAAACCTGCTTCAGGATCAATTGCATCGCCCTGAACGTTACCATCTTCCGGAAAAGCCGCCCCAGATTTGGGCCTCGCTCCTGCAGCTTGCTTCGACGACGTCGCCGGACTGCTTATTGCCATGTCGCACCTGGAATTCCACCCAGATGCGCAGAGCCCGCCGGGTCCCTCTGACAATCGAGGATGCCCGCCAAACCGCTGGCATCTGCGGTTGATTTATATCATGACATGACATAACCACACAGAGATGAAAAGAGGTCATCGAGATTTTTAAGGACTTGAACGGCGGAAAGGTTCGCGATGATAAGCCTTCGCTGCATATGTGGACCATGCCCATGAAACGGATTGCCGCGTGTGAGGCGGGCGGCGCTAGTTCAAAACATCCCATGAAATTGGACGACAGCGCCTACGAAGGATTGGCCGGATTTCGCAAGGCTATGCGCCGTTTCCTCGCTTTCAGTGAAACCCGGCTGAAAGCCGTCGGCATTACCTCACAACAATATCAGGCGATGCTCGCGATCCGGGTTCATCCTGGACAAGTCATCATGATTGGTGAACTGGCTCGCGAGATGCTGCTCCGACCGAACGGAGCCGTGCAGCTTACGGACAGGCTGGTTGATGCTGGTCTCGCCGAGCGGCGGCAATCTTCATTTGACCGCCGTAGTGTTCTCGTTGCATTGACCAGCAAGGGCGCCCGGCTGCTTGAAAACCTCGCGGCTGATCATCTGCATGGAATGCTTGAGCAGGAACAGTTGCTCGCGGAATCTCTGAAGAGGTTGAGACGTCTGAGCCGGTGACACAACACCCCAAATATCATGGATATCGCATTCGCTCCGCGAAGAGGATCCATCATGGCAGTATCGAAAATAGGTGAGACGAAAAAGGTTCGTCAAGTTTAGATACCGGAAATGTTCGCGATAGCTGCGCCGGTGATCTACGGAGTGTCTTGCTCATGGCAACATTACCGATTTCCAGCGCATCGACTTCGCAATCGGGTATCGAGATCGAGGCATCTTTGGAGGCAACAACCGCGAATAGAAATAGGCTGTTTCGTTGGTCTTCTTTGTTGATCTTCGTGTCGTGAGGCCGGTTGCGCCTACCCCTGCCGGGCTGGGTTGGTGTCTGGTAAACCGGTCTTCGCCGCCCCAGACACGTCATTGCCCAACAGTCCAGGCAGCATCCGCGACATTGACGGATCGCGGAATGATCTTCAAACGCGCGAGGTATCCGCGATCTGCTGCTGACCTTTAAGTGTTGCCGTATCGATGGGCCGCGCCCCCGGATTGCGCTTGACCCAGCGTTCGATCACCTCGGCGGATAGACCGACTTTCGGAGCAAGCTCCCATGCGTACTGCTCGCGATTATTCTGATCCAGCTATCGATCTCATCCGACGCCGCGAGCACCACTTTGAGCACTTCCGGATTGCGCTCGGCGATGGGACGTGACCCGATATAGAACGAGATATTCGGAGCAAGGCCGGTCCCCGTCAACGATCTCCCTTGCACCGAGGCCGATCTCGGCTGCCGCATAATACGGATCCCAGATCACCCAGGCATCGATCGCTCCGCACTCGAACGCAGCGCGGGCATCTGCCGGCGCGAGATACGCCGGCACGATATCGCTGTAGTTCAGACCATTGGCCTCCAGGGATCGCACCAGCAGATAATGCACGTTGGACCCCTTGTTGAGAGCTACGCGCTTGCCGCGAAGATCGGCAACAGTTTTGATGGGGTTGGCACGATGATCGCTTCATTCTTTGGCGAAGCGTACTCATAGCCTGCATACACGATGTTAGCGCCGGCAACCTGCGTGAAGATGGGAGGCGATTCGCCCACGCGGCCAAAATCGGCAGCGCCGATATTCAGTGCTTCCAGCAACTGAGGTCCGACCTGAAACTCGGTCCAGGTCACGGACCACCCCAGCGGTGCAAGATTGCGTTCAAGAATGCCGCGCTCCTTCAGAAAGACGAAGCTGCCATTGCCTTTCTAATAGGCAATGCGGAACGTTTTCGCATTCGCGCGGGCTCGCGGCGCGAAGCCACCGCCCAGAACGAGGTCGCCTGCAAGCAACGAAAATCGTCGACGACTTATCATGATCTATTCCTGCTCACTGATCGGCCGGTTTCGAATCGTCTTCCGGCCGCGGTTCGCAAAAAGGGTGTTGAGAGCAGCGAGTTCACCTGAACCCGCTACCCGAATTTCCAAGCAGCATCGGTAACTTTGAGAGATTTTGGAATGAGTCTCAGTTTCGTGAAGGTATCAGCGATCTTCTGCTGCTCCTCGAGGGTTACAGCATCGATCGGGTGGGCGCCGATTTCGGAACGATTCACCGAACGCTCGATCACATCGGCGGAGAGCCCGACCTTCGGCGCGATCTCAATCGAGTATTGCTTGCGATTGTCGGTGATCCAGACGTCGATCTCGTCGACCGCCGCCAGCACGGCCTTCAACACATCCGGATGACGCTCCGCGACCGGGCGTGACGCCATATAGAAAGCTACGTTGGGAGCCAGGCCTGTGCCGTCGACAACCGTTCTGGCACCAAGACCAAGTTCTGCCGCGGCATAATAGGGATCCCAGATGACCCAAGCGTCGACCGATCCACGCTCGAAGGCCGCACGGGCATCGGCAGGCGCGAGATAGGCCGGCGTAATATCGCCGTAGCTCAGTCCGTTGGCTTCCAGCGCGCGCACCAGGAGATAATTGACGTTCGACCCCTTGTTGAGGGCGACACGCTTGCCTTTGAGATCGGTCACGGTTTTGATGGGGCTGTCTTTCGGAACGATGATCGCCTCGTTCTTCGGCGAAGCCGGCTCATAGCCGGCATAGACGATATCGGCGCCCGCCGCCTGCGCGAAGATCGGCGGCGCCTCTCCCACAGGACCAAAATCGGCCGCGCCGACATTGAGCGACTCCAGCAGTTGGGGGCCGGCCTGAAACTCGGTCCATGTGACAGACCATCCAAGTGGTGCCAGCTTACGCTCGAGAATCCCGCGCTCCTTCAGGAAGATGAGATTACCCCCACCCTTCTGGAATGCTATCCGAAAGGTTTTGGCTTCCGCATGCGCGTCGCCGATGAAACGTCCGCCGCCAAGCACGATGCCTGCAGCGAGCGACTGAAAATTACGACGGCTAATCATGTTCGATCCTTTGCTTTATGGGCCGTTGATGGCGGCTGTCGCCACTGTTTCATTCGCCCACGGTCGTCTGGTTCTCGGTCAGCAGATAGTTGAGGATTGTCGCCTCCAGCGCGCCAAGGTCGGCGGAACCGCGCTGACGCGGCCGCGCAATATCGACGGTCACGTCGTGCGCGATATGTCCCTGTTCGATCACCAGCACGCGATCGGCCAGCGCGACGGCTTCTGCGACGTCATGGGTGACGAGAATCGCGGTAAACGCCTGATCAGCCCATACACGCTCGAGCAATCGCTGCATCGAGATTCGCGTCAGCGCATCGAGCGCACCGAGCGGCTCGTCGAACGCCAGAACCCGCGGGTGACTCACCAGCGCGCGCGCCAATGCGACGCGCTGTTTCTGCCCGCCGGACAGGACGCTTGGCCACTGGTCGCGATTGTCATGAAGGCCGACTTCTTCCAGTGCCTGCCCGGCGCGAGCCTTGGCGTTGGTCCGCAGGCGCTCACGGATCAATCCGACCTCAACATTCGCTCCGACCGTCGCCCAAGGCAGCAGCCGCGGCTCCTGAAACATCACGCGCACATCTTCCGCGCGCGTCGGCTCGCTGAATTCGATGGTCCCGGCCGTCGGCGTCTCGAGTCTCGCGATCAGCCGCAACAAGGTACTTTTGCCGCAGCCGCTCTTGCCGACGATGGCAACGAATTGACCGGCCGGGATGTGCAGGTCGATCCCGCGCAGCACCTCGTTTTGAGCAAACGATTTGCTCAAGCCGCGTATGGTCAGCGACAACCCGGCTGGTTTCGGTGCGGCTGCCGGTTTCGACTCGAAAGCGCGGCGCGCGACCCGTGCCTGCTCGATCAGCGTGGCCGAAGACACGAAGTCGACATCGGATAGAAGCACACGAAGGGATTGCTGCATGATCACTCCCAATGTTTTTGAAAGGCGGGATGCCAGGACAAGGTCAGCCGCTCGAGGAAACGTGAGGCGCTGTCGGCCAGCTTACCCAACAGCGCATAGATCAGGATGCTGAGTACGACGACATCGATCAGCATGAATTCGCGCGCTTGCATCGCCATGTAGCCAAGCCCGGACGATGCCGCGATGGTCTCGGCCACGATCAGGGTCAGCCACATGATGCCTAGCGCGAACCGCACGCCGACGAAAATCGACGGCAACGCGCCAGGGAAGATGACGCGCCGGAACAACTCGCCGCTGTTCATGCCATAGATGCGCCCCATCTCGATCAGTTGTGGATCGACGGTGCGGATGCCATGCAGCGTGTTGAGATAGATCGGGAAGAACACCCCGAGCGCCACCAGAAACAGCTTCGCCGCCTCATCGATACCGAACCACAGGATCACCAGCGGGATGAGCGCCAGGTGCGGTACGTTGCGGATCATCTGCAAGGTGGTATCGGTCAGCTTGTCGCTGAGTTGCGATAATCCGTTGGCGAGCCCGAACGCAAAGCCGATGCTGCCGCCGATCAGGAAGCCGATGCTCGCGCGCCAGAAACTGACCCAGATATTGCGGACGAGTTCGCCCGATTGCAGCGACTTCCACCCTGCGAGCACCACGTCGCTCGGTGCCGGCAACACCCGGACCGGCACATAACCGGCGCTAGAGGCAATTTGCCAGACGGCAACGATGGCGACGGGCAATATCCATGGGATGAGGCCGTCGATGCCGGGCAGACGCCAGGCACTGCGGTGCGGAACGGATTCAGCCAGGCTCATGACTGGGCCGCCTCGGTTTCCAGCGGACGGTCGCCAGGACGGCTTTCATTGGCGATGGTTTCGCCGAACGGCCCAGTATTGAGCCGAATGGGCTTCACTTTGTCCTGCGCCTGGAACGACAGCAGCGGGAATACCAGTTCGGCAAGCCGGTACGCTTCCTCGAGGTGCGGGTAGCCGGACAGAATGAACGTATCGATGCCGATATCCTGATATTCCCTGATGCGCTCCGCGACGACGTGCGGATCACCGACGAGCGCGGTGCCCGCGCCCCCGCGCACCAGCCCGACGCCAGCCCAAAGGTTTGGGCTGATCTCAAGCTTGTCGCGGCGGCCGCCATGCAATTGCGCCATACGCTGCTGCCCGACCGAATCCATCCGCGCGAAGATTTTCTGCGCAGACGCGATGGTATCGTCGGTCACATACGAGATCAGGTCGTCCGCCGCCCGCCACGCCTCGGCATTGGTCTCTCGCACGATGACATGCAGGCGAATTCCGAAGCTGAGTTTTCGCCCTCGCGCTCCCGCCACTGCACGGACACGATTGATCTTCTCGGCGACCTGCGCCGGGGGCTCACCCCAGGTCAAGTATTTGTCGACGGTATCGACCGCGACATCGATGCCCGCGTCCGACGAACCGCCGAAGAACAGTGGCGGACGCGGCTGCTGGATCGGCCGGAACAGCAGCCTGCCATCCTCGATCTGGATATGCTTGCCCTGCACGTTGACGGTTTCGCCTGCCAGCAGGGCGCGATAGACGTTCAGGAACTCGCGCGTGACGACATAGCGTTCGTCATGGGCAAGATGGATGCCGTCGCCCTTGTTCTCGACCGGATCGCCGCCGGTCACGACATTGACCAGCAAGCGCCCGTTTGAAACGCGATCGAGCGTTGCAGTCATGCGAGCTGCGACGGTCGGCGATTGCAAGCCGGGTCGCACCGCGACCAGATAGCGTAGCCGTTCGGTCCACGGTGCGACGGCGGAGGCCACCACCCAGGAATCCTCGCAGCTCCGTCCGGTCGGCAGCAACACGCCGTAGTAGCCGAGTTGGTCCGCAGCCTGCGCGATCTGACGCAGGTAGTTGAAGTTCACTTCGCGGCCGCCCGTCGTGGTGCCGAGATAGCGACTCTCACCGTGGGTCGGCAGGAACCAGAGGATGTTCGCGGTTGAGGAGGATTGCAGGGTCATGATCAGGATCCCGGTTTGCGCTGCGCGTCGGACACCTTGATCGCCCTTGGGAGGAGGCCAAGAGCAAGAAAGGTGTCGGCGATCTTTTGCTGACTGGCGATGACATCGGCACTAATCGGTTTGATGCCGTAGGATTCCCGTTTTAGAGAGACAGCCAGTACCGAAGCCGGAAGCCCAATTGACGGGCTCAGCAGTTCAGCGACGGTCTGGATGTTGTTTTTCGTCCACTCGTCGACCTCGGTCAGCGCCTCGAGGGTCACGTCGACAGCCTTGGCGTCGTGCTCGAGAAACTTCTTCGACGAAAAATAAAACTGATAGTTCGCGACGAGTCCCGTGCCATCGGCGAGGATGCGTGCGCCGGTGGACGCTTCGGCCGCGGCCTCATAAGGATCCCAGATTACCCACGCATCGACCGCGCCGCGGGAGAATGCCGCCAACGCATCCGACGGCGCCAGGAACACCGGCTCGATGTCTGTGTATTTCAATCCGGCTTTTTCAAGTGCGCGCACCAGCAGGTAGTGCACGTTGGAGCCCTTGTTCAGGGCGACTTTCTTGCCCCTGAGATCCGCGACGGATTTGAGCGGACTTTCCTTCGGCACGAGGATCGCCTCGCCCTCCGGCGCGGGCGGATCGTAGGCGAGGTAGACCAGCGGCGCACCGGCGGTCTGCGCGAAGATCGGCGGCGTCTCGCCGGCGATGCCGAAATCGATCGCGCCGACGTTTAGCGCTTCCAACAGTGGAGGGCCTGATGGGAATTCGGTCCACACGACCCTGTAGCCAAGCGGCTTGAGCTTCTGCTCAAGCGTGCCCTTCCCTTTGAGAAGCACGAGCTTGCCGTATTTCTGATAGCCGATGCGGACAACCTTGTCCTGTCCGTACGATACGCCCACCGACATCGCCACGATGCTTATCGACAAGATGGCAGCCGTCATCAATCGTTCCAACGAACGCATTCCTTGTTCTCCTGGCTTTTACGGATTTGAAAGCGGATCAGGCTTCCGTGATTCGTCCATCGGGCGAGGTCGCTATTGCAAGGTGCAAAACGTGACGACGCTCGATATCGATCTCCCAATCAGTTCGTTCACGATGACCATTCATCGCACATCGGAAATATTGAAGATGCATTTCGCAATTGTCGATAGCCGGCGGAAAATAGCGACAAAGCCGCTGCATGTATTGGGCTTCGCAATTGATTTGTTTCAGCCATATCCGGCACCGCGAAGATTTCTTTGCTATCGATAGCGACACTCCAGTCGTTTGATCGACTGAAAGTCGCTGATTCAGGCATTGTAACCACGCAGCGAAACGACTCTGTCACTCCTGTAAGCAAGTCCGCGGGCAGAAAGAAGCCATACTCGGCTCGAATGACAATGCGAAATCCATCCAAGCTAAATTATGGGAGTTTAAGATCGCGATTGAAACTGAATTGGAACAGTGCGCGGAAATCGTCCGTCGATTGAAATCAACCAATGGCCGCTCGTTCCACAAAGCTGGAATCAAATAGTACAATCTTCCATGCGACTAATTAGATTTCCCGAAGGGCACGAGCCGTCGGTATACTAACTTCCGTCATTAAGCGTAGCTCTTCGTTGCTATCGACATTTACGTACTGTCCGTTCCAGTAAGCAAGACTTCCACCACACTTGGAAGACATATCCACGGCGACAACGTTGCCGACCAGCAGCATGTGCGAATGAAATTCGATAAATCGACAAAGCTCACAATCAAGCGAGACCAGCGAATTGACTAGAAGCGGCGCTCCCGTCGCCTTCGATCTCCACTCGATGGCCTGAAATCTTGTTGCGCCCGCAAGACCACTTTGACTCGTGAAGCGCTTAGCCATATCAAGTTGACCGCTCGCGAGAACGTTCGCCCCAAATGCTCGATATCGTTCGATTAATGGCCACGACGAAGATTCACGATTGACGCTCACGACCACAGAGGGCGGATCAGCCGTAAACGACGCAAAGGATGTCACCGTCATCCCGGAGATATCCTGACCACGTCCAGCGGTAATAACTGTTACTCCGCCGACCAACTGCCGCATGGCGCTTTTGAAACTAGCTGGATCAACGGGGCGTTGACGCTCGATGGTATCCTGAACTCGTGCCGGCGTCGCCATATCCTGTCTCCATTGATATTGATGTTGGCATTGATGCCAGGTCGGAAGCATCTCCGAGCTGAATAATGAAGTGTTTGGATCGCTTGTGGCTCTGTCGAGAGCAACACAAAAATAACAATGCATTTCTATGGAGAGAGATGACTTCGACATCTCCATGCTGCGTAGATGCCGATAAGTGCAACTTATTTTGGCGACAGCATACGATCCGCGAAACGGCTGCTTTTCAACATAGGGTCTCCATAAGGCGAGCGCGATATAGTCATGGCAATGAAACTCATTGCCGCTCCGATCGAGTATTACCGTACCAGTTATAAAATTCTCTTTTCGATATTAAATTCGAAACATCTAGCGTGGTTTTGCGATTTCTCTGCAATTGTCAGTGAAATTCGATCGCAGGCACAATACTGAACGCCGAGTGATGAGCAGGCTAAAATTAGAGAGAGAGCTGAAATGCATCTAGTATTTTCTCGTCGCGCTTTGCTCTTCATTATCTTGCGCTTGGATTTGTGAACCTTGCTGCAAGCACGACATTCATTCACCCATCGCGCTCCGACAAAGTCGTATTGGTTATCAAAAGTCGTCGACCCTGATTTCAATCCTGAAGGCCAATGGAGAGCTGGAAAAGGCATCGTGGATCTTGTGGCTCGCAAATACAGCTCCCATCGGAATCGCCCCATTCGTGAGAGCTTTCGCTGTCGACACCAGATCATGACTGATGTCAAAGTAATCTGCTGCAAAGGGCGCGCCCAATCGCCCAAAACCTGTGATGACCTCGTCAAAGATAAGTACGATTCCGTGCCGATCGCAGATTTGTCGAATTCGTTGCAGGTAGCCTTTGGGTGGCAACAAAACACCTGTCGACCCCGCCACGGGCTCAATGATTAACGCCGCAATGATTTCGGCACCATGCAACGCAATTAGACGCTCCAGGTCGTGAGTCCATCTATATATCCATATCGAGCTTCATCGCTTTCGCTGCATCGGGCGCTTGCCTTGTCGGGTTGCAAGTGCCTGTACACCGCCAACGTTCTGATTGGCCGTAATTTGCGAACCGATGAGAGCGGTTCGATTTATCGAGGATTGCGAAGTAGCTAAAGTTCTTCCGCCTTCTTTTCAAAATAATCCGATCACCTTTGGCTCCGCATGATTGCGAAGAACTGGCCATGACACTCTTCAAGAAGCGCCTGGATGAGTACGGCGCAAGATTGATCTCAGGGCAGATGTCCAAGATGTTACCTCTTGTACCATCGCCGCATTCAAGGAATGGATCGTCTCCGGTACTGAATGTACGAGACATTTTACTGTGACAGTTTGCCGTTCTATGAAACAAGCCATTTTGCGGTTACTGATTTTGTTGAATTGCGAAAATAATGTTTTTTCCATAGAACGCGAGCAATGCTCGGTGGATCGGTCAGGATCATCCTAGGCTAAGCCGCTCCGGGCAGACCGGGTCGGCTCTCGAATGTCGCGAGATCTAGGAAACTATAAAGACTCTGCGCGATCGGATCGCGCGACAGGCCCTTGGTGATGAAAATCAGGAAAGACGGCTGTCCCAGGTCTTCACCCACAAGGTGAACCGGCGGATGCATGGAGTGCTGCACGCCATGGATCACCACTGGATTGGCGCCCGCCGACGTCCGGACCAGACCCTTGACGCGCAGGATGCGGTCGCCATGCCGGTGCAGCAGCGCCGACAACCACAATGTGAAGGCGGGCCAGTCGATCCGCTCGGGCAACGCCAGCGTGAACGAGCCGACACTTCGGTCATGATCGGGCACTTCGATCGCGGAGAACGGTGTTCCGCCGCGGGACGTCACGGCGCGGTCGGGGCGCCCGAACAGCCGTGCGAGGCTGAAATCGGGATCCTGCGCCTCATGCAGCACGAGATCGGGGGCGATCGCAGTTGCGGCCGCCATGACTGTGCGGGTCTCCTGCGCGGCACGCAGATCGGTCTTGGTGACGACCAGCGCATCGGCGATCGCGACCTGCCGCCGGGCCTCGTCGAAATCGCGCAGATTGCGCACGCCGGCGACGGCGTCGATCACCGCGATCACGCTGACGAGTTCGACATGCTGGCGGAGCCACGGATCGCGCGCGATGGTGCCGACGATCGGCGAAGGATCAGCAAGCCCCGACGTCTCGATGATCGCGCGGATGAAGCGCGACTGCCCTTCCTGCCGCGACATGCGCACCAGATCGTAGAGCGCGCGGCCGACATCGGCGCGGCGGGCGCAACACATGCAGCCATTGCCGATCAGTTCGACGTTTTCCGCGGCATGCACCATCAGCCTGTGATCGAGGCCGGCCTCGCCGAATTCATTGACGACGACTCCGGTGCCCTGCGCCTGCGGCTCCCGCAGGAATCGCTGCACCAGCGTGGTCTTCCCGCTGCCGAGGAAGCCTGTGATGATAAAAAGAGGCAGCCGATCAGACATGGTGCGTCAGACCGGCAAATGACGGATCGAGCGGATCGATAAAGCGCCCGGACAAGGCTTCAGCGGCCGGCCACACGTCGTTGAGCGTCGGCGCGATCTTCGAGCGACCGCCTCGATCGAACAGCATCAGCGCTTCGCCATCCCAATCCTCGCAGATCAGTTGCATCGGCCCCAGCACGAGGTTGATCAGGCCGATGCGACGCTTGCGCTCATTGCGGTAATGTTGAATGTCGTCGAACGGGAAGCGCTCGTCGCGCAGGCGCCCGAAGTCGCTCCAATGCTCACCGGCGCCGAAGATCGCACAGACTTCACACATCGCTCGTCACCTCGCCTAGCCGGATCTCCATCGCCGGCGTCATCGTTTGGGTCAGGCTTTCCGATACGCGCTTGCGCGCGAGGTTGGCGTGAGAGCGCGCCAGTTCCTCCGACCGGTCGGCGTCGCGATCGCGGATCGCCTCCACCAGTTCGCGATGCTCGCGCACGATCTCGCCGACATGGCTGCGATAGGCGCGCTCGCTCGTAAAACATTCATTGGTCATGGCAAGCCGCGCGATGCGCAGGTCGGCCGTGAGTTGCTGGATATAGAAGCGCAACAGTAGCGAATTGCGGCAAGCGGCGCCGATCGCCGCATGAAAACGGAAGTTCGCGTCCAGCATGGCAGCCGCGTCGTCGCACCGGAACGCCGTTTCGAAGGCTTTCCGCTCCATATCGATCCTGGCGACCTGATCGTCGCTGCGGCGAACCGCCGCCCATCGGGTGACGAGCCGCTGCGATACGTCGAACGCTTCGAGGTGCTCCCGGATGTCGTTCCAGCCCATCGGAGCGACCCGCGCGCCGCGATTGGGAACGAGTTGCACGAGCCCTTCCGCGGCGAGCCGCACTAGCGCCTCGCGCACCGGCGTGCGGGACACGCCGAGCCGCCCGACCAGGGTCGCCTCGTCGAGATCCTCGCCGGGCATCAGGCTAAACGAGACGATCTCCTGCATCAGCGCACGATAGGCGTGCTCGCTGCTGCCGCCCTTCAGCGTCTGGGCGTTCGAACGCGATGCCGGCTTTTTGCTTATTTTGTTCATTGCGGCCTTTGTCACTTTATGTATATTTTGTGTATGCACGGTTTGCAACCCTTAGTCTGCAAGGTTTTGTGATGCTTGCACAGGCCACCGTCAACGGCATCCTGCTGGGGGGACTTTATGGTCTCGCGACGGTGGGCTTTTCAATGGTGTGGGGGGTGATGGGGGTCATCAATCTCGCCCATACTTCGTTCATCACGCTCGGCGCATACATCACCTATGTCCTGTTCTCGCAGTTCGGCATCGACCCGCTGGTCGCCATGCCAGTCTCGATGCTGGCGACGTTCGTGCTGGGCTATGGCATCCAGCGGCTGATCCTCAACCGCATCATCCGCACCAGCCTTCTGCTCTCGCTCGTCGTGACGTTCGGGATTGATCTCATCCTCACCGATGCCACGGTGATCGCCTTCACCTCCGACGTTCGTTCAGTGAATGCATCCTACGCCAGCACATCCGTTGCCTTATTCGGCACCCTTGTCCCGCTGGTCAGGCTGCTCGCCGCCGGCCTCTCGCTTACGATCGGCATCGCATTCTTTGTCTTCCTGCGCCGCGCCAGCATGGGGCAGGCCATTCTCGCGACCGCGCTGGATCGCGAGATGTCGAACCTGATGGGCATCAACCCGCAGAAGGTGTTTGCGCTGACGGCGGGCGCCGGGGCGGCACTGGCCGGGGCGGCCGGCACGCTGTCGAGCATGCTGTTCCCGATATCGCCGACTATGGGGGTAAGTTTCCTCGGCGCGGTCTTCGTGATCACCGTGCTGGGCGGCATTGGCAGCGTCGAGGGCTGTATCGTTGCCGGCTTCCTCTACGGGCTCGTACAGGCCTGGGCGGCCTACTGGCTCGGAACGAATTTCCAGGAAATCGTCGCCTTCGCCATGTTCCTCGGCGTGCTCGTGGTGCGGCCGCAGGGCCTGTTCGGCCGCGCGTTCTTTGGAGAGCACGCATGAGCGAGACCGCCATCGTGCAGCAGGCGACGAAAGCGGCTACGGTGCGACCGCTGGTCTGGATCGCCGTTGGCATCGGGGTTCTGGTGCTGTGCGCGGCGCCGATCGGCATCAGTGCCTACTGGCTGCGCGTGCTGACCACGGTCCTGATGTATGTGATCGTGACGCAAGGCCTCAACGTCATCGTCGGCATCACCGGATATCACGCGTTCGGCAACGGCGTTTTCTTCGGCGTCGGTGCCTATGCCTGCGGCGCCGCGATGGTCGCGGGCATGCCCTTCGCGGCGGGGCTCGTGCTGTCGATACTCGTCTCGGCGGCATGCGCCTTCATCCTCGGCTGGCCAATCCTGCGGCTGAAGGGGCATTACTTCGCCATCGCGACCGTGGCGCTCAACCTCGCGGCCATCCAGATCATCATCCAGATCGGCGGCATCACCGGCGGCGCGCAGGGCCTCGCGCTGCCTCTCAGCGACTGGGATCCGAAGCCGCTCTACATTGCGCTCTATTATCTGATGCTTGCCGGCGCAGTCGCCTCGACCGCCGTCGTCACGATCCTACTCAGGTGTCCACTCGGCTTTGCGTTGCGCGCCATCCGCGACAGCGAACGCGCGGCCGCGGTGATGGGCATCAACACCACCAAGGCCAAGGTCTACGCCTGGTCGATCAGCGCAGGCCTCACCGGATTTGCCGGCGGCGTGTGGGCCTACTGGATCACCTTCATCGAGCCGTCCAGTGCCTTCGATCCGGCGATCGGCGTCAAGGCCTACATCATGCTGATTATCGGCGGCATGGGGAGCATTCTCGGGCCGGTAATCGGAGCCTTCGTGATCGAGATCGTCTCGACACTGGTCTGGAGCGGTTTCCTCCACGCACACCAGCTCATCTTTGGAGTTTTGATCGTCGTCGTCTGTCTCGTAGCTCCGCAAGGCATCATCGATGCGTCCGCGCAGCTTGTCCGATCGATCAGGAGGGGCAATGGCGCTGCTTGAGGGCCGCGGCCTTACGATAAAGTTCGGTGGCGTGCTTGCGCTCGACGACGTTACCTTTGATGTCGAGGCGGGGCAGATCTTCGGCGTCATCGGTCCCAACGGCGCCGGCAAGACCACGCTGCTGAACGCGATCTCGGCGGTCTACAGGCTCGACGGCGGCAACATCCGGTTCGACGACCAGGACGTCACCAACGTGCCTTCCCATACGCTGTCGAGCCTAGGTGTTGCCCGGACCTTCCAGGTCGTCCAGCCGTTCAACCACATGAGCGTGCGGGAGAACGTCATCGTCGGCGCCATGTATGGACACGCGCGCTTACGCCAGCGCGGCGAATATCTCGACGCGGCAGATGAAGCGCTGACCCGGACCGGCCTGATCGCCAAGGCCGACTTCATGCCGCTGCACCTGACACTGTCTGATCGCAAGCGGCTCGAAGTTTCGCGCGCGCTTGCCATGAAGCCGCGCCTCCTGCTGCTCGACGAAGTCATGGCCGGGCTCAACCTCACGGAGATCGAGCGGATGATCGAGCTCGTACGTGAAATCAACGCGGACGGCATGACGGTGATCATCATCGAGCATGTGATGAAGGCGGTGCTGGCACTCTGCCATCGCGCCATGGTGCTGAATTTCGGCCGCAAGCTGACCGAAGGAACGCCGCATGACGTGGTCAATGAGCCGGCGGTGATCGAAGCCTATCTCGGCGCCCGCTTCGCAAAGACACGAGCCGGGAGCGCCGCATGAGCCTGCTCGCAGTCGACCAGCTCGCGGTGAGTTACGGCGACAGCCGCGTGCTGGTTAATGTGGGATTCGAGTTGCAGCGGGGTGAGATCGTGGCGCTCGTCGGCGCCAACGGCGCCGGCAAGACGACCCTGCTGCGAACCCTGACCGGCCTCGTCGCGCCGCATTCGGGAACCATCCATTTTGAAGGGCGGGCGATTCTCGATGTGCCGCCCTACGAACGCGCGCGGCTCGGCCTTGCCATGGTGCCGGAAGGGCGCCGCCTGTTTCAGGGGTTGACCGTGCGCCAGAATCTCGAGTTGGGCTCGCGGGCCGCGCCCGACATGTCGCACAAGGCTGAGGACATCGATTTCGTCTTCAGCCTGTTCCCGGAGCTGGTGCGCCTGCAGCATGGCCTGTCGGGCCTGCTTTCCGGCGGGGAGCAGCAAATGTGCGCGATCGGCCGCGCGCTGATGGCGCGTCCGAAGATGCTGCTGATCGACGAGATGTCACTGGGCCTCGCTCCCGTGGTCGTCGAACGCATCGCCGGCGTGGTCCGCACAATTAACAGCGACCGCGGCGTCAGCATCTTGTTGGTCGAGCAGGACGTCGGCCTTGCACTCGAAATCGCCGACCGCGGCTATGTGCTTGACACCGGCAGGATCATCATCGACGGCCCGTCGTCCGCGCTTCTGCGTCGCGACGATATCCGTACGGCCTATCTCGGCCTACAATAATTCAACTGGAGGACTGAGTGAGCGTAGCCTACGACCTTGTCATCGAAAACGGCACCATCTGGTCGCCCACCTCGTCCTATCGCGCGGACATCGCTGTCAAAGACGGGACGATTGCCGCCATCGGCGGCCCGTTTCCCGACGCCGCAAGGCGTGTCGATGCGCGCGGACAGAACGTCCTGCCGGGCATCTGGCATGTCCATTGTCATTTCCGCGAGCCCGGCCACACCTATAAGGAAGATTTCCTGACCGGATCGGCGGCGGCTGCGGCCGGCGGCGTGACGTTCTGCATTGACATGACCAACAACACGCCGCACCCGACAAGCCTCGAGCATTTCGAGGAGAAGAAGGCGATGGTCGCGCCTAAGGCGCATGTCGACTATGCGCTTTACGGCGGTGGCCTCTATCCGCGCACGGTTGAGGCGCTGGCGAAGGCTGGCGCGATCGGCATCAAGATCTTCAACACGCGCCATATCAAAGAAGTGTATCCCTACATCTCCGAACTCGGCGTGCTCGACCACGGCATCCTCTACGAGCTTTACGAGGCGACCCGCGACGCCGGCCTTGTCGCTTCGGTGCATCACGACGATCCGGAATGGTGCAAGCGGCTGACGTTCCGCGATTACATCGACAAGGGCCACACTGACGCCATGGCCTATCAGGAGAGCTTCTCGAAGGGTTACATGTACGGCCACGGCATGGTGGCGGGACTTGCCGCCTCGCTCTATTACGCGCGGATTGTGGGGGTCAGGCTGCATGTGCTGCATCTCGGCGTGATGCCGCCCGGCGCCAACGAGATGATTCGGCACGCGAAGTTCGATCTCGGACAGGACGTCACCTCGGAGCTCGAGCTTGGCACACTGTTCATGACGCGCGAGCAGATGGAGAAGGTCGGCCCCTATACCTACAATTGGGGCTATGCGCCGGAGCACGGCTGGAAGGCGATCGAGAACGGCGTTGCCGATTTCATCGTGCTCGAGCATGCGCCGCATACCCGCGAGGACGTCGAGCCCGGCTGGAAGGACATGTTCTCGGTGCCGCTCGGCATGACCGGCGCGCAGGAGTTCGTGCCGCTAATGATGAACGCGGTTAACGAAGGCAAGCTGACGCTGAACCAGGTCGCGCGGATGGCGGCGGAGAAGCCAGCCCGCACCTTCGGGATCTATCCGAAGAAGGGCGTGATCCAGATCGGCTCCGACGCCGACTTCACCATCGTCGACATGACGCGCGAAGGCGAATTCCGGCACGAGGACATGTTGTCGAAATCGGCGCATACGAGTTGGGTCGGCATGCGCACCAAGGGTACCGCGACCCATGGCATCGTTCGTGGCACCGTGGTTATGCGCGACGGCAAGGTCGTTGGCTCACCGGGCTACGGCCGGTTTACGCCAGGTACCGCCGGTCGCTCCACTTCCACTGCAAATTGAAGGACGGGCACAATGAGGATGACGAGATTTGCGTTTTTGGCTGGCGCGCTTGCCGCCAGCTTGACGTTCGCGACCGGAGCTCTCGCGGAGAACACCGTCAAAATCGGCGCAGCCGTAAGCTTGACCGGCAACTTCTCGCGTGAGGGAAATCTTCTCAAGAACGGCTATGCCTATTGGGAGAAGCTCGTCAACGCCGCCGGCGGCATCAATGTCGGCGGCAAGAAGTACAAGGTCCAGGTTATCTATTATGACGACGAGAGCAAGCCGCAGAGCTCCGCCCGTCTGACCGAAAAGCTCATCACAGAAGACAACGTCAGGTTCATCCTGGGCCCGTATTCGTCCGGCATTGCGACCGCAACCGCGGCGATCAGCGAGAAGTACAAGGTTCTCACCATGACGCCCATGGCCACGGCTGACAGCCTCTACCAGCGCGGCTACAAGTTCATCTTCTGTCCGGCGCCGCTCGCCTCGACCACGCTCGACCCGATGCTGGACATGATCAAGTCACTGCCGGCGCCTCCGACGACCGTCGCGATCGCCGGCCCCGACGATCTGTTTCCCAACGTCTTTGCGGGCGCCGCGCAGAAGAAGTCCGAGGCGCTCGGCTTCAAGATCGTCTACAACAACAAATATCCGAAGGGAGCGGTCGATCTGTCGTCGGTCGCGACCGCGCTGAAGGACGCCAATCCCGAAGTGCTGATCCTGACCGGCTACGTGCAGGATTCGATCCAACTCGTGAAGGCGTTGCAGACCCTGAAGGTCAATCCGAAGATCATCGGCTTTGCGTTTGCGGTCGGTATCCCCGACGTTCTCAGCGCTCTCGGCCCCGCAGCCGAAGACCTTGTCGGGGTCCAGATCTGGGATCCGGGCGTCAAATACAAGGGCCCGCTGATCCCCGACGCGGCCGCCTACGTGTCCGGATACGAGAAGCAGTTCCACGGCAAGCCAAACTACATCACGGCATCGGGCACGGCCGGCGCGCTGGCTTTGCAGCTCGCGATCGAGAAGGCTGGCTCGCTCGATCCGGTGAAGGTGCGCGAGGCCATGCTGCAGCTCAACGTCGAGACCTTTTTCGGTCGACTGCAGTTTGACCAGACCGGCGTCGACAGGAAGGCGTCGGCTGTGATCTCGCAGGTTCAGGGCGGCGTCGCGGTCCCGGTCTATCCGGCCGATATCGCGGCGGCGAAGGTCCGCTATCCGCGCGAGCCGTTTGAATGACCATCGACGTTCACGCCCACGCGCTCACGCGCGGCTTCCTGTCGGAGCTCGCGCGTGAGAAGGCCTTCGGCATCGAGGCGAAGGGCGACGGTTTCGGGTTCGGCGGCTACGGCCCGCTGGACCCGTTGCTGTTCGACATCGAGGGCGCCGCGTGTAGCGTTGCGAAGCGCAAGATCGCGCTACAACTGGTGTCGCCGCCGCCCCGCATCGTCAGCCATGCGAGTTGGGGCGCCGACCGTGCCTTCGCCCGCCGCCTGAACCGGCAGACCGCCGATTTCGTCAAGGCGGCCGGCAAGCGCCATGGCGGACTGGCGATCCCCGCGCTGACCGAGCCTGAGCACGCCGTTGCCGAGATCTCCCGCGCCCTCGACGAGGACGGACTGACTGGGGTGGCGCTGCCCACCTCCGCGGCGGGACGGCCGCTCGACGATCCCGCATTCGAGCCGCTGTTTGCCGAATGCGCGCGACGCGGCGTCATCGTGTTCATGCATCCGACCACCGGCGTCGAACGACCGGCGTTCGGCCGATACACCATGCTTCAGCTCGTCGGCTGGCCATCGGAGACCGCGCTCTGCGTCGCGCGTCTTATCTTCGCCGGTGTGTTCGAGCGCCATCCGGGGTTGAAACTGGTGCTAGCCCATGGCGGCGGCACGCTCGCGATGCTCGCCGGACGGCTCGATCTCGCCTATGAGGCGCCGCGCTACGAGGCCAATCCCGATTGCCGCAAGAACATCTCGCGGCCGCCGAGTTCATACCTGACGCAGATCTTCTACGATACCGTCGTCGCCCATCCGACGCCGCTGCGCTACCTGATCGATCTCGTCGGGCATGAGCAGGTCATGTTCGGCACGGATTTCCCATTCGAGATCGGGGATCCCCGTGGCGTAAAGTCGTTGCCTACGATCACCTCGCTGCCCGAAACCGTCGCTGCCGACATCCTCCACAACAACGCTGCGAGGATCGTATTTGGCAAGACCAAAAGCTCTTGTGATTGACTCGTCATACCCGCGATAGAATGAACCCGACATGATCCCGCCCGGTCATACGATAATTAATATCGCGATTACCTGTCGCGTCACCCATCAGTTCAATCCCGCGAGTGCATGAGCATGAAGGCGCTCACATGCTGCCGGTGGACACGAAGCGTCTCGACTGCGTCCGCCCGGGCGCGGACGAGATCCCGCATGGCTTCGTGACCTTCATCAGGAACCCAAACCGCCGTCAGTTCGTCGGCACGCAGCAGCCGAGCCAACGCGATAGCATCCCGGCGGTTCGTCTTTCACCCGATCGCCGGGCTTCCTTGGGATCAGCGATGGGGCGACCACTATGCATTCAGGCCTAGCGATCAGATCGGCCGATAGAGACCATAGCTGGTCGGGCCGACCTCGTAGCAGAAATGCACACGATCGAACTTCGCGGCGCTCCGCTGGATAACGCGGCTCATGCTCGTATCTGATGCGTCGACCTCACCGAAGAAGCGAACCTCTCCCTCCCGGCCGGCATCGTGCAATCGCGATCGCGTTCCTCAACTTCGCGACATCGATTCCGACAAATGCTTCCCTATAATCTGCCACGGCTCGTCCTCCTGTGATGAGGATCGGCTCGGCCAGCCCGAGCAATCCTCGGACGCGCAGTGTAGGGCGAGCCACCTCACCGACAGAGGCGGACATACGGTCTTACGTTCTGGTCACCGCCTCAAGATGCGTGTTGCGCTGTTCGAGTTCGGCATTCCGCGCCTTAACCTGCGAGCCCGCTGTGCATCCATGGCGATGATCATCGCCTTCAGCGCATCGACGTCATCCGGAAGCTCAAATTCAGGGGATCCCATGTCCGATCAGAGCATACTCGGCAATCTATTGCCCGCTCCTTTCGCGGCCAGAGTCACTGTGCCGCAGCGTTATCTATCCGACCGATTCCGGACGCACGACATGATGCAGCTGGACCCGATGATGGCCGATCCGCGGCCAGACAACCGTGCCTTCTCTAGCCACTTCAAATACAAACACGCGCCACTACCGTCCCACCATACGATTTTGATCTAATCGGCCCGTTTCGCCCGGAACACATACAGCGCGCCGTCGAACGGATCCAAGCCGGTACCCCGCACCAGCGCCAACAGACCATCGATGCCTTCGGAAGTCGACCGGATGGCTCACCATATAGACCCTTTACCCTTGCCAGGATCGCGCCGGCCTCACGATACGCGCTCCGACCGCCAGCCGCCGTTCCTTCCCCGAACAAGACGCCAAGAGCGCGACTCAACCTTTGTTCTCTTTGCTGTTCGATAGGCGGGAATGGAGAGATGAAGAGCATCGCCATCGGGACACCACTCGCCGATCACCGTAACTTCCGTCACCGAACTCCACCAGGCATTGAGAAGTTGCCTTGCGGTCTTCGCTGACGGTGACGCGGTCACGCTGAAACGCATGACTGCGGGGAAAGGTAAAATGCATTGTTCGAGCAGCCTTCACCTGGAAATTTAGATGGCTACGGCATAAACGTGGTTATCATCCGGTGCGGAGCACTGCACCGGGTGAAGATGATAACTACATTTACATTGTCGCTCTTCCGAATCCAAAAATCGGTCGGAATTCGCTGAACGACAACATGATTCCAGCGATCAGTGACTCATGCGCCCGAAAACGATGCGCGCGACGATCAATGCCACGACTGCTGCGACAACCATTTGGGTCGTGATGACAAGCCCGCGCCAGTTTCCCAGCGTCGGATTTGCCGTGGCGATCATGCCAATCGGCGCCAAAAGATTGTGAGTCACGCCGAATGCGACAACGAAAGCCGCGCCGGTGAAGATCCAGCGCTTTCTTGCGCTTTTAGGCTGTCCCTGTCGCAGAACCTCTGCGCGACTGCCGCCGGGCAGCCAACCGGCGAAGCGACTGCGCCACGACCAGCCCGAGCCGGTCACGACATCACGCAACGGCTTCTTCAGCTCCGAGCTGGAAAACCGGTAGGCCACACGCTCACCGCTCGGCGTGGTCTCGTAGAAAGGGCGAATGCTGCCGCGATACTCCCATTGCTGTCCGCGCGACCACGTTTTGGAGTAGCTGAAGGAGGGAACTCCCACGGACCAATGCACGTCCCACACCCAGTCAATGCTTTGAACCTCGTGCCGATCCTCCAGCAGCCGCATGAAGACCTGAAAACTGTGCGACAGGTCGGCCGAGCCGAAGATCGTGTACCAGGCGGGCTCGCGCATGCGCCACTCGGCGACCAGATCGGCATTCTCCGGATCATCGGCAGTGCATTCCCTGATGATGAAGGGCGCGGTTGGGCGGTTCAGCGCCAGCAAATCGGCTTTAAGCCGATTGGCGGAAACCTGGGGAACTCCCGGCTTTGGTTCGTACCTGCCGATCAGTCTGCCGAAAAAGCTCATTGCGTTCCTCTCGCGACTCCCGTTCATTGGATGACATGCGCGCTGCCGTCGTCGTCCTCAACATCCTTTCGGTGCTCGCCGCACTCGCGATCGAGCCGATTGCGCTCTATGTCGGTCTTTGGGGTTTGCTCGGACCTGCCTTCAACCGAGCACAGGATTTGGTGCTCGGTCTCCTGCTCATGGTCGCGCCGATCCTTGTCACCGGACTGTGCGTGTTTTTCTCCATCAGGTCGATGCGCAAGCAGCGGAGCTATGCGCCTTTTATCGCCGGGCTCCCATTGCTTGCGGCGATCCTGGGATATCTCAGTTCGCCCTTCGCCGGATCATGATGAAGATCATTCATCGATCCTGCTGGACTCGCTTCTCGAGCTCCAGCGTCCGTGTGCTCAGATCGTCCAACTCGAAGGCTTGAGAATCGAGGAAGGCCACCGACCCGTTGTTTGGATCAACCGCCAGACGGCGAGTTTCACGCAGATGATGCTTCAGCCACGCGCGCTGTTCGCGTTGGAGTCGAGCGCGGCCGGCACCATGCTCATGGAGCATGAGGGTCTTGTAAGCCGCATTTAGCCTGGCGTCCCACTTGTCGATCTGCGCCTTTCCACATTTCAGCATTTCCGTAGAGATGCCGCCGGACTGATCGACGCATGCTTTGAATTCAGTCTCGCTTTGCTCCAATGTTGGGGGATCGGCCAGTGCCGGGGAAACGGCAATTGCAATCAGAACTCCGATTCCAAGATGGGCTGCATATTTGATCATGAAAGCCTTTCTACGCGTTCGTGGACCATATCGACTATCACGCTTGCACCTCAGCAACTGGTTTACGCAAACGAACATTCTGGAGGAGCCGACACAGGGGGCCACGATCAGGGATACAAGCGAGAGCTTGCCTTTTCCGACCTCGATCCGCACCAGCCATACATTTTAGTCAAGTGCGCCACCGATCCGTGCGTTCGGCACAGCGTTGTGCGAAACCCATTTCGAGGAAGATGATTTCAACGCCTATTCACTGTTGGATACCGCCGGTTACCCCGACGTCGATGCTGTGTTCACGATCAACCACAGGCGGGCGATCGGCAATAAAGGTAGAGCCAACATTGGGATTTCCGCTCTGACTCGATGCGGTGATTGCTGGCCATGCGAAAGTTATGATCTGGCCTAGCACGCCGCCACCGATGAGTCCGGCGATGGTATTTTCTAGTGTACCGAGATCGAAAGTTGACGAGGCTTTACCGGCGGTGTTTCCGCCGAGTGCACCAGCTACGAGATTGATTAGAATCTGTTCCATCGTTCCCCCACAATCGCAAGAATTAATTTTGCTCATGTGCTTTTGGTTCTACGTCGATGAGCGCCAGACTCGATAGTAGAGAAAGCATGCAGGGCGAGCAATGGAGAAGCGTGTTGGCGTGCTTCACCCCACGCCGGATCGCATAGCTCGATGTCTGCAGATCGTCATATGCAACGGCATCGCCGAAATAAGCCGGGTCTTCTGCCTGTTTCTAAAAGAATGCTGCCTGTCCCTTCTTGGCGTAGAAGCGCCTCATCCGACCAAGAGCCTTGCCAGGTCTCCGATAGCAGAGCCCGACAGCTTTCTCGAACCGGTTTATGCGAGGTCGATTAGGAGCGAGCATCGAAGTCACCTGCTTCTGCGAATGATGCACAGTACGATGATGGTCGGAGCCGCGAGACCCCAGGAAAACTATTTCCAAAATGCTACTCACGTCGTCACACTCGCCGCCAACCCTCTGACGAAGTCGGGCAATAGCGAGGAATCGAATAACTCGAAAATCTACATCGACTGACCGCCTGGATGATCTGGAAAAGCTCTAACGACGAGTATCGGCGCTTTAATATAGAAGCGCTCGACCCAAAGGTAGAGATCACTTCCGAGCACGATCAGCGTCATGACATCCAGCAAAGCCCAGATGACCTTCAGCGGCATACCGCCGTAATCACCGAAATGCAGCGGCTTCGAAATGAACAGCGCCTTGGCGTATCAGGGTAGCTCGCGCATATCCGACACGGTGCCATCTTCGGCATTGATCAGGACCGGCATGATCAGTTTGGAGGTGAGCGGCTGATTGCCACTGTGTAGGAGATTATTGATCGTGGATTGATTCCATTTGGGGGACGGAACACCCTCCTCATTTAGTCTCCGGGCGATTGTATAGCCGCCGATGCCGCTGATCGCTTCTTCGAAAATTCTTATAACAATTTGAGCACGGAGCACGGTCGGACCGGAAGATAAAAGATTTAAGCTCAGCGTCAGCAAATAAACAGCGAAGGGCCTTGCCCGCCAAGGCCCTTTTAAAGGTTGCTGTCTTTTTCGCGGTTGGCGTCCTATCTATCCTCGTTATCGAGGCTCTTCACGCCGCTCCGGCCCATGCGGTGCCGAACCGCGCGGAGCGGCTGGATGCGGCTCAGGCGATCTTGCAGCCGGCCGCGGCTCCTGTCGTGGTGCAGGCCGGGCAACGGGCGCTTCGGGCCGGGCGGCCGCCGGCCTTTCCTCACGGGGAGCCTCGGCGTGCGGCGGTTCTGCACGCGGTTCGACGCGAGGCTCAGGCCGCGCCTCGGGCCGGGCAGGTTCAGACCTTTCCATATGGGGCGCCTCGACATGCGATGCTGCCGGTGGACGCTCGGCTCCAGGAGCGCGGCGGACATCCTGCGGTGCTGCTGCCGGAGAGCGAGGTTCAGCGTGCTCGTTCTGGGCAGGCGCGCCGTTGTGCTCAGGGCCGCGCGGGCTTTGCGGAGTGCTCTGCGGAGTCATGCGCTCGGGTTCGTGCAGGCCCGGTGCGGCGCTGTGTTCGGGCCCGTGCGCGGCGGGCGCAGTCCCCGGCCGGGCGGCAGGCGTCTCCATCGGGTGGGCGGGCGCAACCTCCGGCCGCTGCGGCGCAGCGCCGCCCGGCGGATGCTGGTCCGGTCCGGCGCCGGGACGGGTCTCGGCGCTAGGCTTCAATCCTTGCGGCGTATTGGCGGGTATGATCGGGCTGCCCTCCTTTGCGCGCACGACGCCCGGTCCGCTGAATGCCGTGGGGCGCGGGGTTGCGGCAATCGCCGGCTTGCCGTGGTTGTTGGACTGAAAGAGAGCGCCGTTCATGCTCGCGGTGCGCGCATGTTCGACTTGCGTCTGTGTCGGCGGCACATGCTGCTCGCGCGCGGCCGCCTCCTCGGCCGGGGTCGGCCGCGCCTGGATGCCTCCGTTGCCGCCGTTGAAGCTGATCCGCGTGTTATTGTTGTTGATGACGACGTTCTTCTCGTAGACGTTCGTCACATGCACGTTGCCGAAGTTGTTGACCGAGCGGTTGTAGAAGAAGCGGCCGTTGTCCCAGCGGCCGCCCTCATAGCCGTTGCCGGTATAGCCGAAGCCATAGCGGATGCCGCCGTAGAAGCCGACATGATCGGCCCAGTAGCCGCGATGGAAGGCGTAGACGCCGCCGACGAATGCCCAATAGCCCGGAGTCCAGAGCAGGCCGGGATGCGGCGGCTCGACCCAGGTGCCGGGCACCCAATAATAGTCGTAATTGTTCCAGGCCCAGTAGCCGGGCGTCCAGATGTAGCCCGGCGCCGGCATCGGCGGTTGATCGTATTCGGGCAGCGGCGGCGGCGGTTCATCGGCGCGAATGACGGCGCCCGCGGCGGCCGCTGCGCCAGATGGCGGAGGACACGCGCAGGTCTGCGCAAAGCCCGGCGCCTGCCATGCGATGAGGGACGCGCTTCCGAGCAGGACGGCAAGTGAGGCGCGCGTCAGGAGGGCATATGGGATCGTTTTCCGAGTCATGGACGAGGTCCTTTCACGATTGTCAGTGGAGAGTGGAACGAGCTTGCTCTTGCGCGGCATGCGGTGGTCTCACACCAGCGTCATGTCCTTGGGCTGAACGCCCGCGAAAACCTTTTGCAACGCCGTCTGGTCGAGCCCGTACATGCGCCTGAAGAGGCCGCCGAACAGAGCGCGATAGTCGGTCAGGACCGGATAGTCGCGATTCTGGAATAACGTTGCCTGTGCGACCTTGACCTGCTCGCCGACGATGCGGCCGCCCCGGACGCCGCCGCCGAGCACCCAATAGACGCTGCCATGTCCGTGGTCGGTGCCTTTGTCGCCGTTCTCGCGAAACGTGCGTCCGAACTCGGAGATCACGACGACGACGGTGTCGCGCCAGACCTCCGGGCCGATCTCGTCGGTAAAGCCGGAAAGACCACGGCCAAGCTCCGTAAGCCGGTCTGCGAGATAGCCGGAGCTGCCCCCCTGATTGACGTGAGTATCCCAGCCGCCGATATCGACGAAGCCGAGGTTGTAGCCACCGCGCATCAGCCTCGCGATACGCCGGGCTGACAGTTCGAAACCTTTCGGCGAGACGGCGTTACGGTTGGCCGCAGCGCTCTCGCGCGAGATCGACTGATAGACGTCGTCGCGGACATGAAAACCTTCCGCGACCGATGCCGAAAGCGGATCGTCCTGATAGAGCTTCGAGATCAAAGTCATCTGGCGCTCGTCGAGCGCGGGTTTGCCGATGGTGTTCAGCCCGATGTTTGGAATGGGCGTCGCGCCACCATGAAAGACGAGCGGCAACTGATCGGTGAAAGCGATCGGCCGCGTTTCGGTCAATACGCCCGCAAGGCGTGCCATGAAGCCGGACTGATAGTTGCGCGAACCGTTGACCGGCTGTCCCAGTTCGATCGTGTCCTGCGTCTCGAAATGACTGCGGGTGAGATCGTCGGTGCCCGCGAAAGGCACGAAGGCGATCTGCTTCTTCTGCCAGAGCGGCAACATCGATGCGCGCAATGCCGGATGCATGCCCCAGTCGCCGTCGAGCGCGATGGCCTCGGAGATTCCCTTGGCGGGATTGGAGCCCGGCCGCGGCACCGCGAGCATCGGGCGCGACTGGTAATAGAAGTCGCTGCCGATCGGAATAACGACATTGGTGGCGTCATAGGCGCCGCGCAAAAACACCACGAGCAGCCGCGCCTGGGTCTGTGGCGCGGCCCAGACACGGCCAGCGACCGTTGCGGGACCGAGAGCGGCGAGAGCTTTCAGAAGTGTGCGGCGGCTGAATGTCGATTGCATGGGTGTGTCTCCGTTCAGCGCATGAAGTCTGGTGAAGACAGAAAAAGTGCGTTCCACTCTTGCGGTGAGATCGCCTGATCGAGCACCGCAACCGTTGTCGGTTTGAGTTCGTGCTTGAGCGCGGAAAAATAGAGCGCGTTCTGAAGCTGCGGGAACGCCGGACGATCGGTCTGGCCGGGGCCTTCGGGCCTGAACAGCCCCGCCGAGCCGCTGCCGATCTGGCGTGCGATCTCGAAGCGGAGGGCCAACTGGCCCGGACCGTTCCATGAGCTTTCGGCCAGCGGATAGCCATCCGGCGTCTGGTGATTGTAAAAGCCTTCCGCCATGCGGTTCAGCCAGGCCTGGATCGGCGCGGTGTTGAGGATCACCTTGTCGCCATAGGCGAGCCGGACCGCCGAGAGGACGTAGCGCACCGGGTCTTTGAACTTGCCGTGCGCCGCGGCCGCGGCGAATTCCGGCGCGGTCACCATCGCGCGCAGGACATTCGCAATATCGCCGTTCGTATGCAGAAACGTCTCACTCATGCGGTCGATCAACGCTTGCGGCGGATTATCCGACACGAGATAGACGGCGATCTGGCGGGAGATATGGCGCGCGGTCGCCGGCTGCTTTGCGAGAAGGTCGAGCGCTTCTTCCACTTCGGCATAACCGCGCCCGGCGATGTGATGGCCGAGAAATATCTTGTCGCCGTAGTCGTGGCGGGCGGGATTGAACTCGAACAGGCCCTGCCGGACAAGTTGGCCGGCAAGCTCGGGCTTCAAGCGCGGATTCTGTGGCGACGCATCGATGCCGACGCCCGTCAGGATGCGGGCCAGTTCCTCCACGTCCTTCTGGGTGTAGCCGGAGCCGACGCCCATGGTGTGGAGTTCCATGATCTCGCGCGCATAGTTCTCGTTGATATGGCCGACGGCGTTCTGCGCGTTATCGAGATAGCGCAGCATCGCCGGGTGATGCAAAGTCGCGCCGAGAAGGTCCCGAAAGCGGCCGAGCGCGTGCGGGCGGATCGCGCTGTCGACATAGTCGCCGACCATGGCCCTGATGTCCGCCTTGTACTGATGAACGTTGAAATGGTTGAACCAGAACCATGTCATGCGCTCGCGCAACTGCGTCGGTGAATAAAGATCGCGCAAGATGTCGCGCGTCGCGGCCTGGTGGGCGAAGTCGTTGAGCGATTGCTGAAACGCCTGCTGCGCCGCGCGCTTGAGATCGGGATCGGTGATGTCGCGGAGCGCCTTGCCCTTCTCCGCGATGTCCGCGACGAGCGCCGCCATCGGCTTCTGCGCGATGGCGAGTGAATCGATCTGGGCCTGCGCCGCCGGCGGCAAGACATCGGTGCGTGGCGGATGCAACTGTCCGTCGAGCCAGCGCGTGAGACCTTCGCGATGCAGTTTATCGAGGTCTGCCTCCGCCGGACCGAACGTCAGGCAGTCCAGAACCCGGATCGGGTCCAGACTCGTGGCAGGTGACGCGGCTGGCGGCGCGCTATGAGCGCTCGGGCTTGCCGCGACGAGCCCACCTGCCAAGGCGAAAATCGCCGCTGTACGGACATAGACTTCCACGAGTCACCGCGTCAGAAAGGGGTAGAAGTAACTTCCGGAGGCTACGACATGTTCCTGAACCCGTACTGAAGGAGGCTTTCAGGCCGCCTTCATCGATGGTCACAATCGCGGCATCGAAGCACTCTAAAGATTTGATCGAGTATCATGCTATCCGGGGAAAATTGAGCGCTGAACGGCGCTTCGTTATCAGACGACCCAGCGATATCCGTAAAGAAATGCCGCGATGTACATCCCGAGCGCTCTAAGCACGAACTTGGCGCGAAACACAGACGGCAGCACGGCACCTGCGGGCCAAGAACGACGTCCGGCACGCTGGATGTAATCTCGGTTGATCCAATGCTCGATAACCATCGGATGTCAGGAACCACGCCTCCATCGCCAATGGGGTGGCTCACCTTTGAGCCAACATACACCGATGAAGGCGATGGAAATCGCCACACTGTAAAAGAAGTAAGCTATTAATTGATGGTGAGGCATCAAGATCATCGCGCCAACTGCGATGAGTGCGCAAGATATGGCGAACGCGAGCCATCCCTGCCATGTGATCGGAAGGCTCTACCCCCATCCATATCGTTTTGCGGGGAACCAGTATTTTGGGATTGGCTGACATTCCTGCTCCGCGCACTGATCTACTACGTACAGTGATTTACTCCCGCTCGCTCATAACGTTCTTCGTGAGAAAGGATCCCGTCAGCCAGAACGATCGCTCGCATGATGACGATCGGCCGAGACTTGCTTGCGATGGCGGAGACCGTCACGGTCGCGGCTATCGAAGCTGGCGTGCCAACCTTGGAAGGCACGCGAGATCATCGCTCGAATTCCACCTGATGATCCGACGCAAAACTGAGGACAACCTCATCACGTGGATCGAGCGCGCCCGCGCTAGTCTCGCCGCCTCGTTCGCCAGCGGCGTCACGAAGGATAAAATGGCGGTTCGAGCTGCGATCACTTCGCTTTGGTCCAACGGACAAACCGAGGGCCAGATCACGCGCCTTAAGTTCGTCAGACGGAAAATGTATGATCGAGGCAAGATCGATTTGCTCCAAGCCGGACTGATGGGTGCTCAGTGAATCAGTTGCACCAACATTGCGTCAGAGCCAATTTTGCATGCTGAATGACAACTAGGGCGCATTTCCGTGATGGGAAACTGATATATGCGCAGGCTACTCGTTGTGGATGTAACGCGATCCTCTTCCATCGCAAACGCTGCAGCGACTCATTGAAGAGCTACGCCAATTGCGTAATGGAGACCAACCGGTTCAAGCTTGTCGCCGTGGCGACCGCTAACAAATCCGCCCGCATCGCCTTCGCACTCATGCGCAACGAGGCACACTATGCCGACACACCCGCGTAGCTCAGCAGGCGCGGCCAAGCCACGAACCAGAATCGAGGGTGACAGCAACGTACCCAAGATCGTCTCGCCGCCGAAACCCCCTTGATCGGCGGGCGCCGTCCAGACATGTCTATGCTGTATCGCTCGACGGACCCCCTCTGTCGTCGTGATGTCCCTACGAAGAATCTGGCTCATAATGCCTCCTTCGACTTGGAACTCAAGGTGCATCATCAAAGCCTGAGATCAAACATCCTCTCTAGATCCGATGCCTACAGGAGCGTGTAACGGTTTGGTGCCGCATGCGCGATGCGCATCTCGCCCGTCACGACGCCAGAACGTCTTGAATTCGGCTGCGAATGGCTTCCTTGCTTTCGATCGTGCAGTCGGGCAGCAACGACACATCGAGGGCAATGGTCGCGGGCCGCTTCAGCACAACGAGACGGTCGCCGATCTCGAGCGCCTCGTTGATCGAATGGGTGATGAAGACCGCGGTCTTACCGTTTTCCTTGACGAGCTTGAGGAATTCAGAGCGCAACGCGCGTCCGGTCATCTCGTCGAGCGCCGAAAACGGTTCGTCGCAGAGCAGGATATTGGCATCGGTCGCGAAGGCACGTGCGATCGAGACACGCTGGCGCATGCCGCCTGACAGCGCATGCGGATAGTCGTTCTCATGGCCGAGAAGACCGAGCTTGCCGAGCCAGTGCATGGCCATCTCGTGACGCTGCTTCAGTGGGATATCCAGCATCTCCAATCCCAGTTCGACGTTCTGAACGGCAGTGCGCCACGGCAGCAGCCTGTCATTCTGGAACACGATTGCGATCTTGCCGCGGAAGGCATCGAAGTCGCGGAACGGATTGCGGCCATCGACGATGACGATGCCGGAAGTCGGTTCGGTCAATCCAGCGATCATGTTGAAGATCGTCGACTTGCCGCAGCCAGTCTTGCCGAGCAGCGCCAGCATTTGGCCTGCGCCGACTTTGAGGTCGAGCCTGTCCACCGCCGTAAACGAGGCGCCGGCGGAGCCTACGCCGAATGCCTTCGTCACCTGATCGAGCCTTATGATCGACTGAGCGGCGATCATAAGGTTCGCTCCGAGACCGCGCGATAACGAAAGGCGATGTTCTCGACGAGCGTCAGGACAGCCTGCGCGATCAGCACAAAGAACACAAGTTGCAACGTCCAGGCCAGCGCGCCGGCCATGTCAAACACCTGTTGCTGCTGCAGCAATTCATAACCCACGCCGCCGGTGGCCCCTACCAATTCCGCCACTACGACGACACGCGACGCATTGCCGAGATTGACTTTCCATGCCGTCATGATGTCGGGCAGGATTGCGGGAATGATCATGACTCGAAATAGCTTCGCCCGCGTCGGGCGAAAGCTCATCACCATCTCGGTGAGATCGCGCGACATGCCCTGCAGCGCGCCGAGCACCTGGAACGTGAACGCTGGCAAGGTGGTCATCACCATGATGAAGAAGATGCGCGGCTCGATGCCTCGAAACCAGATGATCGCGAACACGACCCAGGAGAGCGCCGGAATACCCTGAAACAGGGTAAGGATCGGCGACAGGAATCGGTTCGCCGATTGCGAACGCGCCATCACGACAGCTAACGCCGCTCCGATGAAGAAGGCGCCAGCCAGTCCCGCGAGGATTCGCCCGACGGTCGCCAGAACGTCGCTGAGCTGATCCCAGTTCATCAAGATTTCGACGCAACGCTTGAAGACATCAACCAGCGAGGGAAACAGGAACGGAGGAAAGAACAGCGATGCGAATTGCCACAGGCCGCCGACCACGATGAACGGCAGGACATAGAAGAACGCGCGGCGCCAGATTGCTCCGCGCGCTTTCGTTGCTCCCCATGCCGCCTGCGGCTCGGATAGGGTCATTTCATCGGCCCGCTGTAGATCGTCGCGTCCGATGGTTCCGACGGCAGGAACGAAATCGACTTGCCCGCCGCGTAGACCGACTTGATCTGCTTGCGGACATCCGCAGCGGCGCGGATGTTCATGCCGAGACGATCGTTGGCACGGATCAGATCGGCGACCGCCTTACGACCGTCATCGCTTCCCTTGGCCATGATCAGCTTGGCTGCTTCATCAGGATGGGCGGTAACCCACTCGCCCGCTTCCTTGTAGGCTGCGTACAGCTTCGGAATCAGATTCTTGTGCTGCTCCGCCCAATCCACGTGCGCCGCAACGCCGAGATAGGGAATGCTCTTGCTGCCGGTTGCCTTCTGCCAGTTCTCCGCGATCTTCAGATCGAGCGTGCGGATGTCAGGCTTTTTCGTGCGCAATGTGGTGTAGGCGGGCTCCCAGAGTTGCACCGCCGAGGCGCGATCCGCCAGAGCATAGCCGACAAGGCCTGGCGTCGCCGTATTGACCACGGAGAATTTGCTGGTGTCGGCGCCCTGCTTGCGCGCGAACCAGTCGAACATGACATAGTTCGTCGTGCCTTTGGCGGCGGCAAGGTCCTTGCCTTCGAGATCCTTCAGCGTCTTGATCTCCGGCCGCGACGTCACTACCGCGCCCCAGAAATCGAACAGGTTGAAGAGATACGTAACCTTGACGCCGCGGACATCCGCGAGGCCGACGGTCAAGAGCGACGCACTGCCGCCGACCTTGAATTCTCCGGAATTGAACTGCGCCGTATAAGCATCCGGCGTCCGCTCTTGGAAATCGATTGAAAGACCATTTTTCTCGTCGAATTTCTGCGCCTTGATGATCGGCGGTAGAAATGCGCCAAGCGATGGCGGCCCGAACACCACGATCGACAGCTTCTGGAGATCTTGCGCCGACGCCGACGACAGCATCAGCGCCACAATGGCTGCGCTCAACCCTAGCTTGATTCGTTTCATTACCCCTTTCCTCCTCCTGATAAGGCGTCTTCTGCGCCTCGTTTATATTTGTTCGGTCCCTGGCAACGCGTAGCATCAGCCTGTCGCACCGCCGAGCGGCGACTCAAACTCCTTGCGAAGCGCAATAAAGAACCTTCCAATGAGATGCTTCGAGACGCTTGCAAGAATACGTTGGCCGACGCCAGCGACAAGCCCGCCAATCTCACCAGTGCCCTTGTAGACAAGCCGCGACGTGCCTTCGCCATCCGGCTCGATGTCGAACCGCGCAGTTCCATTGCCATGACCGAGCGTGCCGGCGCCCGAAACGCGGATGGTGCAGCTTTTCGGCGCCCGCTTGTCCGAAAGCTGAATTTCCCCTTCGAACGATCCGCCGACGGCCGCGACGCGAAGCTGCATGTCGACCTTGTAGTTGTCGGGTGCGATCTCCGTCATGTTCTTGCAGCCGGGAACGCAACGCGTCAGCACCGCCGGATCATTGAGCGCGACCCACAGCGCATCCACCGACGTCGGGATCGTTTCGTTGCCGCCGATATCGAGCTTCACGATGCGCTCCTCACAGTCCGAACAGCTTCGCGGCCAAATCACCGTTGATGCTGGCCCGCTCGTTGTCGGAGAACGCTGTTTCCTGCACGATCTTGAGCGGGGTCAAGTCGCCGATTGGGAACGGCATGTCCGACCCCATCATAATGCGATCAGCGCCAACAATATCGGCCAGATAGCGCAGCGTCCGCGGATCCTGCACGATGGTGTCATAGTACATCGCGGCTAGAGCGGCGTCGGGATTTCCGAGCTTGTCCTTGTCGAGCGAATAATTGCGACGCAGGCGACCAATCACATAAGGCAGCGCAGCGCCGCCGATGCCCGCGACCACTTTCATATCGCTGTAGCGGGTGATGTGGCCGGCATAGATCAGGCGCGACATCGCGATCAGCGTGTCGGTGATGCGGCCGACGGCGTTGGCCATGCCGTAGTCATGCACGCGATTGTCGCCGCTTTCGAATACGGGATGAATGAAGATCAGCGAGCCGAGACTGTTCGCGGCCTCCCAGAACGGTTGCAGGGAGGGATCGTCGAGCACGCCGCCTCGTCCCTTGGGCTGGGTGCCGATCATGGCGCCCTTGAAACCCTGACCGTGCGCTTCCTTCAGCACCTCGGCGGCCCGCGCACCGTCCTGCAACGGCACGGTCGCAAGCGGAATGAACCGCGGTTGCTCCTTTGCCGCAGCAGCAAGATGCATGTTGATCAGGCGCGACCAGCGCGTGCCTTCCTCGGCCGGAAGTTCGTTGCCAAACATATCGAGCCAGCCGCCGACTACCTGACGGTCGATCTTGTTGTCATCGAGCCACTTCAATCGGCCCGCGATATCGCTGAGCGGCTTGGACACGGGGCGCGTCGGCTTGTTGCCGGCGAACGAGAAACCCACGCTGCCGCCGTCTTCGATCAGCTTGATCGAGGGGAAGTCGCCTTTTTGCGCCCGAACGGCATCCAGAAGAGCGGGCGGGACCAGATGGGCATGGCTGTCGATGATCATGATGGCGCTTTTTCCTTGAGGGTCTTTGCCGCAGCGATCGCATCGCTGATCGCTGCAATCCGAATCGGGAGTTTGGCGAACGAGATGCCGTAAGGCGCGACCGCGTCATTGATCGCGCCAGATATCGCCGCAGGCGAGCCGAGATAGCCGCTTTCGCCCGAACCCTTCTGCCCGAACACCGTAAAAGGCGACGGCGTGCAGTGATGCACGATCTCGACTTGGGGCACTTCGTGCGACGATGGCAGCAGATAGTCCATGAAGCTCTGGGTCAGCATCTGACCTTCGCTGTCGTAGACGAACTCTTCCAGAAGCGAGGCTCCGATGCCGTGAGCGATGCCGCCCAGCGTCATGCCCTTCACGATGTGTGGATTGATGACGGTGCCGCAATCGTGACCGATGACGTAGCGGCGGATCTTCGGCTTTCCGATCTCGGGATCGAAGGCCACGAGCACGAGATGAAACTCGAACGAGTGGCACGGATACATCTGCACACGGCCGTTTTCCGGAAGCTTGTTCGCGGTCGGCACCTGCAGGACATGCGTGGCCTCGAGCCCGGGCTCCATGCCTTCGGGCAAAAGATGGAAATTGCGATGGGCGATGTTGACGTGCTCCGCCCAGGTCAGCTTTCGGTTCGATCCAGGATGCGACGTGGAGCCGCCCCGATAGATGACATCGTTCTCCGCACACCCGAACTGATGGGCCGCGAGGCGAACGATCTTCGCCTTGAGCTTCTTCGCGGCATGGAACGCGGCACCGCCGAGCATAATGGCCATTCGGCTACCAACCGGACTATTGGACGGAAGGCTGTTCAGCGTGTCCGGTCGGACCACGCGAATCTGGTCCGGATCGATCTCGAGTACCTCACCAACTACGGTCGCCGCGAGTGTTTCATGCCCCTGTCCCGACGACGTCGTGTGGATCGTCACCGTGACGAAGCCTAGCCCGTCGACATTGATACGGCACGACTCCATGAAGGTCGTGGTCTTGTTGGCGTCGTTCAGCAACGGCTCGAAAGATGAATTTCCACCGCTTGGTTCGAGACAGGCAGCGATACCGATGCCCGCGCAGAGTCCCTGCGCCCGAAGCTCATCGCGCTCCCGCTTCAAGCCGTTATAATCGGCATGCGCCATAACCTTGGCGACCACGGTGTGATAATCGCCGCTGTCGTAACGCGTTCCGCTCGGGATCAGATAGGGAAACTCATCGCTACGAATGAAATTGCGCTTTCGGATTTCGATGCGGTCGAGGCCGAGCGCGGCCGCAACTTTGTCGATCGCAGTCTCGATCGCATAGTTGGTCGGCGCCTGGCCGAATCCTCGGACCGCTTCCTGAGCCGCCTTGTTCGACGTCACCGATATGGCGCGATATTTCACGCTCTGGATCTTGTAGGGGCCGACGATCGCGCCGATCGGCTTGCCGAGTTGGAACGGCGCACGGCCGGCATAAGCGCCAGCATTATCTAGTGCACGCATCTTCATCGACCTGACGATACCGTCGTTGTCAAATGCGACCTCGACATCGAAAATGCGATCCGGACCGTGCGCATCGCCCGCGCGCATGTTGTCGAGACGATCCTCGATCAGGCGCACCGGCCGCCCGAGCCTGCGCGCCAGATGAGACACGATCACGGTCTGCTTGATGCCGCGCTTGACGCCGTAGCTGCCGCCGACGTCGACGTCCTGATGCACGCGAACATTGTTAAGCGGAATGCGCAACGCGCGCGCGATCTGGTCGGAATACTTCGGCATCTGGATCGAAGCCCAGACGTCGAGGATCTCCCGCCATGGATCCCATTTCGCAGCGACGCCGAACGTCTCGATCGGAACGGTGGAGTTGCGGCCCCATGTGACGCGGAACGACAGATGGCACGGACTGTCGGCGAAATGCTTGTCCACATCGCCCCAGACAAAGGTGCGGTCCAGGAGGATGTTGCTGCCGTGCTCCGGATGAACCGGGATACTCGACGGATCGAGCGCTTCCTCGGAATCGATCACATAAGGCAGCGGCTCATAGACGATCCGCACCTTCTCGGCGCCGTCCTCGGCCTGGGCACGGGATTCCGCGACAACCGCGACAACCCACTCGCCGGCGTAGCGTACCTGACCGACCGCGAGCGGATAGCGCTTCACATGCGGCGTATCGAGGCCGTTCATCAGCGGATCGGCCGCCTTGGCAAGCTCTTCGCCGGTCAGCACGTAATGCACACCCGGCATCTTGAGCGCTTCGCTTGCATCGATGGACACGATGCGCGCCGCCGGATGCTGGGACGGCATCACCGCCACATGCAGCAGACCTTCGAGCGCGACGTCAGCGACGTAATGCCCCTGTCCGGCGACGAAGCGGCGATCCTCGCGCACCCGGCGGTTCGACGAGACAAATTTCAGGGGAATCTCGGCCTCCCTCATGCCCGGCCTCCCCGCTGGGTGTCGGGCTGCGCCGCCGTGAGAACGCCGTGCACCAGCACATCGTTTCCACCGAAGGGCGGCTTGTCCGGATTGTTGGCGTCGCCCCGCGCATGGCGCGGCAGATTGGTCTTGCGGAGACGATCGGCGGCGAACTCGATCGCTTCGACGATCTGCCCGTAGCCGGTGCAACGGCAAATGTTTCCGGAGATCGCCTCGACGATATCGTCGCGCGAGGGCGCATCGTTGTGTTCCAGCAATGCATGGGCGGCCAGCACCATGCCGGGCGTGCAATAGCCACACTGCAGACCGTGGGTTTCGCAGAACGCATCCTGCACCACGCTGAGCTCACCCGGCGCCGGGGCCAGCCCCTCGATCGTGGTGATCTCGTAGCCATCGGCCTGCACCGCGAACATCAGGCACGAGCGCGACGGCTCACCGTCGATCAGCACCGTGCAGGCGCCGCAGACGCCGTGCTCACAACCGGCGTGACTGCCCACCAGCAGAAAATCCTCGCGCAAGGTATCGAGAAGAGTCTTCCGCGGCTCGACGTCGGCTTCGCGGAGCTGACCATTGATCTTGAGGCTGACTTTCATTGGCCCGCTCCCCGCTTACCGGCAGCTTCGGCAAAAGCGTCGCTGAGGGCACGCGCGCCCAGCGTCGCAGCGACGCGGCGGCGGTAGCTCGCCGAGGCATGCAGGTCCGAACTGGCTTCGAGATCCTTCGCCGCGGCGCGCGCGACATCCGCGACCGCGGCATCCGATGGCACGTTTCCGATCAGCGCCGATACATCGATCCGCAGCGCGCGGTCGCCGATCCCGCCGAGCCCGAGCGTCGCTTCTATGCATCGGCCATCGTCGTCCACGGCGACCTGCGCCGCTGCCGCCACGAAGGCAAAATCCGACTGACGCGCGCTGACTTCGTGGAACCCGGTGCCGACATACGCATGCCGCCAGCGCGGAAAACGCACCGCGCAGACGCAATCGCCCGGCATCACGGCCGTGAGCATCGGCCCGATGAAGAATTCGTCGGCCGGCATCGCGCTGCGATCCGAGGTGTTGGCGATTTCGATGTCCGCGCCGAGCGTCACCGCCACGAGCGGAATTTCCGCCGAGGGATCGGCATTGGCGATGGAGCCGCCAACCGTGCCGCGATTGCGGGTCGGCGGATGACCGACCCATGGCAACGCCTTGGCGAGCAACGGTAACGCAGCGCGCGCCTCCTCGCTACGCTCGACCTCGACCTGCCGGGTCGTGGCGCCAATCACGATAGCGTCGTCCTCGACGCCGATGCCGCGCAATTCCTGCAGCCTGACGACGTCGACCAGCCGGCTCGGGCGCGCGAGCCGCATCGCAAGCATCGGAATCAAGGTCTGCCCACCCGCGATGATGCGCGCATCCTCATCCGCGGCCAGCACCTCGCATGCTTCCGCAAGCGAGGCCGGCCTGATGTAGTCGAATGGAGCGGGCTTCATCGGCGAACGTCCACGTCGCTAGGCGAGCAGCAGACCGGCCATGGCCGGCAAGAGCACCGAGACACTCTGGTTCTTGAGCAGCGGCCCATGGATTTCGCTCGCCGCCTTGACGGCGCGCCAATCCGGATCCGTACCGAACGAAGTCCAGGATTTGGCGCGATCATCCTCGGATGCGAAGCGCGTCATGTAGGTCAGGTGGTTCGCCTCGGCTTCGGATTCAAAGACACCGAGCAGTTCGATTCCGTGCAGCGGCAAGCGCTTCACCACTTCGTTCTTGAAGCGGGCTTTCATCGCGTCCGCCTTGCCCTGGTGAGCCTCGTAGATCCGGATTTCGTAGATCATTGGCGTTCTCCCGGGCGGACATAAGAACCGGGGAAGACAAATGTCAAACTTAATATAGTTCAATTCGACATTTCGGTATGAATGCACTGCAGCAATCAATGAAAGACGCGACAATACACACCAAATTGCAATTAGATTCGTCGATCATTCCGATATCCAGCGCTAAACGCGCCCTTCCCATTGCTACAATCCGATTATTGTACTACTCCAACCTTGATCTTACTCTTGGAGCTTTCATGCCGGCCGCCCCTTCGAAGGACTGGATCCCTGCTCTTGGTGACGCAAACGGACCGCGCTATCTCGCGTTCGTCGAGGCGCTGGGAGAGGACATCAAAAACGGCGCGCTGAAACCGGGCACCCGCCTGCTGCCTCAGCGCGATATGGCGATGCGGCTTGGCCTCAGTGTCGGCACCGTCTCCCGCGCCTATACGGAAGCGGAAGCGCGCGGCCTGATCTCCGGCGAGGTCGGCCGCGGCACATTCGTTCAGCGCCCGCGTCCGCCGGCACCGATCAGCGGGACATCGAAAGACCACGTCAATCTTGCCCTCAATGTGCCGCCGGCCACGGGCGAGGACGAATTGATCGCATTGGTGATGGCGGAAATCCTGTCCGACGGCGCATTGTCGTCCCTGCTCGGCTATCTGCCGCACCAGGGCGTCATCTCCCAGCGTGAGATCATGGCGAGATGGCTTGCGAGTTTCGGCATGACGACCGACATCGCGAACCTCTTCATCACGCACGGAGGCCAGCACGCGTTGTCGATCGCCCTGAACATGGTCGCAGCGCCGAAAGACACGGTTCTCACCGAGCGATTCACCTACTCCGGCATGATCGCGCTGTCGGCCCAGAACGGCTACCGGCTGCACGGCGTCGACGGCGACGAGCAGGGACTTCTGCCCGAAGCGCTGTCCGCGGCGTTCGCCGAGACCGGCGCGCGCGTGCTGTTCGCCACGCCAAGCCTGCAGACGCCGATGGGAACGGTGATGGGTGAGAAACGGCGGCGCATGATCGCCGAGGTCATTGAGCGTCATCAGGGCTATTTGCTAGAGGACGACGCGTATGCGTTCCTGTTCGCAACTCCGCCGACGCCTGTCTCGGTTCTGATTCCCGATCGCAGCTTTTACGTCACGAGCTTTGCAAAATGCCTCGCTCCGGGCCTTCGCATCGCCACGATGGTCGCACCGGAGCAATTCCGCGATCGCGCGATCAATGCGATTCGTGCAACAGGATGGATGGCTTCCCCGATCATGGCCGAAGTTGTCGCGCGTCTGATTCACAGCGGCGATCTGTTGCGGCAGGTCCTGGCGAAACGCGATGCAGCCGCGCGGCGCAACGCCATTGCCGATCGCGTGCTGGGCGCATGGCTGGCGCCGATGGCAGGACCGCCGGGTTTTCATCGCTGGCTGCCAATTCCCGCGGGCCGGACCCTCATCGCGCTGGTGACGCAGGCCGCGCAAGCCGGCATCACGGTTGCGCCGCCGGGCGCGCTTCAACAGGTCGACAGGGGAACACTTGGCATCCGCCTTTGTCTGGGCCATCCATCAAATGATGGCGCTCTCGAAAATGCACTACAAGTGCTGAAGGAGATTCTCGAAAGCGCTGAGGCCTTTTCGCTGGTCTAGCCAAATTCAATCCGCAATGACGGACTGATTGGCTGTCAACGCGGTCCAATTCCGGGCCAGTGAGGCTGAGCGGCGATGCCGTCGGGCGGATTGCTTGAGCCTATAGCTGTCGCCATT